>DAOULZ010000026.1:0-92405 GCA_034414575.1 Dehalococcoidales bacterium | reverse complement strand
TACCGATTGGAATCGGCTGTGCCGCGTACCTTGCCGAAGTGGCCTCGCCGAGGATAAGAGAGATAGTGAAACCCCTTGTTGAGCTACTGTCCGGGATTCCCTCAGTGGTCATGGGGTTCATCGGGCTTATACTCCTGTCACCTCTGGTACAGAGTACCTTTAACCTTAATACTGGCCTTACTGGATTTACCGCAGCAATAATGCTGTCCATGATGAGCTTACCCATTATTATCAGTGTTTCTGAAGATGCTCTTCGCGCTGTCCCCGACGATTTTAAACAGGCATCTTATGCCCTCGGCGCAACTAGATGGGAAACGATAAGACACGTATCTATCCCTGCCGCCTTATCTGGCATTACCGCAGCCGTGATGCTGGGTGTAGGCCGTGCCATTGGTGAGACAATGACTGTTCTCATGGTAGCTGGCGGTGCTTTGGCAGTGCCTCATTCGCCAGTCGAGCCGATGATGCCAATGACGGCAGCCATAGCCTCTGGAATTGGCAATGCCGTCCGTGGCGGGCTGCAGTACCAGGCACTATTTGCCATCGGGCTGGTCTTGTTCGTCATAACACTAGGGGTTAACCTTATTGCTAGCAGAGTCCTTGAACGTCAAAAACGAAAATTTGCGAGGTAGCGTGTATATGAATAGTCCACAGCCATCACGTCAATTGTCACAGCGCACTGCCTTTGGATTGCTTGGCCTAGCTACTATCGTGGTCATAGTGGCCGTCTCGTTTATCATCATCTACATAATTACTAACGGAGCGGGGGCAGTTGACTGGGCTTTCCTTACTCAGTCGCCAACAGAGGCAGGCAAGGCCGGTGGTATATTCCCGGCTCTGGTAGGCACCTTTTTGCTTATGCTAGGTACGGTTTTATTCTCGCTACCAATAGGCGTATCGGCTGGTATCTACCTAGCCGAGTATGCCAGAGACAACCGGCTAACCCGAATTATCAATCTAGCCATCCTCAATCTAGCTGGTGTACCCAGTGTCGTCTATGGGCTTTTCGGACTAGGGCTATTTGTACTGACATTTCGATTTGGTATGTCGCTAATGTCCGCCAGCCTTACCCTAGCCTCTCAAGCTTTGGCAATGATTGTTACAACTTCTAGAGAAGCAATGCTGGCGGTACCCCGTGAGTACAGGGAGGGTAGTCTAGCTATCGGGGCTACCAAGTGGCAGACGATCAGACATGTGGTACTTCCTCAGGCCTGGTCGGGAATTATTACCGGGTCTATCCTAGCAACCTCCCGGGCGGCGGGAGAGACGGCACCGATACTGGTAGTGGGGGCTGCCTTCCTGCTTCCCGGCCTACCGCAGTCACCATTTGACCGGTTTATGGCCTTACCGTATCACCTTTACACTGTGGCAGCTCACGTCCCCGGTATGCCCAAGGGTACCATGTGGGGTGTTGCCCTGGTTCTATTAGGAGTGGTTCTAGCCTTCAACATCGCCGCTGCCGTTATCAGATCAAGAACGAGTCGACGGAGGCACAGCTCATGAGTGTAAACTTCGCAGTATCAAATGAGAGAGAGATGAGTCAGCACAACCAAGTAAAACTAAAAACGGAACAATTAAACCTTTACTATGGTTCCTTCCAGGCATTAAGGGATATAACCTTAGAGGTACCGGAAAAGACGATTACGGCTATCATCGGTCCCTCCGGTTGTGGCAAGTCATCTTTCCTGCGCATTTTTAACCGGATGAATGATCTTATAACCAACGCCAGAGTTGAAGGGCATATTGAGCTTGATGGTATCCCGATATATGAGGAGTCTGTTAACGTTGTCGATCTCAGGAAAAGGATAGGCATGGTGTTCCAGAAACCTAATCCTTTCCCGATGTCGGTATTTGAAAACGTGGCTTTTGGTCCCCGCCGGCACGGTATGAAGAACCGGGGTGAGCTTGAGGAAGTCGTCGAAAGAAGCCTACACCAGGCAGCGCTGTGGGAGGAGGTGAAGGACAAATTAGCTGATTCCGCTCTAGCTCTTTCTGGAGGACAGCAGCAAAGGTTATGCATTGCCCGAGTGCTGGCGGTAGAACCCGAGGTGATTCTGATGGACGAACCCTGCAGTGCTCTCGATCCGGTGGCGACTCTTAAAATTGAGGACTTGATGAGGGCTCTGGTTGAAGACTACACTGTGGTCATCGTCACCCATAACATGCAGCAGGCAGCCCGTGTTTCAGATATGGCTGCTTTTCTCATGATGGCAGAGGATAGAGCCGGAGTGCTGGTGGAGTATGGCCCTACATCACGAATATTTACCAATCCTAAAGATAAACGTACCGAGGACTACATTACGGGACGGTTTGGCTAGAAACCAGGGAGGTCTTAATGATGGAAACAAGAGCGACTTTTCACAAAAAACTTAGGGCAATCCAAGATGACGTTATAGCCATGGGGAGCATGGTGGAGAAGGCCATTGAGCGGTCTATTGACGCGCTTAAAAACCGAGATTTGGGCCTAGCTCAGCAGATTATTAGGGACGACCAAAAGATAAATGGCAAGCGATTTGAGATCGAAGAGAATTGTGTCAGTCTTATCGCGACCCAGCAACCAATGGCCGGTGATCTGCGCATTATTGTCGCCGTGCTCAGTATCATTATGGAACTTGAGCGAATCGGCGACCACGGTGAGGGTGTTGCCAAGATTGTCTTAATGATAGGAGACGAACCGCCCCTTAAGCCGCTGATTGATATCCCGCGTATGGCCGAAAAGACTGTAAAGATGCTGCGACAGAGTCTGGATGCCTTTATCAATCGCGACGCTGATACGGCACGCCAGATTGCTTCCGAAGATGACGAGGTGGATAACCTGTATACCCAGGTCTTTAGGGAACTACTTACCTTTATGGCAGAGGACCCCAGAACCATTACCAGGGCCACCCGGCTCATCTGGGTAGCTCACAACCTGGAACGTAGTGCCGACCGGGTAACCAACATCTGCGAACGTGTCGTCTTTACAGTTACCGGCAAGATGGAGGAGATAGGAGCATCTAAGTATTAAATCCCCTTTTATCTCTAAGGTTTTTGAATGGAACAGTACGCTATATTGTTGAGCAACTAAACTAAGAGAAGACTAGGCTGTTCTTCTTCTCCGTCTCCTAATAAAAAAGAATATACCCAGGCCTAAACCCAACGCCAATATAACGATAACCCAAATTGGGAATCTAGAACTCTTTACCTCTACTGAAAGTGTGCCGTGTTCGGGAAGTCTCGCCGTCAAAAAGCCATCACTTGCTTCAAAGTAGTAACTATGATGACCAGGGTTCAACCTAGTTGTATAGTTGAACGTGGCACCTTCTGAATAGTCCCCTCCTACATAGCCCATGTCATAAGCAGTCTCGTCTATATAAATCCGGACACAGGAAGGGTCAAAGGCACCTCCCCCATAGTCTCTGTTTTTGTCTATGTAGGCCACTCTGAAGGAAAAGGGCATGGCAGAATCACCTGATGACGGGGTTACACTACCAGCCATAAGGATTGGGGCTGCGTTTCCCCACGGATGGAAATCTATATTATAACCGGGTTCTTTTGGGGCGCCCCAGTTCCAGCGGTAGTCACCCTCCGCACTCACCGTCCATATTCCGGCCTCATTCGTGTATGAAATACTGCTACCGAGAGATGTCCCAGAATCGGGCTCGCTTTGCTGCCAATTTGGCTTGATACCTACATGAGGTTTAAACTCAAGCTCAGGCACCTTCGGTGTCACTTCAATTGTCACGGATATGCTAGCAGGTTCGTCCACTTCTACTGGTATTCCAACGCCGGGCTCTCCTACTTCAGAGTAATTTCTGTCGGCAGTTATATGGGCCTGACCCCCGGCAGAATGTGAAATGATATCCGAATCTACCAGTTCATCATCCCGGGCGTGGACGAATATTTCTACGCTTTCTATCCTTTCCGCACGTGGTGTCACGGTAACCGTTACAGTCTGGGTGTCTGGCTCCGTAAACACTGTTTTGTCAAAAGAGCGCGACACATCGAGGCCAGGCGTGAATCTAATGGGGGACTTAGTCGAGAAACCCACCAAAACGTCGGTCGCCCATCCCGTGTGCTTGTGCTCTTCCTCAAGGTCACCAAAATGCCATTCGTAGACTGGCGGACCCACCGTAACCAGGTTTTTGTCACTGACCCATTCAAACGCCAAGTCACTTTCAAGTGTAACGTGTAGCCCTTTTACCTGTTCGCCAGACTGATCGGTGACGTTAAGAATATTGGGTATACGCCAGATTGTCTGCCCGATGGTTTCTTCATTGCTGAAGCTATCACCGTCGAGTGGAAGATTGTACTGGGTTGTAAAAGAAACAGATACCTCGTTTTCACCGTTTTGTGCGACCGCTGAACGCGCTTGTGGAACCATGACTATGGTCAGTAGAAGGAAAACCACCAATGGGAGTGATAACGTTACTCTTTTCATCCGTTGCCTCACACGGCACACGCATTGTAGAACTGAATAATAGCTATGTCAATTGCCTAGAACGTGCACTAGATCGTGTATGATGCGAGGCTTAACAAAATGAGTGATTGTTGGCAAGGTGCTGACTCAATTGAGCCCCGGGCTTGGCCAGGCCATTTATTACTCATTGGAAGGCTGAACAAGCCCCCGTACGCGTTTGGTCTCGGCGCCGCGACGCTTGCTCTCTAACCAACGCATCTTTGATGCCAGTGTCGCCCTTGTCTTGCGGCGGATTTTTGGTCTTTGGGCTGCGATTCGGATCAGCTCCACAAGCCGATCGGTCGCATCTTCACGGTTCCGTCCCTGGGTACGGAACCGTCGGGCGTCGATGACAAGTATGCCATCTTCGGTAATCCGGTTACCAGCTAGTGAAATGAGACGTTTGCGAACTTCCTCGGGGAGGGAGCGTGAGTTGACCACGTCAAAGCGAAGCTGCACAACGGTGGCGACTTTATTGACGTTCTGCCCGCCCGGTCCTGATGCGCGAATGAAGGACTCTTGGATCTCGCTCTCGTCAATCGCGATGGTGCGCGTTATGTGAATCATGCCTCGAGTTTACACTCACCCCACTAGCTTAGGCAAGCTCTAGCTTGTGATAGCGCTGCTTATCGTGACAATACCGAACACCTTCCCTAACGGCGTGCATGTGGCAACAACGGAGGCAAACGATTTGTTCACATTAAACGAAACCGAGGAATGTTCAATCCACTCTTGTGGTGAGGGGTCACACTGTCTAAGCTATCGTGCAAGATCCACATTTCTGGTTAGGGTAGTATCACGTAGCTTTTATCCGCTACATCTTCGCCTTGAGTTCCCGCATAGTCTCCTCAACCTTTCCAACGTCAGAGGCATATTTAGTCCAGCCTTTATTATCATTATGCCAAACTTGTTATATTTGTACTGTTTATAGTATAATAATTTAACGTGGTGAACATACGGCTGGATCAACATTCTGCGCTTCCTTTGTATCAGCAAATAGCCGACCGAGTTAGACAGATTATTGCTGCAGGTCAGCTCAAGCCGGGCGATCATTTGCCTACAATTAGAGAGTTGTCAAAATCGCTTGGAGTAAATCAAAACACGGTAGTTAGAGCGTACATGGCTCTCGAAAACGAACAAGCAATCGTGTCACGCCGTGGCGGTGGTACAACCGTGATGGCCGACACAGACGATCCTAAAATGCGAATGATCCGCCAAAGAAGGCTCTCCGATGTTGTCGGCAGCGACCTACTCAAAGTATTGAGTCTGGGTTATAGTCCAGAAGAAATTGAGGCTACCTTCCACTTGCATCTGGAGCGGTGGCGTGAGGAAAAAAAGGAACCAACTGGAATACTTACGCAAAAACGTCCTAGAGCTCAACGTAGTAACGTTATTCGCATAGTTGGAAGCCACGATTTGGCTTTGAATCTACTTATGGATCTTTTGAGACAGCGTAATGACGGGATCGTAATTGAAGTCAGTCATGCCGGTAGCTTGGGAGGGCTAATTGCTCTTCAAGAGGAAAGAGCTCACTTGGCAGGTATCCACCTTCTAGACGAAGAAACAGGGGAATACAACTATCCCTATATAAAGCGAATACTACCTGGCCGAGAGATAGCAATGGTAAACCTGGCATATCGAAATCAGGGATTGATGTTGCCTACGGGAAACCCGAAGAACATCAAGGGGCTTGCTGATTTGCAGCGGCCAGACGTTGTCTTCGTCAATCGGCAAAGGGGCTCCGGCACCAGAGTCCTATTGGATCTCCAGTTAAAACAAAATGAGGTTCCTACATCTGAAATTAGGGGCTACGGGCAAGAATTGGATACGCACTTAGCCATTAGCTCAGCTATCGCTCGAGGGGAAGCCGATGTAGGCTTGGGCATTGAGGCAGCAGCGCGGAGTTGCGGGCTTGACTTCTTACCCCTATTCAGAGAGAGATATGACTTAGTCATGCCGAAGGACATCTATCGCAGTAAGCTACTTGCTCCTCTGTTAGAGCTGGTGACCAGCGAAGATTTTAAAAAATTGGTAGACCAAGTAGGTGGATATGATACCTCACAGACTGGAGTAACCGCTTTCTGTGGGTGAATATGGCAAACTTCTGAGCCTGTTCTCCTAAGGTTTACAGAACTATGGAGACTGGCCGATAGGGTATAGAGGGAAACGTCTATGCCTCCCGTGCTTGGAAAGGAGGTTCTGTGATGTAGTGTAGGATTACATTCCTCGAATGGCCCTGCCATCATTATCCCACTAGTTATTGATAAAGGAGAAAACGTGAAAAGAACAACCTATATACTGTTTGCCTTATTGATTATTATCAGCCTGTTGTTAGGCTGTACCGCCAAAGGGCCAGCGCAATCACCCACATCGGCAACAGAGTACCCATTACATGACCCTTTGGTAAGGTTCAAGATAGCCACTACCACTAGCCTTTACGATACAGGCCTCTGGTATCATCTGGAGCCAATATTTGAGGAATTGGCAGATGTAGAAATGGATATTGTCTATGCAGGCACTGGCATAGCACTAGAATACGGCAGAAGAGGAGATGTTGACGCTATCATTGTGCATGATAGAGCAAGAGAAGATGAGTTTTTGGCCGAGGGTTATGGTATAAACCGTAGAAACTTCGGCTTTAATTTCTTCCTCATTGCCGGACCAAGTAGTGACCCCGCGGGTATTAAAGGTTCCACGGCTGCCGAAGCATTCAAGAGGATTCATGACGCAGGCCTAAACGATCCCAATTCTATTAAGTTTGTTTCCAGAGGTGATGATTCCGGCACGCATGCCAAGGAGAAGTTAATTTGGAAAGAAGCCGGTTTCGACTACGAGACTGTACGGAATTCAGGCGAATGGTATGTTGAAGCTGGTAGGGGAATGGGGCCTACCTTATTGATGGCTAACGAAATGCAGGCGTATACTATGGCGGATATCTCGACTTTTTTGGCATATGACCTTAAGAGTGGTCTGAACATAGAACCAATCGTTGAAAAAGACTCGATATTCCTCAATGTATACGCGGCTATAGCTATCAACCCAGAGACACATCCGCAAGCTAAAATTGATATAGCAAATCAGTTCATTAACTGGCTTATTTCCCCCGAAGTTCAGAACATAATTGCTACTTACGGGGAGGCGGAGTACGGAAGGTCACTTTTCTCTCCGATTGCTGAATGTGATTTGCCAGGTTGTCCCCCGGTCGAGGACTATACTATACCAGTGCCGGAGTATGCCAAATAGCCAAATATTGAACCTATATAACTTAACATCCAAGTTCTATGGCCTAGCGGAGTAGTAATTCAAAAAACCAAGACTTTTCTAGGCTCCGGTAAGAGTTTTATCAGGAGTTAATATATTGACAGAACTCTGGCAAGGATTTCTTGAAGCATTAGAACTGATTACTACTCTAGATAAAGAAGTAATGGAGATAGCCAGGAGGTCGCTGGCACTTGCCGCGACCTCCTGCAGCATTTCCACTCTAATATGTTTACCGTTAGGTAGCGTAATACACTTCAACCGTTTCCGTGGTAAAAGAATACTCATTAACATCATTCAGACCTTCTACAGCATACCTACTGTTGCAGTTGGACTTTTCGTCTTTGTATTTATTTCTCAAGCGGGTCCGCTGGGTTATCTAGGCATTATGTTTACTCCTACCGCAATTGTGATCGGTCAGGTACTGCTAGTATCACCAATCATAACTGGGCTCACCATTTCAGCCCTGAGCGGTGTGGATAAGTCTGTAGCTGAAACTGCATTGTCTCTGGGAGCAAACGGATTTCAGGCAACGGTGTTGGTCATAAGGGAAGCCCGTTTCGCAATACTTGCTGCATTGATTATGGGATTCGGGCGGGCCATATCAGAGGTTGGTTTATCTTTGATGGTAGGCGGCAATATACGTGGCTTCACTAGAACAATCACTACGGCAATTTCACTTGAAACATCTAAAGGCGAACTGGAGTTATCTATAGCGCTGGGTATAATACTTATTCTCCTAGCGCTGATAATTAATATTGTTCTAAACCATATTCAACACAGGAAAGATGCATGATTTTACTAAATGCTACTAAACTGTCAAAGGAATATGAGGGACGTCCTGTTCTCAGCAATATAACCGTAGCTATTCGTAAAGGTGAGTCTTTTGCTATCATTGGCCCAACTGGTTCCGGCAAAACAACGCTTATCAGAATGCTCGATCTCCTAGAGCCTCCGAATTCGGGCGAAATACATTTCGGGAAAGCTGATGTCACCCATAATAAGCATGCGCGGCTTGAAGCACGTCGCAGGATGTCCTACGTACAGCAGAAGCCAGTAGTATTCAGCATGAATGTTTATAGCAACGTTGCTTGTGGATTAAAATGGAGACACCAAAAGAGTGATCTGATTAAGCGAAAGGTTGATGACGCCCTCGAACTTGTAGGTATGAGTGATTACGGCAGTAGGTATGCCAAGACGCTTTCTGGTGGTGAGACGCAGCGCGTGGCTATAGCTCGCGCACTGGTAACCGAACCGGAAATACTTTTCCTAGATGAGCCGACGGCCAACCTCGATCCAATTTCCACATTAAAAGTGGAGCAAGTTATATATGACGTAATTAGGGAGAAGAGGGTGGCAGTCGTTATGGCCACTCATGATATGGTACAGGGACAGCAGTTGTCCACTAGGATTGGAGTGCTTCTAGACGGAAAGCTGATGCAGGTTGGTAGCCCAAGCGAGATTTTCCGTTCACCAAAAAGTCAAAAGGTGGCAGAGTTTGTTGGCATTGAGAACATGCTGCCAGGAACAGTAATCGAGCAGAAGGATGATCTACTAACAATAGATGTTAATGGTAGTCATATCCAAGCAGTATCTGATCATATGGTGGGTGATCATGTATATGTGCTGATTCGACCTGAGGATATAACCTTCTCGCTATCCAAAGACATGACCAGTGCTAGAAACATACTACACGGGCTCATCGCCAAATTAACGATGGTAGGACCGCTAGTGAGCCTTGAGATTGACTGTGGCTTCCCTCTAGTTGGCTTGGTAACGAGGAGTTCGGCTAGCGATCTAGGTCTTGCGATCGGTAAAGATATCTATGCCAGTTTCAAAGCTACGGGAACACATGTAATTAGAAGGTTGGTACGATCGTGATGGCAACGGCTTGCTTGCTCCCGTTAGGACACACTCAAACATAAAGGGTAGGTTTGCAACCGCAGGTAGGGTACGACAACGATGTAAGACAAAGAAAGAGTAGGGACTGAAATGAAAGAAGTACTCGCCGATAAGTGTAGCACCAGATGGGCTTATCTCTCAATATGGCTCTACATCTATATAAATATGGCCACTTAATTGGCGCCGATTATTGAATAGTAGTATTTAGTCAGCTCTTTTTAAGCAGCGATAAACGGAAAACACTCCACTGTAAGATTCTATGACTCTAGTATGAAATCCACGCTTACGAAACTTCTTAGCCTCTCTCTTAGCCACGTTCTTGTTGGTAGAAGTTACCCTAAGCTCAAATTCACGACCTTTAAATTGCCTCTTGACAGGTTCATAGGCTTTATTAGCCTTGCTGCTGTGGGTCGTTTCAACTATCTTTCTGTGCCCCAACCCCATTGCCATACTATCTTTCTGCTTAGCCATTTCTTCCGTTCCGTCCACCATCATTGTGATAAGCCCCTCAGCAGCAATTCCCATAGACTCATTATCAGTCAACCGCAATCATGACATTGGAGGCTTTGATAACCGCGTAGACATCTTTGCCTACAGCTAGGGCTAGTTTCTCGGCAGATTCCTTAGTTATGATTGATGTAATGGTACCTCCGCCAGCAAGTTCGATAATTATCTCCGTATTCACAACCCCGGGCTTTACGGTCTTCACTTTGCCCTTCAGCATGTTTCTGGCGCTGAGTTTCATTTTGATCCTCCGTACAGGTTCTTTTTTCAGACAGGTGCGAATACAGAATACGGCCGTAGTTACGGATTGTCAATACCCCCACATACACTTATTCCCATAGCTGATTGAAGAGAACACCTTATTGTACAATACTAAGGTGCAGAGTGAACAAGCGTCAGAATTGTTCAGCCGTGATTTGAAGGGTTTGTTCCTTATGGCGGATGATTGCACTTTCTAAGCGAAAGCCAAACAAGAGAAGAAGATTCATGCTACGTCTTGTTCTAATGCCCGCCGTAAACAGGAATTCCCTCTTTCTTCAATGCCTCAGCGATTTTATATTCAAGGCGTTCAGCTTCATCCCTTTGCAGAGGAATAAGATGCGAGTATAGACGTGGTAATAACTGCGCGCCGTATTTCTTCACATAGCGAGAAGCTTTATAACCCGATTTGTGCTGCTCAAACCGCCTCTCAGGTTTCAGAGACGTTTGACCTACGTATAGTGCGTTGCCATCTTCTATTCCTTTGACGCCATTCAGCAATACGATGTAGAGGTAGTGATCTCCGGGATATTCACGAGAAAAATTCTGTGTTACTTGCACAGCTTTGTTAATCCATTTTACCCGTTTCATTCAAACTCACCAGGATTTAGCCTGCTAGCTCTACCATATTTGATAAAGTGCGTAACCATACTTTCATGGCATCCCAAGCTTCACCAACGTTGTTAAGCTTAGTTTCCACATGTGCCACACGGGTGTTACGAAAGGTATTGACTTTCTCAAGGTCGTAATAGAGACTCACCATTTTAGGTACAGAGAAAACATCGCACACGTCCTTCCATACTCCGGATATTTCTTGGTCGTTTTCTTTGGCGTAGCGTAGACAAAAGAGTAAAGTGCCCAGTTTCATTACGGGGCGCCCAAATATCAAGTTGTCTCTGAGATAGCGCCCATTCCTTTCCAATGATATTCTTTGTCCGCGGGGTAATCCTTCCAAATAAGGACTAAAATAAAGGTCTCGTTTAGAAGCTTCGCCTGGAATATGAGGACTGATCTGACGATCTAGTATGCGAAGAGCGTATTCATCCAAGGGATGAAGTAACGGCTGAAATGCATGTCCGTATTCAGGCATGCCTGTATGTATCGCGTGGTTTAGAAGTAGGACTGACTGCCTCATGGCGTCTATCACTTGAAGAGGTGGCTGAGTTATGCCTGCTTCCTGTAGTATCCTCCCAAAAAGGTCATCGGCTTCTTTCTTTGCTGTTGCCTCCATTAAGGGAAGCTCTTGCTGGCCTGTTTCGGCCTCCTGGATCAACGTCTTTAGCGAGGGCTCGCAGGTACGGGCCAATTCTTCAATCGTCCCGGCAGAACTTTGCTGAAAGAGGTGGTAGGGCACATATAGATATTGCCACTTTGTTTTTTCTTTAGTAGTAGCCTTGCACCACTCTACAGCTGCTCGTGCTTTTATCGGCACCAAGGCATCCTCTTTACCTTTTAGCTCACAGAGAATATAGTCTCCTTTTGCATGACGAATTAAGAAGTCAGGCACATACAATGCGCGATGTCCGTCTGGCCGTAAATAGTCTATCATCAACTTTTGTGGGCCGGCATTCTTGGCAAAGGCTGTTATATCGCCCGCGTAATCGCAGAAATCAGAGAAAGCCCTTTCAAATTCATTATCACAGGTAACAAGATTGAACATCGTCTTTTTACTGGGAGCTGCTGGACGGTTTGAGGTACTGGTTGCCTGGTAGGGTTTCCAAGTAGAAAGGCGAATGCCCTTACTAATACGTCTACGCTCCCTCTTCTGAATAACTCTGCCAAGGATAAGCGGTGTAAAAGTTGCCCTGATGTGTTCTGTCACGTCAGCGTCACGCATACGGTGATCCACTTCACCGGAGTAGAGATCTACCTCACGCTCAAACAAGATCTTTGAGATGAATTCCTCAACTAGGGGTGTTATTACTTTGTGTGGATTGCTAACGCGACAGGCGCGGCCAAGCATCTGGGCAAAGTAGCCAGCTGCAGACCAGGCATTAGTAAGCAATCCCAAATCCAGTTGCATCTGCGATACTATTTCGGCAGTGAATAGGTGGCGTTCTTTATAATCGACTGGGCCTTCTTTCTTCTTGCCGATTGGCAGAGGACGGAAGCGCTGTTCGAAATATTGTTTGACTTCGTCGAACATTAAACCCTGCAACTCCGCCATTGTCTCGATTGCATCGGATATCAACGGTATTTCAATCTCTAGATCTTCTACTGGCTTATTTGCGTGGTCGACGAAAATGGTCACAGTCTGTTTCAAGGTTTCTCTGACTGGTAATACAGCGATGTCCAGACCTTCCTGGGCCAGTTCTTCCTCATAGAGTTTGCGGAATGCAGGATGATGCACGACCGTCACCATCTCTGGCGTATCTCCAAGTGGGAACATTCGTCGCAGACCACGTCCTAATGTCTGCTCGGGTAAGATACCGGATTTGGTGGAGTAAGGACGCAGTGGTATTATTGTGGTTACATTGCGCACGTCCCAACCTTCGCGTAACATCATAACGGAGACAATACAGCGGAATTTGCTATCCTTCTTATCTAGTTCACGCGACATCTCACGCAATGCCCGGAGATCCTCCGGCTTCATACCAGTTTCACTTTCTACAAACTCTTTGACCTCTCTCCCACCGCGCATGTAGGTTTTGATACGTCCTTTGAGTCGGATATGTATATTAAGTACCCGCCCTTTTATGAGCGGAAAAGCGTCACTGTCCAGGTAATCAGCCACTTCATTAGCCGCATTGGCATCCTCTGTCATCACAAACAGGATGGGTTTTCGTACCTGGCTTAGTTCCTCATAGGTCTTTTCAAAGCGCTGATAGCCCAGTTTGAGATGCATTGCGTAGCGTTCGTGGGCCGGGGTCTTCTTGTCACCACGTTCAAGGAGCTCGTCGGATTCACCCAGAACAGGGACCTTCACGATACCAGCGTCCACCGCTTCTCCAAGAGGAAAGTCGCAAATGATATGACGGAACAGTTCCCCATTATTGTGTTTGGGTGTGGCCGTAAAATCTGCCTGGAGTATGATACCTTTATTACCGCGACTTATGCTCTGGCTGTGAAGAGCATCAATTGCCCGGTTCCATGCCAGGTCAGGATCATGGAGATGGTGTGCCTCATCATTCATCACCATGAGACAGGGGTGCGCAGTTATCCGGTCACGAAGCTCCTCTCCAGTCTCCAGCGCCTGTGCCCGTTTTACTGGAGGGCCGAATATAGCCGTTGGGCTATCGTCATCATTGTTCTTTTCTCGTGGCTCGTACAGACGATGTATGTTGGTTAGATATATTGTTCCCTGCGTTGCTGCGCCTCCGGGTTCCTCTTGAAGCACTACTTGCATCTGAAAATCGCTTTTCCACTCTTCCGGCAATAACGGGTCTTTGTAGAAAATAGCGCAATTCTCAAAGTCATCTTTTAACCGTTCATAGACGGTCAGGTTCGGGGCAATAATGACAAAGTGGCGAACCAGGCTGGACCCTGGTTCATACAGGCTGTGATAATAGCTCCATACTATTGCCAGGCTCATTACCTTTGTCTTACCGCCGCCGGTGGCAATCTTGCAACAGTCCTTGGGCCAGCGGTCTTGTTCTGGGTTGATGCCCAGAGCAAGGTCAGCTATGGAGCTATCGCCAAACTCGAACATCAGCTCAGCCACGCTGTGGATACCGCGCATCTCGTAGAGGTAAATAATGGTCTCGATAGCTTCGCGCTGTGCCCAGTGGTAGCGGAACTGCGTGGTGCTGCCTTCATCATCGGTAACAAGATGCTCAGTATCGAACCAGTAGTTCAGCAGGGTGCGCGAAGTTTCACTGACCCCGGCATAGCCTCCCCGCCGCCATCCGTCAACCTCAGCGCGTATGGAGCGCACCAGCGGGCATTTGCTCGGACGTCGTCCGGGCTGGATAATAGCCGGCTGGCCACGTTCCGCATTCGGCAAGCGATGTTGAACCGGTTCTTCCCAGGGTTTGAAGAGTGGCATAAGGGCGGCAGCATTCCGTTCCGTGACCTCAAATGCCATGACCTACGCCTCCGCCTCTATAACGGTGGTGGTATCCACACCAAAGACGTCGATTACCTTAACACATATCTGGTGCTTGGCCTTTCCCTCGTACTCCCAACCAAGGTCACTGCGAGTTCGGAGGGAGCGGTCTTTACGGGTGCGGAAGTCCTGCCAGTGATGCTCAAAAGGCTTGCCGTCCCGCCATTCGAAGTCCACCGCCCAGAAGTCAATGAAGTCAAAGGGTGATTTAACTGCGCGCTCCCGCAAAGCGGCCATTTCCGCCTCCGGAGCTTCTGCCAGGGCAGGGGTAAAGTGCACCAACTCCACATCTACCTTGTTATCCTTACTGACTGCCTTCGCCTCAAGATAGCCAGCTTCAAAGAACTGGCACTCGGTGCGGTTCGGCTCCATAATCTCCCGCGGGATATATTTCAGGCGTATTGTCAGGCCGGTCTCCGTTTCAATAGCCTGCTTCTTGAGAGCAAGTTCCATCTCAAACTCCCAGGCAAGGCAGTGCAGCTCTCTGCCTCCAGCGGATCGTGCCGCCTCAGCCACAGCCCTCAGCTCACCGTCAGTAAAAATACTATCTATCTGGTCAACATGGACATAAGCACCGCCCTTCTTACCATGCAAAAGCGGATTGGGAGGATTATCCAGCGGCGCGGCTTTATAGAACCTCAGCACCACGCGCCGGTGCTCTTCATCTGCGCCCTTTAGCCGCTCCAGCTGCCACCATTGCCGCTCATATCGACCGAGGTTATAGACATCAAAGGAGCGGTACGGTTTTCCAGCAGTGTGTAATTCCCTCTGAACCCGGATAAGTCTCTTGCGTGATACGTGGATGGCGTAACGACCTAAGTCTACACCGATCCAACGCCTGCCTAGCTTCTCCGCCACTGCCAGAGTGGTACCAGAGCCACAGAAGACATCCGCTACGAGGGCACCTTCATTGGAAGAAGCTTTGACAACTCGTTCAAGAAGGGCTTCCGGTTTTTGAGTTAGAAAATCAGTCCTTTCGTCTGCGATGGGGTTAACTGGAGGAATATCATCCCAGACCGAATCGACTATATCGCCTCCAACCTCATCTAGATAGATAACACGTGTACCACCCCTCGTTGGATTTACATCATCTCTATAGTATCGTCCTGACTTATCCTGTTTCCAGCGCTTCAAATATTCTGGTTTGTGGGGCTTATACTGCGTGTTCCAAATAAAAGACTCTGAATCTTTGCGATAAGAAAGGAGAATATCATGTTTCTGAGGAAATTTCTTTGCAGTTTTTCTCTTGAAAGCGAAATATGCCCAGACGATTTCATTAAGAAACAAGTCTTTTGCGAACACGTCATCAAGTACCAATCTCAAAAGAGAGTTGACTCGCCAGTCACAGTGTACGTAAATACTCCCATGCTCACTTAGTAAATCCCTCATCAGCGTCAAGCGCTCGTACATCATGTGTAGGTAGGAATCTGTTCCTTTGCCCCAGGTATCCCGGTAAGCTACGGCCTCTAATATGGACTGTTCCTTCTGTAGGTCCTCACCTTCCTCACCCATCTGCACTTGCATCGAAAAGTCTGCGCCAACATCAAAAGGTGGATCTATATAGATGAGCTCAATTTTGCCCCGGAACTGCTCTAGGAGTGAAGCCATTGCTAGCTTATTGTCACCCCAGATAAGCATGTTTCGGAAATCGTCGCGGTGGGCTTTTCTATTAAAGGCGGCCTCATCAAACATGCTTAGCTGACGTGCTTTCTCACGATCGCGTGGCTCGTCAATGGTTTCAATACGCTGCAAGGGGAGAGGTGAGGTCGGGAGGCTTAACCGGCGGCGGTTACCATATTCATCATACTTGCCTTCCCAGATAAGCTCGGTCTTCATGCGGGAAAGGGGATGGGGATTGGCGGGGCCCCAATGGGCATCAGTCTTTTTCAACTCCATAAGCTTCCCCTTATCTGTAAAGAGGCTAAGGCTCGTCACAATTCTCTGTTATTACCGCAATTATACCCCTATTATTTGACAGCAGTAAACATAATCAAGTGGAGCAAAAGCTGATTACGTAATTGAGAGGAAAGTCACAATGCTCATACCGTGCAACTACACAGCAGTTGCTACCACTCTTTTCTTGTCCTTAGCGTTTTACTTGAGCCTTATCAATCTTTCGATTTTACTTATTCCATCCTGAATTTGCTGATCCGTAACTTTGGTAGGCTCGTGAACTACGCGGTTTCTTAGGGCTCGTAAGTTGTTCAACTCGTTCCAGTACCACGGTTCTGCAAGCTCATACCTTAAGAGGACATCCATGGCTTGTCGCATAGAATACACCTCCGGTTTCCGCATTCGAGCTTCACTTAGAACTATATTCTCTAGGTTATGCCACATCTGTAGAAAGGTGCCAATACCAACAGTCCCGGCATATGAATCAGAATCCATATCTATCTTCCTACATATTGGTTCAAAATCATCATCTTCGGGATAGAGGGCAGATTTTGGTATCGGTTGATATTCAGCACTCCAAAAATGACTGCGCTGTAGTTGAAACTTGGCTATTAGGCGATTACTGAAATCTAGTTCCGTCTTATCGTCGTATTCATTAGTAATGTCATTAGTTCCAGCCAGGTATCCTTCTTGAAAATAAGGGCGTAGCGCATCTGGAGGACATATGCTGAGTAGTCGAATATTAATGATGTCATGTTCTGAATTAATTGAGATTCGATTGGTCATATAAGGTAGCCCGAAAACGAAAACATATGGGTCACCATGGTCCGAATATAGAAATGCAAAGGAACAGGCCACTCTGAGAGAGTGTGTAAGATCAAGAAGTGGAGTTGAGCATACCTGGTAGTGTTGCAGAATGCTCCACTGTATGAGCTTTCTTCGTTTCACGTCTATGTGACCATTAGTACGTTTTCGTCTCAAAGCATCACACAGTTGTTTAGCAGCGACTTCAAGTCTATTGAATTGAATATCGAGTTCTTGTTTCGTTGTCTGATCCCCTCGATAAATACTCGGATAAAACGTAGAAGCGTGTGCCTTATTTCTATAGTCATGAGCTTGGCCTCTATAGAACAATAAATGATCTTTGTTTAAATAGGAGAGCTGGGCAATCTGATGTATTAATTCCCGATAAGTGGGGATCGGGTATGCGTCTGCAACCGCTACCCGGGTGTTGCCTATGTGCCGTCTGATTTCGTTAGTTACAGTTCCCTTAATTTCTCTCATAAGCCATACACGCGGAACTCATTGTAATCCCGGCACCACTGCTTAATCAATACATTAATGTTAATCAGAACACTAAAAAACAGAACGAAGTCAAAATATCAAGGCGCGAGCAAGCACCACAATACAAGATTACTGCGTTTTCAGTGCATGCTTAGGGTTAAATATTAGCGTAGTGCGGTTTTGCATTGTAGCGCTTGCTGATTTGGTTAATTAACTCAATGGGATCATGTTTTGTCGGGTAGATTTCTTTTAATACGCATCTTATTAAAAATAAGCTCTCGAAGCATGGGGTCAACTTGAGGTGTCCCTTCAGTGAGTTTGAATGTTGTTTCGGCAGTAATATCTATTAAGTTTGGGGTTAGATCATCTACTTTTTGAGACCACGTGGTAAAGTCATCTGTTCCTAAATACTGCTGACATAATTCAGCTAGTGGTTCATGTAATGCGACGAAGAGAAGATAAAAAATTAGTATGAACCCCTGATGTATAAAATATAGTGTTTCGTTTGTCCTAGCACTTCCAAAATGAGCTACGTGAAGCACTCCTTTCTCTCCGGCGTCTAATTCCTGAATGTGGGATAACGATGCAAGGAGATTAGAGTGCCCCATATGACTAAGCACACCGTATAAAGAATATTCCTTAGCCTCGATTCCCAGCTCTAAGAGCATGGCATTAATACTTCCAGGTTGATATTCTGTTAGGCTTATCAACCATTTCTTAGCTCTTTTCGGGTTCCTTATAAATAAACGAAACAGCATCAGACACTCTATAATGTCTCGTATTATTGGCTGTGCTTGGTTCGGCAGTCCCCACAAGAGTAAATGTTTCGCTGCTTCGGAGCTATTGAATATCCTAGAAGCCAAGGTTAATATTGCCAACTCTTCCTTGGATGTATGCTGACTATTTTCACCAAGAGGTTTGAAGGCTTCTAATACTAGCTCTGCCATTTCCCCGAACAATAATCGTTCTTTTAGGAATACTCCCTTCAAGTATGTCGAAATATCAGACTCAACTCGTTCTATTTCTTCGTAATCCTTGTCCATATTCTGCAAGGCTCCTTGTATTATATGGCGTGTTTATGATTGTCCTAACTGGTGGTTTGTTACGCCTTATTAGTTTCCGCTTCAATTAAAGGTTTGTACCATTCCCATAACTCTTCGAAGGATAGTTCTTTGGGGATAGGGTTATGAGGGTAGAAGGCGAGTTTCGCGGGCATGGTATAGTTCCATACGGCTTCACAAGTCCTGCGTGGAAACAACGCGGTCCATGATTTGTAGAAATCATTCGTCACATCGTAGTGGTGCGTATGTATAAAACCATCCCATTTCTTCCTTAACTCTGATTCTTCCATCAAGTCTAGCATTTCAATTTGTTCAAGATTTCTTTTATATTTATTTCCCCAAGCACCCCTCATCAATTCTTTGGCTTCCATATCGGATTGGGGAGCGCTATAACCGAAGATGGTAAGCATGTAGGCATTATCCAAGTGGTGCCTCAACGCATCCCATTCTTGTCTTATGAATTCATCTTGCAAATAGCCTTTGTGTTTTATCGGATATAGCAGCCTCGAAGGCTCAAACTTCTTACCGCATTTGCTGCACTTATCATTGACCCATCCGAAACTATTGTGATCTTTGCAGTAACCCACGGCAACATTACCGTGAAGATGAAGGATGTGCGGCGGTCTCACTTTTTCATGATTCCGCCAGCATGCATAGTATAGGAACGGATCCCAGTTAAACGTAGCTATCACATCTTTAGCACGGAGTGATAGAACTAGATGATCATATAGAGTTGGAGTTGAGGGGAGCATCAGCTTCCCAAAATATTTATAAGCCGCTACTTGGATTTGTTCGATAAGCTTACTATAGCTACCAGCCTCAAATAATTCACTGTAGATTTCTTCGAAGTCTCTGCCCTTATGAATTATTCCGTAACTATCTAAAACTGACTCAAGGCCTATAGTTTCTATGAAGTCAGACATTGTAGGCAGTTTGTTGCCATTTTTGTCGCCGTTCGGAAATGCATGGAGGCTAGCTCCAGCACCCAAAATAACTACATGAGGTTTGTTAAAACGAGTGTCTTTTATCAATTCACCTACTGTAGTATAGAAGTTGCTGCCATTAGTCATTTGGATTATTATCCATAATTTAATACCGCAATACGAAATCACTGCATTTTCAAGGTATACGTTCTAAAATGTCTGGGATTCTGTGTCCTCTATATATTAAGATATCTCTTTCTTTTAAAAGACAAGCCCTATTATGCGCAATAGCTTGTTCATAATTACCGCAATTCCAAGCATTCATACACAATGCCCCCTGATCATGGAAGGGATCATCATAATTGGGTATTCGGAGGGAGGCTACGGCGTTTTTCTTGGACTCATGTTGGGTGCCCTGCAATTCTCCATCAAAGTCAACCTCTATTCCGATTTGATGAAACCAAACGCCGCTTTCAAAGGAGCAGTTGAATGCATAGAATGGCCTTTTCAAGCTGTCAAGTATCTCCTTTGTCATTTCTTGTAATTGTTGAAGGCCATGAGCGCCATTTGCACAGTATATTTTAAGCTGACTATCGCCTATACAACCGAAAATGACTTGTCTTTGGTTCCTATATTCTCTGGAGTCGCCTCGATATTGTTTATCGAAGCTTCCTATGGTTTCGATGTCGATGACAGTGCCCTTGATATCACTTGTGATGCTTTGGCGCTTTATGATTACATGAGTTTTGTCGTTCATTCTAATCTGAACCCCTCCTATAGATTATCAGCCCCAATAGCTAGGTAAGAAACGATAGGAGTCCCTGACTTCCTGCTTTGGTGTTGCTACAGGAAGCCAGGTGCCTTTTCCCCCACAACTAGAGTCATTTGCTGACTCCTTTTCTAGGGCTAGTTGCAGTTGCTAGCATCACGTTTTGCTTTGCATTCGTTACAAAGCTCGCCATTTGTGGGCTTTGAGTACTGCTCATCGTAGTTGGACGTGGGCCAGTTTGAGCAGTTGCTACAAAAGTGCCAAGTATCGGAGCCCCTTTTCTTGCGATATGTACTCGCCATCTATAGCCACCTCCTTCCTGCAAGTAGTCAGTGGTATTCGACTTTACTCTAAAGGATCTCCGTTGTTTTCCGTTATAGTGGGCTATCGATTGTATTGCCTGATTCAACTAAACTCGCTCACCTTCTGCTTTAGATTTGTCTCTGGCTATAAGGTATGCCTGAAATATGTTCTTCATACAGAACACTCTGTTTCTTTTAGTCTAAACTATTGATTGGTGTTCTGTCAAGAGGTCATACTGTTCTCTTTCACTAATGTTGTGTTATAATCGTTATTATTGAAGGAGGTAGAAATGAAAGAACAGACCTTAGGGCAGCGAATAAAACAGCGGCGAGAAGAATTAAACATATCTTTGAATCAGTTATCGGAAAAATCCGGTGTTGCTAAGGGCTGGCTATGGGAAATAGAAAACGAGAAACGTAGTAAGGATATTAAACCCTCGGCTGATACCCTATTTAAGATAGCTGAAGCATTAGGGACAAGTGCCGCTGATTTGCTTGGTAAGAAGATACAGCAGAATACCAAACGTTCTATACCAAGTACACTAAGACAGTTCGCTCAAAGATACGATTTGACAAACGCTGATATGGAGATGCTTGCTCGCATTGAGTTTAGAGGTGAGAAGCCAGATACTGAGGAAGATTGGCAATATATTTACGAGTCAATACGTCGTACCATCCTTGGCAAAGGTAAGAAAGGTGAGCAGACAAAAGCGTAGTTGGTACGACTCGCAAGTATTGGCTTTGGCAAAGAGTCAAAATGTTCATGATCCAGAACAGGCGATAGTATCATTATGTGCAGCTTTAATCGATGAGGCAGGATTCAATGAGCCACCATTTAGTACAGAAATCTTGGCTTCTTTCCGAGGGGTAGTTTCACTCAAGCGAATCCCTATCAAAGGTGCGGGAAGACTTATACCTTCAAATAATGAATTCGAAATACAAGTCAATAGTGATCATTCATTAGAGAAACAGAATTTCTCGATCGGTCACGAGATTTGTCATACGTTTTTTTCTGAATTCGGCGCACCTCAAACAAAAACAGATTTGGAGGTTGGGACATTCAATGTAAGGCTGGAAGAAGAATATCTGTGCGATGTCGGTGCTTCAGCGCTTCTTTTCGATAGTAGGTGGTTTCGCCCTCTCGCTATCAAGCTAGGTGTGTCATCAAATGCTATATTTGAACTGTCTCGTCAATTTGGAGGTTCTCTAGAGGCTGCTGCGCGTTCTCTATGTGATCTAAATTTATGTCCGTGTGCTGTAATTTTTTGGGAAAAGTCCCTTAAACCAAGTCAAAATCACCTCTTGTATCAGGGAGTATTCCCAGGGTTGGAAGATGTGAAGGACGCTATTCCTAAGTTGAGGGTAAGGCTCAGTTGGCATTCGCCCAGTTTTGCGAAAGTGCATCATTTCCCCAAACATAAGTCGGCACTTGAAAGCGGATTAGTATATTCCTGCCAGATGTCCCAAATCGCAACTTCTGGCTATGAAGTTGTCAACTCCACATGTGATCAGCTCTGGTTTGATAATGTATATGTTCCCTATAAAAAAGAGGGCAATATTTGTCCTAGAGTAATGACAGTAGTAACTCTGACAGCAAATCCCGAAACCTCTGCTTGAATCAAAGCTATATGTTCTGATTAGTCAGTTTTTCGTGAATGATCACCCGTGTATTCATTTCAACTGCTACCGCCAAGCCCTTCCTAGCCGGATATAGTTGTTCTGGTTGGGAGTTATCAGCGCTTGTCAGCTCCGAGTGAGCTATCCCTGCGAAAGATGGGAAAAGGGGAATAGATTGAACCATGGTGAGTAAAAGAGGTTCTTGACTTTGACTCACAATGCAGTATAATAAACTGCGATAGCAGTAAAAAGCACTGCAATACGAGTTACACAAATGCTGGAAACGATTTTAGGGTCAAAGCTCAGGTCTAAAGTTTTAGGGTGGTTGTTTACTCATCCGGACGAGCGTTATTTCGTCCGGCAGTTGACCGGTATTCTGAAAGAAGACTCCACAAATGTTAGCCGCGAGCTTACTCGACTGGAAAAGACAGGCATTCTTATTTCCACAAAAGAGGGTAAGCAGAAGTATTACCAGCCAAACAGGCAGAGCCCGGTATATAACGATCTTCACGGCCTCATCGTCAAGACAACGGGTGTTGCAGACGTCCTGCGCTCAGCGCTTTCATCCTCCGCCGGGGAGATCAGGTTGGCATTCATCTTTGGTTCAGTCGCCAGCGGTAAAGAGGAGAGGGCCAGCGATATAGACGTGATGGTAGTAGGTGCTATTTCCTTTGGTGATGTGGTTTCGCTTCTGTCTACTGCGGAGGAAAAACTGGGGCGAGAGGTAAATTCGGTCGTCTATCCCGTTGATGAGTTTAAAAAGAAAGTGCGGGAAGACCATCACTTCGTAAAGACAGTACTTGAGGAAGAAAAGCTATTTTTAATAGGTGATGAAGATGAGCTTGGAAGACTGGTTAAATGAAGGTCGATTAGAGAGCCATACTACCAGCCGTGAAGAGATTGAAAGGCTCTTTGCTGTCTTTGAACGTGATATTGCTGATGCTCAGATAGAAAACATGAGCGTTGACAGGAGATTTGTCACCGCATACAGTGCTGCACTCATGATGGCAAGAGCTGCACTGGCGGCCAGTGGTTATAGGACGTCCGGTGAGGGAGCCCACTACCTGACAATCCAGTCCTTAGCGTTTACTCTACGATTGGATACCGGGACGATAAGGAAATTCAACAAATTCCGCCAGAAGCGCAATATCAGCGATTACGAGATGATCGGTATGGTCTCGGAGCAGGAAGTGGCCGAGACGATTGCGCTGGCGCAAGAGCTCCGTGATAAGGTGGCGGAGTGGCTAAGAAAGAACCATCCAGAGCTGGTTGAAGAATAATAGGTCAAAGAGGCGAGATATTTACGTTGAACACAAATAATATACAATCGAACACGTTATATGTTCAATGGTATAATACCTGTCATTAAGGATTACACCTCATAAAACGAGGGCGAAGGTTCTGGAAAAGGTTCTACCTTTTGTCCTGCACGGTCTACCTAAAGGGACTCGAACCACTCTATTGAACCAACAGTATTTCTTTCCAAATAGTGTCAGAAAGCTATTGACAACGGATTTACTAGGTGCTATTATAACATTTGTTCTATAGAACAAATGTTAAACTGCACGAGGTTTACCATGGAGTCCATTTCCCCTAGACAAAAGAAAGTCTTGGATTACATCACAGAGTTTAACCGGGCTAAGGGGTATTCTCCGTCAGTAAGAGACGTAGCAAATGAATGCGACATTAGTTCATCCTCTCTAGCTCAGTACCACCTTAACGTACTGGAGCGGAAAGGCTACATCCACCGCGACCCTGACGTATCAAGAAGCATAGCTCTGGTAAGGAATAAGCCATCAGTAAATTCTATCCCTTTGCTTGGGACTATCGCGGCGGGCCAGCCAATACCGGTTCCCTCTTCCGATACATGGGTTTCGGCGACAGAAGAGTTCTTGGAGCTTCCCGGATACGTCACTGGATTATTGGACGCAGTCTACGGGTTGAGAGTCCAAGGTACCTCCATGATTGATGCTCTGGTTGGCGATGGGGATATAGTTATATTGCAGGCAACTAGCACTGCCGAAGACGGAGAGATGGTTGCTGTTTGGTTGAAGAATAGGCAAGAGGTGACCCTGAAGAGACTATACCGTGAGCCGGAGCGTATCCGACTCCAGCCAGCAAACGAAGCGATGGCTCCTATCTACATAGACCCCGACGAGATTGAGTTGCAGGGAAGAGTCATAGCGGTGCTGAGGAAATATCATCAACAGTTGGCCTAGAAGAGAATATACAGAGTAACCCGGAGCCTATTAGTGGCTGGAATAGCTGCTTTTTCTGTAGGCGAAGGGAGCGGAGAATGTCGGGGGAAACGAGACAGAGGACTAGAATAGTCCTCGCTGATGGCCACCACTTGGTTCGGCAGGGAATCAGGCATATCCTAGAGCGTGAAGCGGACTTTGAAGTAGTTGGCGAAGCTGACAACGGTCTGGATGTAGTTAGGCTTACACGTGAGGTTAGGCCGGATGTAATCATCATGGAGGCTCGTATTTCAAAGCTAGACAGCGTGGAGATAACTAGGAGAGTTAAGGCTGAGCATCCCGAAGGAGCAGTCCTCATCCTGACCGCTTCAGAGGAAGAGGAATACATTGTCGGGCTCGTCGCAGCGGGTGCTGCGGGTTACCTGCTGAAAAGCGTCTACGGGGACGAATTGGTGCAGGCTATTCGTTCCATCCGTAGTGGCGGCTTTGTCTGTGACCCTGTTCTGGCACAAAGACTTTTTAAGCGAACGGCCCGGTTACCAGTTGCAGTTAGTTCTGCTGAACACCTTACGCGACGCGAGCTCGACGTTCTGAAGCTGGCGGCCAGGGGGATGAGTAACGCAGAGATAGCGGGTCATCTCGACATTGGCAGCCGCACGGTTAAGCAGCACCTCATGAATGTGTATGGTAAGATGGGCGTTCACTCGCGTACAGAAGCAGTATCGAAAGCCTTGATACGGCGCTGGCTTGACCCTGAAGTAGGTTAATTTGCCTTGACAGACAGCTCTCTGGTTGATAGACTAAACCGTCAGCAGGGGACAGGGGTTGATTACGATATCAGCCGCTTGAAATGGTCACCGTAGCGGGCTCACACTTATCCAGAAATATATAGAGTCTCTTGAAACTCCTTTGATTTTGGGGGAGTCAGTTGATAAAAGATCAAACCTGGTCCAAAGGGGATGTCCGTTTAGACGATGACCATCTGGGTGTTGGGTCAGAAATACAACATGACACCCTGTCACGGTGGAGATCGGGGGTTCGAATCCCCCCGGGGTCGTAGGGGTAGGGTTTTGAACCGAGGTCGTGGAGTAGTTGCCACGACCTTTTTTGATCCCCAAAGCCTCAAAGGGACGGTTAGCCTCTCAATTTCAAGTAAAAACCCTTCTAGCGTCTTATCTTAAATATCTACCAATGAGACATAAATCACATACAATATGGCCAATACTTAATAAAATATTATTAAAATAATTAATAAAGGAGGTTCACTAATGAGCATCATCTTGAGAAGAAATGGTGGCGAGAGAGCCGTGGTTCCATTCTATCGTCCATGGGGTCTACTTGATGAGGTGGACATACTTGCCAGGAAGATGTGGGATGCTTGGAAACCATTCACGTTGGACCCTAGCTCGGTACCTCATACCGACATTTATGAGGAAAAAGACCAGTTAGTCATGAAGACCGAGCTTCCCGGCATTGACAAGAAAGACCTGGACGTAAGCCTTGAGGGTGACAGGTTGACCATAAAAGCTGAAAAGAAGGAAGAGGTGAAGGAAGGGGCTAACCATTATACTCGGGAAAGGTACTATGGCCGATACTTCCGCTCAGTAAAACTTCCTTACCCGGTAAAGGGGGACAAAATTTCAGCTACTTTCGAGAATGGTATCCTTGAGCTGAAACTTCCTAAGGCTGAAGAGGTCAAATCCAAGAAGATTGAAATCAAGGCGCAGGTTACTGAGGGTGGAACCAAGAAGCGGCAACGGAAGCCCAGACAGAAAAAGAGTTAATAAGGCAGTGTGGTGATGAAGGGGTGGGACGAATCTCACCCCTTCATTTATTTTTGGCACATTATTGAACGGGCACTCACTGATTGGGAGCATGGGGAAGGGGACAAACTGACTCAAGTCCTCTGGCTGCGATTTCTAGTAGTCTTTTTCTCCCCGCCTCAGACAAGCCCAAGCTGCTCAACTCTTCCTCAAGGGTTGCCAGTTCGCCATAGCCTCCAACGTACCCGTTAACACGGGTTACTGCTGTGGAAGCTATGAGGTCTTCGATAGCCGGGTAAATAGCCCGGAACTCCTCTGTTAGGACTGACTCTCGCCTGAGATAGTACTTCTGATGATAGTCCTCGGCTAAATAGAACTCCGAGAAGGGGATGATCTCGGTAAAAATATCTCTGCCTAACCTAGCTTCCTCACTCTCTTTTGTCTCCTGAGCCAGTCTTTTCTGTTCTTCGCTGTGATAAAAGACTATTGACATGTACTGCCGTGACCAGGGCTCGTATACTGGACTATGACTACTCCAGAAGACGTCTAATAACTGCTTATATGATATCTTGGTGGGGTCATAGTCGATTTGAATTGTCTCGCTGTGATCGCCTAAGCTGTAATAGGTGGGATTTTCCTTGCTCCCTCCCGCGTATCCGACGCGAGTGCGTATCACACCAGCTAGACTCCCGAACCGGGAATCCGGTCCCCAAAATCAGCCCAGGGCAAAGGTCGCTGTTTCCATCACCGGGGGTACATAAGTATCCATCAGCGGAATCGCAGCTTTGGTAGTCACGTTATACTCCTTTTCAGCGCCTCTAGTTTTATTGCAACCGACTAATAAACTCGGTAGCATAAGACCAACTAATAACAAGGATATTAAAACTCTAGCCATGACATTCCTTCTCCTAAATAGAAACGATAGATTACCATCTAATTAAATACTTAGTAAAACACACCCCCAGTATTCACCGGACTTCAATGCTTTCCACCCACTTGACCCAGTAGCTACCGTATTTGCCCTTAGCGACGAGTCGTAGTGGATAGCCGTGTTCTGCTGGCAGTGTCTGACCATCAACAGAATAGGCCAGAAATATGCTATCGTTACCCATGATGTCTTCCAGCAGTAATTCTTTTCGGTAGCTCCCGGCAATATCCTGAAATACAACTCCCTTGGCTTCGGGCGTGATACCAGCCTTTTCCAGAAGGGCTGTGACCGGGACCCCGGTCCATTCGGCATTGTCGGCAAAGAATCCGGGACAGATGAGTAAGACTACCTCAGTGACTGCAGGATAGGCTAAGATCTCCTCATATGTCAGCGAAAGCGGTATTTCCACAAGCCCTTCTATTTCGAGCCGATACTGCTCGATATTGACATCCGGTGCTATGCCGGTAAGGTTAAGCTCCGCCACACTTGTTATCGGTAATCTTGAGTTATCAACCTTAGCTGGGTCACTACTAATAACCTGAGATAACTTAGTCGGAACGTCCATTTCCGGTTCTTCGATAGGCTGGCTCGCAGGTGGTTCAATCTGTTCTGGGCCCTCGGCAGGTTCGCTTGGCGCCAATTCTATTTGGTCTGGTTCTTCCGTGTCTTGATCAAGATTATTTAAGCCGCTTGATGGCATGCAAGAAACAACAAGGGCAGCACCGAGCAACAAAGCCGCAATCATTAACCATTTTTTGCTACTTTTAATCATCCTCTTTCTCCCTTCCAGGGAAATATCCTGCCCTGTCAAGCTATAATTCGCCAATTTTTAGTTCTTTTTACGTCGCTGCCGCCTTAAAATGGCTGGGTTCATTACGCTTTGGTTAGCTTTATAGATAATCTTCATGCAATTAAAACACTGCCACCCATCCTCATGTGGAATGAAAACGGTGCTTCCACAATTGGCTTTGGGGCACACCAAAGGTGGTTTTTCGTATAACTTGGATTCTAGTAATCTTTCTCCCATGCGTATCGATCTCCTCTCACACAGTTCAACCGATACTTTATTTAAGACTACCTCTGTTCAGGTTTTATGTATGTGACTTTTATCTCAATATCTGACCCGTGGCGCCGGATCAAAGACAGGTGGTTTAGAAAAGCTGTAGACTGTGGTAGGATATAGGGCTGAAATATTTCATAATTATTAGCAGTCATTCGTCGGTTTAAAGAACATGGCAGTCGAAGCATCTTTCTTACGGGAGAGTCCCTACTTTTCAAATCTAAATAATGAAGAACTAAATCTGGTTCGGAAGCTTGTCTTTGAGAAGGTATTTGAGAGGGGGGATCTAATTGCCCTCGAAGGTGAGGTTGCTGAGGCTATATATTTCGTGTTCTCCGGCGCTGTGAAAATCCTCAAGACCTCAGCAGATGGTAAGGAGCAGATTTTAAGCATCGCCCGTCCCGGAGAGTCTTTCAATGATGTCCCTGTATTCGACGGCGCTCCGAATCCATTTAGTGCCCAGGCCATGGGGCCAGTTGTCATCTACGGAATAGAAAAACGTGATTTTGGTAAGATCCTGCGTGATCACTGTCAGGTGGCTCTAAATGTTATAAATGTACTTGCAAGTCGCGTTCGTCACCTGGCGTCCTTAGTAGAGGACCTTTCCTTCCGGCCCGTTATTCGTAGGGTAGCCAAGATATTACTCGAATATGCTGGAGACGGCGGTGGTTCCGTTCAGCGACTTACGCAGCAGGAAATGGCAGCCCTGGCGGGCACAGCCCGTGAGGTGGTTGCCCGGGCTCTCAAAGCTCTGGAATCGAAGGGAACCCTTAGGATGGAGCGTCATCGCATTGTGATTATCGATAGAGAGGCATTGGAGGATATAGCCGGGGTGTCTTCTGGAGACTAAGGTCACAGACAGATTTGACAATTTTAAGTTAACGTAAAAGGTGGGTGGCTATGATTATAATGCCAATTTTAGATCTGGAAAAGTGCAATGGATGTGGCTTATGTATCAGTGTGTGCTATTGTAACGCGCTGATTATGATTGATAACGTAGTGACTGTAGTCGAAACTGAAGAGTGCGGTTGGTGCACAGACTGCGAGGCCGTCTGCCCAACCGGGGCCATTAGTTGTCCCTTTGATATAGTTATTGAAAACCCGGTAGGGTAAAAGCTGTAATACCGGCGACCAGCAGCCTTCGGGCTGTGGGACCAAAGTTTCTTACCTTGACATACTTTTCCGGAAGATGGCGATACCGATAGCAAACAGGGCTACCGTCCAGCCGATAAGCCAGTAAAGATCGTGACTGATACTGCTTAAGGACATACCGCCGCTTACGACATCGCGGCAGGCAGTTATGGCATGAAAGAAAGGAAAAATCCCAGCCACTTTAATAAGTGCGGCTGGCATTAGCTCAGCCTCGAACCAGGCTCCGGATATCATAGCCAGGGGGACAATGAATATCCAGGGAATCCCGGATGCCTGATCCTCGGAGCGGGCTACGGAGCCGATTATCATTCCCAGTCCCAGACAGCAGATTCCAGTAATAAACAGGATAAGATAGGCCAGGCCAAAATTGCCGATGATGTTTAGCCCCATCAGGAAACCGACGCCGAGATAGATGGCAGCGGAGGCAATTATTACTGGTATAAAGGGCATGGTATAACCGAATATGAAGTCAGAGGGCCGGGCTGGTGTGGTCATGAGGCGGGGCAAAAAGCCCCGGAGCCTGTCCCTGACCATGATGCCGCCCACGGTGGGTATCAGAATCATTAAGCCGTAAATAGCCATTCCTGGGATGAACCAGTTAATGTAGAGATTAGTGATTTGGGATTCCTGTTGCACGAGTTCTATATTCACCGGTATGTTGATGTTCAAGAACTGCAGGGAAACCTCTCTGATTACTGGTATCAGCCTCTGGGGCAGCGTCAGGTCGGCCTCGTCGTAGGCCAGTATTAAGTTCGTGGGTTGACCTGTAGTCATTACCCGGCTGAAGCCATCGGGAATCACTAGGTATGCCGGCAGTTCACCGTTAGTCAGTGCTTCCTCTGCCTGTGATGCGCTCTCGGTGAGTTGTATTTCCAGTATGGAAGCACTGCTCAGGCTGTCAACGAAGGCCTGGGAAACCTGGCTCTGGTCTTCATCGACTACTCCCAGTGGTGTGGGTTCGGCGCTTCGCCCACTGGCAGCAAGACCAAAGATGAGAATAAAAGCAATCGGCATGCCGAGGAGAAATCCCAGCGCAATGGGATCCCGGTATAGCTCCTTGAGATTCCTTTTACCGATTTCCCAGAATTTCAATCCCTGTATTCCTTCCCCGTAATCTGGAGAAAGACATCCTCCAGACTCGGTTGTTCCAGTGTCGCCGATGAAACGGTCACGCTGAGTGAATAAAGATGTTCCGTTAGTGCTTTGAAGTCTAGGGCCTGATGGGATATCCTCAGTCCGCCGTCAACCTCGTTTACCTCGGCATATTTCGACCTGAGGGTTGTGATGACCTCGGGGGTGATGTTTTTCCCGTGGACAAGCATGGTGCTGGTGGCAGTCTTCAGGCTGCCTTTCAATTGAGTCGGGGTTCCCGAGGTAACGATTCTGCCTTCGTCAATGATGGCAATTTTATCGGACAGGCTGTCGGCTTCTTCCATGTAGTGGGTCGTGAGCAGGATTGTTTTACCCTTCTTCAGTTGAGCAATGTGCTGCCACATAGCACGCCTTGCCTGAGGGTCAAGCCCCAGGGTCGGCTCATCAAGAAAGATTACCGGGGGGTCATGTATCAGCGCCATGGCGATGCTGAGTCTTCTTTTCAACCCGCCGGAGAAGGTACCTACCCTCTCCTTTTCCCTTCCGGTGAGACCCATAAGCCTGACTAGTTCTCGGGATCGCTGTCTTATCTGCTCGGTGCTTAGACTGTGGATCCTGCCTACCAGCGTCAGGTTCTCCAGGCAGTTCAGCCTTTCAGAGATAGCGGTTTCCTGGGGGGAGACCCCGATAAGTTCTTTTACCTTGAAAGATTCCTTGGTAATATCATGGCCCATCACCTGCGCGGTACCACTGGTAGGCTTGAGAAGACAACACAGCATGCTTATCGTGGTTGTTTTTCCGGCGCCGTTTGGCCCCAGTAAGGAGAACAGCTCGCGCTGCCCAATATTCAGATTGACGCCATTTACTGCTGCCAGCTTGTTGTAGTATTTGGTGAGATCAAACGTTTGTATCGCTTGCATGTATTGACTCCAATATACATTCTTTATAACTCTGAAAGTGGTCTGGAGTCAATATTATAGTAGCTTTGATGGAATAGCGGAGGATGGATTCTACGTATCATATACAGGAAAACCGTATCAAAGTTGGGGAAATAAGTGGGGAGGAGTTAAGACAAGATATCAGACCAATGTATAGTTTCAGTCAACAGTCACCTCTCCGTTTATGGATATATCATAGGCTTGTTTGAAATCTGTAGTACCACCAAACCTAAGTATGTACTCATCTAGACTGTAGGCTCCGCCTCCAGCAGTAACTCCCTGGATCTGAAGGAGTGTTTGAACCTCATCATAGGAATCGTCCAGTTGAGGCTCTTTTGCCTCTATCATCATTACCTGTACCACTAGCTGAACATTATGGTGCTCGGCTTCTTTAGTTTCCTCCTCTCCTTCGTGCATAAATTTCAGAACGTTGGGTATGGCAATACTCGCCAGAATACCAAGAAGCGCAATCACCACTAATAATTCAATTAGGGTAAATCCTGGGGAAGACTTATGGCCAACTAACATGATTCTAGCTAGTTTCTTGAGCAATTTGTTCTCCTCAGAGTAAGTCTAACAACAAGTGAATAAAGTGTAAAACCGACCGCATGTAGGCCGGTTTCACTATTAGCTACCCACTACCCAAGTGACCATATTGCAAGTGGTGGTTCAGAGCTTCCTACTGCACAATTATGTTCTTTGTTCTGCTTAGTTAGTTAGTTTCTCGGGTTGCTGGGCTTAGAGGATGACGCTGTGCCAAAACAATAATCGCGACACTTAGAATTAATAGTGCTATTCCCATGCTGAAAGGTGTAGCCATAACGCTATTGGTAATTAGCCTACTAATACCTATAGCAATTATGGCGCCGCTTATAATTCTTGCCGCGGTAGCGCTAATCCTCAAAGTGGTTCTATTTATTCTCACCCTTAGAAACCCTTTCGTCCTACCTCCTTCGCTAATCTTATAGCTGTGCAATAATTTTCTGCCACTAAGGTGATTGGGTCAATCACCTAGAAGTACTACAGAAGTAGAACTTAACGGTGGTTTTATTATGGGGCATTTGGGGCATTAGTGAAGACTGAAAGTATAAAAGTCCTATCAATACCTGAGGATAGTAGCGTAGCACTAGTGTGGGACAATATTTATATTTAGGAAGCGTGCAATATACTAGGATCTGAGAACAATCCTGCACTTTATAGCGCTTTGTTCATTATCGAGGCACCTTCAGAAACACCGATGAAGACTTAGTACTTAGGGGCTCCTATCTCCTCCATCTTACCGGTGACATTGAAGACGATGCGCTCGCAGATATTGGTAACCCTGTCGGCACTACGTTCTAGGTTGTGGGCTACCCAGATAAGGCGGGTGGCTCGAGTAATGGTCTTTGGGTCTTTGGCCATAAAGGTGATCAATTCTCTAAATGCCTGGGTATAGAGATGGTCTACCTCATCGTCCTCAGCCACAATTTGCTTAGCGGCATCGGCATTACGGTTAAGTTACCGGAGATCGGCAAGTCGCAAAGCAGGATACGATTAATGCGGTATCTGATGTGGAACAAGTGAATGGGGTTTCTCTTGACCATGGGCTTCCATTAGCTTATCGTTCCCCAGGATTTCAAGAGGACTCCCATCGGCGATAATAGCACCCTCATCCATGAGCACTACCCGATGGCAGATCTCGAGAACCAGTTCAAGGTCATGGGAGGCAATCAAAATCGTTTCCGGTGACGACTGCAAGAGACGAATCAAGCGACGTCGGGAACGGATGTCCAGGTTAGCACTAGGCTCATCATATATAACAAGCTTTGGCCGCATGGCCAGCACCCCGGCTACTGTCACTAGGCGCTTTTCTCCCTCAGAAAGGTGATGTGCTGGTCTGTCAGCGAGTTTGCTACCCCCCACGATAGACAGTGCTTCCGTAACCCTAGCCTCGACTTCTTCCTTTGGTAATCCCATGTTCTGGGGGCCGAAGGCGACGTCGTCCTTCACTGAGGGACAGAAAAGCTGGTCGTCTGGATTCTGGAAAACCAGGGCCACCTCAGGGTTGAATTTGCCACTCACCACCGGCTTACCCAGTAGCGAGATGTCCCCAACGGTTGGTTTCAAGACACCACAGACTACCAGAAAGAGGGTGGTCTTACCGGCACCGTTGGGCCCGATTAGACCCACCCGTTCCCCACCCATTACCTCAAGGTCTACGTCCTTCAGAACATCGGGCTTGTCTGCATAGGAAAAACACAGCCGGGAAACAGTAAGCACCGGTTCATAGGGATTCGCCAGTGACATCGTCGCTTCCAATCCTTTCCCTAACTCTAAATCATTGTAGCAGGGTGGCAGTATTGTGTCCAAGCGCAATATCTCCCATAACAAAGGCAGCGGCAACCAGAATGATCGCGATTAAAGCTAGAGTATCTTTCTCGCCGGCCTGAAACTCACCCTTTCGCTGCGAGGCATGACCGTAACCACGCAGAATCATCGCCCGGTATATCGATTCCGAGCGCTCATAGCTATAGACCAACAGGCTGCCGCTCAGCCAAGCTAATGTCTTAAGCCCTCTCAGGCTAAAACGGCGTCCCTTAAATCCGCGGAGCCTCATTGATGTCTGCATACTGCGTAAATCCCGCCCTATCTCTTGAAGATAACGAAAGGCAAGCAGCGCCATATCGGCCATGATGTCCGGCAGGCCCAAAGACCTCATAGCTTTAATATTGGTTAGCAGGGGCGTCGTGCCGAGAAGAATCATGCCGATAATTACAATACAGGTGAACCTAGTGGCAATCAGGGTGGCGGCGAGCAGCCCCTCTTGACGTAGAGCGATAGAGCCTAAATTCATCAGGACGCTTTCCCCAGACAGGAAGGGCAGGGTCAGCAGTATGGCCAATAGAAAAAAGGACGGGTAACGGAACCGCTTTACTATGAAGGCCGCTGGCAGCCTGGAGATGGCATATATGGTGATAGTGACCGCGGCCATTGCCAGGAGCATGCGCAGGTCGCGGACAAAGGAGAAGGCAAAGACCAAGGTAATGAGACCAATCAGCTTATACCTGGGGTCCCAGCGGTGAAAAGGAGAATCCAGGTTGGTGTATTCATCTATGCCTAGTTTCATACGCCATCCAGTATCTTCGGCCGTACTCGCCGTAAAAACACGGTTATTAGTGCCGTAATCGTCCCCTCGATGAAAATTAGCGGGACGTGGGCGGTGGCCAGAGCAAGTATGGCCGTTCGCTCGCTGAGTGCATTCAGCTCGGCGGGCAGATTGGTGAGCAGGATAGCCACAAACATAGCCACCGAAACCCCCATGGCCACCGCACTGGACAGAAAACCAAAGGCACCGGTTTTCCTTCGGCTCTCTCCACTGCCCCATTTACGCAGACGGAAGATGTGGTGGGCGATTATTGCTGGTAGCCCCATTATCATGGCGTTAACTCCTAGAGTAGTCAGGCCACCGTGACCGAACATTATTGCCTGAAAGAATAACCCGATAAGTATCGCCGGGAAGGCATAGTACCCCAAGAGAGCCCCCAGGAGACCATTCAGTACCAGGTGAACGCTGGTCGGCGGCAGGGGGATGTGAATCCACGAGGCGACAAAAAAGGCTGCCGTCAGGAGAGAGGCTTTAGGGATGTCCTGCCTGGGATCCTCCTTCTGCTTTATTTTACGAATGGAGTACCAGGTGGTAACGGCGGTTGCCGCATAACCAGCGCCAGTTACCGGTAGCGGAAGAATGCCATCGGGGATGTGCATTAGATTCTTCTCCGCCGTGAGAAGTAGAGGGCGGTACCCACGCTTCCCCAAACAACACAGGCCGCCATCAATGCAATCTGGAGATGGCTGAAGCTGCCACCACCATCTGCTACCACGGTATCGCCACCGATAGGGATGTGAATGATACCCCCATGCCCTGCCCGGCGTACCTGAACATCCCAGATACCCGGTTGTGACGTATCGGGCACAAAGCTGAAGCGGCCTTCCTCATCACACACTCCGGTCAGCCAGGGAGTAGATGGCTCACTTGGGGCGTAGACCGCCACCTGCGCCCCAGCCATAGGGGTGCCGGTATTGTATCTGGCGATGATCTCAATCTCGACATTGCTTGTGTATTCAATGTTAACCCCGTGGGCATAGGCTTTGATCGGCAAGACCAAGCAAGCTACCAGAATACCAATGATAGCTATGATACTTCGCCACTTCCGGCACATATCAGCACCTCCTTCCGTGTCCCGACTCCGTGTAAGCCGCTATACACTCCTGAATGGCAAGACTAGTGGCACTGACAGTGACAGTGACCCTCACCAACATGCCCCAGATGCATCTCAGTCATATTCAAAACGCTGGCTGCGTCGGCGCCATCCGCAAACGGTTGAAAGCCCACCGCAGCCAGGTTGAGCTCATCATCCGCTGGCAGCTCACCATCGCCAAAGATATGGTCAAAGTGGAAGGTCATCTCTACATCTGCCGTAGTGTCTTTCTCCAGAATGCCCTTGCGGACGTCACCAACATACTCACCGCATTGATACTCACATTCCTCGTCAATATCGATGGTGAACTCCAGGCTCTGTCCATCTTTTTCGGCAGTACCAATGATGACCAGGGAATGGCCGGCGGCTGGTCCGGAGATTGCTCTGGTCATCTTCCAAGAAAGGGCATTGTAATGCCCAGCCGGGACATCCGAAACCTCAGCCACCAGTATCGGCGGGGCATCCTCTTCACCCTCTGCCAGGTCTATGGTGTATGCCCCATCCAGGGCAACCGTAGATTTAGCTTCGATGCCAGACCCGGAAGTGGCTTCATAGGGTGGCTCAGTCTGATAGGCGGCAATATCGGACAGGGTGATATAAACGTGGTCGAAACTTATGCTCCAACCGTCCTTGGAGACAAAACCTTGGCGCACGAAGTCCTCTCCGTTGGCATAGAATTGCAGTTTGCCGGTCGCACCACCACCAGCGCAGCCACCGATCATAGTGGCTAGAATAGAAAGGGTGATAACAGGAATAAGGAGCTTTTTCTTCACTAGAACCTCCTTTTTTGGCAGCTGTACTAGTTTAGGGAAAACTTTCCATACCCTAGTTGCCTGACCTCGTTAAGCTTTTCTTGGTCTGATTGCCTTCGATAATAGATATCCAGCAGCATCTCTGCGAATTCCTTCACTCCATCTATATGGGTCCAACCGAGTACTGGCTTGAAACCGCAGGATGTGTTCGCTGCCATCCACAAAGTGGCTGTTCCAGCCTGTCGGGATACATCTAATCTGAAATGGGTCACTGAGGCCTCCCTTCGCTTTGATTCTCCTGAATGACAGAGTGCCATCACAAATCAAGTGGGTCACTCCTAAGCGATTGATGCAGCTCTAACTTATTTTGCAATACAGCGCAACTGCAATTAGTTGCATTTAATAGGTAAAAAAATATATAGGCTTCCTAACTCGTCCTACCTCTGCATTCTTCACAGAGCCCACTCATAACCATATGCTTAAAGCTTACCTGGAAGCCATATTTGTCTTTAAGTGCCCGCTCAAATGGCAAGAAGACGTCTTCATCACAATCTATAGTCTTGCCACATTGGCTGCACACCAGATGATGATTATGCCCTTCTTCAGCGTGATGATAGATGAACTGGTCGCCTAATTCGCTTTTGTACACGCAACCGGCCTCTTCCAGGAGTTGCAGAGTGCGGTATACGGTTGATTTGTTGACCCCCGGCATCCTGGTCTGGACATAGGCGATGATTTCCTCGGCGGTGAGATGAGCCTCAGTGCCGTGGATAGCATTTACGATCAGCCTCCGCTGAGGCGTCAGCTTTAGTCTCCTTTCCTTGAATGTCATAATGCAACTCATCGTTATTGCACCTGATTGCAATCATAAACCAAAACAATATCCTTTGTCAACTGATAGCCAAGAAAATACGAAGCTGGGCTGTTCAGAATACGGTCGGTAATTTCGATCTTCGATTAAACTGAATGCTCGTTTGGGCAATGTTAAGGAGCCAATAAGGGAGCCGGATATCTCGTCGTGGGTATCTAGCTCTCACATTATCCCGAACCGGGTACAATCCTTAGCTCTTACCGATTCTAAACATCTTGGTGCCGCACACCGGACATGCTCCCTGGGTTGCGGGCTTCTAATTTTTCATGGTAATGCTCTTGGGATCCTTCATTCCTCTCTTTGAGCGGCATTTCACGTAATATGCTTGCATTTAGTCACCACCACTCCTGGACTGCAAGAGGCGGCTGCGAAGCGCTTTGACCAAGCTTTCATTGCAGGGTATAATGATCACGAAAAAGAGGTTGCTAGAAATAAATAACGCCAATAATAGACATAACCTCGGACAACAACTAGAATTTAGCTTCAAGCGCCTATAGCTCAGCGGACAGAGCATCGGTCTTCGGAACCGAGGGTCGTGGGTTCGAATCCCTCTAGGCGCGTATCTAACTTATCCTTTATGGTTTTTTACTGCGGGGGCACCTGACACTTTCTCATTCATCGAAATATTGCCAGCGAGAGCTGCAGTGTTTTTGTTTCATATTTGCTGCCGTTTGGTGTACGGCCATCGCTGGTGGTAGACTGTTCTATTGGGACCCAGAGACAGACGAGTTGTTTAAAGAATATGCCCTTGGCACCCTGAAATAAGGCCCTTGGGCTGGTGGGGTGAGTGGAGGGATTCGAACCCTCGATCTCCAGGGCCACAACCTGGCGCCTTAACCACTGGGCTACACCCACCATTAGAGCATAAACATTATAGCCAAAATCCCGTGTTCTCGCAATTCGTTGAGAGATTCCTAGTAGATTATTTTAGGCCAGCTCTACTATGGTGACTCCGTCTCCCCCCTCCCCGTAACCACCGGCTCGATATGATTTGACCAGGGGGTGCTGAGCAAGGTAGGCCCTGGCTGCTTGGCGTATCGTCCCCGTCCCCTTACCGTGAATTACCCTAACCTGATAGAGGCCGGCCATAAAAGCATCATTCAGGTATTTATCCAGCTTGGGCAGTGCCTCGTCTACAGTAAGCTGGCGCAGGCGTACCTCATCGGTTACCGGCGGGATATGTTTCTTCCTGTACATTATAGATACCTTAACTCTGTTACCACAGTTAGTGAAACTTACTTTAGCATTTCTATTAGGTGCTGGCGGCTGGTTATGGTAGACGCTTTGTTGAGAAAATCCTTCAGTGACCTACTTTGCTCCCTCAGTTTCTCTAGTTCAGCTCCGATTGGGCTAATTGAGGTTGGGCTATCAGCATAGGTGCCGTAGAAGGCGAAATAGGCTTGATTCAGCTTTCTAATATAATAGCCATTATCAGCCAAATACTGCCGTTTCTGTTCCATGAGCTCCTCAGCCAGCTCAATTTCTCCACGGGCCAGGTACTCATCAACCTTCCTTCTTATGTCTCTCATCTCCCGGTTAAAATCAAAGCTTGAGTCATCTTGAAGACTTGACTGATTAGTAGTTTCGTACTGCGAGTAGTATTTTTGATATACTAGGTCGCCAATTTCCGTGCTGGCCATACTGGCCACGGTCTCATTTATAGTGGCAATATCATAGTTAGGGGCGAGGCCAGTTAAATCTAGGGTATATAGAGTGCCCAGCGGCTTGAAGAACAAATATTGATGTAGCCATTCTTCAGCGGCAGCCTCGATGGTGAACCTTAGGCTTGCCTCGTTGGTGACAAAGCTGGGGTAGGTTGCCCCCAGACCGCCGAGCTCCACCACCAGTGACGAAACCCCGTATGTATCGACCGCGGCTTCAATAGCTGCCATCTCCTCAAGGCTAATGTCCTGCTTGAGGATAACCTCTCGCATGCTCTCTATCCGCTCTCTGGGTGAAACCACTAGTAGATGGGGTGGCTTCTCCAGCTTGAAGTTTAGCGGGGGAAAATTAATTCTGGGTCTTGCGTCATAAGCATCCAGCGGATTAAAGATGCCCTGCTCGGCCAGCACCGTTTTTATTTGCCTTTCCAGTATCCTCTCCGCGGTGTTCTCCAGAGCTAGTTTTTGCTCCCGTAACTCCTCTAACTCAGCCTCAAGCAGGGCCAGGTTGCCCTGCCCTGTGCCGTAGTTTATGGCTTGAATCTGAGATTCGAGGCCTCTTATCCGCTTAAATATAGAGAAATAATCAGTGACTACCTGGACTTCGTCATCACTCTGGTCATGCAGACCGTAGATCAGCTGGTTCAGTTCGTGGGGGACAATCTTGACTTCCCAGGCAGCGGTGCTGAAGTTATATGGTTTCACAATTGTCCGCAGATACTGGTCGAAGTCCTGCGTTATGGTGCACCCGGTACTGCCTAATCCAAAAGTCGCTAGAGTCATGCCCAAGACGAGAATTGACATTATTTTCAATTTTGTTCCTTAGGGTTGAGAAGTAGTCCCTTGTTAAAGCGGATTTACTCTAACCTGGCGGCAGTCTTGGCCAGCTCCCAGGAGTACTCGTAGAGGTGCAGACCTTTACTCATGGCGAGAATCTCACCGTCGCTAACCCCTATTTCCGAAGCCATATATTCCTTCAGAAGCTGGGCGGCGGCTAGATTTGAGGGAAAGCCAGCCCACAGGTCCCACGACCGGAAATAGAGGATAAAGTTGAGTCGGCCGTCGCGGATTCTGGTATCTATGGCGCGGAGGCAGGGGGGGTCGGATAAAAAGATAGACTGAGCATCGCCAACCGCCATAAACGCCTGGTTGGTATTATGGCCGTCTTCTTTATACATTCGGATAACCTCGGCTATCTGTTTCTCCAGGTACTGGCCGTAGGTATACTGCTCTCCCTCGGCCCGGTGGGCGGTCATGAGGTAGGGCAGGTAGCTTTCTACATACTCCATGGTGGTCGGCGGCGGCACCCCCTGGGGAACATCGGGGGTTAGGGGTCTAGTGCCGGGGCATTTTATTTGGATGACCACAAAGTCAAGCTCTTTACGGCGCTCGCCGGCATAGCTCCCGCGCTCAATTTTATAGTCATGGCCTTCCGCTAGGGTCTCGCGCAGGCATAAAAACCAGGCTTCAGAAAGGTCTCTGGCTTCAACCAGTGAAATCTTCATGGTACTAGTCCCTAATCAGTCTTTCTAAGCTCCTCTAGCTCTTTGTTTACTTCTTCCAGCTCGGCCTGCAGCTCATGTTTGTAGTCCTCAAGCATGCGGACGTATTCGTCGCGACGCGGGAAAGCCCTGGGACCTCTAAACCAGAAGCCAAAGGGAGGAAAGCCGAAGCTAAACCGATGCCAGTGTCGGTACATTGTCCCCCTCCTGCTTAACTTTCTGCTTGACCCTTGGCTGATAAATAACCGCTATCGGCTCTTGCCAAATAGGGTAAAGAATCTGTCCTCATACTCCTCAAACAGGTTCCAGCGGTCAAGTTCCTCTTTCAGCTCACGGGGTTCGCTTTGCCCCGCTCCGACCTTCCTAAAGAGTTCTTCAATCCTGACCCTGGCGTCAGCGGGAACACCGCTGGCATCCATTTTGAGGAGTCCTCTGGCCCCCAGCTGCAGCAGATTATCCTGTATCGAGCCTCTGGTTATTTCATAGATGAATTTCATCAGCGATACGTCCCAGAGTTCATCCTCTCCTTTGATGATGGAGGTCAGCGGGTCGCCGCGCTTATCAATCTCGGCATTTAGCTTGGCAACTACTGAGAGCAGCCTATCGGAGACAATGGTAAGCTCTTTCGACTCGTTCCGGTAGCTGTAGAACAGACCGGGAGCACTGGCACCGTGCTGTCTGGTGAGCATATCGAGATATCTTCTCGCCTCGGTGCTGAACCCCTGCAGTTGGGAAAGGTAATAGGGGGTCACCACCCGCGGTCTTTCGGCAATTACCCGGCCCTCTCTGATTACTGTCTCGGCAGCATTCTCCACCAATTCCTGGTAGGCTGGTTCAGTGACCAGGTAGTAGTAGATATTAGTTGTACCAAAGGTGGCTAGACTCTGTTTCGGCGGTCTGAGTGTCTCAGTATGTTTCACTGCCTCTCTGATTCTCTCATCATCAATGTCCATGTCAACAACTCACCTCTAAGAGATGGCCGATAGCTCCTGCCTTAGTTCATCCAGCAGTTTAAGGTACTGGGAATCTAGCTGGATTTGACGGCGTCGCCACTCTGCCTGAAATTGGGGCTGCTTCTCTACGTCTATCTGAAATCTACCATATGTCCCCAGTTGCTGCTGGAGTGCCTGCCTTAACTGGGCCTCAAATTCAGCTTTTAGTGCCTCATAAGCCTGCCCGCGCTGCTCGTTGCCCTGCCCTAAATAGTGGTCAAAGATGCGCCTCATCTGGCTATAGGCATTCTCCAGAGCTACCTGATTAGTCTTCGCCAGTTTCAGGCCGTCCATGGCCCGTTTATTATTTCTTTTAGCGAGGTCGCTATCGGGCAGGCTGATATTTCTCACCAGCACGTTAGTCACTCCCCTGGTGACATATTTTTTTGTCTCCCCATCATACTTGCCCAGTTCCAGCACCAGGTTACAGCCTTCTTTAAGGTATCGAGTGGCTAGCTTTTCCCCCTCGGGAACATATTTCCAGCCGAGGCGCTCTTCATCAGTCGCCTCACCTAATCCCTTCACCTTCTCAGCCGCTATCTCACGAGCACTCTTTATCTCATCCATATAAGTATCCTGATGTTATACTTAGAACTACCCTTTAAGATTATATCAAATCCCTGAGAAAGCTCCAATCTGTTACCAAGCAGTCTATTTTTGTATTTAATGGGTAAGTGATATAATTTAGCTACAGATTACGGCTGACTGGTGGTGCCCGCTATGGAGAGGGATTTTGAGGTTATCGACCATACTGCTGATGTTGGTGTGGTTGCCTATGGAGTTAATATAGGCCAGGCGTTCAGTAATGCTGCCAAGGCCCTGTTCAGCTTGATAACCGAGCTTGATGCTGTGGAGGAGGTTCTCTACCGGGATATAGAACTAACTACCGGTGACGAAGAAAGACTGCTGCTGGAGTGGTTAAACGAGCTCATCTATATTTTTGATACTGAGAATATTCTTTTTAGGCGGTTTGATGTTACCGTGCTCAGTGACGGCCGGCTTAAGGCGAGGGTTTATGGTGAGAAGGTTGATAGTTCGCGTCACCGGCTAAAGACGGGGGTGAAGGCAGCTACTTATCATATGCTTAGCGTTGTCAAGGAAGACAGCGGTGGCTGCAGAGTGCAGGTAATATTTGATATCTAGCGGTGGAGATAGGTGATGACAGCACCCTGGAGAGAAAAAGTAAACAAGATAGATGACTATCGCTGGGAGATCCCGACAAGCTATAAGGCAGGTATGCGAGTACCGGGTCTAATCTATGCCAGTGAGGCAATGCTAATGCATATCTTCGAGGAACGGGTTTTTGAGCAGGTGGCTAACGTGGCTTTCCTGCCGGGCATTGTGGGCCACTCCCTGGCGATGCCCGATATTCACTGGGGCTATGGCTTTCCCATCGGCGGCGTGGCGGCCACTAGCATAAAAGACGGGGTTATATCGCCCGGTGGTGTCGGTTTTGACATTAATTGTGGCGTCAGGCTACTGCGCACTAATCTTACCGTGGACGAGGTAAAGCCTAAGATCGAACAGTTAATTAGCGAGCTTTATGGTAACGTTCCTTCCGGTCTTGGTTCCGAAGGTAAGATAAGGTTGAGCGAAAAGGAACTGAACAGTGTCCTGATGAAGGGTAGTCGGTGGGCGCTGGAGAAGGGTTTTGGCAAGTCCGAAGATATCGTGGTTACTGAGGAGTCGGGCTGTATGAAGCAGGCTAATTCGGACAGGGTGAGTAGTAAGGCTAAGAAACGGGGCATCCCGCAGCTGGGGACGCTGGGTTCCGGAAATCACTTCCTGGAAGTAGAGGTAGTGGACGAAATCTATGACTCTGACTCAGCTAAGGCGATGGGTATCGGTGAGTTGGGGCAGATACTGGTCCTGATTCATACCGGCTCCCGAGGTTTGGGTCATGAGATCTGTGGTGACTACGTCAGGTTGCTCGTGGAAGCGGTAAAGAAATACGATATCAATCTGCCTGACCGCCAGCTTGCCTGTGCTCCGGTAAGCTCAGCGGAGGGGCAGGACTACCTAGCGGCTATGGCGTGTGCCGCCAACTATGCCTGGACTAACCGGCAGTGCATTGCTCATTGGACCAGGGAATCCTTCACCAAAGTCTTTGCTAAGAGCCAGGCAGAAATAGGCCTGGAACAGATATACGATGTGTGTCACAATATCGCTAAGATAGAGGAACATACCGCTGATGGTGAGAGACTGACGCTGTGTGTTCACCGTAAGGGAGCAACCAGGGCTTTCCCGGCAGGACACCCCAGCGTTCCTGAAGTTTACCGGGATATCGGTCAACCGGTTCTCATCCCCGGCGACATGGGGCGCTATTCCTATATTGCCCTAGGCACGGAAAGAGCTATGGCTGAGTCCTTCGGTTCTACCTGTCATGGTGCCGGTCGGGTGCAGAGTCGGGCGGCAGCGAAGCGTAGTCTCAGGGGGGCTGAGGTTGCCCGGCAACTAGCCGACCGGGGGATTACCGTCAAAGCCGGTAGTATGAGCTCACTGGCGGAAGAGGCTTCCCAGGCCTATAAGGATGTAACCGAGGTGGTTGAGGTAACCGATAAGGCAGGTATCTCCAGTAAGGTAGCTCGGGCAGTTCCCCTTGGAGTAATTAAGGGTTAGGACAAAAGCGGATGTATTTTAAGGACAATGTTGGGGCTCTCGGACATACTCCTCTGGTGGAGATGTCTCAAATATGCCCCAACAAGAGGGTGAGGATTCTGGCCAAGATGGAAGGGCAGAGCGTTGGGGGGAGTGGCAGCATAAAGGACAGGATTGCCAAGTATATGATAGAACGGGCAGAAGAGAGCGGAGGGTTGACTAAGGACAAGACAATCATTGAAGCCACCAGTGGTAATACCGGGATATCTCTGGCCTGGTTGGGACGGAAGAAGGGTTATCAGGTCACCATTGTCATGCCGGACAGTATGAGCGAGGAAAGACGGCAGTTACTCAGGATATTTGGTGCCGAACTTATTCTTACTGATGGTGCTTTAGGGATAAACGGGGCGATTGAGGCTGCCCGCGAGTTAGTGGCTAAAGATAAGAATTACTTTATGCCTGACCAGTTTAATAATCCGGCTAACCCTCTAGCGCACTACGAGACCACCGGCGTCGAAATATTAAATGATTTTCCCTACCACCGGATTGATTTTCTGGTTTGCGGAATCGGTACCGGAGGCTCAATAAGTGGTATCAGTCGCCGGCTGAAGGAGCGATACCCAGATGTCAGGGTGATCGGGGTTGAGCCCTACCCTGATGATGCTATTCAGGGCTTGAAGTGTGTGGACGACACCAAGGTTCCAGCAGCGCTTGATTTAAGCTTGATTACGGAAAGGGTTAAGGTAACCAGCTGCGAGGCGGCTTCGGTGACTCGTCAGCTACTGGATAGGGAGGGGATCTTTGTTGGCTTGTCCTCAGGGGCTGCGGTTCATCAGGCCATCAAGATTGCCTCTGGGATGGATGAGGGCAGTATCATGGTGGTGCTCCCTGACGGGGGGTGGAAGTATCTGAGCCTGGATTTCTGGACTAGGGTGGATAATCCGCTAGGTGGCTCAAGGTATTGCCTGCGTCAGACCGAAGTATGAGAACATTTTACCAGAAGGATGCCTGAGCGCTCGTCTCCTTTAAGATGAGGGTTCTTGTCACTGGTTTTTGGGGGGCTACGGCTTAAGAGACTGCTTGTTTGGTATTTTGAAGAGAGGGTGGCTTGATAGAGAATAATCAACCGTCGCTAATTCGGCTACCTTCACCGAGTCTAAAGGGGGACATGTCTCTGGAGGAGGCGATTGCCCGCCGACGGTCGGTGAGGGAGTTCTCTCCTGAGCCTATCACTCGTCTGCAGCTGTCCCAAATACTGTGGGCGGCTCAAGGAATTACTGAGGCGGGGTTGAGTTTAAGAGCCACTCCTAGCGCCGGCGCCACCTACCCACTGGAAATCTATGTCGTTTGTGGTCAGAGTAGCGTGGTTGGCATAGGTGAGGGCGTGTATCACTATGATGTAGCTCGGCACTACCTGGTTCTTCACCGCAGGGGTGATCTACGCTTGGACCTGGCTAGAGCCGCCTTGGCTCAGGAATTCGTAGTTGAAGCCCCGGTAGATATCGTTATTTGTGCCTCATTTCGGCGCACCACCGGGGGTTATGGCAGTCGTGGCGAAAGGTATGTCCATATCGAAGTAGGACATGCCGGGCAGGATATATGTCTCCAGGCGGTTGCCTTGGGTCTGGCGACGGTGGCCGTTGGTGCCTTCCGCGATGAGCAGGTTCGGAAAGTCTTGCAGCTGGGCGAAAAGTATCAGCCGCTGTATATCATGCCCTTGGGCAAGCCGGCTTAAGATTGCTCTTCCATCTCATTTAAGCCCGGCTTCTTTTAGCGCTGAGATTAGCGAATCCTTGCTGGGGCATAGCCCCATTATCCTGACCAGCCCGCCGACAATTAGAGCCGGTGCCGTGGTCAGGTTGTATTCTTCAAACCGTTCATTACGCCCTTTGTAGGTAACGATCTCTACCTTATCGCCAAATTCCTGCTGGATTTCATTGAGTAGCCTGGTTAGATTGACACCGCCGGAGCAGGTTGGTACCGACAGAAATGCCTCTATTTTCACTTTGTTCACAGTCCTCCCTCCCTCAGGGCATTGTCTAATGTAGTCCGGCTGGGGCAAATACCCTCGATCCTTATCTTCTCATTGATGACCACGGCCGGTACACAACCGAGTTTATATTCCTCGAACTTAGCCATCGCTTCCTGGCCAATGAGTTTGGTTACCTCGAGCTTGCTTTATATTTCTTGGCATACTCGTCAGCCAGGGCTAGGATAGCGACACAGCCGGGGCAGGGCGGGTCACCACTGAATACCTCCATCTTTACTTTCATGACCTTGCCTCCAATTCTTTCTTTATTGATTCTTCTAAATCCTCCTCAGAGGGGAGTTTACCTACGGCAATTATCTTGTCGTTGATGAACACCGTTGGTGTTAACATGATGCCGTATCTGTCCCTCTCCTCGGAGAGAGCATCAAACTTGGCTACCTCTACCTTGCCCGGGTATCTGGCGGCGGCACTCTGAGCCCTCCTTTCCATCTCTTTACATCTGGCGCATGGTGGGGTGGTACCGAAGATTTTTATCTGAATCATTCTCTACTCCTGAAATTATGTTATCGAGCCGTATATCAGTCCGGTAACGGTAGCGGCGGCTACCACTAGGGCAACATATACGAGTGTCCGCTTGGTTCCCATGATACCTCGAAGCGCCAGCATGCAGGGAAGTGACAGTGACGGGCCAGCAAGAAGCAGGGCTAAAGCCGGGCCGTTGCCCATCCCTAGGTTCATGAAGGTTTTGATGATGGGTACCTCGGTGAGGGTTGCGATGTACATAAGGGCGCCGCCGATAGAGGCAATGAAATTGGATAGCGGGCTGTTGCCTCCCATATAGGTAGCCATGGCCGTCGGGGGGATTACTACACCGAGAATCCCAGCGATAAACACCCCGAGCAAAAGCCAGGGCACGATGCGCCTAAGGAAGAAAAGCGTCTCCTGCATCCATTCTTTAATCTCGCGGCGGGTGAACCAGCGCCATAGAGTGGTACCTAGAACACCGCCGAGAACACCGAGAGGTATCCAGTTCCTGGCGGCAGCGGTAATCAGAATGCCAATCAAGGTACCAAAGAAAATAGCATACTGCCATGGTTTCTTACCGCTGGCCCCATCGTCTGTTAGGGCTAGGGCCTGGGTCTTTAGTTTCTGCGTCTCTTCTTTTCTGAAGATTAAGGCCATGGTTAAACCGATGCCAGCGGCAAAAGCAATGGCGCCAACCGCCCGGGCGACTCCTAGGTCGTGCCCCAGTATGTTGGCGGTATAGACGATAGCTAGGATGTTTATGGCTGGCCCGGAGAAGAGGAAAGCTATGGCGGGACCGAGTCCGGCGCCTCTCTTGTAGATGCCGCCGAAGAGAGGTAGTACCGTGCAGGAGCATACTGCTAGGGCGGCCCCGGAGACGGAGCCGACTGCGTAGGCTAGCGGCTTCTTAGCTTGGGGGCCAAAGTATTTTAGGATGGCAGCCTGGGAGGCAAAGGCTGAGATGGCGCCAGCGATAAAGAGGGCCGGTACCAGACAGGTGATGACATGCAAAGATAGATATTCGATTAAGCCGTTAAGCCCGCCACGCAAGATTTCAATTGCGCCCATTCTTGAAATCCTTCCGTATATGCGTATTAACGCACTAAATAACGTAAAAAAGAAGCTACTAAGCTGGCTTCTGCCGTACGCAGGCCGGTCCGACACGCTCTGCTCTTGCGAGGCGTTCCCTATCTTGAAGGGCTATTTTATTGCCCTTGAGTGCCTTCTCTACGGAGGTAACCAGCTCGGAGAGGTATGCCGGTGCGTCTTCTTTGTTTATGGAATAGAGTGACCACAGGCCATCCTTCCTCAGTTTGAGGAACTCGGCATCATAGAGCATCCTCAAATTACGCGATGCCCGGGTCTCGGAAATACCGAGTGCCTGCATCACCTCGCAGACGCAGCATTCCCGTTCCAGAAGTAGATTAAGTATCCGGATCCTGGTCTCATCGGTCAGTGCCTTTAGTGCTTTGGTTAGATCGCGCATGTCTGTTCTCCTAAATGCGCATTTACGCTTATATCATAGGCTTTTGTGGTAGCTCTGTCAAGTATCTAATTGCCCCAAAACCTTGACAATTAACGGGGTTATGGATTATATTTTTCACCTCTGCTGGCTTAAATAGCGGTGCTTACTTTACAGATAAGTGAATTTTGGTGAATACTAGGGTTAGATCTGGCTTGGATTCTTTAAAGAGCTATCGTTTGCATCAATTTGGCAAGACGGAGGAGATCAGTATGGACACTGAACAGAATAAAACTTTACAGGCGCTTCAGGTTGCCATCCAGATGGAGCTTGACGGTAAGGAGTTTTATCTTAAGGCGAGTCAGGGAAGTGGCAATGAAATGGGACGGGAGCTGCTGGCATCGTTGGCTGGTGAGGAAGACGTTCACCGGCAGCAGTTTGAGGAGATCTACCGTGCTCTGCGGGATAAGAAAGGCTGGCCTGATACTGACTTTAAGCCTGATGGGGGAAAGAGTCTGAGGACCATATTTGCCGTGGTGATGAAGGAAACGGCCCCAGAGGTAAAGGTTCAGGCTACCGAGCTTGACGCGGTGAAAACGGCGATGGATATGGAGAACAAGACCTATGATTACTATAGAGAACAGAGCCAAGTTGCCACCTATGATGGTGAGAGAGATTTTTACCAGGCTCTGATGGCACAGGAGAGGGAGCACTATCTGGTGCTGGTTGACTATTACGAGTATCTCAAAGACCCGGCGGGCTGGTTTGTGCAGAAGGAACACCCATCGCTGGACGGCGGATAAGTCAATAAGTAGAGAGATGGGGGGGACAGAACTATGCTGGAAATTAAGCATTTGTCGGTGGCGGTTGAGGATAGGGAGATCCTGCGTGATGTAACCCTGACGATTGGGGTTGGTGAGACCCATGTCCTTTTCGGCCCCAACGGTAGTGGTAAGACTACCTTACTGGCGACGATAATGGGTTTCCCCAAATATCGGGTAACCGGTGGCAGTATTAAATTCAACGGTAAAGAAATAACCAGGTTGTCGCTGGATGAGAGAGCGCGGTTGGGTATTGGCATGTCCTTCCAGCGACCACCGGTAGTGCGTGGCGTAAAAACACGTGATATGGTTGCCGCCTGTCTTCGGGGACGGAAGGCTGAGGAAGCTATTGGTCAGCTGGCCGAGAAAACTGACCTGGCCGACTTTCTGGACAGGGAGATAAACTACGGGTTTTCCGGAGGGGAGATAAAACGGTCTGAGATGATGCAGCTCCTGGCGCAGAAACCAGAGTTGGCCCTGCTGGATGAGCCTGAGTCCGGGGTTGACTTGGAAAATATAGCGCTCATCGGTGAGCTGATAAATGAGCTCTTGGAGAAAGAATGCCCCATAGTTGATCGAAAGTGTAAGGGGCTTATCATTACCCATACCGGGCATATTCTGGACTATGTGGATGCTCGTACTGGCTATGTCATGTGTGAGGGTAGAATAGGGTGTGAGGGAGACCCCCATGAGATCCTGAAAAACATTAAGCAGAGGGGCTATGAGGAGTGCACCAAGTGCTTGGTAAGGAGGTTCCACTAGTGAGCGAAGTGAAGACTTCCAAGGCGCATCGTGATCGAGCTAAAGGTGCGGCTAATAAACCAGCCGCTCTCGGTCAGGATATTGATTTGGGTGCCTACGTTAGCTCGGCTGATGAGCCACCATATCAGGCTGACCCGTCGCAGCTTCCCGCCCGAGCCAAGGAGCAGATGCTGGGAGCGGGGGTTATGCTGGATGACATAAGGCAGAGGTCGGGGACCTATATTCAGATGGACAACACCCCGGTGCATAGCTCGGTTAGGGAGGAGGGGGTGGAGGTGATGCCGGTCAGCCAGGCTCTGGAGAAGTATGACTGGATGGCGGACTACTGGTGGCAGGCAGTGGCGGTGGATACCGATAAGTATACGGCTAACATAGAGCTCAGCCAGAACGATGGCTATTTCATAAGGACTTTGCCCGGCTACAAGACGGTCTTGCCGGTTCAGGCTTGTCTCTATCTAGCTAAGGCGCGGCTTACGCAAAACGTGCATAATATTATCATTGCCGAAGAAGATTCAGAACTACATATTATTACCGGCTGCACCACTGCTTCCAAGGAGGAACCTGGCTTACACCTGGGAGTCTCTGAGTTCTACATAAAAAAGTGTGCCAAGGTTACCTTCACCATGATTCATAGCTGGAATCCCGAGGTGGCGGTTCGCCCCCGCACCGCCGCCATCGTGGAGGAGAACGGCTTATTCCTGAGTAACTACGTGCTTATGAAGCCGGTTCACTCCTTGCAGATGTACCCCGCTGCCCGGTGCGTGGGTGAGAACGCCACGGTCAGATATAACAGTATCCTGGTGGCTGCCCAAGGGTCGTCATTGGATGTGGGCTCCCGGGTACTGCTTAACGCTAAGGGGGCCCGCACGGAAATCATCAGCCGGGCAATAACTACCGGTGGCAATATCATCGCCCGGGGTTATATCGAGGGTAACGCTCCCGAGGTGAAGGGCCACCTTGAATGCCGGGGACTCATTCTGCAGGGTAAAGGCATGATTCACGCTATCCCTGAGCTCAAGGGTAACTTGGCTGGCATTGATCTCTCTCACGAGGCGGCGGTAGGCAAGATTGCCGAGGAGGAGGTGGAGTATCTCATGTCTCGAGGCTTAACCCGGACCGAGGCAACGGCTACCATCGTCAGGGGCTTTATCCGGGTGGATATCGAAGGTTTACCCCCGATGCTTGGTGCTGAACTGGAGCGGGCGATTGAAGCCAGCGAAAAGGAACTTATGTAAAAAAGGATTAAGAAATTCTATAGGAGCTTAGAAAATGAATCTCAAGGTGTTACATAGATTAAGCTATGGGCTTTATGTAGTCGGGGCAAGGAAGGGGGACCGGCGCAACGCACAGATTGCCAACACTGTTTTTCAGGTAACCTCGGAGCCGCCGTCGGTGGCCGTAAGCATCAACAAGAATAACCTGACCCACGAGTTTATTCAGGAGAGCCGGGTCTTTACCGCCTCCGTTCTCGGTAAGACTACCCCTCTCCCCTTTATTGGTCGCTTCGGTTTTAAGTCGGGGCGGGATATTGATAAGCTTGATGGGATTAATTATAAGATCGGTGAGACTCAGGCCCCGGTAGTTTTGGATAATGCTGTCGCCTATCTTGAGGTCAGGGTAACCAAGGAAGTTGATATGGGCACCCACACCGTCTTTATTGGCGAGCTGGTAGCTGCGGAGGTACTTACCGAAGAGGAATCTATGACCTACGAATATTATCATCAGGTTAAGCGGGGTACCACGCCTAAGGCGGCCCCGGTCTATATTAAAGAAAAATAAAGAGCAAGGGAGGTGAAAAGATGGCAAAATACGAGTGCACCGTTTGTGGCTACATCTATGACCCGGCAGCAGGTGACCCAGATAGCAACATCGCTCCCGGGACGCCGTTTGAGGAGCTTCCTGATGACTGGGTGTGTCCCGTGTGCGGGGCAAGCAAGAGCGAATTTGAAAAAATAGAGGATTAACGGGGTAGAATGATAGAGAATCTGAGTCAGGAGCAGCTACTGGGGATACTAGAGACGATACCGCTGGATATCTCTTTCGTTGACGGGAATGATTTAGTCAGGTTCTGGAATAAACACGAGACGAGAATCTTCAAGAGGCCCTTGGCAGTGCTCGGGAAGGCGGTTCAGAATTGCCACCCCCAGCACAGCCTGGATAAGGTAAACCGGATACTATCTGATTTTAAGAGTGGCCGGCGGGATTCAGCGGAATTCTGGATAGACCTTCGGGGAAGGAAGGTATATATCAGGTATTTTGCAGTGCGAGACAAGAGTGGTCGGTATCTGGGCACACTGGAGGTAGGCCAGGACATCACCGAGATACAGGGGATTAAGGGTGAAAAAAGGTTACTGGATGCTTAGGGAGAGAATCCGGGAGCGATATTTGCCATCATCTGCTATGACTTAAAAAGAGGTAAAAGGAGGTAACAAATGACAGCTCAAAAGCAGGTCTATAAGTGTAATGTCTGTGGCAACATTGTTGAGGTGTTGCACGCTGGGCAGGGGGAACTGGTCTGTTGCGGGCAGCCGATGGAGCTCCTTCAGGCGAAGACTGCTGACGTTGGTCAGGAGAAGCATGTGCCGGTCATAGAGGTTACTGATGGAGGGGTCAAGGTCAAGGTGGGTGATGTTCCCCACCCCATGGAGGAAAAACACTACATCGAGTGGATTGAGGTAATTACCGATGGTGACGGTTGCCGCCAGTTTCTCAAACCCGGAGTTAAGCCGGAGGCGGAGTTTAACAACAAGTCTAAAAAGGTGGCTGCTAGGGAGTACTGTAATATCCACGGGCTATGGAAGTCCAGTTGAAATTAGGAGGTATTAGGTGGATAAAGATAAAGTTATCGCGCTATTGAATGAGGATCTTGAGGGTGAGCACGGGGCTATTATTCAATATCTGACCCATGCCTATGCTATGGGTGAGGGTGAGATGGCCTGTGAGATTGAGGCCATTGCCCGTGAGGAAATGCGCCATCTGGACTGGCTGGCGGAGACCATTGTCGAACTGGGCGGTGTCCCCAGTCTCAAGCGGGGTAAGATGCTCCCCGGTGGTAGCTCAGTGGCTGATTGGATGGCAAAGGATGTGGTGCTGGAGAAGGATGCTGTTACCCAGTATGAAGAACATATCAAGGCTATTGATGACCCTGGGATAAAGCGGCTGCTTAAGCGCATTCTGTCTGATGAGCAGTCGCACCAGGGTGATTTTGAGCACTTCGTGGAGAAGGCTAGTCGGGAAGGTGCTAAGGATGTGCGGGGTAGTCGTACGGATAAGGTTGTCCGGACCCTTAACTGGGGTGTCGAGCACGAATATACCGTTATCCTTCAGTATATGTTCCAGTCATATATGGCAACCGATGAAGAAGTGAAGAAGGAGTTAGAAGACCAGGCGATTAATGAGATGCAGCACCTGGGCTGGCTCGCCGAAAAAATAGTCGATATCAGCGGTAACCCTCAGATTGAGCACACCGAGGTTGATAGATCGACCAAAATGGCTGATATGCTCCGGGCCGACATTGATATTGAAAAGAAGGTAGCTGCCGAGTATGATCGTGCTGCCAAGGAGACTAGCGACCCTAAACTAAAAGGGCTTCTACTGCGCTTAAGGGACCACGAACTATATCATGCTGATGTGTTTAGTGACCTGCTGAAAAAGGAAGAAGAGGGGAAATAGGACTAGATACCTGTCCGGTTAGGCGTTCAACCAGCGGGTGGGGTAGCTGGGGGAGGCGATTCTTCCCCGCTCCCCACTTTTTGTTCGGTAGCCTGGAAACGAAGTCTCATCCGTACCAGCAGGAAGATGGCCACGGTTAGCACCACCAGAGATATAATCTGTGATTGACTCAGGCCAAGGATAAATTGTAGGTCGCTGCGCAGGTAGCCAACGCCAAAGCGCCATGCCGAGTACATGATAAGATAGACTAGAAACAGCGCACCTTCCGTGGGCTCAAGCCGTCTCCTCAGTTTGAGTAGTATAGCAAAGGCTATGAGGCAGAATGTGATTTCGTAAGGCTGTGTGGGGTGGAGGGGGATGTTAAGTGGGGCGTAGCTATTAGGGTGGGTATAGACCACGCTCCAGGGTAGCCAGTCAGGTGCCGCCTTTCCGTAGCAGCACCCATTTATCGTGCAGCCGATTCTACCTATGGCTTGAGCTAGTATAATCCCCGGTGCTACTAGGTCAATAAAGAAGCCGAAATGCTTCACCCCCTTTTCCTGATGGCTGAGCTTTAGGTAAATCCAGATACCCAGAACAGCCCCGAGGACACCGCCGTATATTGCCAGCCCACCACCGCTGAAAATTGCCATTGGGTTCTGAACATAGTACCCCACTCTCTCTAGAACATGGATTAATTTGGCGCCGATGATTCCGGCTACAATCCCGACCGGGGCTACCATAATGTTGGGTGGGGCCGGCAGGTTAGGCCGTCTCTTATCTACCTGTCGGATCATCCACAGGATAACGACCGCAACCGCTATGGCGATGAGGATGCCATACCACCTAACCTCTCGCGAGCCGATAGTGAATGCGATCGGGTCTATGCTTATGGTGAACATTATTACCTTAACCTACTCCGGACTTTCGGCCGATGTTAAGTTCTGGGAGTTCTAGCCTCTTCGCTGCTATATCCTTAAGACAGGAGGCCCTCGAGCAGGAGCTGGGCAGCTCGTTTATCCAGAGGCTGATTATTGTTGCCACACTTTGGCGATTGGATGCAGCTGGGGCAACCTTCCTGGCACGGGCACTCCTTAATGGCTCTTAATGTAGTCTGCCATAGTTCTCTGATTAAGTCAAAGCCCTTCTCGCTAATGCCTACCCCGCCCGGGTAGGCGTCGTAGATGAATATCTGGGCTTTCCCGGTGTCAGGGTGGAGAGGAGTAGACACGCCACCGATGTCGTTACGGTCACAGAGGGCAAATAGGGGGAGCATGGCTATGGCGGCATGCTCAGCGGCGTGCAGTCCGCCGGCCAGATCCAGCTGTTCCTGAATCACCCGCTCGATAGCTTCGGGGGGCAGGTCAAACCATACTGCCACGGTGGGAAAGTGTTGTTGGGGCAGCGTAAGGGGTTCCTCACCAATTACCTCTTCGCTGAACTGGGCTTTCTTTTTGAAGCCGACGACGCTGGTGGTTACCTCCACTTCGCCGAGGTAGACCTTTACCGGCCCGCATTTTCTGACCCGGACTTGCCTGATGATGTGTAAGTCGGTAAGCTCCTTGGTCTGGGTGTAATAGGGGGCGTCGCTCGGTTCAACGTAAGCGGTGTGACCGTCCAGGTCGAGCCTGGTGACCAAGTATGATTCCCCCTGATGAAGGTAGATCGCCCCCGGGTGAATCTGGAAGAAGGCGACGCTTGCCTCCACTGTCTCAAGCAGGGAGCCGGTGGTGGTATCGATAACGGCGTAGCTTTCTCTGGAGGTGGCGCGGATATTGATACCCTGGGCGGGATAGATTATTTTCGGCGAGAGATACCACCGGCGGTTACGTTCCCGGAGTAGCCCCTGTCTTGTCAGCTCTTTTCCTTCCTGATTTAGAGCCGGGCCGAAGAAACCCTCATCGTTACTGGTTAGGGGTAACTCCCAGGCGGCGCACAGCAGGTGGGCTCTTAGGATGTAGGGATTAGCGGGATTAACCAGGGCATTCTCGACGCTCCTCTCAAAAAAGTAGTCGGGATGACGCATAAAGTACTGGTCTAAGGGATTATCCAGGGCGATAAGGAAGCTCAGCGCCCCCTCCCTTCCCCGCCCGCTGCGCCCGGCCTGCTGCCAGGCACTGGCGATACTGCCCGGGTAGCCGGTGAGGACAGTCGCCTCCAGGTCGCCAATATCAATACCCAGCTCCAGGGCGTTGGTGGCGACCACTCCCAGAAGCTGGCCGCTGAACAGTTCCTGCTCTATCTGGCGCCGATCTTGAGGGAGGTAGCCGCCCCGATATGGTTTTATCCTCTCACCGAGGTCGGGGCTGGTTTGGGCAAGCCGCTTTCTGGCATAGATGTAGATGAGTTCCGTCAGCCGGCGGGTGCGGGTAAAGGTTAGACTACGGACTCCCCGGCCTACCAGCTTGGCAAAGAGGTCGGCGGCTTCGCTGTTAGCACTGCGTCGGGCGCTCTTTGCCTCATCAATTAGCGGGGGGTTCCAGAGGGCGAATTCCTTGGCTCCCTGGGGCGCGCCGTCATTATCGACTATGGTAAACGGTAGGCCTACCAAGCTCTCGGCATGCTCACCGGGGTTGGCTACCGTGGCTGAGCAGCAGATAAACTGGGGGTTCGAGCCGTAGAACTGGCACAGGCGGCGCAGGCGACGCAGCACACCGGCAACGTGAGACCCGAAGACACCGCGGTAGGCATGGGCTTCGTCAATTATCACATACCTTAGGTGACGCAGCAGCCTGGACCAGGACTGGTGATTGGGCAAGATGCCGAGGTGAAGCATATCAGGGTTGGTAAGTATTATTCGGGCCCGTTTTCTTATCCCGGCTCGCTCATCTTGTGGGGTATCGCCATCAAAGGTGTCCAGCTCGTCCGGCTTGAGTAGAGCGGGGTAAGACATCTCCCGCAGATTGCGCAGCTGGTCTTGAGCCAGCGCCTTGGTCGGGAAGAGGTAGAGGGCACGGCTGTATTCCTCGGTTAGGGTCGTTTCCAGAACAGGTATGTTGTAGCACAGGGTCTTACCGCTGGCGCTTGACGTGGATACCATCACATTCCGGCCCGCCCGGGCATGGTTTACCGCCTCTGCCTGATGAGTGTAGAGAGGGAGTAACCCGCCCTTTTTGAGAGAGTCTTGGAGAGTGCTGATCAGGGGCTTATCAAGTTCAGCATAGCTTGACTTACGGGCCGGGATATGCTCAATGTGGGTAATCTGGTAACGGTAATCTGCCTGAGCAGTGAGATCATTAAGAAAGGCTTTAGTATCCATTTCAAGTCTTCACAAAATAGATAGGCCCTCAAGGTTGTCGCCTTTTAGATGCCTAAAAGACCGAGAGGATTTCAATTTCGTAGTTAAGTAGCTCCACCTCAAACCGGCTGTTGGCGACGAACTCTACCACCCGGGACAGGACCTGGTTAGCATGCCGTTTACTGTTGCTGACGCAGCAGACTCCAATGGTGGCTATTTGCCATCGGTCGTGGTCATCGACCTCAGCCACGGAAACGTTAAACCGGTTACCCACCCGGCTAGTAATGGATTTCAGTACCTGTCTCTTACCCTTGAGGGACAGGTTTTCCGGCAGGCGAAGGGTAATCCTACATACGCTGACATTCATGATCCGTAAAGCCGTTTGAGATTATCGAAGCTAAAATCAGCCTAGCACATATTAGCGGCTACATCCAGTTGGAAGAGAATTGCTTATCCCTGGCGTAACCTAACCCATTTGTTTTTGAGGGAAACAGGCGAGATGTCGCCTCCACTATAATCAAGATAGCTTTCAAAGTCAATGCTAAACCAGCCGCCTGAGAAATCGTGGTCGTCATTACCAATCATAAATTTACAGCTACATCGGCCTTATGTTATAATCTCCTAGTTATTGCTGATATTTTGCCTAGAGGATAACTAGGTTAGAAGAGGAAAAGGGGAACTAGCTTTGGACAAAGTGAAAAAGGAAGAAATCATAAGTCAATTTAAGATTAATGAGGGTGACACCGGTTCCGCTGAGGTTCAGGTGGCATTGCTTACGGAGCGGATAAACCAGTTGACCGGGCACATGGCGGCTAATCGGCATGATTACCACTCGCAACGTGGCTTGCTTAAGCTGGTGGGGCGGCGAAGAAGGTTACTCGCTTACATTTCCAAACGGGATACCAAGCGATATCAAGACCTAATTTCACGGCTTGGGCTACGTAAGTAAAGCCTTCAGGGGGGTTAAAATGGATTACCTTTTTGAGTGTGAAGTGGGGGGGAGAAGGCTTGTCGTAGAGACAGGAAAGCTTGCCGGCCAGGCCGAGGCAGCAGTAACCGTTCGCTATGGAGATACCGTGGTTCTGGTTACCGTCTGCGTTGCGGCTGAGCCGCGAGAGGGAGTGGATTTTCTTCCGCTCACGATTGATTACGAAGAGAGACTGTATGCCGCCGGTAAGATCCCTGGTGGTTTCATCAGACGTGAAGGACGTCCCAGTCAGGAAGCTATCTTAGCCTGCCGGCTTACTGACCGTCCCTTGCGTCCTCTGCTGCCCAAGGAGTGGCGTCGCGATATTCAGGTTATCGTTACCGTTCTTTCCGCTGACCAGGAAAATGACCCTGATGTTCTGGCAGTTATTGGTGGTTCCGCGGTGCTGGCGATGTCGGAGGTGCCGTTTCAGGGCCCGGTGGGTGCGGTTCGTGTCGGCTATTTAAATAATGAGCTGGTCTTGAATCCGATCTTGGCCCAGCTTGAGGATAGCCATCTCGACCTGGTGGTGGTTAGCACTAAAGAAGCGGTGGTGATGGTGGAGGCCGGGGCCAGAGAGGTTAGCGAAGACATCATTACGCGGGCGATAAAGTTCGGGCATGAGGCTAACCAGGAGATTATCAAACTTCAGGAAAGACTGGTTGAGGCTAAGGGTAAACCCAAGGCGGAAGCCCCGGCGACTAGCCTTGATCCAGGACTAGAGCCCCAAGTTTCGGAAATCGTAGATGTTAAGCTTACCCAGGCTCTAAGCGAGCCGGATAAGTTACAGCGGGAGAAGGCGTTTAGCGCTCTGCGGGAAGAACTTCTTGATCGTCTGGGAGATTCATTCCCTGAGAAAGAATTGCTCTCTGTCTTTGAAGCCAAGATGAAGGCCGGGGTGAGAGCTAATATTCTGGAGAGGGCACAGCGGGTAAGTGGCCGTAGTCTTAATGAGATTCGTTCCATAAGCTGCGAACTGGAGCTTCTGCCGCGTACTCACGGTTCCGGGCTGTTTACCCGCGAGCGAACTCAGGTACTGACCATTACCACCCTGGGTTCCACCAGAATGGAGCAGCAGCTTGATGGCCTCGGCATTGAGGAAGCCAAGCGTTTTATTCACCACTATAACTTCACCCCCTTTTCCAGCGGGGAGGTTAAGCGTATCGGTACGCCCGGGCGCCGTGAAATTGGACACGGGGCTCTGGCGGAGCGAGCTATCCTGCCGGTGCTGCCGGAACATGATGAATTTCCCTACACCATTCGCCTGGTGTCGGAGGTTTTAAGCTCTAGCGGTAGTACCTCGATGGCCAGTGTCTGTGCCTCGAGTCTGTCCTTGATGGATGCCGGGGTGCCGATAACTAGAGCCGTAGCCGGGGTGGCCATGGGCTTGGTTACCGATGAGAAGGGTAACTACGCTGTGCTGACCGATATCGAGGGTATTGAGGATGCCTGCGGTGATATGGATTTCAAGATAGCTGGCACCACTGAGGGTATTACTGCTCTCCAGATGGATATCAAGCTCAAGGGCCTGAATTTTAAAATCTTGGAAGAGGCGCTGAGCCGGGCTAAAGAGGCTCGGTTGTTTATTCTGGATATTATGGGGAGGACGATTGCTTCCAGCCGAAAGGAGATCAGTCGCTATGCCCCCAGAATCTATCGGATAACGGTTAGCCCGGATAAGATCGGTACTGTAATCGGCCCCGGGGGCAAAACAATCAGGTCGATTACGGATGAAACCAAAGCCACCATTGATATTGATAACGACGGCACGGTATTAATCGGCTCGCCTGATGAGCCGTCGGCGCGGAGAGCTATCGAGATAATCAAGAACCTGACCCGGGAGGTAGAGGTTGGCGAGATATATACCGGTAAGGTAACCCGTCTCATGGACTTCGGGGCCTTTGTCGAGGTGCTTCCCGGCAAGGAGGGTCTGGTTCATATCAGTGAGCTGGCCGACTATCGGGTGGCTAGAGTTGAAGATGTGGTTAAGGTGGGTGACGAGATTACGGTCAAGGTGGTAGAGATCGACCGTATGGGACGGATAAACCTGTCACGCCGGGCGGTGCTTGATGGCTTATCTAAGATGCCCGGGGCAAAGGCGGGGGACAAGGCGGCCTCCGGCCATTCATCTGGGAAACAGCGCGAGTTTCACCGCGACCGGGGTCGGAGTACTCCCAAGCGTTTCCCTAGTAAGAGGTATTAGTTATGGAGCCAATCAAGGTGGTAGTTCATGGTGCTCTGGGCAGGATGGGGGGGGAGGTGATTGGTGCCCTCTGCCAGGAGCCGGGGATGCAGCTAGTTGGTGCCGTGGACGTAAAGGCTAAAGAGGATCATCTGCTTAAGCCTGATGACTCTGGTGCCGTGCCTCTTTCTTCTGACCTGGACTATATCCTCGGAAGTTGTCTGCCGGATGTGCTGGTAGATTTCACCACTGCTCAAGCCACTATGCTAGCGGTGCTCATCGCCACGCAAAGAGGTGTCAACTTAGTAATTGGCACCACCGGACTCGCCGCTGATAAGATTAAGGAGATCGAGCGGGCAGTGCTGAACCGTCAGGTGGGAGCAGTAGTCGCCCCCAACTTTGCTCTCGGTGCCGTGTTAATGATGCACTTGGCTAAGGTAGCGGCCAAACACTTCGACTATGCCGAGATTATTGAGTTGCACCATCACTTAAAGGCGGACGCTCCTTCCGGGACTGCCCTCTCTACCGCTAGAATGATGGCTGAGGCCAGGGGGAAGTCCTTTGACGCCCCCAAACGAAAGCCAGCTTCAAATAGTCGTGGGGATCAGGTGGGGGGGGTCAGTATTCACAGTGTGCGACTGCCCGGTCTTTTAGCCCACCAAGAGGTGATTCTAGGTGGGCCGGGGCAGACGTTGAGCATACGGCATGACACGATCAGTAGAGAATGTTTTATGCCCGGTGTTATAATGGCGATTAAAAAAGTAATTGGGCACAAGGGGCTGATCTATGGTCTCGATGCTTTACTTGGACTAGAGAAGAGAGCATGAAAGAGTGTAAGGTAGCCATTGTTGGGGCCACCGGGCTGGTCGGCCAGGAGTTCATCAGGGTTCTGGAGCAACGTAATTTTCCCGCAACCTCGATTGAGGTGCTCGCTTCGGAGCGTTCGGTGGGGAGGAAGTTGATGGTTAAGGGGCAGGAGGTTGAGGTCAAGGAGGCTACCCCCGAGTCCTTTATAGGGATAGATATCGCCTTGTTCTCGGCGGGGGCTGAGATTAGCCGTCACTTTTCGCCGATAGCGGCTAAGTCGGGAGCCGCGGTTGTGGATAATAGCTCCGCTTTTAGAATGGTGCCGCATGTCCCTTTGGTGGTACCTGAGGTTAATCCTGAGGACATTGAGTGGCACCGGGGTATTATTGCTAATCCCAATTGCTCTACGATTCAAATGGTGGTTGCCCTCCATCCCCTGCATAAGGTTAATCCCATTAAGCGTATCATCGTCGATACCTATCAGGCGGTTTCGGGCACCGGTTCTGCGGCGGTGGACGAGCTGACAACCCAGACGAAACAGGTCTTAAACGGGCAGAATACTATCCCCCATGTTTACCCCCATCAGATTGCCTTCAATGTCCTGCCCGAGATAGATGTCTTCTGGGATAATGGCTATACCCGAGAAGAGTGGAAGCTGGTGGAGGAGACAAAGAAGATAATGCATGCTGATGATATCGCTATTTCGGCGACCTGTGTCCGGGTTCCGGTGTTTACCGGGCACAGCGAGGCTGTCCATGTAGAATTCTCTCGCCCGATGTTACCTGACGAGGCGGAGCGTATTCTGGCTGAGGCCCCGGGCGTTAAGATACTTGATGACCCGGCGATCAGTCTTTATCCCCAGCCGTGGGCAGCAGCGGGCACTGATGAGGTATTTGTCGGGCGTATTCGCCGTGATGCCTCTCATGCTAACGGTTTGGTTATGTGGGTTGTAGCCGATAATCTGCGCAAGGGAGCAGCGCTAAATGCCGTCCAGATTGCAGAGGAGATGATTGAAAGAGACCGGGTACGACCCAAGGAGACAAAGAGGTGAAACTCGGAAGACTGCTGACGGCAATGGTAACCCCATTTAACGACCAAGGCGGGGTTGATTATGAGCAGGCTAAGAAACTGGCCCTGGCTCTCCTTGACTCGGGAAGTGATGGGGTGGTGCTTGCTGCCACCACCGGTGAATCTCCTACCTTACTTAAGGAGGAGGAAGGGCGGCTTTTTTCTGAGGTGAAGTCGGTGGTGGCTGGTCGTGGTTCCATAGTTGCCTATACCGGTAGTAACAGCACTGCCGAGGCCCTAGAGGCGACCAAAAAAGCGGAGCAGATTGGGGTTGACGCCTGCCTATTAGTCGTTCCCTATTATAATAAACCAACCCAAGAAGGTCTTTGCCAGCACTTTAAGGCAGTTGCTGAGGCTACCAGCCTGCCCTGCATCCTCTATAACGTACCGTCGCGTACGGTGGTTAATATGTCGGCGGAGACGGTGATACGCTTGAGCCAGATTGATAATATCATCGGCGTAAAAGAAGCCAGCGGGAACCTGGCTCAGATTTCTAGTATTGTCGATGGTGCCAAGGATGGTTTCCTGGTCTGGAGCGGTAACGACGGCGATATCCTGCCCATATTAGCCATTGGTGGCTACGGTGTCGTTAGCGTGGTCTCGCATCTGGTTGGTAAGCAGGTTAAGGAGATGATGGAGAGCTACCTCGGCGGTAAAACTGAGGCCGCGGCCAGGATTCACCGGCGTCTTATGCCCCTGATTAACGCCCTGTTTATTGTCGCTAACCCGATTCCCGTCAAGTATGCTCTCAACCATGTCGGCTTCCGGGTAGGTAGGCCCCGTATGCCCCTTACCGAGCCCGATGAGAAAACCGCCGCCACTATCTGGAAGACCCTGAGGGGCTACACCATTGATCTGCCGGTATAAAAGTGGATTCTGAGCCTCTCCACGCTACTCCGCAGGGCTTGTCAGTACCTTCAGTTGTGAAACTGACCGAGAAATTGCCCCTATGACTTATAAGATGGGTGCTTTGTGGATGGTCTGCTCCCGCCGGGCACCCACCGAGATGATACTAACTGGACAGGAAGCGAGTTCTTCTACTCTGGTTAAATATTGCCTAGCTTGAGCCGGTAGCTTCTCATAGTCTCGGACGTCACTGGTGGGGGACTGCCAGCCGGGTAGCTCCTCATAGACAGGCTGGCATTTGGCAAGGGTGGTGATACTCCCCGGAAAGTAGTCAAGCGTCTTACCGTCCAGCTTGTAACCGACACATATCTTGATTCGCGGTAGAACATCGAGCACATCAAGGCGGGTTAGGGCTATGTTGGTTAAACCGTTAATTCGGCTGCTATAGCGAGCGGCCACGCCGTCAAACCAGCCGCAACGGCGGGCTCGGCCAGTGGTGGTGCCGTACTCGTGGGCCCGCTCCCGAATCAAACTACCGGTTTCGTCGTTTAATTCTGTTGGCATGGGGCCACCGCCCACCCGGGTGCAGTAAGACTTAAATATGCCCAAGACACGGTCAATCTTGGTCGGCCCTACTCCCGCACCCACACAGCCGCCGCCAGCCAGCGGGGAGGAGGAAGTGGTGTAGGGATAGGTACCAAAGTCGGGGTCAAGCAGGGTCCCTTGGGCTCCCTCTAGGATAACCAGCTTGTTATTGTCCAAGGCTTCGGCGAGCATTGTGGTTGTCTCCCGGGTGAGGGGTGCCAGGCGCTCTCCGTACTGGCAGTACTGGTAGTAAATTTCGTCCAGTGACAGAGGCTCTACCCCGTATATTCTGGTCAGGATGGTGTTCTTGTGTTCAAGAATGGGGCGGAGCCGCTCCCGAAAGGCTTCTTTGTCGAGAAGGTCCCCGACTCTGATGCCTAATCTGGCGGTTTTATCGGCAAAGGCAGGCCCGATACCCTTGCGGGTGGTGCCGATTGCCTTCCCTCCCCGCGACTGCTCCTCCAGACCGTCAAGCAGGGTGTGATAGGGCATGATCAGATGAGCCCGATCACTGATAAACAGACTGCTGGTATCCACCTCCCTTCCTTGAAGCTGGTCTATCTCGCTAAGCAAGACCTCCGGATTAATGGCTACCCCGTTACCAATAATGCAGGTAACCCCGGGGTAGAAGATGCCGGACGGAATAAGGTGCAGTCCGAACTCCCCATAGTGGTTAACCACGGTGTGCCCGGCGTTATCACCACCGGAAAAGCGCACCACGACTTGGGCCTTTTCTGCCAGCAGGTCAACCACCTTGCCCTTGCCCTCGTCTCCCCATTGTGCTCCAATAACCGCAATAATTGGCATTTCCTCTCCTCTGGACTTTCTAAATAATTTATAGCATAAATAGCCTCACCAATAAAGGTGACTTGAGGGTAAGGCTTATCTGACGTTAGCAAGCTATTTCTTGGTTTGCTTCAGTATATAATATAGTCTCTGTCCGGCGGTAATAAAACTAAAGGTGGCTATGATGGCCAGGACAGTAATTAGGGCATGATCGATAGGGCTCAGCAGTAGTCCCACTGCTAGCGTAATCACCCGTTCAGCCCGAGTGAATAGCCCTATTTTGCATTCCAGTCCTATTGCCTCGGCTCTTGCTCTGATGTAGCTAACCAGGGGTGACCCGATTAAGGCCAGCGAGACAAATAAGATGCCGATGGTGGTTTGATCACCTGAGGTCAAATAGAATACTAGAATAGCCAGGAGCAGCACTGCCTCCGATACGCGGTCAAGTGTTGAGTCAAGGATGGCGCCGGAACGAGTGACCTGGTTGGTATGTCGAGCTAGGGCTCCATCCAGCATATCAAAAAAGCCGCTAACTAGCACCACAAAACCGGCGATGAAAAGGTGGCCGGTGGCGATGAGAGCCGCTGCCCCTAGGGAAATGGCAAAACCCAGCCAAGTTAGAGTGGTGGGGGTGATATGTCTCTTCACCAGAAGCGGCACCAGCGGCTCGGTAAGGTGGTAGGCGGACTTACGAACTTCGGTTAGTTTTGGCATTGGCTCTCATTTTTCCAGAAAACAGCTTGCGCAGGTCTTCGATGATCATTCTTCTTAAGGAAAAGGTTTCCCTCTTTTGGGGTTCACTAAGTATCTTGCTGTATAGGCCCTCTACTCGCCGGGCAACATTTTTCCAGTCGTACTCTTGGGCCTTGAGTATCCCCTTGGCCCCCATTTCCTGTCTTAGTTTCTCATCCTTAAGCAGAGAAGTCAGGGCTTGAGCCAAGCTTTTCTCATCCTTGGGTGGTACTAGCAGCCCTTCAGCACCGTGCCTCAAGATACTGGCGTAGCCATCTATATCTGAGGCAACTATCGGTTTACCTACTGCCATCGCCTCAAGCAGGATAATACCAAAGCTTTCCCAGCCGGTGGCCGGGGCGCAGAAGACGTCGGCCGTCTTATAGTATCTGGGCAATTCCTCATGACTCGTGTAGCCGACGAAAACGACATCCTCTAGGTTATGCTTCTTAACCTGTTTTTCGTATTTGCCCCGCAATCTGGTGCCTGGCCCTACGATGATGAGTCGGGAGTTAGGGATATCGCGTTTAACTCGCTGGTAGGCTTTAAGTAGGTAGTCAGCCCCCTTTCGTTTCTCGAGACGACCGACAAACAGGATGTTCAGTTTTCCGTCGCAGAATTCGTTAATTGGTGCCACCTTGGGGGAAAAGTGCTTGGTGTCGATACCATTGGGGATGATGTTATAGTCTGCCGGGAAGTATTTGTTGACAAAATTCTTAGCTGGTTTTGACACGGCAATATGACCGTTAAGCTTGCTGAACCACCTCTTGAAGAATAGGGGGCCGAAAGGTCGGGCAATGTTATAGCCCTTGCCGTCAAAGGCATGGAAGGTGCCGACGTTGGCGGTACGTGACATGCGGAGCACGGTGGTGCACAACATGGGCATCAGCGGTTCATGGAGGTGAACAATATCAAATTTCTCTCTGGCCAGCATTTCGGTTATTCTGGTTGATAGCCGAGGGGAGATGGTCACGCGGGCAACCGAGCCGCTGACGGGAATGGCGCGCGGTTTGCCAATGTGGATGAACCGGTCGCCGAGGGTAGTAATCGGGCTTGAAGCCGGGGCGATGAATTTCACATCGTGACCCAGTTGGGCCAGGTGATTACCCAGCGACATAATGTGATTGGCGACGCCACCGGGGTAAGCAAAGTCATAAGGTGAAACTAGCGCTATTTTCATTATATGGTGCCTAATCCCATACCAGTTTACTTAGCAATCACTCAGCAGAATCACCTTTCTGTTTAGCTTGCTGGCAATTGGTGATAAACTCCTCCACCATGCGGCGGGCTTCGTCGTCGGTATATTGGATAGGCGGTGATTTCATAAAGTAGGCCGATGGGGCGGTCAGTGACCCCTTGAGTCCACAGTCTAAGGCGAGCTTGCAGCACCTTATGCCGTCAATGATCACGCCGGCTGAATTGGGGCTGTCCCACACTTCGAGTTTCAGCTCCAGATTCAGGGGGACATCGCCGAAGGTGCGCCCTTCCATCCTGATATGGCAGAACTTGCGGTCCAAAAGCCAGGGGACATAATCGCTGGGGCCGACGTGAATGTCATCGGGATCAAGTTGATAATCTAACTGCGAGGTGACGGCATTGGTTTTGGATATTTTCTTAGACTCGAGCCGTTCTCGCTCCAGCATATTCAGGAAGTCAGTGTTACCCCCGAAGTTCAGTTGATAGGTTCGTTCCAACTTAACACCGCGGTCTCGGAAGAGCCGGGCAAGGACACGGTGAGCGATGGTGGCGCCGACCTGGGATTTTACATCGTCTCCAATAACTGGCAGCCCCTTTTCCTCAAAGCGCTTCTGCCAGTACTTTTCGCGAGCAATAAAAACGGGAATACAGTTGATAAAGCCGCAACCAGCGGCTAACACCTGCTCCACATACCACTTGGTGGCTTCCTCGCTACCGACCGGTAGGTAGTTAAGTACCAAATGGGTCTTCGTCTCTTTGAGGATTCTAACAATATCGGCGGTGGCACCAGGTGCCTTTTGTATCTTTTGTGACAGGTACTTACCCAGGCCGTCGTGAGTCATACCGCGCTCTACCTTAACCCCGGTAGTTGGCACCTCGGTGAACTTGAAGGTATTATTGGGGGGAATAAAGATTGCTTCGGCGAGATCTTTGCCCACCTTGTTTTTATCAATATCGAAGGCAGCCACAAAGTTGATGTCACTGATGTGGTATCCCCCCAGATTAACGTGCATAAGCCCGGGCACAAATTCATTTTCTTTAGCCTTCTGGTAATAATGAACACCCTGAATTAGAGATGAGGCACAATTACCCACCCCGATGATAGCTACATTTATTTTCCCCACCTTTTCTCCTTTCCAGCGATAGAGGCTAAGGCAGACTCCTCGTGCTGGTCACCCACCTTATGTATCCTCCCTTGTTTTTAATACAATATAGGCAAGCTGTCAAGGAGGTTGCTTAGCTTCATTGGCTGTCTAAAAGGAGTTGCCTTACTGTTGGAACACCTTCTTAGGTTGCCACAGCTTGCTTTTCGGGTTGAAGCGTAGCACACCGAGGAAGAAGCCGTCAAGGGTGTAGGCACGGCAGTGACTTTTGGAATGAGAACCAGCTAAGGAGTTCTCTCCAGTATGATCAATTTCTTGGCTGCCAGTCTGACTCTCCAGGACCAGGGACTGTCCAGTTCTTATCTGCCGTCCCGTGGTCTCATTAACGATTATGGCTGCCCAATCTAAAAACTCAATGTCTATGGGATAGACGAACCTGTGCCAGTAGCCGTGGCGAGTGGCATCTTCAAGCCGGGTTAATGAGACTGCGTCCCTGATGTCGAAAAGACCAGACCGCAAACGGACTAGGCTTTTCAGGTTGGCGCCGCAACCGAGCGCTTGTCCTAAATCATGAGCTAGAGAGCGGATATAGGTACCCTTACCACAGACCACCTCTATAGTGACCAGCGGCGGTTGCCAGCCGGTAAGCTCCAGGCGATGGATTCTGGCCGGTCGACTGCGTCTTTCGACTTGGATGCCGGCTCGGGCTAACTTATAGAGTCTCTGGCCTTGATGTTTTACTGCGCTGTACATTGGTGGTTTCTGTTGTATCAGGCCACGGAAGGAGGTAAGCGCTGACTCAAGCTGCTCGCGGTTAATTCCAGATGAGTCTCCCTGCTGGGTGGTCTGGCCACTTGAGTCATAGGTATCGGTCGCTCTACCCAGTTCAATCTGGGCGCGGTAGACCTTTGTTGTCTCTACCAGGAACTCCACAACCCGGGTTCCCTGGCCCAGGCAGATAGGTAGCACCCCGCTGGCTTCAGGGTCAAGAGTGCCGGCATGTCCGACACGCCGTTCCCCGGTTAGTCTCCTTACCGTGGCCACGGTGCTGAAAGAAGTCATACCTTTAGGTTTGCTAATGTTTAAGATGCCATCCACAGTGAATCTCTGTGCCAGTCAGGACTGCTGTCTAGGTGACTCAGTTGCCGTTTCGAGATGTTGTCCTTAGTCAGTCTTCATGCTGAGTAGTGCCGCTGTTTTTAGTGACCTGGTCAATTAAGCGCAGGATATGGTCTCCCCGTTCAATAGAATCATCCCAGCAGAAGCTGAGTTCGGGAATGCGTCGTAATTTAAGATTTCGGGCCAGCTCCTTACGCAGGAAGCCAGCGGCTGTCGTCAGGACATTTAGTATCTCTTGCTTCTCGGTTTCGTTACCGAGACGGCTGACGAACACCTTGGCATATCTTAGGTCTGGGGAAGTGGTAACCTCGGTCACCGCCACAAAGGTACTACTAAGTCGAGGGTCTTTGACCTGACGCTGAAGCAGTTCACTGAGTTCCCGGCGGATGAGCTTGTTTACCTGCTCAATGCGGTGTGTCATAATCGTTTCTTGTCCAGTAGTGCTTATTGCTTAATCTCTGTCCGGAAGAACTCTAGTATATCACCGACTTGAAACTCATCAAAGTTTTTAATGCCCACCCCGCACTCATAGCCTACGGATACCTCTTTTACGTCGTCCTTAAAGCGCTTGAGGCTGCTGACCGTAGCTTCGTAGACGGTTTGTTTGTCACGCCACAACCTAGCGGAGGCACCGCGATTTATCTTCCCTTCGGTAACGTAGACACCAGCCACCTTTTCCTTCTTGCCAACCGGAAAGATATCTCTTACCTCAGCCCGTCCTTCAATAACCTCGACATAGGATGGCTCTAACATGCCTTTAAGGGCACTACCCACGTCGTTTATCAGGTCGTAAATCACCTTATAAGAACGGATGCTTACCTTTTCCTTCTCAGCTAGTCGCCGGGCTCCGGGCTGAGAGCTAACGCCAAAACCGATAATTATCCCCTGGGAAGCAATAGCTAACATGACGTCACCCTCGGTGACGTTCCCCGTGCCGCTGTGGATAATTCTAACCTGAACCTCGTCAGTGCTTAACTGCTGTAAAGAATTCCTTATCGGCTCGATGCTGCCTTGCACGTCAGCTTTGAGAATAATGTTAAGCTCCTTTACGTGGCCGGTACTTATCTGGTCGTAGATATTTGTTAGATTTACTGTTTTTAGCTCTTGCTTGCTTTCTTCTAGCTGCTTTTGTATTAGTTTCTGAGCCTGGCTTTCGCTGGCTACTGCGGTAAGGATGTCCCCGACCTGAGGTACTTTGCTCAGGCCCAGGATTTCAACCGGGGTTGCTGGCTCAGCCTTCCTTATATGCTTACCCAGCTCATTAAACATGGCTTTTACCCTGCCCCAAGTGTTGCCGACGACAATGGTATCGCCTGTCCTGAGGGTTCCTTCTTGAATTAGCACCGTGGCCAGGGTTCCTTTAGCCTTATCCATCTTGGCTTCAATAACTACGCCGGCCGCCGGTCGCGATGGGTCAGCCTGAAGCTCTTCTACCTCAGCCACCAGCAAAAGGTTCTCCAGGAGCTCTTTGATGCCTGTTTTCTCTTTAGCCGAAATCGGGATGCAGACGGTGTCGCCTCCCCATTCCTCAATGACCAAGCCGGCATCGGCCAGCTGCTGTTTAACTGCATCGGGGTTAGCATTTGGCTTATCAATCTTATTTACAGCCACTACGATAGGCACGCCGGCGGCCTTAGCGTGATCAATAGCCTCCAGTGTCTGCGGCATTACTCCGTCGTCAGCGGCGACTACCAGAATAACGATGTCGGTTACCTGGGCGCCGCGAGCTCGCATCGCAGTGAAGGCTTCGTGCCCTGGCGTATCTAAAAAGGTGACCCTGTGCTTATCCACTTCTACCTGGTAGGCGCCAATGTGCTGGGTTATACCGCCGGCTTCAGATGCCATGACATTGGTCTCACGGATGGCATCCAAAAGCCTGGTCTTACCATGGTCAACGTGTCCCATGATGGTGACTACTGCAGGGCGTGGCTTTAGCCCTCTACGTGCCTCGCCCTGGAGATGCTGCCCTTTTTTGAATTTAAGAACGGCACTAGATAGGTTTCGTTCTGCTTGAGGCTTCGGGTGTGCCTCGTAACCGAAGCTAGTAGCTACAGTGGCGGCGGCCTCATAGTCGATGAGCTGATTAATATTGGCCATGATGTCGTTTCGCATTAGCTGCTTAATGACCTCGATAGCACTAACCCCTAGAAGTTCCGCCAGCTGGCGCACACTTAAAGTGGCTGGAATCTCAAGCGGGGACGTCTTCGCTGGCTGAGCGCCGTCTACTTGTTCGCTGGTTGTCGAATGTAGGGTATCACCCGAATTAATGGTCAATATTTGCTCCCCCCGACCAGTTCTCTACCCTGCCTCAGAAGCTCTTCCCGGTCTCCTACGGTAAGAGTCGTCCGTAGAGTATACTCTAGTCGATTACTCTTCAGTCCAACCTCCCAACATTCCTCTTTCTTGCATAAATAGGCACCGCGTCCGTCCCGCTTACCACTACAGTCTATCTCGACACATCTATCGGCAGTGCAAACCAAGCGGATTAACTCTCGTTTTGGTCTTACCTGACGGCAGGCCACACAGCTACGCTTTGGTATATGCTGACTAATACTCTTCATCTGCCTCATAATCTGCCATAGTCTGCGACGCTCGGCGGAGTTTCTTGATCTTGATGCCATCCTCAGCCTTTTCTTTACCCGGAACCCCCCTCTTTTTCTTCTTCTTCGGTTTAGCTCCAGGCTTGATGGGTGTCGGAACCGTAATATCCTCAGCAAACTTGAGCTCAACCTTCGCCTTTTCCTTGGGGGGTTGCGGTTCAAGGATAACTGGGGAGGGGGGCTCGGCTTCTTCGCCTTTCTCGGCTGCCTCGGTGGCCTCTACTGAGACTAAAGCTGGCTCCTCAATAACCGGTAACGCAATATCTGGTGTTTCTGCCGCAGGCTCCTCAGCCACCGCCGCCGGTTCCTCTGCAGTGGCTAAGGCCTCGGCTTCGGCCTCGGCCTCTGAGGCGCTCTTGATGTCAATCCTTAGCCCGCTAAGTTTAGCTGCCAGCCTGACGTTCTGCCCCTCCTTGCCGATGGCTAGGGAGAGCTGGTTATCTGGTACGACTACCGTGGCTGTCTCCTCCTCATCATTCACCCTAACACTCAGTACTTGGGCGGGACTAAGGGCATTGGTGATAAAAGCAGACTCATTTGGATTCCACATGACAACATCTATTTTTTCACCATTTAGCTCATTAACGATATTTTGTATCCTGATACCCCTTAGGCCAACACAGCAGCCAACCGGGTCAATACCTTCTTGACGTGCGGCGACAGCCACCTTACTCCGGTAGCCGGCTTCGCGTGCGATTGATTTTATCTCGACCGTGCCGTTGACAACCTCCGGAACTTCCATCTCAAAGAGTCGTCGCAGCAAACTGGGGTGGGAACGTGACACTATCACCCTGGGTCCGCGGTTAGTCTGGACTACTTCCAGGAGACAGACCTTGAGCCTTTGGCCCAGGCGGTACCTCTCAGTGTGTACCTGCTCGGCGGCTGGTAGGATTGCCTCGGTTCTTCCCAGATCGATAAAGATCTGCTTGGGCTCGATGCGGCGTACCAGTCCAGTGACGATATCCCCTTCTTTATCAGCATATTCCTCAAATATAGCACTATGCTCGGCTTCATGAAGCCGCTGCAGAATAACCTGTTTGGCGGTTTGAGCGGCAATGCGCCCCGCGTTTTCAGGGGTGGCTTCTACCTCTATAATGTCCCCTAGTTGCGCATCTGGTTTAACCTGAAGCGCCTCATCTAGTGAAATCTCGCGGCGATGATCTACGGGGTGCTCAGCTACGATTTTCTGAGCCCATACTTTGATGCCACCGGTACTGGGATTGATCTTAACCGAGATATCCTGGTTAGCCGCAAAATTATTCTTTTTATAGGCTGATACCAGCGCTGCCTCAACTGCGCCGAGAACTATCTCCTTAGGCAGGTTCTTCTCAGCCGAGAGTTGGGTGATAGCGAGCATAAAGTCGCTTTTCATCTCACATTACCCCCGATTTATTATCCCGCTAGAACAAAAAAGTGGGTATCTCTCCCACTTCGCAACTCTATCTTCACCTAACCTATTGAGATTATAGCATAATCAGATTTTAGAATTCAATAGCCCAGGGGGTAAGCCTTCACTTTTGCTTGTTAGTAACTTTGTTAACAAAGAGGCTTTTGTTTGTGTGTAATCAGAAATCGGGGTGGCCGGATTTGAACCGGCGACCACCTGAACCCCATTCAGCCTTGGTAAAAGGCGGAGGCCGCTTGCCTCCTTTCTGAGCGCAATTCTACCAAACTAGGACTGAAGAATCAAGCGCCTTCGCCCAACGGTTGTCTCCACCAACCCACAATAGGTTGCAAGTAACATTGCGATGGAAAGTCCCCAGCATTGATAAAGGCGGCTGGAAACTTATCGTAGACATACTGAACGCTGTAATATCTTATAAATAGAGCACGCTATCGTTTTATCGACAAACTCGGCCATCTGCGTTTAGAATAGTCATTAATGTGAAGATTAAGAAACTCCCCAAGCACCATCCGGTATTCGGTGCCGTTCTATTCTTTGTTGTAGTCCAGATACTGACTCTCTCGATTGCGTCTCAGGAAAGTTCGTTCCTGGAAGCCAACAACATATACATGCCGACCCAACCCGACCAGACGATAACCCTTTGGCCGGGGACGGTGACATCACCCTCGGGAGAGATTACTCAGACACCCGCCTATTCATCACTGGGGCCGATAGTCATCTATTTCGCGGCCGTGACGGTTGGGCTCAGCTTGATACTAATATTGGTACCGCTGTCAGCCTTGAAGTTAGTCTTGAGGCTCATATTCGCCTTCCTCTTTGCATGGGGTACCTTTATTGCCTTCGTCTTCTGGGTACCCTTTGCCGGGGCAATAGCTATAGCCGCTACTGTGGGCGTTACCTGGTTCCTGGTGCCAAGAGTGTGGTTCCATGACCTGGCCATGATCATAGCGCTGGCCAGTCTGGGAGCCGTATTCGGCCGCTTCATTACGCCTTGGACAGCAATGGCTGTGATGGGAGCGCTCGCTATCTACGATATCCTTGCAGTGCGTTTTGGCTTTATGCTGTGGCTAACCGGCAGGCTATCTAAAGTAGGCGTTTTACCGGCGCTCGTCATCCCAAAGATGCCTTCCCAGTGGAGAGCCAATCTACGGCAAGGCTCTATTGCCAATGTGGTCGACCAGAAGCCTGCCGATCGTAATTACTCCTTACTGGGAGGAGGCGACATCGCTTTCCCCTGCCTGCTCACAGTTTCGGTCTGTTATGCCCAGGGCTTAACTACGGCCTCCATTATCGCAGCCTTCGCTCTCTCGGGGCTCACGCTGGCTTACTTAATCCAGGCCGTTTTTCTCAAAGGCAAGGCCGTGCCGGCTCTACCACCTATAGCCGCCATGGCTTTGGTCGGGCTACTGGTAATTCGATAGCGTGTCGGTCAACTCTTGACAGGCACTGGGAGTTTATCGCAGTCCTAAACGCGGCAGCAGCTTAGGCCACTACGCTGTCAGCAAAGGATCGCTATTGATAATAGCCAGTTCTCCATATTAGCCGCTCCCTTCTTTTGAGAACGAAACCAACAATAAGCCCTACAATCAGACCACCAAGATGGGCTTGCCAGGCTATTCCCGCAACGAACGCCGTAATCACAAAAGCGATGGCGATTGCTGCCCAGAGTGGCATCGGTATGAAGAAATATAATGCCACCCTTACCTTGGGACGCATCATCGCCAGCACACCACCAAGGGCAAATACAGCACCCGATGCGCCCACTACCACTGAGTACATCGGCCCTATTAATAAGAATACGAGATTACCAACTATCCCGCCGAGAATGTACACTAGCAAGAACCACTTGGTCTCCATGAGCTGGAGACATAAAGTTCCGAAGAAATAGAGATTGAGCATGTTGAAAAAGATGTGTGAGAAGCCGGCATGGACGAACATAGCACTGATAATAGTCCAGTAGCGGGAGTCAAAAATAGGTTTGGTCATAGCCAGGTAATTACTAATGTCTGGTCTGACCATAGTCATTATGAAAATGACGACATTGATTGCAATGATAACCCAGATTAATCTGGAACTGCGGTATTTTCTTTGCATATTTATCTATTCTAGTCTATTCTAGCCCTTCAGAGGCGATGCTTCAAACCAGGGCGGCCAGTTAAAAGCAATCAACTTCCACCCGATATCTACACAGGTTATAGCTCTGAATGCGGGGTTGAGAAAATCATATCTGTAGACAAGCTACCATCCGGAGTGGAAGGAGTAGTATCGCTACCGCCAAATACTCCGATTACACATTAAGGTGATAAGTGTTCTACTGCTCAAGAATTCGGGTTAACTGGTTGATTCCCTAAGTCAGCCAGTGCTTAGAAAGTCTGGGTTAACAACGTGGAACTTGAGGCGCCGTTCGATCTCTCTTAGATTCATTACGTCTTCGCGATTATAGTAGAGCAGCATATCGAGCGCCATCCTGTCATTGTTGTTTATGTAGTCGTACCAGAGTCTCACAGCTAGGACCCCATTTATGTTCTTTAGCCTTCTATTAATGCCAAGCTTGGTCTCGACCGCTTTCAGGCCACCATATAGATTACATCTCCAGCAGTCGTGCATAAGGTCATGGTGACAGTACAGCTTGGTAAGATCTAGATTGAGACACTGGCGGATGAAGGGGAGGTCAAACCCACTACCGTTATAGGTATGAATGGTGTGAACATACTGAAGGATACTGAGCAAGTTCTCTTGTGTTATCTCAGGACCAACCAATTGCGTAAGCTTACGACTGTTGCCCTGAACCAGATAGGCACCAATGACCGTGATCTCACTATAGCGGGGGGAGAGACCGGTTGTCTCAATGTCAAGATAGGCTTGGGCAGATCGGGATTGAGGCACGACTTACCCTCCGATGATAGTTACTGCGAATAATAATCCCCATTGGCCAGTGAGTCAATAAATGACTGCATGGTTGAGAAGCTTTTTGGCAATGAGATTTTGGCAGTTTTACGGAAAGATGAGATGCCGATTTGTAATGACTGCAATTTAGCTGTTATGCCTATTGCTATGGCGGATACCAGAAGTATTCTAGGATTCACTGGCGCGGTTCGAGAGCTGGAATTTATAGGAGCGGGTGACATTTAGCCTATAAACCCTTCTTAAGAGCATCAGACGTTTGCTCATCTGCTGTCAGGAGTATTGTATAGAACAGCTGCTTCCTCCAATAAGTCTCATTTAGATAAAATGCCTTTGGCCATGTTACACATCAAGTCTATTCCATTTCGACCATAACCTTGAACTCGCAAGAGACAGAGTCTTTGCTTAAGTTCACGAGATACAACGAATAATGTCCAGACATCGGAGTATCAAACAAAATGGTGGTTGCCCAGCCATTACCCGAGCGTTCTGACACCCACTCATGACTGGCGCTCCATTTGGTCTCCTCATAGCCCTCAACCCACCCCCATTCGTCTAGATATTCCGCAGCCGGTCCAATATAGAACAGCACACCGCTTTCAAACTCTGGGTGATCCTCCCACAGACACGCCGGGCTGTTAGTTAAGAGAGTCACCTGAGCACGTTCCCGCTCTCTCAGGAAGAAGGATTCCCCAGAATAGAAGTCATGCATAATAAATGGATATTCTATGGTTCCCTCCTCAATCTGTCGATCTATGTCCGGGAACATCCGCCCTCGTTCATTATCCGTGATTGATTCACCCAGAGTGAACTCATCACTTATCAGTAACTGCAGGGAAACCTCTGTTACTTCCGATGAGCCTGGCTCGGGTACCGAGCTAGAATCTGAAGTAGTTGGCTGTGTATCCGAGGCCGTCATTTCTTCCGGAATAGACTCGGTACAACCGGTAAAAGCGGGTATCGTGAGTAAGAAAATGGTAAGAAGTGCGCTAGAATAGTGAAGCTTACTATGTTTCGTAAAAGTGGGGAATGTTCTTTCTTTCTTCATAGTTATCCCCTCCTATGCCTTTTCTTTATTTTACCTTGTTGCGACGGTGTAGGTTTCTCGACTATTTATGCTTACGGTTTATTGATTCTATACCCTACTAGGCATAAATGTCAACTAGAAGTTGCTTGTTTGCTCACCTCATCTATCAGTTGCTTTAATTATTCTGGGTAAGGTGGAATTCAATATGAGCCTAGGAAAAAGAATCAGGCAAAGAAGACAGGTACTGAAGATTACACAGCAAGAGCTGGCGCAAGCACTTGGTATGACGCCGCAGCATATATCAGCGATAGAACAAGATAAGCGGACTCCTTCGTTGTCTTTCCTTGAGAAAGCATCCAGTGAATTAGGAGTAAGTATAGACTTCCTGGTATGTGGTAGAGAGGGTGCTGCTATCGAAATAGCGTCGGCAATTAGATCTGATAAGATATTGAGTTCCTCTGTTAAGAAGGCCCTCATTACCATAATCAATGAAATGCGTTCGCGCGCTTAGTCATACACTAGGTAGCGACAAATATGCGCAGATTACCTGAGCCCGTTTGGTGCGACTATACGCTGACGCTTTTAGAGAAATAGCCGACAGGAAGTTGTGGACGGCTTTCATCCGTACGAGACGGCTGGTTTGTGCTTGAGCTAATCCCTATGACCGCTGAGTCTCACCCCTATGACACGCTCATCGTAACCTCGTTCTTCATCCCTATGAGGTCTAAATCACGCCTGGCGTTGTAGCTACGAGCCCCGATTGGGACATAAGCTCAGGCTGCAAGATAACTACACATTGAGATGGATCGTTCAATGCATGTAACAAGCTGATGGATTGTTACGGCGTCTTCTGATATGTATAATAGGACAAAAATTCAGTTGCCAACGACTATAACTTTTCTGGTCGTTAGGACCGCTTAGAACTGAAATGAAACGCGTGATTTACACATGTGACGTCGGATCAACTCGCTACCAAAAGAAAGGTAGATCTCCTGCTTTTGCTTGGGCCCGGCTACTACCGAATAAAGGCATTAAATCGATTCAGGGGTCCTCAGATATTGAGCAGCTTGTTAGGAGACTGGAGCTTGATATAAAGGAGGGGCGTAGCGTTGCCCTCGGCTTTGAGACTCCGCTGTTCATCCCAGTCCCCGAGAGCTCCAGAGACCTGAGTAAAGGTCGTGAAGGTGAAGGTAACCGCTCCTTTGCATCTACGGTAGGACTAGCGGTCTGCGCTCTGGGGATTCATCAGTCTGCCTGGATCTTGAAAAGGCTGCATGAATCATCATCCTGCAGATGTGATTTCACGCTGGATTTGCATTGCTGGCCACCTTCGTGTTTACGACAGGTTCTATTCTGCTGGGAAGCTTTTGTTTCTGGGGTAGCCCATAGCAACCAACACGTAAGGGACGCCGCGACAGCGGTCGCTTTCTTCTTTGATAACGAACAAACCTTACAAAAGGCCAACGCAGTTAGAGCGGACAACACTATTTCCTTAATAGGGGCAGCTGCACTTTGGAGTGGATGGACAAGCGATTTGCAATATTTGCATGGCTCGACACTTGTGCTTAAACCACACTCAGCTTTTGAAGGTCAAATACGAGAGGTCACTTAATACCTCCAATTTGGAAGCCTCTTGATGGAACCAACTACTAGTAGTGGCTTTTCCCTGTCTTTTTCCTATTGACAAGACCATCACGTGCCCACATAATTCATATAACATAAATTACGCACAATTGCAGTTAATTTGAGGAAAGCATCGGTGGCATTAGAATTTGTGCAAGATGCAATTAGCCTTAGTGGGCTCACAGGATCAAAACTAAAAAGCGATATTATTGGAGAATACTATCCTTTCTGGTGGAATATTACCTCCGGCGGACCAACCGCCAAACACGGGTGGGCTACAGCAATTATTGAATTGGATGCAGCCACTGGCGAGATGTATATCAAAGACACCGGGGAAACAATTTTAGGCTCTGCCGGTCACGCTCTAAACCTAAAATGTAATGATGGTAATAAGAGAAATTTGAAAATTGTGTTGGTCGAGAGAGATGTTAACTGCTACTCGCATCTTAAGAAAGTAATTGCTAGGAGATGGCCAAAGGTCGATATCTCCGAGACTGAAGGGCCCTTATCATCTAACAGATCCAATATCTTTCTTATGAATGCAGAACTGGAAGAAGCTCTAAAGACTATCTCACAATTAGTCCTTGGGAATAGCCTTTTCTTTTTTGACCCGCTTAGAAGCGTAGCTTACGAGGCAATTGACAAGGTTGCCAAAACGAGAATTACGAGTTATTACCAAACCGGCACTGAATTCATCATTTTCGTTTTCACTTCCGATTGGTTCATAGGTAGGGACGATTTTGTCGGATTACCGACGACACCAGATGAAGCCAATTGGTCCAAAGCTGAGAGAAATACAGTTATTGAAGCAGATACCTTATTCGGTACCACCGGATGGCGAACTACTATATTGAATAACAAACCAACCGAAGAGCGTGAGTATGATTTCATTGAACTCTATAAGAGAAATCTTCACAAGTGGTTTCGCTATGTACTTCCCATGCCTTTCAACCCAAAAGAAAAGCAGATTTTCCACATTATTTTGTGCTCAAATTACGAAGTTGGCGTGCGTGCTACTAGGGGGTTCTTCTGCGAGAGGGCAAAAAACCCTGATTATAAACCTGACAATAGAAGTGCCTTTGCCAAATTTCGCAGTAAACACAAGGAAGTATTAGAAGGATTGAAGGGAAATCAAAGACCGAAGCAGTGGCTTATTCTTTGGAGAACTATTACAGGGCATGAGGAAGGTATGTGCGATTATATGTGTAGAGATTTTGAAAAAATCGAACCGGCAGAAGAGGAGAGAATTAAACTGCTACAATGGCTTGCCAGTAAAGGTTATATAACCGGGTACGAAACAAGTAACCCTTGGAAGTTGCCAATAACCCAATACAGAGTGAATTGGCAGGCAGTAAATGAAATGCTGGCTGTTGAGCCTCCTGCACCTCTAGAACCACTGTCTTTGAGGCATTTGTCGCTTGAGGAGATCAATAGATGACGACAATCAATTCAAGCCCGGTTAAACAGCGTGAAATTACGTCAGGTACCAGAGAATGGGCAGATCATAATGTGAATTGTATCAAAGGTTGTTCTAACGATTGCAGGTATTGCTATGCGAAGCTGATGGCCAAGCGTTTCGGTAGATGTATAGAAGACACTTGGAAAAATATGGTAATCAACAATGCTGCCGTTGAGAAAGAGTACCGAAAATATAGAGGCCGTGTAATGTTTCCAAGCTCCCATGATATTATTGATCTGCCTGATATAAAGAATGCCTGCTTCAAAGTAATCGGCAAATTACTTGACGCTGGGAACGAAGTATTAATAACAACCAAACCCAAATTATCCATCACCCAAGAAATATGTGAGAAGTACGGTCGGTTTGAACCCCAAATACAATTCAGATTTACGATAACGTCAAATGATGACCAACTTCTATCTTTCTGGGAACCAAACGCCCCCTCATTTGAAGAACGTTTTAAATCACTACAATTTGCCTACGAGAATGACTTCAAAACCAGTGTCTCTATAGAGCCCTTTCTTGATGACGATCCAAAAGTACTAGTAGACGCACTGTCACCTTATGTAACGGAATCAATATGGATAGGGCCAATGAACTACATCTCAAGAAATGGGTCTTCTTACGAATATAGACAACAATATGCTGAAATAAGGGCAAAATACGAGATTAGTCACTTGAAAGAAGTCTATGAAGGTCTCAACATCTTACCAAAGATTAGGTTCAAGGACAGTATGACCAATAGGCTCGGTATCCGACAAGCAACATGACCAAAGTCTGGTGTACAATATCCAATCCATTGTGCCGGCCTATCGGCGACGAACACCTCCTTGTCCTGAGCAGATCCTCTCGTCATTCCCAATAGTGTATTTCCCAATAACCTCTGAAGAATCAGCCTATCTTAGTTGACTACTAGGAAGCGTCTACCACACGGAACGATATGACGTCAAGTGCAATGGGCTATATCATCCTCTCAACCTGTTGAGTCTGGGGTTCTTTTTGTTAATTAGGTTAACGACCCATTGCACTTGATGTGAATAATACACGTATCTGGTTGCTGCGCTGGCGGTCCTTCTGTTGATTTCTCTGAGAACCGCGTCTTTGACAGCAACGTATCCTTCTGTCACACTCTTGCGCCAACTAGCCCACAGAGCGACCTCGCTGGATATGGGGAAGGTTACTTCCGATTCAGACTTGCCAATCCCAAGACTCTCAAAAAAGAATACCGGATTGTCACTGGTTAAGAGCGGTTGTCTCTTGTCAGATGTCAGAAATGTCCAGGTCATGGTAGGGAGCACAGCCCGAAGACGAGGCAGTGCGTCCCGGTCGAGATTCTGGTACCATACCTCAATGGGGAAGTCAGTTTCGTACTTTGATCTGAGACCGGGGAGTTCTTCCAGGCGATTCTCCAGAATCGTCTTCTTTGAAGGGTGCTCAGTCATCAACCTGAGGATCTCCCTTCTCACATCATCGAACACTTTGTCGAGCACCTTCGGTGCCGTTGCCTTTGTTCGCGCGAGTCCCTTTGGTACTCGCATCAACATGCAGACCATGTAGGTCGAAAGCACGTCCTTGTCACTTTCAGTTATCAATTGTCTGTTACGTATCTTGTCAAGGACGGGGTTCGCCGGCTCTTCGATTTGATTTGCTAGGTACTGCTCAATATCTTCGGGCCAGCGATTGTTTTCATTAGCTGCTGTCTTGACTGTAGTGCTAAATACCCTTCGAGTACCCTTCTCGTAGACCCACACGTTCGAAGGATCGGAGGGTTCACCGAATCCACTCAAATAGTATCTAGGAATATAATGCTGTCCCATGTGACGACAAGGGGCACTAGGTGCCGTTGAGTAGTTCCAGAAACTACTTTGGTTCTGTCACTTAGGTTCCCAGAAGCCTCGTCACCAACCTATCTATGGTCTGGGCCACTCCGTCCTCCAATAGGGCAGCCCGGACTTTCCTCCTCACGGTCACAAAGTGCGCTCCCTCGTTCACTTGCACTGAGGACACAACACGCTCAGCATGAGCGGCTGCCTCAGCCAGCGTTTTGTGTAGGCTGTTGGAGATATCAAAGGGCGGAATTGGTAGAGAGAATATAACCTTGTCAAAATCGCGAGCTCCCCACTGCCCCCGACTCTGCAAGTCCCCCGCAAGCTGGCGAGCTGTCTCACTGTTCAGTATAGCTAGGAGGTAATACCCTTCCTCCTGGTTACCTACTTCACTCCAGTAGAGTTTGTTCTCAACTATGCCTTCCCGATCACGTAGCATAGTGGCAGCTGGCAGAGTGCCAGCTTTGCTATATACGACTCTTACCGGTCTTATAGGGAATTGTGCGGATAGCTGGCCATAGTAGTCAGCCTGTTCCCTAAGAGTCCTCTTGCCACTGCCATACTTGGCCCAGAGCTCTTCAGCCTTCTTGAGCCAAGATGCCAAGTGTGCGTATCCTTGATCTTGGGCCTCGGCGGAATCGAGCAAATGGCTGTTTGGCTCATCCCAGGGAATTACCGCTAAGATAGGCGACAAAACACCGAAAGGCACTATGGACTCGCCTAAGTAGACTCTGCGTAAGAACTCTAACTCTAAGTTCCCACGTAGCGAAGGGATGTCCTTCCAAGGTGGCTTCTCGAGATTAGCACGGCGGCTTTCTACCAAGGGTGCTTTGGGATTGACTCCCAGCTTCCCAGTATCGACCGGTTTCACTCTTAGGAGTACAGAAGGAAAGACTACGGCGCCATCGCGAAAAGCCGCGGCATAACCATCTGTAAAACGCTGTTGACGCTCTGGTGGCCATGGGACCTCCCGCCAATTCAGATGTTGCTCACTCTGCGTAATAGTGGCATCTCTTCGTGGCAGCTTTCCTGACGCTGCAAGAATCGTCTTTGGTAATCGAGCAGCCCTGCCAGAGTGGGTTGCGTTCTCGGCAAAAAGTACACAGGATGGTACTGGGAATAGGGGCAAAACCTCATCAGAGAATGCCCATGCTTGGGTAATCCGAATGGATGCAAAAACACGGCGTGTCCTAACCTTCGTTGCACCATATATTCCCGTGCGAAAACCCGCGTACTGCCGCCGGGTCATCGTTGCATATGGCATAACAAATGCAATCTTGCCCGACGGCTTCAAGTAGAGCTCGATACATCTGACATAAAAATAGGCCGACAAATCCTGTTGCTGCGCAACCTGTCCCATCCATAGGCCGCGCGCCTGGCTTTCGGATCTGAACTGACGCTGCATGGCCTGATCCATAAAGCGATAAGCGAGCCATGGTGGGTTGCCGACAAGTACATCCACCTTTTGTTCTTGCTGAGACAACCAGATGGGACGTACCAGGTTGCGCGCGACGAAACCCCAGATATGGTCACGCCCGCTACGTTCAAGCCCATGCAGAGTGTCATAGGTCCTGATCAGTGTATTAACCGTTGACTCTGCTAGGTCGTACTCTCGTTGAAGCCAAGACCTCAGTCCGTCCGAGGATGCCTCCTGTTGGCTTAGATCCAACATACGGCCGATGACGGCGTCGAAGATGGCAGGGTCATGAGCGACTTCGAATGGAAACTCTAACAACTGCTGGCTCTCGGGAACCTCAATGAGTACATCTCGTTCAGCCAGGAACCCACGTGTGTTCCATTGCAACGAGTCTCCGATATAAACAGGGATATTGAAATTAGCGGGTCTCTGCCTGAGTCTCTCCTGCCCTAGCGCCAATAAGAATGTGACGCGCGCAATCTGGGCAGAGACAGGATGAACATCGACTCCGAATACCTGTCGACAAGCTAGTGCAATCGCATCTTCCAATGTAATACCGGCCTTCTCAGCTGCCTTCAACAATCGACGCACTGCGTGGAATACGAAGGTGCCCGAACCGCAAGCCGGGTCTAAGACATGCTGTTCCAACGGCTGATTGATTATGCTAGCGCACATCTTCTCAGCGAGCCAATCGGGAGTGTAGTATTCGCCAAGGAAATGACGCTGTTCAGTATCTATGAGTGATTCATATAGCCCCTTCAGGACATCAGTCTGAACGTCCTCTAACTTGAAGCGACCGGCCTGCAAAGCGATACGTCGAACCAAGTCAGCACCTTTCCTCGATTCGAGAAGCCAGTCAAAGAAGTCCGATTCTACCAGTCCACCAATCCCAGCCTCTAGAAAACGGCGACCTGAGAGCAGATCACCGGGATCAGTTGCGGGTACGCCCAGTACTTTTGCTGCCATAGTCTTGGCAATTATCGTAAGGTACGTGTGCTGGAAAAACAGTGAGTCTTCATTAACCGTAGCTCCATACACTCGGCGTACTAGCTGTGCCCATAGTTCGCGCTTCAAGGAAACATCAGGGCGCTGTCTGACCTCAGACCAGATATCGGTGAGTTCTCCCTTGGATATGCTCCACGCGAGGCTCCCACGGCCAAGTTCTCGTCGAACAACTTCGCTAGTTGGCTCCAAGTCGGCACTTACGGCAACCACCGAGCTGAGCCAAGCAAGTAATTCACGGGGTCTTTCAATAGGCGTCATGAATGCGTCGAACGGTATGAGCTTACTCCCGCGGAGTTCGTACGGAATGAAGACAGCGCCATCGGTAGCAATGCCTATGAAATTTGCGCCTGTCTCTGCTTCCCGCTGAGCAAGGTAACCGGGCAACTTGTTTTCCGCGTCTTTCCTCTCGCGCCGCAAATCCGACTTGAACTCAAAGAGGGTCCTTCCCAGGAGGGCATCGATGCGACCATGTACCTCCGGCACTTGACGTTCAAAGTCGAGTTCCGTACTGCTGGCACCCAGCCCGTTTACGAGCAACTCGTAGACCAAAGCTCGGACTTTCTCATGCTGGGGCCTAGAAGCCAATTCGGCTACTATCTCACGTAGGCGCTCAGTCGACAACATCAGTATACCCTATTCCTCCGTGTCTCTTTGGCCAACCGAGGGAGGTCACTCCCATTCTAGCACAATCAGTAGCATTGTCCACTTGTTGTGTGGCTTCACTTACTAAAATTGTGCCTCCTGTCCTCGACATCTGGCCAGCCTAACCTGCGAAGCGTTAACAGCGAACGCAGGGAGGATTGCACGAAACTGACGCTTGTGCAACGCTACTCGGTAGCTGCAGTGAGCCCAGATTGTTAAGCACTAAATGATTTGATAACTCTGTTCACTTTTTTAGAGTACTACAACTTATTTCCTATGTCGCTTACCTGAAGGAGCTATGGTGTCTTAAGGTTGAGTGTGATTACATGATAGTAGATAGATTGGACAATAGAATAGCTTAGTCAGATTGGGAATGTGAAGAACCAATAGCCTGTATGTGGTCACCTGGGCTTTGGGGAGCAAATGGTGAAACCGGTCCCTAAGGGATCGGTTTTTCTTTATTATTATCGAGGAGTCATTGAAGGAGGAACTAATAAGTGCTAGCCAATACAGAAATCAATCCGATGTTGACAACCAGTGAGGTTGCCCGGCTCTTAAACGTACACATTAATACCGTCAGACGCTGGAGTAATAGCGGAATACTAAAGGCGTATCGGATTGGTACTCGTGGCGACCGGAGATTTGAGCGCATAGATGTCCTAAGCTTGTTTTCGGAACAATCAGAATTAGTCAGGTCTTAGGTATGAAACAGCTGCCGAATCGTTGAAAATAATGTGGTTAATCTTCGTCTCACAGATATCGCAGACTTGACCGTCAATTATTGACAACTATTACAACTCATAAACGATATTAGAACGCAACCGACCCATGATATCTCTGCACCATTTCTAGACCTCCCTACCTGTCCAACATCTGAATAGCGTAGCAACCACCCCACTCAATTCTATTTGACTTTCTTGTGAGTATTAGAATTGATTACTCAGGGGATTGACAGATTTCCAAATCGGGAATACACTCGAATCTAAGTGATTAGTGTGACTGACAAAAGGGAAACTGGAATAGGACCTCTGGGCAGTGTTCCTTGGGGAACACACATATGTCATTTTTACTCGACAAAGAGAGATTTGACTAACGTCCTGATACCTTACTTCAGGGCTGGATTAGATAATAATGAACTGTGTATATGGGTTACATCAAAGCCCTTGTTAGCTGAAGAAGCGAAATTAGCGCTACACGAATTGCTGAGCAATCACGAAGAATACTTTGGCAAAGGTCAGATAGAGGTAATCAATGCTGCTGAATGGTATAAGCAAACACAGAAGTTCGATTGCGAAACAACCTTACAGGATTGGCTCAAAAAAGAGGAACTATCGTCAAGGACTGGATTCGATGGTCTTCGCATAGCTGGTAATTGCTCTTGGATTCAACGCAAGGATTGGAAAGACTTCCTTCACTATGAGGCATCAGTTGATAATACTATCAGAAAGCGCAAGATAATTGCTATCTGTTCGTATCCCCTCACTAATTTAACAGCTTTGGACATGCTTGATGTTGTTAGTAACCATCGATATTGTCTCATTAGAGGGAACGGCGGGTATCAGGTCATCGAAAGCACTGGTCGTAGTATGTTAGAAGACATGCTACATCGGAGCGAAACAAGATACCGTATTATCACCGATAACATAGGTGATGTCATTTGGTCTTTCTATATCAATTCTCCTGAGCGACTCAACTATATTAGCCCGTCCATAGAAAGGCTCTTGGGCTACAGTGTTGAGGAAGCTATGGCCAAGGAAATGAAGGATGTATTTGAGCCGTCTTCTTACAAGCGGGCCATAAAAGTACTAAAAGAAGAGCTTGCTACAGGAAAGAGGTTGCTCAACGAAACGAGCAGGTCGAGGACACTGGAACTTGACTTATACCATAAGGATGGTCATTTGGTACCAGTCGAAGTTAACTATAGTGTCATACGTGGGCTTCAGGCACAACCTACAGAGGTCCTGGCGGTAGCTCGTGACATTAGTAATCGAAAACAGACCGAGGAAGAAATTAGATACAGCACGGAAAAGTTAATAGCAGCCATGGAGGATACTATCAGAGCCATGGCTATGATAGTGGAGATGAGGGATCCTTATACTGCCGGCCATCAGCGTCGAGTCACCCAACTTGCCTGTGCAATAGCCAAAGAGATGGGCATTGCGGAAGATCGTATTACTGGACTTCGATTGGCTGGACTTATTCACGATATCGGCAAGGTACGCGTACCAGCCGAGATTCTTACCAACCCTGACGGGTTATCTGATGCTGAATTTACAATGATCAAAATGCACCCAACAATAGGCTATGAGATACTGAAGACCATAGATTTGCCATGGCCCGTTGCCAAGATAGTCCACCAACATCATGAAAGGATGAACGGCACTGGCTATCCGTTAGGCATATCAAAAAAGGATATTATTTTGGAAGCAAGGATTTTGGCTGTGGCTGATGTCGTTGAAGCCATAGCATCCCATCGACCTTACCGACCAGCTTTAGGGATTGATGTTGCGTTAGACGAAATTTCAAAGAAGCGGAATAAGCTCTACGACTCGGCAGTGGTAGATGCCTGCTTAAGCCTATTCCATAATAAGAGGTTTACCTTCGATTAGTAATCGGCATTCAACCTCTGTTTGATCCTGTAAACTGGATTACCAACCTTGACGTCAATCGTATAATCACAGTGTGCTATTATTCTAGAGGGGATTGATATGGACGAATATGATGTACTAGTAGTTGGAGGTGGTGTGGCAGGTTCGGTAGCCGCAAAGTTTGCTGCCAAGCACGGCCTGAAGACATTGCTCATTGAGAAAGCCAAGACACCGAGAAACAAGCCATGCTCTGGAATACAATTCTCCTATTTTGAGAAGCTTATTGGTGAAAGAATACCTCGAAAAGCACTATGTCAGAATGATCTATTTAAGGTAGAAATGATGACACCGGGTGGCAAGATCACTAGAGGCAAGATGCGCATGTTCAACTTTTGGAGGTCGACCTTCGATAGCTGGCTTAACTCGCTTGCTGTTAATGCCGGAGCAGAATTCCGTGATGAAGTCCTATTTACGGGGATAAAGGAAAACGGCAAATCCATAACGGCCAAGTGTGCTACTCGAAAAAGCAAGTTTGAAGTAGAGACTCGCTATCTTATCGCTGCAGACGGGTTGCTTTCGGGGATAAGAAAGAAATTACGGCCGGAGGATTTCTACACAAAGGCTACTGGCGGGGCGATTAATTTCTATTTCGAAGGCGAAACCAACATGAACCCCAACACACTATACATGTTCTACCAGCGTGAATTCTCAAACCTTATGTTTGCTTGGGTTTATCTGAAGGACGATCAATGGGTTATCGGTTCGGGTGCGGACCCCGAACCTCTAGAGTATGCCAAGCATTTCTTCAACTATATTAAAGAGAGATTCTCACTGCGGGGAGAAGTGGTAAGGAGGGAAGGCTTCGCATCGCCCCTGAAAAGTGTTGTTTTCCCTGGTGTAGGTAATATCCTTATAGTCGGCGATGCCGCCGGCCTGGTTGACGTGTACCGTGGCGTAGGCATGGACAATGCAGCAATAAGTGGGCGGCTGGCTGTGAAAGCCATTCTGAAATCGGAAAGGATTGGCAATCCGCCATGCGAGACTTATGGCCATCTGCTAAAGGGTATGATACGCAAGATCAGTAGGAATGAAGCCAAGCAACGGGCCATATTCGCAACCAATGAATCGCTGGAAAAGAGTCTATCTCCAATAAGGCAACTTCGCAGTGGAATCCTTATGTTAGCAGCTATGCAACTTAACCGAATTCTTCCTCCCGAAAGAATAACTACGATACCGTTATAGTACAAGTATTCTGTGAGTTTGCTAGTCGGCTCTTATGACTGTTCAATACTTAAAAACAGAGGTTAGGTGCATAGACCTTGGCCTCTTATTTGCTTAGTAGCGGGGGTTGGATTCGAAGAAGACGAATGTCTGAATATTGATAAGGCATTAAGTCATGATTATAATGTAGATTGGTAACACATCAATGTAGAAAATGTGAAGATAACCCAGATATGCTTTGAGGGAGATGTACTATGAAAGTTCTAATAGTCTATGACTCCCAGTTTGGAAACACTGAAAAGGTAGCACAAGCTGTTGCAGCTTCCCTTGGTACAAAAGAAGATACCCACCTGGCAAAGGTTGAAATGGTGAAACCTGAGGATATGAAGGGGCTCGACATACTAATTGTAGGCAGCCCCGTTCATGCTTGGGGCCCTACTAAAGCCGTGAAGTTATTTTTGAAAAGTCTGAAACCCGAAATCTTATCTGGCGTACGGGCCGCAGCTTTTGATACTGGATACCCATCTCGTATGGCTGGCTCTGCTGCTAAGAAAATTGAGAAATCATTAATTAAGTCGGGATGCTCTATAGTTGCTCCTACTGTAAAATTCGCAGTAACCGGCAACAAAGGGCCTCTTGCCGATGGCGAACTTGACAAAGCAACGGCTTGGACGAAAGGGATCAAGTAGATGGCCGGAACAATCCGACGTGGGGTGGATTCGAAGTAAATGAACGTCGACCAGTTGACAATTGATCAGTTCTAATCCAAACTCAAGCCTAAACACTAATAGAGTTTGCCAGGTTCTAACCTAGAAGGGAATAATGTGTATAGTAAAGGTAACACAGGTAAGTTAATAGGCAGCATCGCTGCTTGCTATGGTGCTGGAGCAATCGGGTCAGTCTTTACAGTAGCCAAGATTCCTACTTGGTATACAACACTTGAAAAGCCAGCTTTTACTCCTCCTAACGCTGTATTCATGCCAGTTTGGTTCACCCTTTACGCCCTTATGGGAGTAGCAGTATACCTAATATGGCGCAAAGGTCTACAGACTGAGGGGATAAAGTCGGCATTTGTATTGTTTTGGGTGCAGCTAGTGCTTAATGCTTTGTGGTCGGTGGTGTTCTTTGGTTATGAATCCCTAATCGGCGGCTTTGCGATAATACTGGCGCTTGGCATTGTACTTCTGATTACCATAATCAAGTTTTTCAAGATATCGAAGGTTGCCGGTGGACTTCTCATACCTTACATATCCTGGATAGGTATTGCTTCTTCATTGAATGCCTGGGTCATGATACTTAATTCCTAACATCGCCACATTAGATAAGCCAAATAAAAGTGGGCACAGCTGTTAAGACTGTGCCCTTCACATTTCATTGGTAGGGGGTTAGATTCGAACTCATAACGTTGCATTTTGTTACCCGCATAACAGTCTAGCGATTTCTTCCCTCTAAAAAGCTACACCCTCCTATCTGCAAAACGGGCTTAGCAAATATACAAAACCGTAGAAAGCACTATGCTTGTGCCTAAAATGCAGTAATCTTGTATTGCGATGCTTGCTAGGGGGTATTGACAACTACACAAGCAGGATTAGAGAGGTGGATTTGGCGTTATCTTTTCAGTGGGTAATCACGATCCAGTAAGCTTCGTCTGGTTATTGCCATCGGCATCCATGACGTAAATTTCAGAACTGCCATCTCTATCGGATACAAAAACAATCTTGCTGCCGTCGGGTGACCACGCCGGATATCCATCATAAGCCTCGGTCTGTGTCAGCATTGTCGGGTTGCTACCGTCAGCATCCATCACCCAGATATGGCTATTATCCGTGTCTCTCTGCCCAGAGTCAAAAGCGATTTTGGTACCGTCAGGTGACCATGCCGGGTTGTCGTCCATAGCCTCGCTCTCTGTCAGCCTTCTCTGGTCACTACCGTCGGCATTCATGACGTAAATTTCATCATTACCATCTCTATCGGATGTAAAAGCAATCTTGGCGCCGTCGGGTGACCACGCCGGATTGAAGTCCCAAGCAGCATTATTGCTAAGATTAGTCTGGTTACTACCATCGGCATTCATGACGTAGATTTCCCAGCTATCATCACGAACGGAATAAAAGGCGATTCTAGTACCGTCAGGTGACCATGCTGGGTTGTGCTCATCACCATCAATACTAGTAAGACGTTCCTGGTTACTCCCATCAGGGTTCATCACCCAGAGATTATGATTACGTGCACTCCAGCGCCAATTGCTGAAAGCGATTTTGGTGCCGTCCGGTGACCACGCTGGTTCCCGATCGGCAGTGCTATTAGTAAGCTGCGTCTGATTACTACCGTCGGCGTTCATAACCCAGATGACCGGGAGGCCCACGCGGCTTCCCTTTTCGGCCTCAATGGTGAAGGCAATCTTGCTGCCATCTGGTGACCACGCCGGATCTGCATAAATTCTCCCGCTTGAGCTTGCACACGCAGTAAGCACCAAAGTAACAGATAAAGCCCCTAGAAGCACAATTCTCCAGCAGCCAGTCACCTTTACGACGTGGTTACATCCGCTAGCTTGCCGGTGAAGATTACATCTCATTTTTCAGTCCTACAAGAGAAGCAGAAAGCTACTCTGAAATTCTGAATGCCGTGACCACTATGGTAAACACGCTGACTGCAATTGTCAATGCTGGCTGAGGTCTACCGAGAGATTATGCCGGAGTCGAACAACAGTCTGCCACGCAAATACTCATTTTGTTAGGCCGAGGCTTCGCTAGAAGTAGTCCCGACTACGCTCTTGGCATACTACCAATCACATTGCATAGATATGTTACAATCTAGATGCGAACTAAACACTCAATGGAGGTGCTATGGTTAGTCCTGGTGTTGGAACAATGGACCAATCGGAAGTAATTATTTTCATTAAGGATAATCCCGCAGGCGTTCTTGCTTTGGTGAACGGAGACAAGCCTTATGCCGTACCGCTTGAACATCACTTCGACGGTAGGACACTGAGTTTTGTAACAAGTGCAAGAAAGGGACGAAAAACCAATTGTATTGAGAACAATCCTAACGGGTGCTACGTCATATATGAGTCACGGCGTGTAAAGCCCGAGAAAGATACCCCATGTAGGTCAGTCATTATTGAAGGCCGGGTAACTTCGCATGGCGCATTGCTCAAGATGGATATCGACAAGATTGGAAACTGGAAATGCCCTCCCTCTATGTTTGCAACATGTAGCGTAGGCAAATATTGCTAGCCGCATCCCGGATTATATAGGCGCTACGATGTGACTGCACTATATAGCGATTTGTTATCTATAGCCAACAATACAAAAGTCCCTAGAAACAACACCCTATTCCCAAAACAGGCTTAGCAAATATCCAAAACCATAAAAAGCACTATGCTTGTGCCTAAAATGCAGTAATCTTGTATTGTGGTGCTTTTGACATTAGGCTTGCTAGGGGTCTTGACAACCACCATTATCAGGGTTATGGTAAAACTTTAAAAAAGAATATCACTCATCAACTTATCATGTTACGAGAGGGGGCATTGAGCCGCCATTCTTAGCTGGGCACTTGGGTGACGGGGAGCCAATAGTGAAACCGACCTTTTGGAGGTTGGTTTCACATTTTTGGAAGGGGGTGATAACTTTCTGGATATATGAATTAAAGTTATAGTTGCTAGTCCCAAGGTCAAGGAGCGTTCAGGACAATTTTAAAGAAGGAGTAAAATCTTATGGAGGTTCTTGTTATCCACAAAATGATTGGGCTAGTCCCACCGGAGATGATGGCTGCTAGCCTCGAGATCGCAGAGAAAGTCACGACTAAACCTAGCGAAATAGTGCCAGGAGGTAAACTAATAGCCTCGTACTCGGCTCGTGCCCTTCACACGGGTGTCTGCCTATGGGAGGTTCCAGGTGTGGAGGCGTTAATGCCTATGTGTGAACAAATGAGCATGCTCGGCTGGGATACCGACATGATACCAGTGGAGAAAATGGAGGTCGCTCTTCCAAAGCTAAAGAAGTCTCTTCAAGCTATGCGGGCAAAATAGTAATCATATCTCCTAAGTGTTTGTGAGCATTAGCCCAAGACAAAGACGTCGGAATATCGCATACGATGATGACGTGACAGTTAAAGGTGCGCTGAACTGGCACCTTTAACTAGGTTGGATTACGGCGAACCAATAGTGAAACCAGCCTCAAGAGGTAGGTTAATATTTTATTTAAAAATTAATCGGTAGTGTCTTTTGCACTTTTGGGGTTTCATCATAATGAACTATAGGAGGTAAGTTAAATGTCAGTAGAACAAAACAAGGGCGTCGCCCAGCGTTGGGGTGATGATGTCTGGGCCAAGGGAAACCTTGATGCAGTAGATGAACTTTTCGCAACTGATTTCATCTGCCGCACTTCACCTCCTGGAGTTGCCGCCGACCGCGAGGGACAGAAACAAGTGGTGACCGACTGGCGTGAAGCTTTCCCTGATGCACAGTGGCTTACCGAGGATATGGTTGCCGAAGGGGATAAAGTAGTGGTTCGGTGGTCGGGACGAGGCGTTCACAAAGGTCCGTATATGGGCATTAAGCCTACGGCCAAAGAGGTTACAATGATGGGAATTAGCATCCTGCGCATTGTAAACGAGAAGATAGTGGAGATGTGGACCGAGACAAACATACTTGCCGTGATGCAACAACTTGGTGTTGTGCCCTCATCCTAGCAGTAGGAGACACACGAGACGAAAACTCCTCCCGAATTTGAAAAGGAGGTCATAAGATGAAATTCTTAACGATAAGTACTATCAAGGGCACTTTTTATTCACTTCCACCAGCCATGGTAAAGCAACTTACTGAAGCGAATTTGGCCCATATGAAAC
>DAOULZ010000025.1:0-10910 GCA_034414575.1 Dehalococcoidales bacterium | reverse complement strand
TATAATCGTGCTCGTTGAGACCCTGGTTCTGGGTTATAAGTCTCTTCTCTATTCGGCTAACGTGTCAATGGGTGAGGAGGAGGGGGAGAAGATCTCGGGGGGAGCAGCTTGGGGTATGGTAGCCGCGTCGGTGGCCTTTGCGGTTGCCTTGTTTTTTATCGCGCCGCTTTTTCTCGCCAGGACGCTTGATGTCTATATTGAGTCATCTATCCTGTTTCACTTGGTTGAGGGCTTTATTCGGCTGGCTATTTTCATCGCTTATCTTAAGTTGATTGGCTTATCCGCTAGCTTGAGGCGGCTGTTTTCCTATCACGGTGCCGAGCACAAAACGGTCAATGCTTATGAGGCTGGTGTCCCGCTAACCGTCGGGGCGGTGGAGGAATATAATACGGCTCACCGGCGCTGTGGTACCAGTTTTACGTTTGTTGTCCTGGTGATTGCTATTATCGTTTTTTCTCTTATTGGCCGCCCATCGCTATTGCTTATGGTGTTGTGGAGGGTTATTCTCATTCCGGCTATTGCTGGTGTCAGCTACGAAATTATTCAATTCGGCGCCCGTCATGAAGGTAATAGTTTAGTCAGGGCTTTTCTGGTTCCGGGGCTCTGGCTGCAGAAGCTGACTACCAGGGAGCCCGATGAGATGCAGCTTGAGGTTGCCATATCAGCGTTAAGGCGAGCGGTGGAGATTGACCAGCCTGATGATGAACTAGAGCCGGCTTCCGCTGGGTGATCGGCTCTAACTGCGGTGGTAAAATCTTATGGTTCGGTTATCTTTCTAAAGAAGCAGGTCTTGTTGCCGGTGTGGCACACCGGCCCCTTGGGCTTACCTTGGAGCAAGAGGGTATCGCTATCGCAGTCCTTCCATACCGAGAGCACCTTGATTGTATTACCTGAAGTTTCACCCTTGTGCCATAGTTCCTGTCGGCTTCGGCTGTAGAACCAGGCTTCACCGCTGGATAGGGTTTTCTCTAGTGCTGTCTGATTCATGTAGGCAAGCATCAGTACCTCGCCCGTGTCGGCATCCTGGACTACAGCCGGGATAAGCCCCTTTTCATTAAACTTTATATCGGTTGGTAAGTTCATCTCGTTCAGCTAACCTTGGCTAGAGCCTCTTTCAGGTTAATGTTTCCAGTGTAAAGTGCCTTACCCACGATGGCTCCCTCGACACCGAGTCGCCCCAGCAGTGCCAGATGAGTCAGGGATGAAATGCCGCCGGCGGCTAGGATGGGCAGTCTCACGATATTAACCAGCTCGGCGATAGCGGTCAGATTGGGCTCGGTGAGAGTACCATCGCGGCTGATATCGGTATAGATAAAGCGCTTCACCCCGAGTTCAACCATTGACCCAGCAAACTCTAAGGCCTTTAGCTTGGTACGCTGTTGCCAGGCGTGGATGGCAACAAATCCCTCCCAGGTATCAATGCCAACAATGATGGACTCGCTGAAGTTACGGCAGGCCTCCTTGACCAATGTCGGGTCTTCTACGGCGGCGGTACCCAGGATGACGCGATCTATACCCGCTTTAAGTAGCTGTTCAATCATCTTTAGGTGGCGGATGCCGCCCCCGGTTTGGGTGGGAATTAATAGTGCATTAGCTATCTCGGTGATAATAGCTAGGTTGTGAAGTTCTCCCGTGGCAGCACCGTCAAGGTCAACAACATGTACTCTGGGTGCTCCCAATGATTGCCACTCTAAGGCTACCTCTACCGGGTCGTCAGAGAATATCGTTTCCTGTTCATAATCACCCTGATAGAGACGAACACATCTACCCTTTCTAATGTCTATGGCTGGGATGATGTCTATTTCTTACTCCCTTCTACCCATTGAATTCTTTGTCCCGCTAGCCATTATCATATCATTATTGTCGGGTGGCTAACAATAACCTCTGTGGAACTATTGCTTGACATGGTTAGTCTAGGTTGTTAGACTGTCTATTACCTGGGTGTTTGTTTTATTACCAGCTTCTATTTAGGAGCTTACTTTGTCACAAGGGGTATCAAAGTGGGATTCGTCGTCAGAGCGCTCTAGTCGGGGTTTGGTGCAGGTCTTTACTGGTGATGGCAAGGGGAAGACGACGGCGGCGCTGGGGACGGTAATCCGGGCACTAGGTCAAGGCCGAAGAGTCTATATCGTTTTCTTTATGAAGGGGGAATATCCCTACGGGGAGCGCAATATTTTGGCTCAGTTAGCCAATGTCGAGATAGCTAGCTTTGGCAGCCTAAATTTTGTTGACCCGGCTAATATTAAGTCGGAGGATAGAGAGCAGGCAAGGCTGGCTTTATCGGCGGCTCGTAAGGCAGTGCTTAGTGGTGATTATGACATAGTGGTTCTGGATGAAATTAATGTAGCACTGGCCTTTAAGCTGATCCCGCTGGCTGAAGTAATTAAACTGATTGAGGATAGGCCGTCACAGGTGGAGCTTATTCTCACTGGTCGCAAGGCGGCTCCTGAGCTGATTAAGCTGGCTGACCTGGTCACCGAGTGCTTGAAGATCAAGCACCCTTATGATGAGGGGGTGGGGTCGCGGAGGGGAATAGAATATTAGTCAGAAATTGTCAAAGGAGGCAATTAAATGAAGATTACGTTGAGTGTGATTAAGGCCGATATTGGTGGCTATGTGGGACATTCTGAGTCTCATCCGGCCATCTTAGCCAAGGCGGACGAGTCTCTGGCTAAGGCAAAGCAGGCGGGGTTGCTGATTGACTATCATGTCACCAAGTGCGGCGATGACCTGCAGCTCATCATGACGCATCAGCATGGTGAGGAGAACGAGAAGATTCATAAACTGGCCTGGGATACCTTTGTCGAGGGTACCGAGTTAGCTAAATCCTTGAAGCTTTACGGTGCCGGGCAGGATCTGCTTTCGGATGCCTTCTCCGGTAATGTTAAGGGGATGGGGCCCGGGGTAGCTGAGATGGAGTTTGAGGAACGGAAGTCGGAGCCGGTTATTGTTTTTATGGCGGACAAGACCTCAGCTGGGGCCTGGAATATGCCCCTGTATAAGATGTTCGCCGACCCCTTTAATACTATCGGTCTGGTGATCGCCCCCAATATGCACGCTGGTTTTGGCTTTGAGGTGCATGATGTTAAGGAGCATAAGAAGATAGACCTTAACGCCCCGGAGGAGATTTACAACCTCTTGATTTTCATTGGTGCCCCGTCACGCTACATGGTGAAGGCGGTTTACAGCCGGGAGGCAGGAGAGATAGCGGCCGTGTCGTCCACTCAGCGGCTGTCTTTTATTGCCGGGCGTTATGTGGGTAAAGATGACCCGGTATGTATTGTTCGGGCTCAGGGAACCTTCCCGGCGGTGGGAGAGGTGCTGGAGCCGTTCACCCATCCCCATCTGGTAGAGGGGTGGATGCGGGGCTCACATCACGGCCCCTTTATGCCGGTATCTATACCGGATAGTATTCCGACTCGCTTTGACGGGCCGCCCAGGGTAACGGCGGCTGGTTTCCAGCTGGCTGATGGTAAGCTGGTGGGACCGCGGGATATGTTTGCCGATAAGTCGTTTGATATAGTGCGCCAGCAGGCAAATGAAGTAGCCAACTACATGCGTCGTCATGGCCCCTTTGAGCCGCACCGTCTGCCTTTGGAAGAGATGGAGTACACCACCATGCCTCAAGTAGCTAAAAAGCTGGAGGGCAGGTTTAAGGACCTCGATTGATAGATGGCTAAGCCGGCGTTTGAAGGATACCGCCACTATCCCAAGTAGTTAGCCGGTGTAATTGATAGCCTTTCGTTAGTATAATTATTAGTAAATATGTAATTGGGGGTGAGAAATGGCTGTCTATGTTATGCTGACAACTTTAACTGATGAGGGAAGGAAGACCATAAAGCAGAATCCAGGCAGAATTAGAGAGGTGAATAAAGAAGTCGAGGCTATGGGGGTTAAGATACTAGCCCAGTACTCTGTTTTGGGTCCGTATGACTTTGTTAACATCTTGGAAGCTCCAGATAATGTTGCCGTATCCAAGGTGGCTATGGAACTGGGTTCAAGGGGTACCCTTCAAACGATGACCCTGGCGGCGATGAGCCTCGACGAGTTTGTCGGTAGTCTCTGAGGTGTCATTGCTGAGGAAGCTGCTCTTGGCAACCAACAATAGAGCCAAGGTGCGTGAGTATCGGAGCCTACTCCAAGATCTTCCCCTTGAGCTGGTTACGCTATCGGAACAGGGTATTACCAAGGTGGTTAGTGAGGTGGGGAGGAGTTTGGAGGAGAATGCCGAGTTAAAGGTGGTAGCGCTATCGGCTGAGAGCCAACTATTAGCCTTGGCTGACGATTCTGGTCTTGAGGTCGATGTCTTAGGTGGGGAGCCCGGCCCCTTGTCGGCTCGCTATGCTGGGGGAGGGGCTTCAGATAAGGAGAAGATTGATTATCTACTAACTAGGCTCGAGGGCATACCCAGGGAGAGGCGCTCGGCTTGTTTTAGGTGTGTGATTGCTATCGCTACACCTGAAGGGAGAGTAGAGTTTTGTTATGGTGAATGCCGGGGGTTTATAACCTTTGAGCCGAAGGGAGACGAAGGTTTTGGTTATGACCCCATCTTCTATCTCCCGGCGTTTAATAAGACAATGGCGGAACTGTCTCTGGAGGTAAAAAACTCAGTTAGTCACCGGGGAAAGGCGGCTAGACAGGTACCCTCGGTGCTGGCTAGGTTAGGATTATGACTGGGCTTTACGATTCTTTTCAGCGTCCCATAAACTATCTGCGCGTCTCGGTAACCGACCGCTGCAATCTGCGCTGTGTCTATTGTATGCCGGCAGCGGGTGTCCGCCAGATGTCTCACCGGGATATCCTTAGCTATGAGGAAATCTACGCCGTGGTTAGGGCAGCGTCTGAGTTGGGGATAAATAAGGTTCGACTCACCGGCGGTGAGCCTCTGGTGAGGTTGGGATTGCCGAAGCTGGTGGAGATGCTTGGGCAGATAGAGGCGATAGATGATATTTCTCTGACGACCAATGGAACTTTGCTTAGTCGGTATGCAGCTGAGCTGAAGCGGTGCGGACTAAATCGGGTTAATGTTAGCTTGGATACCCTTAAGCCAGACAGATTTAAGACTATTACCCGTAGTGACGCTAGCGTTAGCGATGTGCTGGCGGGTATTGAGGCGGCTAGGTTAGCAGGACTCAATCCGGTAAAGATTAATATGGTGGTGATGGCTGGTATTAACGACGACGAGGTCATTGACTTTGCGCGCAAGTCTATTAACGAAGGTTGGCATGTGCGCTTCATCGAGTTCATGCCCACCGCCGGGGTGGGTAATGCTAGCTTACAATTTATCCCAGTAAGTGATATTAAAAGGCAGATGGAGCATTTAGGTAAACTGGAGCCATGTTTTCCTCGTTTTGGCAACGGGCCGGCCAAATATTTCCGTTTCCCTGACGGCCAAGGCAGTATCGGCTTTATCAGCCCGGTTAGCGAGCATTTCTGCTTTCAGTGCAATCGCTTGCGGCTGACTGCTGATGGTAAACTTCGTTCCTGTCTCTTGTCTGATGAAGAGGTAGACTTGAAGCAGCCGTTGAGATGTGGTATCACTTCGGCTGAGCTAAGGGACTTGATTAAGGCGGCAGCGGCTAAGAAGCCACTGCGGCACCACCTGGCTGAGGGGCGTTTACCTATGGACCGCCCTATGACCCAGGTGGGAGGGTAACGATGGAAGAGCTGACGCATGTAGACGCCCGGGGTCGCCCCAAGATGGTGGATGTTAGCGGCAAGCCAGATACCCAGCGTGAGGCGGTAGCTAAGGGCTTGGTCAGAATGAAGCCGGCTACTTTTAATCTGATAAAAAGGGGGGAAATGGCCAAGGGGGATGTTCTGGCGGTAGCTCAGCTGGCGGGCATCATGGCAGCTAAAGAGACACCTTATCTCATTCCACTATGTCATCCGGTGCTTATTGGTGATAGCCGGGTTGAGTTTAGTCTGGATGAAGCTGAAAGCACGGTAGAGATTACGGCAACTGTGAAGAGCCTGGGTAAGACGGGACTGGAGATGGAGGCCCTGACCGCGGTTGCAGTGACCGCCCTGACCATTTATGATATGTGTAAGGCCGTAGACAGAGGGATGCGGATTGAGAGCATACGTCTGGTTAGAAAAAGCGGGGGTAAGAGCGGGACAATAGGTCTGGAATAGGAAGTAACGGCGAAGTCAGGGCAAAGGTCTTAAGTAAAAAGTAATCGGAATCGGCGCTAGAGAGCTTGAGTATTATCAATTAGTTAGTATATACTACTTCGCTAAAGGGAATAAGTTTGGGGGGTGTATTATGAGGTTGACATGTCTTCAAGAAAACTTAAGCCGAGGTCTCAATGTGGTCGGCCGAGCGGTAGCTACGAGAACGACCTTGCCGATAACCAATAACGTCCTTTTAACCATCGATGAGTCTCGACTTAGACTCACGGCTACTAATTTGGAGATGGCGATTTCCTGCTGGATTGGAGCTAAGGTAGAGGAAGAGGGAGCGATTACCATTCCGGCTCGACTGCTTACCGAGTTTGTCAACTCTCTGCCTAGTGATAAGATTGATATTAGCCTTTCTCCATCGACCAAGACCCTGGAGTTAAAGTGTGCCCGGTTTGAGGCACGTATTAGCGGGGTGGACGCCCAGGATTTCCCACCGATACCCAAGGTGGCCCCGGGTATTACTACTAAGGTAGAGGTAGAGGCCCTGCAGCGAGGCATTAGCCAGGTTGTTTTTGCGGCGGCTACTGAGGAGTCTCGTCCGGTGCTTACCGGGATTAATGCCGAATTTGAAGGTGATCTGCTGACCTTGGCGGCGGCTGATGGCTTCAGGTTAGCGGTACATAAGTTGCCACTGGCGCAACCGGTTAGTCAGCAGACTACGGTTGTCATTCCGGCACGGGCCTTAGCTGAGCTGAATCGGCTGATGGCTGATCAGGAGGAGGCTGTTGACCTCACGGTAGACTCCAATAAGAGCCAGGCTCTATTTCGCCTGAAGAATATCGAACTGGTATCACAGCTGGTTCAGGGATCCTTCCCCAATTATGGGCAGCTAATTCCGCAGAGCTATAGCACTCGAGCCGTAGTTGAGGTGGCTGCGTTTTTGAGGGCGACCAAGACGGCCACTATTTTTGCCCGGGATGGCAGTGGTATTGTCCGTCTGGTAATGATTCCCGGTGGTGGGGAGCTAGAACCGGGCAAAATGACGGTTTCTGCCCGCTCAGAAGAGGTCGGTGACGATGTTGGTGAGATTGACGCTGTCATTGAGGGTGAGGAGGCTAAGATTGCCTTCAATGGCAAGTATCTGGCTGAGGTTCTGGGTGTGCTTCCTCAGGAGCAGGTTGCGTTGGAGATTACCAATCCCTCAAGCCCTGGCGTTATCCGCCCGGTAAGTGTCGATAATTACGTTCATGTTGTTATGCCGATGTTTGTTCAATGGTAATAAATTTTCGTAGCTAAGTATTGGAAGGTAATTATCCCTTGACAGCGGTCCCTTGTAGAACTTCAGCCAATTTTGCATTCTCAATGCATAGACTTATATATCTTCAGACTCTCCTCAAATTTCACGGACCTCGTATATCTCAACACCATGTCAAGACTCTCCCAACCACCAAGCCTCATGATATGCTCCACATCCAATCCAGCCCTGTGCAGATTAGAAGCGAACATCCTTCTGAACGTGTGCGGATTATCCGCTCCTGAGATTCCGAATAATCTCCCCGAGGTTGGGTCTTTTACCGTACATCAGCATGTAAGTTCTCAGCAGCTTCGATGTCAGCACCAGCCCGCCGAAGATACACGCAACCAACACGGCTATGCTCGTAGCCAGCTGCCAGGCGGGGACGCCGGTCAGACCGAGCCGCAATATTACCAGCACCGGGGCCGAGAAGGGGAAAATGCTGAGCACCACCCAGGCCGGGCTGTACGGAAATTCCATGATTAGCGACAGGAGCCAGAAGGGCGCGATTGTCCACAGGGTAAAGATCGAGGCTAAGCTCTGTGCCTCACGGACACTACTGCTTATGGCGGCGGTACCAATTGAAAGCACGCCAAACACCAGGTAGCCGAGAATGAAATAGACCACGGCTAGGCCGAGAAGATTGGGCGGTATTTGTATCGTACTGATGAAACCACCGATGGATGAGGAGGCCAGGTTCAACAGGAGTGGGGTAACGGCTACCCAGATGGCCACCTGCACGAGACCGGCAGTACCGATTCCTAAAACCTTGCCGGTGATGAGTTGCCGGGGCGAGACCGAGGATAACAGTACCTCCATCAGGCGGTTTTCTTTCTCTGCCCCTAGTCCCTGCAGGAGATAAATTGATGAGAACATCAGAGACGCCGCCAGCAGAGCGCCGAAAATACCGGGGATGACAAGACTTGCGTATCCGCCTTGCTCTGGAGCCACGGTTCCGGTGGCAGTAAGCGTGGTGGTAACCAGGTTCAAAGGTGCTTCAATCCTGGCGGCAGTGGCTGCGGGTACCTTTCCCGCCAACAAATTACTGGAAATGAAATTTTCAATTGCGGCCGCAGTGGCAGTGGGCGGTCTGAGCTCTCGCTGGGTAGTATAACGTCTGATTATTCCCGTCGAGATAAAATCTGACGGAATGACGAAGTATTCCTTAATATCCTCGCTAATTAGGGCCTCGGTGGTGGCTTTCGTGGTATCAAAGGGGACGAAGGTGATGTTTTCCTGGGTGAGGAACTGGTCGAAACCGCCAGCTTCATCAACGTATCCGACTTTAGTCACCTCTGCCGGGGGTTTGGCGATTCCTGATACGATGCCATAGACCCCTATGCCCAGGAGAATCAGCAGGGGTGGGATAAGGGTCAGGGCAATAAACCCCTTCTTCCTTATCGTGTGCTGGAACTCATGCCTGAAAACTAAGAGTGTCTTATTCATGGTTCTTGCCTGCGACCTTGAGGAATATCTCGTTCAGTGAAGGAGTGGCTACCTCGAATCGATTAATCACTATGCCGGTGCTAACCAATCGTTCCAGCATTTGCTTAGGCGTTGTGTTATGGTCAAGGATAAGCTCAACGTAGCCTTTATGAGTCCGCTTCTCGGTAACTCCCAGTATTTGTCCCAAGTCACCGTCAGAATCAATAATAACTGAGTTACTTCTATACTTTGACTTAATTTCAGCCAGCTTCCCGTAGAGAACCGAGCGTCCATGGTTTATCATCAGTATACGGTCACAGAGCTCCTCTATTTCGTTCATCTGGTGCGTACTCAGGATTACGGTTTTGCCTTTGCTCTTTAGGTTAATAAGCATTCTCTTCAGTAGCTCGGTGTTAACGGGGTCCAGACCACTAAAAGGTTCATCAAGAACAACCAGTTCCGGGTCATGGATGATAGTAACGATGAACTGGATAATCTGCTCCATGCCCCGGCTCAACTCCTCAATCTTCTTTCCTTTATGGGGCAGCATGCCGGTGTGGTTGAGCAGTTCATCAGCTTTTTCCTCGACCGAATGCCTGTCCATACCCTTGAGTGAGGCTAGATAGATGATAGAATCAATGACCGTCAGCTTCCTGTATAGTCCTCTTTGCTCAGGTAAATAGCCAAGCCTATTCTTGCTGGCTTCACTCAATTTCTCACCTAGGATCATCACCTCACCCGCGTCCGGCTTGATTATGTCCATCATCATCCTGATGGTGGTGGTCTTGCCGGCGCCATTGGGCCCGATTAGACCAAATATCTCACCTTGAGCGACAGAGAAAGACAAGTCATCAACCGCAACCTTGTCTGCGTAGGACTTAACTATATGATTAACTTCAACTACGGGCATAGTAGCAAATCTTTCGCCTTTGTATTATAGCACATCGTCGGCGGTACTGATCACCTTGCTACCACACTGCACAAAGTAGCGTTTCGTTCAACCGAGCAACTCCTGTTGACTCCTGTGAAGGACGAGACTAGAATGTAGGCAAGCATAAAGTTTTTAATAACGACTTGAGGATTGAAAGGATGTCTGAATACGACTTTAAACAGGTGGACTTCGAACATCCTTCAGCTTTGTTTGTCCTAGAGGATATACTCAAGGGCCTTTTGGGAGGCCTTTTTCTATATAAACCGTATTTTGGGACATTTGGATTAAGAGGAGATGAGAACGTGCTTGACTTCGGTTGTGGTGGTGGAGCCGGCTCCCAGTGCCTTGTGAAATTTTTGAACAACAAGGGATATCTGACTTGTGTTGATATATCAAACTATTGGATTAAGAGAGCAATCAAGAGGCTGGAAAAGTACCATAATGTGAAATGCCTGGTGGGGAATATTAAAGACCTAGAACTGCCTGAGTACTCATTCGATGCTATATCCATCTTTTACGTCATCCATGACATAGCCCCTACAGAAAGACAGGATACCATTAGTCTGCTCTGCAAAAAGCTGAAAGCCGACGGGACTATTTTTGTGAGGGAGCCTACCAAAAAATCTCATGGGATTCCGGCATCGGAGATTCGCACTCTCTTCTCGAACGGAGGGCTAATTGAAACCCAGTGTCAGGAAAGCAAATCGGAATATCGCGGGAGATTCAAATCAGCGCTTACCGGCAACTGAGTGATAACTCACTATTCTATAATCCCGTGATTGAGCGTATTGTAAGAGGAGCCGGGCCTAAGGTTTAAAGGAGGTGATTCTTATGGGTAGCCAAGAACCAATAGGGAACCTGTGGCCTTGGGTAGAACCAGGCATAAAGGAAGTTTAACCAACTATGTCGGAGTTGGATATGCAGTGTACGAAAGCGTTTGTAAGAGGACTACTAGGTTTTTCTATTAAGCAGAGGGTTCGCTTACCCGCACGATTGACGTAGGGGGTAGAGTGGACTCAAAAGAATGGAGGGGCATTTTATGAAGACACTGGAAAAGTTTCAGTACTTTACCCCGCAAACGGTAGCTGAAGCAGTTCTGCTAGTAGAGCAGTATGGCAGAGATGCCAGCATCCTTGC
>DAOULZ010000024.1:0-87812 GCA_034414575.1 Dehalococcoidales bacterium | reverse complement strand
TCCCTATGCGATCTATCTCGTCCACGATCAGGATTCCAGGCTGCATATCAAACAGAACTTCGGCGATGCCGGCTCGAGATGACTGAGAGCCCAGGATATACGGTGCGCCCAGCCGCGCCAGCTCCATCAGAAACATCGTCTTTGCCGACGCCGGCACCCCGGTGAAGAGGAGATGCACCGGCTTCTCACTGCCGAGTACGGTCAAAAGCAGGTCTTTGATGTCATCATAGCCCTCGATAATCCCAAATAGGTCAGGCGGAACCGCAACTTCAGGCGTTGAATATTCAGCTGGAATGACAATCTGCTCCCCTGCAGCCAAGACCTGTTTCCCTGTCTCAGACAGCCGATATCCCGTGTAGCTGTTGCTCTTAAAGGGGCAATCCAGCAGCCCTTCCAGAAACAGCCGCGTGAGAGTCGCCGGCTGAATCCTGACATCCCGCCATTCCCAGCCGAGGTCGGCACCCTCCTTAGTCAAATCGATAGTCCTCTCGTGTTCGTCAATCTGCCTTAGAATTTCAATGTCTCCGTCTTTCATTTACCGCCACCCCCTTTCTCTTTTGATAGCTTCGTATGCTGTCATTATTATCTGAAAAAGCATATCAGTACCCTCCACTCCAGCTGTATCAGGGTGAAGCTTGCGTAGCATCTGCCGGTATCGCATCTTAATTTCCTCGTCACTGGCTGACTTATCTAGCCCCAGGACCTTATATGAGTCAAACGCAGTCTGCTGGGGGACTGCGACCCCCAGGCCGGTAAAAGAAACACCGCTCCTCCTGATGAAATCCATAAACTTTTCAGGATCAAAGGTATCCTTCATCAGAGCATCAACGTACTGGGACATCCCAGCAGCTAGTTCCTGATTCCATTTACTACCCAGCTGGTTAAGGTCTCCAATCCATCTATTTACCAGAGCATCAAGTTCCTGGCTCATCATATCCCCTGCCATCGCATTTCAGGCAACACGGGCAAGTCTTAAATGACCCGCTGTCCCTATCTATGCGCATGGTAAACCTGTCGCCTTTCTTAATGAGCCGCCCACATTTCCAGCAATTGTGAGCCTCCCTCGCTATCTTAACTGCCTTTGGCAGATTATTTTCAGACATATCCTCTACAGCCATACTAACTCCTCTCTACAGACCTATTACGGAACCTGAGTTAGCTTCATCAAGTCATCCCACTCCTTGATGTCCTGTAATCCTCGACATCTATCTGGGCTACCATACTGCAACTGTGATCAGCGAGACGGCTAGCTACCCGAGGCGCTAGGTCCTCACTCTTGGCGTTAGTCGTAACCACCAGCGGCATACGGTCGACATATCTCCAGTCAACAATTCGGTCAATTTTCTCCCCAGCCCACTCCTTAGCGTGTTCTGCTCCGAGGTCATCAAGAACAAGCAAGCCGCAGCGTCGTATAAAATCAAGCGTCTGATGGTAACTGCTATCGTCATAGCCTCGGCGCAGCCGGTCAAGAAGGTCGTCAACTCTGGCGAACAAAACTCTGGAACCATCGTCAAACCACTCCCAGGCGATGGCCAGAGCAAGATGTGTCTTACCAGCCCCGGTTGGGCCAGCCAGTACAAGAAGGTTACCCCAGCTTAGATTGCCTCGGGCCATTCCCTTGGCCATGAAATAGGCCCGGGACAGACTCGGGTTGCCACGATCCCGCCAAGTATGGAACCGCATAGACTCCCGACTCAGAGCCGGCAACCCTGAGGTCGATGGATTTCTGAACCGCTTCCACCTCTCTGGCTCCCACGTTGTCAGCCTCTTTATCCGTGGCCCGTAGCCCAGCAGACTGTAGGGGCTACCACTTTCCCCCTCTGAAGTCCGAGGCTGTTCTTGAACCTTTGACCCTTTGACCTTTACCTCGCTCAATTAGACTCCTTTCTTGGGCAAAGTCACGTGCCTTATTCATCCAATGCCAGAGCTGACTTGAAGCTCTTGAATTAGGCCTCAGTGGATCGGAAAGCTTCCGTACTGCCCATGCTTTAGATTCTTTACGGATATCTATGTCCGGGAACTCTGTTCTCAACCTGGCGACCAGCTGGGCTGCCTCCTCATTGGGCATGCTGAATCCTTTGACTGAGCACCAAATTGATATGACCTCACGGTCTCCCTCGCATAGGCTCTCCTCAGTTTCACTCTCGCTGCGAGGGATGGCTTCCCGACCTTCTACCCCTTCCCCCTTAACAGCCCCTAACCCCATACCAGAATCAGCTATAGAATCAGATATAGAACTAGACGCAGATATAGAGGGTATCGATACTCTATCCATATAATATTGATATGGTATTGATATCCTATATCTTTGAAGGTTGTATTCCAGAAACTCCTTAATAGCTCCGTTGACATGGATCGTAGTTAGCGATTTCGCCGCGGCTTGCAAGAACTTAGAAGATTTCGCCTGTCGCTTAAGAAAGTTCTTGACCCAAACGAGATTTTGTTCTGGATACCACTTCACCTTTGGCTCCAGTAGGTGCATCAATTCGGTAATCCTTTCCTTTTCCAATTTCATCTCAAAGGAAATAGTATCGGGGGTAATTTCATATAGCCCGGCCTGATTACAGTGGTTGTTGGTCCAAAGATAGGCATAAAGAGTTTTCCCTTCCAATGGCAATTTCTGAATAAAGGGGTCAGTCCAATAACCGCTATCAAAGCCTCGTTCTGGCATAATAACCTCCGGTCAGCTATCTTTAGGCCCCCAAAAGTGCTTCAGCTGCTGGAACGCTTCCCATGCTGTGATGGAGAGGTCATTTCGACTCGAGCACCCGAGTTCCTTATAAATCGCCGCAGGCCGCTTGCCGGTCAACCTCTCAATGACCCTCTCCAGGGCATCATAGTTAGAGACCTGCACTTGGGTAACTTTATTCCACTCACCTGCTATTGACTTCTTGGATGGAGATTTAGCTTCGCCAAGAGCCTCATCGAGAGTCGTGCCCTGTTTCATTAGGGCCAGTACCTTCACCGCCAGGTCGAGGCTCCGCCCCCCCGCCAGCCAGTCCTTCATTGAGGTGACCCCCAGCATTACATGGGCATCCTCCGGCAGATCAAGAGCTCGCACCTCGCTCCAGAACTTGGTCCAGTTGGCGCTACTGGCTTCACCTTCGCCTGGTGGTGACTCGCCCTTCTTACCCTTCTGTTTTTTCCCGGAGAAAAGCTCTCTCAGTGTTGAGGCAACTCCAGGTAGCCCCTCGGCAGCGTCTACCTCCGCCCTCTTAGAAGCCTGTTTTATAACCACATTTAGAAGCTCGCTGTGTTCCGGGTTCGGAATGCGGTATTCGACCTTACCTTCTCTCTCCCTGGTCTTGAAGTACTTGATTGCTTCCTCGCCATAACCCCAGTCTTGTGGATTCTCCTCCCAGCGATACTTGTGCCTGGTCTCCATGGTCGAGGACGCACCAATGCCACTGCCGACTTCGTTTCCCGCGCTACGGCTGAAGATCGGCACCTCAACTATTGCCGATATCTTCTGCCCATCATCGACCAGGCTGAGAATACGTCTGTGTCCTGGGTAGCAGTTGAAGGAGCCGATGATCTGAGAGGCACCTGGGTCCCACAGAAAGTCACCCGTCCCGGGAACGCGCCCATAGTCGCGGTCCCTCACCAACACATCCCTCACAAGCTCTCGCAGTAATGCTAATGATTGTTTTGTCTGCTCGATATATTGGGGAGTAACCATTAGGGCTTCTGATTGCTGGGGTAACACCGGTGAAACTCGGCGCTCCTCAACGGTAACTACTTCGCTTCCTGGCTGTCCCATGATATTCACCTCCTGCTTCTCCGGTGGTAATTCTTCGCTATGTACGCTGCCTCGAAGTCGATGTGCTCCTGGTATTTGTATTGACCCGAATGTGTCCGATACCATCGATCGTCAGCTTCCCTGAGGAGTTTGACTATTACCTTTTCATCCAGTTTTTCGTTAACCATTTAGCCCTCCCAAAGTTGTCCTTGTTCAGGAACATTGAAGTGAGCAACCGCTTTCTCGAAGTCACGGAGCCTGGCTGTATCCTCTCTGATTCGTTCCTTGAGTACTCGAATGTAGTCTGCTGCCTCATGCTCGTTAATCACAATGTAGAAGCCCATTGGCTCGGACACCGCAGAGGCTATAGGCACTCCTTCTGAGATTAGCTCTCTAATGACAAGACGAATCTTGCGATCGTCGGGCAGCCGCAGTTCCCGAGCCATTTCCTTACCACGAACGGCACTTCGCCGACCTCTCCGTAGACGCTGCAAAACAGCGCGACGGAGCTTCAGCCTGTCTTGTGTGGTCAAGACGAATGGTTTACATCTCATGACTACCTCGGCTGCTGCTATGCATTACTGCCATCATCCTCTGTTTTCGCGGCGAATATTTCTTCGGCCTCCTTGAGGGCCTCAGAGGTAAAGAGGCTCTCCTGTGCTGCAGCGTGGGCTGCCCGGAGCGGACTGAACCTCTGATGCTTCCTGATGATATCGGTCAAGTTGAGCGTGGCGTACTTCTGGGTCGTCTCAATATCGGCGTGCCCCATTATCTCTTGGAGAGAGCGGAGGTCTCCGCCCTGGACGAGAAAGTTTTTGCCAAAAGCATGTCGCAGACGGTGAGGACCAAGCTTCGGCCCCTTGATGCCGGCCTTTTCCAGAGCCCGACGGACTATGGCGTAGATGAGGTGCCTGGTGATTGGGCCTTTCTGGCCGTGAAATACGTGATCGTCTGCACTAAGAGCGGCAACCTGGAGAAGAAGGCGCCTCGTCTCCTCAGAAACGGGAACCTCGCGCCAACCCACTTTGCCGTGAACAACTATGGTCTCTCGCTTGACGTTGTGCTTGAGAAGGGAGCACACCTCGCCAGCCCGCACCCCGCAGTCCACCAGAAGGGTTATTATCGCCCTGTCCCGCGGGCTTTCCACGGAGTGGAGAAGCTTCATTAGCTCGCCGACCTCGAGTGTCGGCATGAGCGTCTTGGGACGGCGCGGCGACTGGATGGCCTCCATAGGGTTGGGCAGTTGGTGGCGGCTGCTCATAAACTTGAAGAATGTCTTGAGCGCGCGGTAGACATCGTATTTCGTCTCTGAGCTGCCCTGGATTTCTGCCAGAAAGCACTCGACCGGCTCCGGTCGGCGCGGAAGAGTAGGACAGCTCTTGGCGAAGGGGAGGAGCCTGTCCTTGTACCACTCGATGGTGGCTGGGCTCAGGTTAGCTGAGATACGGCTAGCGATGAACTCGCGGAGTGCCAGCTCTGTCCTCATGATGGTACCTCCCTGGCAAAGACGTTAAAGAGGTTACCATCATATTTGTGAATGCGAAACGCCAAGAAAGCCGAGGCCTTATGGGCGAGGTGCAGTAGAATGTGAGACCTTTGGTCGATAGGGGCTTTGAATCCCCACGGGGTTATAAAACGGGGTGCATCGGATGTTCGGTCATCGGCCTTACGGACGAGATAGGTTGGCCTTTCGGACGAGGAAGACTTGGGTGAAGGACCACTTTTGTGCGAAAATAGATTTGTTGGCGACCCCGGGGGGATTCGAACCCCCGATCTCCACCGTGACAGGGTGGCATGTTAGTCCGCTACACCACGGGGCCACACTAGCGCACCAGGCTTACGAAGTAAGCAGTTTATGTGCTATCTGGCAAAAGTCTATCAGTGGTGGGATAGAGTGTCAAGCGACGGTAAAAACCTTAACAACCGGCATACATTGTTGATATTGCCCAGTTGTGTTATAATATATCACAAAATTTTTCTGGAGAGCAAATGACATCTAAAAGAACCGAGAAGCAAGCATTGGAGACAGAAGATAAGCAGCTCCGTGACTACGAGCTGTTATTAATTATTAGTCCAGAGGTTATGGATGAGGAGTTAGAGAGTAGAGTTGACAAGATAGGTCAGTCCATTACTGAAAGAGGTGGTATCATTTCCTCCACGGAACAGTGGGGCAAACGAAAGTTAGCCTACCCCATAGAGCACTTCACGGAGGGGAATTATGTGTTGATTGAATTTAGATTTGAGCCGACACTGTGCAGGGAGCTCGAAGCAAGCCTGCGAATTTCAGAGGAAATTCTGCGACATCTATTGATAAACCCGGGTAGTTAGACTTTTAGCAGGGAATTTAAGGAGTTTTGGGACGATGGCAAGCGTAAATAAATTGATAATCATAGGTAACGTGGGTAGCGAACCTGAAATGCGCTTCACTCCAAACGGTAATCCAGTAACTTCATTCCGTGTGGCTACCAACTGGAGGTATACCACTAGTCAGGGTGAACGAAGAGAGGAGACAGAGTGGTTTACCGTGGTTGCCTGGAATAGATTGGCGGAACAGTGTAATCAGTTTCTAACTAAAGGACGTCTCGTCTACGTCGAGGGTAGATTACGCTCACGCACCTGGGAGAGCCAAGAGGGGGAGAAGCGAACTCGTAACGAGATAGTTGCTGATAAAGTAACCTTCCTAGACAGGCAGGCAGCAGCCCCCTTACCTGAAGAGGGGACTGAGGAAGCTGAGACTGGTGAATTGAATCCAGAGGACATTCCCTTCAGTTAAATCTAAACCTTAGAGAGGAATTTATAAATAGTGGCAGAACCAAGATCTAATCGGGGGACTAATTATAGGACGAGGAAAAGGTGGGGAGGGGGGAGATATATACCTAGACGCAAAGTTTGTGCCTTCTGCGTGAGCAAGGCTAAAGCGATAGACTACAAAGACACCGCAAAGCTGCAATCCTATATTTCAGACAGGGGCAAGATTCAGCCGCGCCGTAGAACAGGTGTTTGTGCCAAGCATCAGCGATCTTTAGCCGTAGCCATAAAGAGGGCGAGATACATCGCCCTACTGCCATATGTACCTGAACATACCTATAAGATGGCAAGCTCATAGGTAGTTAACTAAGCAGCCAAACTGTGACCTCAACAGAAAGCCAGTCTCAAGTGGCCATGACCTTACTCAGCAGGTAACCCAGTAAACACAGCGATAGCAGCTCTCCAGCGATTTGACTTTTACATCCAATATGCTAGATTGACAGTCAAAAGGCAGGGTAAGTATAATGTCTTAGCTTGTTTAGGAGTTAGAGTGCCGAAGAGAACTTATCAACCGAAGAGGATTCCCAGGAAACGTGAGCACGGCTTTAGGGCGAGAATGAGCACGCGGGGCGGACGGGCTATCCTAAGAGCCAGGCGGCTCAAGGGTCGCAAGAGATTAACCGTAGTATGATATCGCAAGTACTGCCTCTACCAAGAACATTTACTATCCCCGCTTTCATGATGAACCCTGCTCTTATTACTCCCCCTTGACTTGAGAAAAAATTAAGGGTTTTACAGACTAAGATTATCGGTTCGCAGTTTAGAGTCGAGGGAGGGGATGTCTCTTAAGGAGTAAAGCCTTTTAGCCGTCCTCTTGATAAATACTCGCTTTCTTGGTAAATTGGTTAGGAGTAAGGGGATGCGGGGGAAACAGTGGCTTAGAAAGTCAAGGCAGTATGCCTCAGTTTATAATGAGGGGAGATCGTGGGCAAATAGTTTAGTGGTGATGAAGGCGTTGCCTAATCATCTTGATTTATCCCGGTTCGGCCTATCAATTAGCCGACGAGTAGGTAAAGCCGTAACCAGAAATAGGATAAAGCGCCGACTGCGCGAGATCCTGCGCCTCTCGCCTCTTGAGCCGGGATGGGATATTATCTTTATTGCCCGCCCGCTAGCTAATACTGATTATGCCAGCCTCCAGAAGTCAGTCACCGGTTTGCTAAGGCAGGCTGGTCTACTAAAGAAAGCTGGCACAGAACAACTACCGGCACGGGATAGCGCTAGAAATGGCGGCGCTGAGTATTCAGCTGAGGAAGCATGAGAAAGTTAGCTTTAGGATTAATCAGGTTTTATCAAAGAACGATATCGGAGGCAAGACCACCCTCCTGTCGCTACTACCCAACCTGTTCTCAATATACCTATGAGGCTATTGAAAGGTTCGGTGTCCTCAGGGGGATATGGCTAGGAATGAAGCGGATAGCCCGCTGTCATCCTCGCTGTGCCGGTGGTTACGACCCGGTACCCGACCACTAACGTCCCCGAGTGGAGGAAGGGATCAGTGCCAATTAAACGCGATAGAAGAGCATTGCTACGCCGGATATTGCTGCTGCTGGCTATCTTTCTCGGCATTACGGTGGCTCTCTCCGGTTGTTACGGCAGAGGTCAGGCCAAGGGCTGGTCAGGGGCCACCGTAGCCGGTGACAGTATTCTTGCGGGCTCTATGGATGGTCGGCTGGTCGCCCTTAATAAAGCAGACGGCAGTCCTCTCTGGCAGAATAATGAAGATGCTGGCGTGCTGGGGGAGGAAGGTTCAAAGGTAGCCATTTACAGCACTCCAGCCGTAGACGGGGATTTAGTCTACATTGGCGTCTACAAAATCGAGGGCAACAGGTCTTCTGGAAAAGTTTATGCTCTCGTTACCAGCACTGGGGGAATTAGATGGGTATATCCCCGTGAGGGTAATCTTGAGGGGCCCATAATCGGCGGAATAGCGGTGAATCAGGGCCGGCTGTATTTTGGCAGCTCCGATGGTAAAGTCTACGCCCTTGATGCCATTACCGGCGATAAGATATGGTCGTTTGAGACCGGGGACAAGATCTGGTCAACTCCGGCCATCAAAGGAGATACGTTATATATCACTTCCTTCGATAAGAAGCTCTACGCCCTGAATGTTAGTGATGGCAGTAAAAAGTGGGAGTTTGAAATCGGGGCAACCTTCATTACCACCCCACTTATATATGAAAATACGGTTTTTATTGGCTCCTTTGACCGGCATGTTTACGCCGTAGACGCTAACGATGGTAGCCTGAGATGGCGGTCAGAGGTCGAAGGTGGCAAGTGGTTCTGGGCCAAGCCGGTAATCCATAATAACATAATCTATGCCCCGAACCTTGACGGTAAGGTCTATATTCTTAATGCCGAAAACGGCAGCGAGGTTGCCAGCGCTGTTGCCCTAGGAAGCCCGATTAACTCAGCACCGATAGTGGTTGGCGATGCGGTCATCATCGCCACCGAACAAGGCAAGGTATACTCACTAGATACCACCAGCCAGCAAAAGAGGCAGCCCATAATCGATGTCAGGGAAGAGATAGGAGACATCCCTAAAAACATAGATAGAAAGATATACTCTCCTCTCAGTGCCGAAAACGGGATTGTCTACATTAAAGCCCAAACCTCAAGCGAGGATGCCCTCTATGCAGTGAACGTTGAGACGCAGGCCACGCTGTGGAGTCAGTCCTTAGTAATAAGTGAAGGAGATTAATTCGTGGAATGGTGGAATGCCGGCCCGGTAGCACTGATGCTAAACAGCCTGGTGGCGCTGTCTAGCTATCTATACAGTAGTTTCGGGCTGACTATCATTATTTTAACTATTATTATTCGGGCGGCGATGTATCCTCTTACGGCGAGACAACTTCGGTCCAGCCGGGCCATGCAGAGTCTCCAGCCCAAGCTGGCTGAACTCCAGAAGAAGTATGCCAAGGATAAGCAGAAGCTGGCTCAGGAGCAGATGAGACTGTATAAGGAGTCCGGGGTAAGTCCGGCCGGCTGCGCCGTACCGATGTTAATCCAATTTCCCATCTGGATAGCTCTCTATCAGTCAATTATCAAAGCTCTGGGGGTACTTCCTGAGGATCTGCTGGGTCTCTCCCGGTATCTCTGGTCCTGGCCCATACTGTACACAACGCTACCTTTGGATAGCCATTTCCTCTGGTTTGACCTGGTTTATCCTAACTTAGGCGTCGCCGTTCTGGTTGGGGTTACCATGTGGCTTTCCCAGAAGATGGTAACGCCTAATGTCACTGACCCGCAACAGCGCGCTCAAGGCCAGATGATGCTGTGGATGATGCCGCTGCTGTTTGGCTTCATTGCAATGAGCTTACCCAGTGGCCTAGCTCTCTACTGGATAACATCAAATATTATTAGTATGGTTATGCAATACTTCGTTATTGGAGGGTGGGGTGGTTTAGCTAGGGGTGGAGCCGGACGACAGGCCAGTGGTAGGGAACTGAGCAGACGCATTGTTCAAGCGGAAGCCACCATCACCGAGACCCAGGCTTCTGAAGCCGACATTGTTGATTCGAGTGATACTCTAAGAGAGGAAGTAGATGAAGGAGAATATGGAGTCAAGCGCCAACTCCGTAGAGGAGGCAGTCCAGCAAGCCTTAAATCAATTAGGCGTCACTCGGGAAAAGGTAAAGGTCACCGTTCTTAGTGAAGGTAAACGCGGGATCCTGGGTGTGGGTAGCGAGCCAGCTCGAGTCAGGGTAGAGCTGGTAGCTGAGGCGAAGAGCGACGTCACCGAGGTAGCCAAGGACGTCTTAGAGGTTTTGCTTACCAAGATGGGGCTAGAGGCTTCGGTGATGCCTCAAGTTCAACCAGCCAGTGACCAGGGGGAGGAGACACCCATCGCCTTCGATATTCAGGGTTATGACCTGGGTATTTTGATCGGGCGGCGGGGACAGACCCTGGCCTGCCTGCAGTTTGTCCTCAGACTCATCGTCGGCCACCAGACCAAGACCTGGATACCGATTGCTATTGATGTCGAGGGCTATCGGCATCGCCGCTCCGAAAAATTGCGGACTCTAGCTTGGCGCTTGGCAGAGCAGGTGAGTACCCGGCAATCCCCCTTCAGCCTAGAGCCGATGTTAGCTTATGAGAGACGCATCATTCACCTGGCTTTGGCTAACCACCCTGATGTTACCACCGAGAGTATCGGTGAGGGCGAGGCTCGTAAGGTAGTTATCCGACCGAAGAAGTAACCACCCTGATTGATTTATTACCTGGAGTGTGCTAACTTTTAAATTGCAGAGGCGTGGTTACCTTTGGTGCGTGGTCCCGTCCCACCGGGCGGGATTCTTTATATAGAAGTAGGTAGGTTTTCATCATGTTCCGTACCGTAACAAGCCAAGTTGACTTCCCACAGCTTGAGGAAACCATCTTAAGCACCTGGCAAAAGAATAACACCTTTACCCAGAGTGTAGATGCTCGTCGGGGGAGCAGCCGTTTCGTATTCTATGAAGGGCCGCCCACGGCTAACGGCAGTCCTGGAATACATCACGTGCTGGCTCGGGTCTTTAAGGATGTCGTCCTCCGTTACAGAACGATGAAGGGTAATTATGTCCCGCGCATTGCCGGCTGGGATACACACGGGCTACCGGTAGAACTGGAGGTGGAAGGCAAGCTGGGACTTACTAACAAGGCACAGATTGAGGAGTATGGCATTGATAGGTTCAACGCCCTCTGCCGGGAGAGTGTTCTCGGTTACCTCAAGGAATGGAAGGCAATGACCGAGCGCATCGGCTTCTGGGTTGACCTGGAACACCCCTACGTCACCATGAATAATAGCTACATTGAGAGCTGCTGGTGGGCCATCAAGCAGATGTGGGATAAGGGGCTCATTTATCAGGGTTATAAGGTCACCCCCCACTGCCCCCGCTGCGGCACCTCCCTGAGCTCCCACGAGGTTGCCCTCGGCTACCGCGATGACGCCGAAGACCCCTCTATTTATGTTAAGTTTAAGGTTGACCAAGAATCTTTACTCAATCTTGCAGTAAGTAAGAGATTTCCCGCGCCCTTTTTGGATAAAATACAAGCTGAACCTACCTATCTACTAGCGTGGACCACTACTCCGTGGACTTTGCCTGGTAACACTGCCCTAGCCGTAGCCGCTGATGCTGATTATGCCATCGTTGAGGTGGATAATGAATATATCATTATGGCTGATGCCCTGCGTGAGCGGGTGGGGCTAGATGGCTACACGCTAGAGGAGAAGTTGAAGGGGAGTGATCTCGTAAATCTTAGGTATGAGCCCATTTTTAATCCTCACGATTATGGAGTGGAGCTTCGCCGATTTAAGTTTATGTTTGATGATGCTCATAACAGGATAGTGGGGTCAGAGCGCATAAAACAGCAACCAGGGGAAAAGGTTACTTACGAGGTAATCGACACCAATTTTGTCTCTCTGGAAGAGGGAACAGGAATAGTTCACGTAGCACCCGCCTACGGTGAGGTTGACTTTGAGGCTGGCCAGAATAATGAGCTTCATTTTGTTCACCCGGTGGATTTGCAGGGAGTAATTACCGGCAGCTATCCCTTCTCGAGCAAATTCGTCAAGGATGCTGACCCACTTATTCTCAAGGACTTAGAAGATAGAGGACTCCTCTTCCGTAGCGGGAAGATACGCCATACCTACCCCTTCTGCTGGCGCTGCGAGGCGCCCCTCCTCTACTATGCCAAGCAGACCTGGTACATCAGGACAACGGCGGTAAAAAACCGGCTCATTTCCGGCAACCAGGAGATAAACTGGTACCCGGACTACATCAAGTACGGGCGCTTTGGCGACTGGCTTCAAAATAACGTAGACTGGGCATTCTCCCGGGAAAGATACTGGGGCACGCCGCTGCCCGTCTGGCGCTGTGAAGCCTGCGGCAGTTATGAGTGCGTTGGCAGTGTAGAAGAGCTTAAGGATAAGCTTGATGTCAGCGCTTTTAAAGAACCCCTGGACCTGCACCGCCCCTTTGTTGACGAGGTAACCTTTGACTGTCCCAAGTGCGGGGCAAAAATGGGACGGGTGCCGGAGGTAATTGACTGCTGGTTCGATTCTGGGGCCATGCCGATTGCCCAGCACCACTACCCGTTTGAGAATGAAGGCCTACTTGAGGACGGCAGGTTCCCCGCTGATTACATCTGTGAGGCCGTTGACCAGACCCGCGGCTGGTTCTACAGCCTGCATGCCATATCCACCCTACTATTTGACCGCCCCTGCTTCAAGAACGTCATCTGTCTGGGACACATCCTCGACGACAGAGGGGAGAAGATGAGCAAGGCTAAGGGGAATGTGGTCGAACCCAGGGCAGTAATAGATAAGCACGGTGCCGATGCCCTGCGCTGGTACTGCCTTACCTCGTCACCGCCGGGCAATGTGCGCCGCTTCTCAGAAAAACTGGTCGCTGAGATAACCCGCCGCCTCCTGCTCACGCTGTGGAATGTTTACTCCTTCTTTGTTACCTACGCCAATATTGACCATTTTGTCCCCGACCAGAGTAATACTTCAGCAGAGCCAGCAGAACTGGACCGGTGGATTATCTCTGAGCTCAACCAGCTAATACTTGACGTCGATAGGGCTCTCGAAGACTACAACCCCACGGAGGCGGGACGAAGGATAGAAGCCTTCGTTAATGAGTTATCTAACTGGTATGTGCGCCGCAGCCGACGTCGGTTCTGGAAGAGTGAGAACGATGCCGATAAGTTGGCAGCATATACCACCCTCTACGAATGTCTGGTGACGTTAGCCAAGCTGATGGCCCCGTTCACGCCCTTCCTGGCTGAGGAGTTGTACCAGAATCTGGTCGCCACGGCATTTCCCGAGGCTCCGGATAGCGTGCATCTGGCCGACTTCCCGGTGGCGGATAAGACCAAGATTGATAAGCAGCTATCTGATAATACTCAACTAGCCATGAAAATATCCAGTCTGGGCCGGGCCGCCCGCAGTAAAGCCGGTATCAAGGTACGCCAGCCTCTGCCAACTAACTATGTCAGTGACAGTTTGATTTCATATGGGGGGCAATTGGCTCTGGAGAGAGTTAAGCCTCAAATTCTGGAAGAGCTCAATGTCAAGGACATAAAGCTTGCGACGGCAGCAGAATTAGCAGATATGGCAAGACAACCTGATTATGTAGTTGATAACATAGCAAATCCTTCTTCAGCTTTTTATACCCAGATTTCCCCTGAGCTTCTCAGGGAGGCACTGGCGCGGGAGATAGTGCACCGCCTGCAGACCATGCGCCGCGCGGCGGGATTTGACATCGCCGACTATATAATTACCTATTACCAGGGTGACGACTACATAAGGCAGGTAATGAAGGACTTTGCCAGCTACATCAAGCAGGAAACACTGTCACGCGAGCTTAACTGCGGGATACCCTCAGAAGGCGTGTTCACGGCAAGCTACAAATTAAGCGGCCACGAGGTACTACTGGGAGTGTGTCGGCTAGACTAAGAGGAGGGGGGCGGACTTTCGATAAGGGTAGCCTCGGTGGTATCCCTGGCATCACCCCGCCAGTAGACAATTTCCACTGTTTGACCGATGCTGTGGCTGTGTACCGCCTTCAGAAGCTCACCAGAATTGGTTATTTCCTCACCATCCAACTTGACAATAACATCGCCTTCTTTAAGACCGGCTTCATCGGCGGGGCTACCCGAGGCCACTCTGGTGACGAATGCCCCCTCATCCACCGCCAGGTTATTGAAGAAGGCTACTACGGAATTTACGTCGGAAAGCCCAACTCCCAGATAGGTGCGAGTCACGTAACCTTTGAGGATTAGCTCGTCAATAACCTCTTTAGCCGTAGTCATGCTGATGGCGTAGCCCAAACCCTCAACACCAACCTGGGAAACCTTGACACTGGTGATGCCAATTACCTCTCCCGCCATGTTAACCAGAGGCCCGCCACTATTGCCGGGATTGATAGCGGCGTCGGTTTCAATAAGGTTGTCCAATGTCTGCCCGGCGGATACCGGGATGGAAACTCCAAGGCGGCTGATCCAGCCCCCGGTCATCCTTATCCCCAACCCCAGTGCATTACCGATAGCGGCTACCGGCTGACCGACCTTGAGTATCTCACAATTCCCAATTTCGGCTGCCGGGAGGTCTTCGGCACCAACGGTAACCACCGCCAGGTCAGTAAGCGAGTCGGTACGCACCTCTTCCGCAGTAAAGGTTCTCCCATCATCCAGGGTTACGGCAATCGTCTGAGCGCCGCTGACCACATGATTATTGGTTACGATAATGCCATCCCCGCGTATAATCCAACCTGAGCCGGCTCCCGTGTCGGTTTGGATAGCCACCACGGAAGGTTTAACCTTTTCCACGACGGCGACAAAGTCGGGCAGGGGTTCACCACCGTTACAGGGTGGCGGGGATGCCTGCTCAGGGTCAATAGGACCGAGAGCGGGCTCAGTAGGAGTAGATGGTATGGGCTCCTCGACATCGGGCGGTGGCACAAACCACTCTTCAGGGATAATAACGCCGCAGCCGCTACTTAGGAGCAGCGATAAGAGTAGAACGAGGCATATTAATAATAAATGCTTCAGGCCTAACCTTTTCATCACTATGGCATATTGTATCACTTATAATAACGCTATACCAAAAAATTAGTTAGGTGGGCTTGGGAAGAATAGAAAAAGGGAGTGGGGACACCTGAGCCCCCACCCCCTTAGCTAAGCAATATTTATAATCCCGGGACCTCAGGCAGGTGAGCCAGTGCCTCCTTTACCTTCTCCTCAGGGTATTCGTAATCCTCTAATTTACCAGAGAGATAGGCTTCGTAAGCAGCCATGTCGAAGTGCCCATGCCCACTGTGCGCCAAGAGAATAGTTTTCGCTTCGCCAGATTCCCTACACTTCAGGGCTTCATCAATGGTTACCCTGATGGCGTGGTTGGTCTCCGGGGCGCTAACAATACCCTCGGTGCGGGCAAAGGTTACCCCGGCCTCGAAGGTAGCCAGCTGTGGCACCGCGCTCGCCTCAACAAGGCCCAGCCTGTGGAGGTGGCAGATGATGGGTGCCATCCCGTGATAACGCAGGCCCCCGGCATGAACCGGCGGGGGCACAAAGGTATGACCCAGGGTATGCATCTTGAGTATCGGGGCCAGTCCAGCCACATCCCCATAGTCCCAGGCATAGAGCCCCTTGGTTACCGTGGGACAACTGGTCGGCTCGACATTGATGATACGCAGATCCGGCCTAGTGCCGTCAATCTTATCCTTGACAAAGGGCAGATACAGGCCGGCGAAATTCGAGCCGCCGCCAATGCAACCGACGATGATATCAGGGTAGGCATCTGCCTGTTCCATCATCAGTTTCCTTGCCTCCAGACCGTTTACTGTTTGGTGCAGTAGAACGTGATTAGCGACACTGCCTATGGAGTACTTGGTGTCGTCATGGGCAAAGGCGTCCTCTAATGCCTCGCCAATAGCAATACCTAAGCTACCAGTGGAATCAGGGTCTTGAGCCAGGATATCCCGTCCGACTTTGGTATCCGGGCTGGGACTAGGCACACACTTGGCCCCCCAGGTCTCCATCAGGACGCGGCGGTAGGGCTTCTGGTAATAGCTTACCTTGACCATGTATACCTTTAGCTCAAGTCCGAAGAACATACAGCCCATGGATAGGGCACTGCCCCACTGCCCGGCGCCAGTCTCCGTAGTCAGACGCTTGACACCCTCTTTCTTATTGTAGTAAGCCTGGGCCACCGCAGTATTGGGCTTATGACTCCCCGCTTGGCTGGTACCCTCATATTTATAGAAAATCTTGGCCGGGGTATCCAGCGCCTTCTCCAATCGGTGGGCCCGGTGCAATATTGTTGGTCTCCAGGTACGGTAAACCGCCTGTACCTCCTCGGGAATGTCAATCCAGCGCTCCGGGCTGAACTCCTGGTTGTTAATAGCCTCGGGGAACAGGGGTGGGGGCAGGCGACTGGGTTCTTTGGTACCCGGATGAAGTTCGGGCGGTAGCGGCTCAGGTAAATCAGGTAGAATGTTATACCATTGAGTTGGCATATCCTTTTCGTCGAGAATAAACTTTGCTCGCTCCACTTTGTCCTCCTATCGTATTTGGTCTATGAAATAGTCGCGCCCCGGCCCTTGCGGGACACCTAGACGCTGTCGTTTATGATAACATAATCTTTCTCTTAATTTCTCCCCCCACCCTAATGATATTGGTTTAGGGCCTCGCGCAAGCCCGAGACCGCGGCTTCGAGAGAAGACAGGGTGGCATCCTCGTCGATCAGCTGAATAAGACGGCTGCCGACGATGACACCATCGGCTATCCTGGCTACCCGCTTGGCCTGCTCCGGATTAGACACCCCAAAGCCAACACAGAGCGGTTTTAAGGTTCTGCGCCTGACATCCCTGACGAAGTCCTCTAACCCGACGGGCAGAGCTTGCCGGGCCCCAGTAACGCCAGTCAGAGACACCAGGTAGATGAACCCCTGAGATTTTTCGGCTACCAGGGAGATACGCTCCTCGGTGCTGGCGGGAGTCAGGAGATATATCAGGTCAAGACCGTGTTTTACGGCGCTTGCCTCCAGCTCCACCCCCTCCTCCGGGGGCAAGTCAGGGATTATTAGACCGTCAACCCCCACCCCAGCCGAAGCCTGACAGAAAGCCTCCAGCCCGAAGCTGAATATCGGGTTATAGTAACTCATAAACACGAGGGGAGTGGCTACCCGCTGACGTAACCTGCGGGCAACCTCTAGGCAACCTTGTGGGCTGATACCCTGTTTCAGTGCCTGATAACTTGCCTTCTGGATAGTGGCCCCATCAGCCAGGGGGTCGGAAAAGGGGATACCCAGCTCAATGATATCGCAGCCGTTATCAGCCAGAATAGTAACGGCTTCCAAGGTTGCTTCCAGACTGGGATAGCCTACGGTAAGATAGGCAATTAGTGCTTTATGTCCGGGTCTAAAAACAGAGGCAATATGACTCATAATTTCATACCAATTCTTTGGGCGACGATGTCTAAATCCTTATCTCCCCGCCCGGAGAGATTTACCACGATAAGCTGCTCACGCGGCAGACCGGCAGCCATTTTGGCGGCATAGTAGACGGCATGGGCTGATTCCAGTGCCGGAATTATGCCCTCCGTATTACAGAGAAGCTGGAAACCCTCCAGTGCTTGGTCATCATCCACGGCCACATAGCTAGCCCGCCCCGTTTCCTGATAGTAGCTGTGTTCTGGACCCACTCCGGGATAGTCTAGGCCCGGGGCCAAGCTGTGGGTCTCCAATATCTGACCCTCTTTGTCCTGCAACAGCAGCGACCTGGTACCATGAAGCACACCCACCCTGCCGGCGACCAGCGAGGCTGAATGGTACCCTGTCTTCAGCCCCCGCCCGGCAGCTTCGACCCCGATAAATTTAACATCTCTATCATTGAAGAAGGGATGGAACAAACCGATGGCATTACTGCCGCCGCCAACACAGGCCACCAGATAGTCGGGCAGGCGCTGATAACTGGCCGTGACCTGCTCCTTCGTCTCCCAACCAATTATCGCCTGAAAATCACGGACAATCACCGGATAGGGGTGGGGTCCCACCACCGAGCCCAAAAGATAGTAGGTATCCGTAACGTTGGTTACCCAATCCCGAATCGCCTCGTTAATGGCATCCTTCAGGGTGCGGCTACCTGAGGTTACGGAACGCACCTCAGCCCCCAAGAGCTTCATACGGAAGACATTGGACGACTGACGCCTGATATCTTCTTCACCCATATACACTATGCAGTCGAGATTCAGCACAGCGCAGGCGGTAGCGGCGGCAACACCGTGCTGTCCAGCCCCAGTTTCGGCAATGACCCTCGTTTTGCCCATGCGTTTTGCCAAGAGCCCCTGACCCAGGGCATTGTTTATCTTATGCGCCCCGGTGTGGGTCAGGTCTTCCCGCTTGAGGAGAATGGCAGCCCCACCTATTTGGGCCGAGAGCCGCTCGGCGGGATACAGCGGGGTAGGCCGACCGACATAATTCCGACACAGCTGCTCAAATTCCTGCTGAAACTCCGTATCAGCTTGAGCCTTACGGTAAGCCTGTTCCAGTTCGGAGAGGGCCGGCATCAGCGTCTCGGGGACAAATTTCCCTCCGAACCCCCCGAAGTAGCCACGCTCGTCGGGTAACCGTTTCTTCTTAGCTGTCATCAGCCCTCCTTACCGCCTCAACGAAAGCCTTAATCCGGTTAATACTCTTGACCCCGTTTACTTCCACTCCGGAGGAAACATCCACCCCCCACGGAGCCGCCGCTTTAATAGCCTCGCCCACATTCTCCGGGTTAAGCCCACCGGCGACGATTACCGGGAATCGTCTGGCTACGGCACCGGCCAAGTTCCAATCGAAGGCTATCCCCGTACCACCATACCTGTCCTCAACCTTGGAGTCAAGGAGATAGAGATACCGCTGGCCGGACAAAGCCTCGCAGCCATAAGCCAGATAGTCACCGATTTCTTCAGGGCTCTGCCCGGCGATGTGAACTACCTTAATCAGGGGCCGCTTAATCATCTGGCAGTAACCCCAGGTTTCATTCCCGCTTAGCTGAATCCAGTCCAGATTACAGTCCTGGGCAATCTGGTTTACCGCCGGGGCGGGCATGTTGACAAAAACGCCTACTACCTCGGTTGCTTTACCATACTCCTTGATAACACTGACCAGCTCCTGCGCCTGAGCCACTGTTACCTGCCTGGAGCTGGGAGCCATGACCAGCCCCATAAAGTCAGCCCCGGCCTTACTAGCCCCAAGGGCATGGGACTTTTCCTTAATACCGCAAATCTTAACCCGGGTTTTTTTCATATTGACTTCGTTTCTCTCGGCTAACTTCATTCTTCATCCCGAAGTCAGCTTAAAATATAAACTCCCTCATTTTGGCCGGGATATCGCCCGTGGTGGCCAGAGCCTCGCCAATGAGCACGGCACTAACTCTCCACTCCTTAAGCTTCTTTATATCCTGCCGACTGCGGATACCGCTTTCGCTAACCACGATTTGCCCCCTCGGCAGCAAGGGACGCAGTCGCCGGGTAGTGTTAATGTCAACGTCAAAGGTCCTTAAGTCCCGGTTATTAATACCAATAACCTTGGCGCCACTATTGAGCGCCCGACCAACTTCGGCCTCGTTGTGAACCTCAACCAGGCACTCTAAGCCGAGGCCATGGCTCAGGGACAATAGTTCGCTAAGCTGCTCTTGGCTCAAGATAGCCACGATCAAGAGCAGGGCATCGGCGCCGTAGGCGGCGGCCTCGTATACCTGATAGGGATCGAAGATAAAATCTTTGCGCAGCAGCGGCAACTTAACCGCCTCTCTGATGGCTTGCAGGTGATCAAGACTACCACCAAAGTAGTTTTCCTCAGTAAGCACGGAGATAGCCGCAGCCCCACCCTGAGCATATCTTGTCGCCAGCGTAACGGGCTCAAAGTCGGGACAGAGCAGGCCACGCGACGGCGATGCCCTCTTTACCTCGGCAATCAGCCTGATTTGCTCACCAGAGAGCGCCGCTGCGAAATCGAGCGCCACCCCCCGGTGAGCGATACGCTCCTTAAGCACAGATAGCGGCACACTCTGCCGTCGCTGCTTAACCTCGTCTCTTTTTTGAGCAATAATCTTATTAAGCATCTACCCGACCTACTCAACCGTCTGCTATAGATTCCGACTGACTGTTACCAGAGTCTCAAGCTTCTCCAAAGCCCGACCACTATCAATCACCGCTTCGGCGAGGCGGGCCCCCTCTCTCAGGTCCCGAGCTTTACCACCAACGACCAGGGCGGCGGCGGCATTCATGGCGACTACATCTCGCTTTGGTCCTAGCTCCCCGCTAAGGATACGGCGCAGGATTTGGGCATTATCCTGCGGTGTTCCCCCCTGGATTTCAGCTAGACTCGCTTCCCTAAAGCCTAACTCCGGCGGTGAAACTTCGTAAGGAGGCAAAACGCCACTCTCTTTTACTTCCCAAACCACCGATTTACCCGTGATTGAGATCTCATCCAAGCCGTCCAAGCCGTGTACCACCAGAGCGTGCCTTGTCCCCAGCTGGTGGAGAACGAGGGCTATCTTTTCCCCCAGTTCCAGAGTGGGGACACCGATAACCTGAAACTCAGCCCGGGCCGGGTTGGTCAAGGGGCCCAGGATGTTAAACACGGTGCGGATGCCAATCTCACGACGGGGGGCCGCCGCAAACTTCATCGCCGGGTGAAAGATGGGGGCCAGCATAAAGCCGATACCCACTTCTTCAATACACTCCGCCACCCCCTCAGCCCCAAGACCAATCTTAACCCCCAAGGCTTCGAGAACATCAGCACTGCCGCAACGGCTGCTCATGGCCCGGTTGCCGTGTTTGGCTACCCTGAGCCCGGCCCCGGCCGCTACCAGAGACGCAGCCGTGGAGACGTTAAAGGTCTGGGCGTTATCACCACCCATGCCGCAGGTATCAACCAGCGGCGGGGCTACCTTCACCGGAATCGCCCTAGCCCGCATGACACTGGCCAGCCCGCTAATCTCCTCAACCGTCTCCCCTTTAAGCCGCAAGGCAGTAATGAAGGCGGCAATCTGAGCCGGTGCCGCCGCACCGCTCATTATCTCTTCCATTACCCCCGCCGCCTCGGTAGAGCTGAGCGAGCCACCGTTAACAACAATTTCAATGGCTTCTTTAATCATAGCACCCTTCGCAGCCCAGAAAATTCCTGAGCAAGTCCTTACCCACCCCGGTCATGATAGACTCGGGATGAAACTGAACACCCTCCACCGAAAACTCGCGGTGCCGCAGTCCCATTATAATACCATTTTCGGTTCGGGCGCTGACCTCAAGGCAGCTGGGCAGACCGTCGGCCATCACCGCCAGGGAGTGGTAGCGGATGGCGGGGAAGGGGCTGACAAGACCCTTGAAAACCCCCTTGCCGTCGTGGTGAATGAGTGAGGACTTACCATGCATAATCTCACCGGCGCGGCTAACTTTACCCCCGTAGGCATAGCCAACGCACTGGTGCCCCAAACAAACACCGAGAATAGGAATACTACCACCAAAGCAGCGGATAACATCGTTGGAGATACCGGCCTCTTCCGGTGTGCCCGGCCCGGGCGAGATGACGATACGCTCCGGCAACCTCGCCTCAATCTCCTTAAGGCTCACCCGGTCGTTACGAACCACCCAGACCCCTGCCCCCAGTTCGCTCAGGTACTGAAAGAGGTTATAGGTAAAGCTATCGTAATTATCAATGAGCAGCAGCACGGCTGGCTACCTCCGCCTGTTCTATCGCCGTGAATAGTGCCTGGGCTTTGCTCAGACTCTCCTGATATTCACGCTTCGGGATGCTATCAGCGACAATGCCGGCCCCCGCCTGGACATAGGCAACGCCGTCCTTGATAACGCTGGTGCGGATGGTGATGGCGTTATCCATATTCCCCGAGAAACCGAAATAACCCACCGCCCCGGCATAGGGGCCTCTCTTATCCGGTTCCAGTTCAGCAATAATCTCCATAGCCCGAATCTTGGGTGCTCCCGAGACGGTCCCCGCCGGGAAACAGGCCCGCAGGGCATCGAACTGAGATAATCCCTTCTTAAGACTACCCTGAACATGGGATACCAGGTGCATGACGTGGGAATAGCGCTCTATATCCATGAGCTGGGTTACCTTCACCGTACCTGGCTCGCTTACCCGCCCGATGTCATTACGCCCCAAGTCAACCAACATAATGTGCTCCGCACACTCCTTTTCATCATGACTGAGCTCCTCAGCCAAGGCTACATCCTGAGCCAGGCTCTTGCCCCGGGGCCGGGTGCCGGCGATGGGGTGAGTGGATACTATCCCGTCCTCCACCCTTACCAGTAGCTCTGGGGAGGAACCCACAATATGGAAGTCCCCCAGCTGGAGATAATACATATAGGGGGACGGGTTGAGGGAGCGTAGCGCCCGGTACATGGCGAAAGGGTGGGCCTTTATCGGCCTGGCAAGACGCTGTGACAAAACAACCTGAATGATATCGCCAGCGTAGATGTGCTCCTTAGCCTGAGAGACGCTGGCTTCGAACCTGGCTTGAGACAGATTTGACACAGCCAGAGACCCAGAAAACAAGGTCGGCGGGAGCTGGGCGGGGATGGGCTGTCTCAACCTGGTCACCAGACTGTCAATCTTGCGGGTTGCCTCATAATACGCAGACTCAATATTGCCATCAAGGTGAGCGTGAGAAACCACCTTAATCTTATGGGTAAGGTGGTCAAAAACGAGTAGACTATCCGCCAGCATAAATATGGATTCAGGAAGCCCCAGCGGGTCAGGGTCGGGAGACGGTAGTCTCTCAAAGTAGCGGGCTACTTCATAACCCAGGTAGCCAACCATGCCACCGTGAAAGCGAGGCAGGCCGCTTACGGGCACCGACTGGAACCGACTGAGTTCTCTCTCTATCGGCAATAGGGGGTCAACCGGATCCTCATTACCCGTTTTAAGGATGAGGGAGGGCTCGGTGCCCAGAAAGCTATAGCGTGCCAGCTGCTCGCCACCCTCAACGCTCTCCAGTAGAAAAGAATAGTCACCACGGGCTATCTTGAGATAGGCAGATACTGGGGTCTCCAGGTCAGCCATAATCTCATGGTAGACCGGCACCAGATTACCATTTTTTGATAGCTCACTAACCTCATCTAGAGTTGGATAATACATCTCTTTTTCTTGCCCCATAAACAAAAACTCCCGTCCCTTAAAGGGGCGAGAATTTCATTTCGCGGTGCCACCCTTCTTAACCGGCTACAGTAAATACCAAGCTGCCGATTATCTCTTTTCAGGTACAGAGGCTTTAACCTCGATACCCTGGGATCCGATAACGCTTCCCCTGCGACAAAGCCTACTCACTGACAAATGCAAACTTTCAACCTGCAGCTCCCAAGTCCATTCACCTTCTACGCCAGCATCGGCTCACACCTTACCCGACTCTCTGCGCTTCGCTGGAAGGCTACTAGTCTTGTTCCCAGCCTTTACCATATTTAATTAAATTGAATGTAACATAACCTTTACCATTTGTCAATATTATGTTTTCCGGTCAATTTTGAGCTAAGGCTGAAAGTCAGCCCCAAATTGACTTCGCCAGTGGGCACTGGTAACATTGAGGTGAAATGACGGATAGACTTCCCCTGTTTCCACTCACCGCCGAGGTGAATCCCCAAGGTCACCTTGCAATTGGTGGTTGTGATAGCCTTGAGCTGGCAGCCGAGTTTGGCACGCCGCTCTATGTCTTTGATGAATTTAACCTACGCAGCAAATGTGCTGAATTCAAGGCTGAGTTTGGCAAGCGCTATCCAGGTACCGGGGTCATCTACGCCGGCAAGGCTTTCATCAATACTGCACTGGCTATCCTCTTCAAAGAGGAGGGTTTGGGACTGGATGTGGTTTCGGCCGGGGAGCTCCATATCGCCCGGGCGGCCGGTTTTCCCCTAGACAGAGTGTACTACCACGGGAATAACAAATCAGCCGCGGAATTAAAACTGGCACTTGAGTGGCAGGTCGGTCGCATCGTGGTGGATAACCTCCACGAGCTTGAACTGCTTAACACGATAGCCAGGGAGATGGGGCTTAGACCCGATATCCTGCTCCGCCTATCTCCCGGGGTAGACCCTCACACCCACCAGTATATTGCTACCGGCGTTATCGACAGTAAGTTCGGTCTCCCCATGCCAAGCGGAGAGGAAGCGGTGTCCCAGGCAACAAGCACGTCTAACCTTAACCTTATCGGCCTGCACTTTCACATCGGCTCGCTCATCTACGAGATAGAGCCTTACGAGCAGGCTATTGAGCGCGTGCTTGACCTCTCCGGCGAGATGAACGCTAAGTGCGGGTTTGAACTCAAGGAGCTGAATATTGGTGGCGGTTTTGCTATTCAGTACACCCGGGATATGCCGGCACCACTCGTCTCATTCTACGCTGAGAGAATGGCAGCCAAGGTTACCACTAAGTGCCAAGGGTTAGGGTTAAAAATGCCACAGCTTGTCGTTGAACCGGGACGGGCGATAGTCGGGCAGGCTGGAGTGGCCCTATATACGGTGGGTACCATCAAGGATATACCCGGTATCAGGCGCTATGTCTCGGTGGACGGTGGCATGGGCGATAATATCCGCCCGGCCCTCTACGGAGCTAAATACGAGGCAGTCTTAGCTAACAAGATGACGGAAAAGGAGACCGGGGAGATTACCATTACCGGCAAGTTTTGTGAATCCGGAGACATCCTGATAAGGGATATCCGCCTGCCGCAACCAGCCGCCGGTGACATTATTGCCATAGCCGGCTGCGGCGCCTACTGCCTGCCACTGGCCAGTAACTATAATGCTTCGCTTAAGCCAGCGGTGGTCATGGTTAAGGAGGGTAAAGCACGCCTCATACGACGAAGGGAGACCCTCGCCGACCTGACCCAGTGCGATTTGGTTTAGATAGGGGGTAAACCTAGGGTGTGGGAAGTAATCGGGCAAGAAAGGGCCGTCTCCTTACTTCAGCGTAGCCTAGAGAGACAGGCATTAGCCCACGCCTATCTCGCTGTCGGTCCACGCCACGTGGGCAAAATGACCCTAGCTTTGGATTTAGCCAAGACTCTAAACTGTGAGGCACCTGAGCCCCCTTGTGGGGTTTGTGCTTCCTGCCAAAAAATAGCTTCCGCTAAGCATGCCGATGTCCAGATTATAGGCTTGACCGGCAACTTTAATTCGACCGGAGCTAAGCCTCAGACCGAAATCAGCATTCACCAGATTAGAGAGCTTCAACACTCAGCCAGCCTACCGCCATTTGAGGGCAGATTCAAGGTATTCATTATCGATGGAGCCGAGTTCATGTCACATGAAGCCGCCAATTGCCTCCTCAAAACCCTAGAGGAGCCGGTAGGGAAGGTAGTCTTTATCCTGTTAACTACCAGTGACCGGCTCTTACCAGCCACCATTGTTTCTCGCTGCCAGCGGCTCGAATTAACCCCGCTAGCCACGGCCGAGGTAGAAACGGTTCTTAACAAGCGAGGGGATATTGAGGTGCCTCAGGCCAAGCTTCTGGCCAGGCTTTGCCGCGGCTGTTTGGGCTGGGCACTCTCAGCAGCCAGCGATGATACTCTGCTTCAGCAGAGGTCAGAGAGGGTAGAGAGGATAATTAAGGTAACCAGTGGTGACGGCGAGGAACGTTTTAACTATGCTCTTCAGCTGTCCGCCCAGTTCAGCCAGAACCGGGAACTGGTTGGCGAAATTTTAGATTTGTGGCTTAGCTGGTGGCGTGACCTCCTATTAGTTAAGGCCGATTGCCCAAGCTTCATCAGCAACACTGACCTAGAAGCCATGCTTATCAGCCACGCCAAGGCCTACAGTCTCCGGCAAATAAGGGATTTCATCAGCAGTATTCAGGCGGCTCAAGAACAACTCAAGCAAAACGCCAATCCACAACTGGTACTGGAGGTGCTAACGCTGAGCATACCCAGGAGAGGTGAGTGAAAGATGGCTGATATTGTTGGCATCCGTTTCAAGAGAGCTGGGAGGGTGTACTTCTTTGACCCAGCGGGTATTGATCTAAAAGTATACGACTACGTGGTCGTCAAGACCAGCCGCGGTCTGGAGCTGGGACAAGTGGTCATTGCTCCCGAGCAGGTACTGGATAGTGAGGTGGGCGAACCCCTAAAGCCGGTGGTACGCCTGGCAGAGCCCGAGGATATCAAACGTGCCCAGGAACTGGAGGCGAAGAGTCTGGAGGCCTTGGCTGAATGTGGCGAGTGGATTGATAAGCTAAAGCTGCCGATGAAGCTAATATCTGCTGAATACAACCTCAATGGTAGCCGTCTTACTTTTTTCTTCAGTGCTGCCGAGAGAGTCGACTTCCGCGAGCTGGTTAAGGAATTAACCAATCACTTCAAAGCGCGCGTAGAATTACGGCAGGTAGGGCCCAGAGATGAAGCCAAACTGGTAGGCGGCTTTGGCCGGTGTGGCCGTCCGCTATGCTGCGCCAGCTTCTTAGACGAGTTTGACCCAGTTTCGATTAGAATGGCCAAGGAACAGGATTTACCCCTTAATCCGATGAAAATATCGGGGATCTGCGGACGCTTAATGTGTTGCCTCAGTTATGAATACGAAGTTTACCAAGCGATGCGGGATGAGTTACCCAAGAAAGGCCAACAAGTATCAACCTCCATGGGCATAGCTAAGGTAGTGGCCGGTAACCCTCTCAAGGAAACGGTAATGGTTGAACTGGAGAGCGGGGCGACCGTAGAATTGCCGGTTAGCGAGGTAGCTACTGAGGCTGAGTCAGGCCGCAAGCAGCGCAAAAAGGGCTAGGTCTGTAGATTACGACCCTTTTCACTGGGGAAGGTATTTCTGCCATTGAAGCTGGTTCTTAAGCTGGTGGGGGATATAGAAAGGAAGCTTATCTCGCGGGGGTGAGGGACGACGAATTAACCTCATCCTGGCTTGTTCCGGGGTTCTACCCGCCTTGTGACGATTACAGGGAACACAGGCACTGACTACATTCTCCCAGGTGTGCTCACCACCGCGGTAGCGTGGGATAACGTGATCCAAGGTAAGCTGCCGACCTTCTTTACCACAGTACTGGCAGATATATTGGTCGCGGTTAAAAACCTCAAGTCGGTTTAGCCTTCTCTTTGGTCGAGGACGCTTAATCATGTAGGCCAAGCGGATTACCGAGGGTACCGAGAAGGCATCAGTGGTTGAGTGGATAAATCCCGAGCCATCCTCTAACATCTCAGCCTTACCTCGATATACCAAGACTACCGCTCGCCGGGCGCGACAGATATTGAGTGGCTCGTAGTTCTGATTTAATACCAGGACGGGCAGGTTTATCACAATTAAGGTCTCTCCCCAGGGATATGCCCCAAATTCGGCAGCAAAACGTATTTAGGTAAGCTCGCCTAATTTTACTCAAAAACCGCGGACTTTACAAGCCGACTCAGGTCACCTAGTCCCAGCGTCCTCTCTTACCCCCACGGAGTACTCTCTTCCGCCCGGCCCGTAAGTCAGTCCGGTAGTCGGGGACAATAATATTAAATGCGGTGCTAATTTTATTGTCAACCAGTCGGGAGCTAATAGGACTATCAATTTGCTCCATTATCTCATCTGACGAATAGCGAGTGGTGATTACGGTGGCTAGTCGGGCGTTATGACGGAAATTAATAAGCTGGTAGAGCTTCTCCTCCACCCACGGAGTGGTAGTCTGTTCGCCAAAATCATCCAGGACGAGCATCGGGGCGGTCTTTACCCTTTCAAACAGCTGGTCGTAGGATACCTTACTCTCCGGATTGAAGGCAGAGCGCAGGTGGTCAAGGAAATCGGGCACCACCACGAACAGAGCTGGCTTTCTGGCTTGATAGTGATAATTAACGATGGCGGCGGCCAGATGAGTCTTGCCACACCCGCTTTGCCCCATTAACACCAGCCAACCTTCGGGGGATTTGGCAAAGCTCATGGCCAGTTTAAAGGCCCCCTCCAGGTTCTGCTGTTGCTCGGGCAGCAGGTTTGGCCTCCGGTCAAATTTGTCAAAGGTCATACCTTTCTGCAGTTCAAACTCGGGGCCCCAGCTATATTGAGATAAGGCCTTCTTTTCCTCAAGGACATATATCTGAGAGAGATCAGGGTTAGTCAGCCGGCTGTGCAATCGGTCTTCTAACTCCTCAATCGGGATGATGGTAACAATTACGCTGGGTAACTCACTGTTAAAGCGATAGTTTAAGAGCTGATCCAGTTTTTCCTTAGCCCAAGGGGTAGCGGTTTGAGCACCCAAATCATCTAGGACGAGCAGCGGGGCACTACGCACCTGGTCAAAGAACTCATCATAGGGCATCTCGCTAGCGGGGCTATAAGCCGAGCGCAAGCGGTCCAGAAGGTCAGGGGTTGAGATAAAAAGGACTGGCCTGCCCTGACTGATACATTCGTTAGCAATGGCTGCCGCTAGGTGGGTCTTACCCGAGCTAGTAGGGCCCGAGAGAACTAACCACCCTTTAGGCTCACCGGCAAAAGCTTTAGCCGCCTCATAGGCGCGGCTAAACAGCTTCTGGTTTATCGGATCCCCACTCCTCCCCTGTGGTTGCAGGTTACTAAAAGTGAAACGGGTTAGCGAGCCCAAGTTACTGTAGCGGAGGAGGTGAGTGTAACGCTCCTTGTCCCGAGTCTCCTGGGTGCAGCGGCAGGGGATAACCCGGCTAAAATCAGGCTTCCCCGAGGGGAGCACCGGGTGCACGAACCCCGCCCCCTTACAAACCGGGCAGTCTGCACCTGGTGAGGTTACCTCGGTTTCGCTACCGCCAGACCATGTGTCCATATTTGCCCTTGATGTATTTATCGGGGTCTTGTTTCTTAGAATCTCGCCTATGGGCTCCACTTTCCCTTCCTTCTCGCAACCAGCGCTCTAATATGGCTGAAATATAGCTCCATTTGCGTTTATTCTGGTTAACTGCCTCTCTCACGGCATCCTTAATCCAATCCCCAGGGTAAAGCTTCTCGGCTTCTTTAAGCTCCTCGGCAATCATCGGGGTAAGCATACCGATGTTCTGCTCATAAAGGGTAAAGATATCGGGTGGCTCCTCAGTCCCTACATAGCCTTGGCCCTCGGCTTTCAGATCGGGAAGCCCAAGCTCACCCTTCTGAATCTTAGCTATGGCCTCTCGGTCCGACTCAGTATTGAGGAAATAAACGTCCTCCGAAGCTCCATCCCTATCCAGTGCTAAGCGGAGAATAGTTCCCCGCTTGGTAGCCATTTCCAAGGCTCTAGTAAGTGCCTCGGCCGGTGGCTCATCTGCCCGGCTGAGGCCGCGCATCAGGCTGGTACTGCCCAGCAACTCTCTAAGGCTTACAAAGCGGGGATAGCCCCGCCGCCGATAGAGGGTAGCCAAAATATGAAGGGTTACCTTTAGCTCCGCGATATCGCTGATTTGTGGCAGGAGCATGCTGAAGAAGAGGCTGGGGAGCGGGGTAAACTGTACCTTAACGGGAAAACCCTTAAATTGTCCCATATCAGTATTTTCAAACGCTCCGTCTCATTAGTTATAATCCGGTGTGAGGTTTAACGCTTCATAATAGACTCGGCTCGGCATTAGCAATATTTTCAAACTTGGCCAGTTTGGGGATAAAACGCAGATTTACCTGTCCGGTAGGACCATTACGATGCTTGGCAATTATGATCTCAGCCGGCGGGGGGTAGGTTTCACCGAGATGGGCATCCTCCCACTCCTTCTGGCTAGAATAATAGACCTCATCCCGGTAGATAAAGATAACCACATCAGCATCCTGTTCAATACTACCACTCTCGCGCAGGTCAGAAAGCTGAGGCCGGTGTGAAGCCCGCCATTCTACCGCTCGACTGAGCTGGGATACGGCTATCACCGGTACATTAAGCTCGCGCGCGATTCCCTTGAGGGACCGAGAGATATAGCTTATCTCCTGAACCCTGTTTTCCACTCTGCCCTCTGCCTGCATCAGCTGCAGATAGTCAACGATGATCAGGTTAACACCGCGTTCAAAGTGAAGTCGTCGCGCCTTGCTTCGCAGCTCCACCACCCGGAGTTGAGGTGAATCATCAACATAGATTGCTGCCTCAGCCAGAGCCCCGGTAGCCTCCATAATCCTTCTTTCCTCCGCCTCCGTGTGGAGACCAAGACGAACCTGCCTTAAATTAACCCCGGATTCGCTGGATAGGAGACGCATGACCAGCGATTCTCGAGCCATTTCCATGCTGAAGAAAGCCACGCAGGCCCCGTAGTCCACGGCGGCATTTCGGGCAATATTAAGAGCCAAGCTGGTCTTGCCCGTACTGGGCCTGCCGGCGGCAATGACCAGGTCGGACTGGTGAAAACCACCCAGAAATTCATCCAAGGCAACAAAGCCCGATAGTACATGGGGAACCGGCTCGACACGGCCTGCCTCGGCAGTCGGAATGGCCGCAGTATCCTCAAAGTATCTGTCCAGCACCTGACGGATCGGGACTAGGTCTCTAGTGAATTGCCCCTGCCTCAATTTGAATAGAATATCCTCCGCTTGACTGAGGCTGGCATCGACATTCGGGTCAGCGGCATAACCGATCGACGCAATCTGGCTACCGGCATTGATGAGATAGCGCATTACGGACAATCGGAAAACAATCTGAGCATAGTGTTCGATGTCAAGCGATGTCGGCACGATAGATACCAGATGACTTAGATAAGCAGCACCACCACATGGCTCCAGTTTACCCTGCCGGTCAAGCTCTTGGGCTAGGGTAATTTGGTTTATGGCTTCGTTGCGCTGGTAGAGCGCTAGGCAGGCACTGTATATCTGCGCGTTTCGCTCACTGTAGAAGCTAGACGGCTGAAGGAGGGTTGCAATCTGATAAATGGCGGTGCCATCTATCAGCAGCGAGCCAATTACGGCTTCCTCAGCGTCAATATCATGCGGTGGTAGTCGCTCTCCATTCACTCTATTTAGACTCCTCTTCTACCTTTCCAACCACAGTAACCCTTATTTGGGGCACTATCTCCTTGCCCAATCTGACGACTACCTCATAGCTACCGAGCTCACGAATGGGCTCGGCTAACTCTATCTTTCTCTTATCAACCACCAGACCGGCACTACCCTCCAGCTCGGCAGCAATATCAGCATTGGTAATCGAGCCGTACAGGTGACCCTTGGCACCAACTCGGGCTTCAAGAGTGACCTCCTTATCATCCAGCTCCCGAGCCAGCTCCAGAAGTTCCGCCTCACTCTCCGCCTGCCGGCGGGCTTTTACCCGTTGCTGTGCCTCCGCCAGACTGATAGCCCGGGGACTGGCCAGCAAAGCTAGCCCCTGGGGGATAAGGAAGTTTCGACCGTAGCCGCTAGCTACCTCCTTTACCTCACCAGCTCTAGCAACACGGGGCACATCTTGAAGAAAAATGACCTTCATCGTTCTACCTTTCTAAAACAATTATACTGCACCCAGAAATGGAGTAAAAGCCCATTATTTAACCGTTAGGCAAGAAATTTTGTCGCCCCAATGGCGGCGGTAGCCCCGTCACCGGCAGCGGCAATCACCTGCCGGGGGGAGTCCCGGCGGATATCACCGGCGGCAAAAATGCCGGCTATCTCAGTCTCCATACTACTATTGGTAATTACCGCCCCCGCCTTATCCAGAGGTAAAACGCCCTTAAGATACTCGGTATTGGGAATGAAGCCAATGGAGACAAAGACCCCGGATATATCCAGGGTAGATTCCTCGCCAGTTTTCACATTGCGCAGTCTGATTCGGTTAACCAAATCTTCGCCCTCAATCTTCTGAACCACACTATTCCACAGGAAATCTATCTTGGGCTCGGAGAAGGCCTTTTCCTGCAGGATGGGGGTGGCACGGAGCTGGTCGCGGCGGTGAATTACGCTAACCCTGGTGGCAAACTTAGCCAGATGCAGCGCTTCGGTAATGGCAGCATTGCCACCACCAACTACCGCTACTGGTAGCTCCCTAAAGAGAGCCCCGTCACAAGTAGCACAGTAGGACACCCCCTTACCGATAAACTCCTCTTCCCCCACTACCCCCAGCTTCTGCCGGTGACAGCCCCCGGCGATAATAAGTGCCCTCGCCGTAAAGTCACCTTCAGTAGTCTTGATAACCCTCTGCCCTTCTCGAAGCTCTATCCCGGTAACCTCAGCTATGGCAGTTTCCAGGCCATATTTGGTCGCCTGCTCCTCCATCAACTCAGCCAGCTTGGTACCACTAATACCACCCGGGAAACCCGGGTAGTTATCTAGCCGCTCGGCATTTACTATCTGACCGCCGACAAGCCCCCTCTCGATAAGGAGGCTACTCAGTCTGGCTCTAGCCGTGTAGATTCCGGCGCTAAGCCCCGCCGGACCACCACCGATAATAATAACCTCATAGTTTTTAAGACTATCTGCCAATCTTATGCTCACTTCCTCGGCTTAGATTTCTCCGTAACCTTACTCTTCATTTTCCCTGTCGAAACTCCTCTTTAACCTTGCTTACTGCCTCAGGATTAGCGATTAGGTCAACAACCGTCATGGCCATCGCCTTAGCGGCATCAAGGAGACCACGACTTCCGGCCTCTGAGGCTGCCGCCAGAGCAAATTCAGGGGAATGGATAATTACATCATCGGGAGCTATGGCGACCTCAGAGTGAATGCTGGGCACCAGTTGACTGACGTTACCCATATCGGTGCTCCCGAAGACGCCATCTGGATCAGTGAGACTAACCTTACGCCCCAGCGACTCCATATTCTGCTTAAACAGTCGAGCCAGGGTCAGGTTATCACGCATGGCCGCATACCCGACCTCTCCCCACTTATACTCCAGCCGAGCCCCGGTGGCAGTAGCCGCACCCGCAAAGCAATTCAAGACCCGCTGCTTTAGTTCACCAAGGTATTCGTTGCCTTCTGCCCGCACGATAAAGGTACCGGCACTGTGAGCAGGAACGATATTAGCTGCCTCCCCACCGTCAGTAATAATCCCGTGAATGCGGGCTTTACTCTTAATATGCTGGCGCAGCGAATTCACCGCATTAAAGGACTGAACCATGGCCTCCAGGGCATTAATACCCGCCTCAGGGTGCGCCGCAGCATGAACTGCCCTGCCCCAGAACTCAACCTCCAGGGTTTGGCAGGTAAGAGCCTGGGTGGTCGCGGTATCATGCGTCCCCGGATGCACCATCATGGCAACATCAACATTATCGAAGGCTCCCCTATCAGCCATTATCACCTTGCCCCCGTAAATCTCTTCCGCCGGGGTGCCGATGATGAGGATGATACCCCCAAGCTGATCAACTACTGCCTTACAGGCTACCCCAGCCCCAACGGCGCTGGCAGCAATAATATTATGACCACAGGCATGCCCCAGCTTGGGGAGGGCATCATATTCCGCCAGAATGGCAACTTTAGGCTCTCCCTCTCCGTAGCCTCCCCGAAAAGCAGTTGCTAGCTCGCAGAAGCCTGGCTCTATGGAGAAGCCATTTTTTACCAGGTACTCGGTTAGCCAGCCAGCCGCCCTGGTTTCCTGGAAACCAAGTTCCGGGTTAGCATGGATCTTTAGGCTGAGCTTGTTAAGTAGCTGGCGGTGGGCATCCACTTCACTAATGACTAAGGCCTTTAGCTCTGCTATCTTCACAATCCCGCCTTACTCTTAAAACAACCCTCAGGCTACGGAACTGTTTTATTATAGCTCAGCGGGGACCGGAATGGCTAGGGTCTTCTGGTCTAAGCAACCTGCCGACCACCGGAAATCTCTCAAGCAGTTCGGATCCGTGGGGAGCCCCCTTCAGGGCTTCGGTCAGGTCACCGCCGGCATGATGAACAACCTGATGCCGGCCCCGCTGCCACAGGAAACTCTGGGAAACATCATACACCTTGCCGTGACAGGCAACATAGGCGATGCCGTTACGCCCGTCATATTTTGCTAGTTCTTCTTTGGTAAAAGTTCGCATTGCCGAACCAAGTGCTTAATTCTAGCCAAAGGCGACGTCAAGTAGCATCATGACCGCAAAACCAATCATCGCCCCCATGGTAGCTAAATCGGTATTACCACCACGCTGAGATTCCGGGATTACCTCCTCAATCACGACAAAAATCATGGCACCGGCGGCAAAGGCCAAGGCGTAGGGAAGTATCGGCTGGGCAGAAATAACCGCCGCTGCCCCAATAACACCGGCCACCGGTTCCACCAGCCCTGATAACTGGCCGTACCAGAAACTTCGGCGGCGCGACATTCCCTCACGGCGCAGGGCAACGGAAACAGCCAGCCCTTCCGGAAGATTCTGAATGCCGATACCGATAGCCAGCGTCACCGCTGCCGCCAAGGTAGCCGAAGGTAAACCAGAGGCCAAGGCTCCAAAGGCAACCCCAACCGCCAGACCCTCGGGGATATTGTGTATGGTTATCGCCAGAACGAGCAGCGTGCTCCGCCGCCAGCCTGTTTTAACCCCTTCAGCTTCCTTGGTTGGAAAACCAAGGTGAAGATGAGGCAGTACCTTGTCAATGCCCCTTAAGAAACCCGCCCCGGCCAGGAAACCAACGACTGCCGGAACCCAGGCGGGAACATCCTTGCCGGCTGAGAGCTCAATAGCCGGAGCCAAGAGCGACCAGTAACTGGCGGCCACCATCACCCCACCCGCGAAACCAAGCATGACGTCAAGTGTCTTCCGCTTGATCCCCCTGGCCATGAATACGGCTGCGGCTCCGACGGCAGTCATTGCCCAGGTAAAGCAGGTGGCCACCAGAGCCTGCACCACCGGGTGAAGGTTCTGTAGGAGGTCAGTCATTCACCCGCCCTTCTAGCCGTGCTTAGGCTGTACCTCGCTGTTCCGGATTTTTGGGGGTAGGCTTCCAGCACCCCTTACTTAAGGAACTTGGAGACGAAAGGAGAGGTTTCGCCACGACGCATAAAGTGACCGGAAGGACCCTCGCCCAGAAACTCGGAAAACCACGACTCATGCTCAATTTCCTCATTGAGAATCGCCAGGGCTAGGTCATAGGTGCGGTGATCCCTACCCACGGTCAGATTACAGATGTGGGTATATCCCCTCACAGCACATCTCTCCGCCTCTACCAGAACCTTAAGCACGGCCATGACGTCCTTCGGGTCCTTGGGCAAACTGGCCGGGCGACAGGCGGAGCGGTTATGGAAGTCCACCATACTCTCGGGCAATTTACCACCCAGTTCGTAAATTCTGGGCACCAGTGCTTCAAAGTGATTGCGGTCCTCAACCCGGGCTACCTCAGCAATCTCCTTAACTGTCTCCCCCTCCATCCCGATCAGGTTCACGCGCAAAATCGTGTAATAGTAGTAGGTGGTCAGCTCGGCAGAAGCATTGTTCACTAGTAGCTCCAAAAGTTCGTCCAGATTGATCCCCGCTTTTTCTACCATCTCCCGCGCTACTTTAGCCATCCTGTACCTCCTTTCCAATTTGCCCCCTTGGCAAACCTGTGTCCGTTATTATAACCAAAACCACATTTTTGTCAATAGTGGTGGGTAAGCCACAGCCTGCGGGTTACTCCAGGTAGCTACTAGCAAACAGGCCAGACCTACTTAACGAGAAGCTAACATATTTTGTTCAAGGAGGGTAAATATAGTAAAATAGACTACCGAGGAGGATGCCTACGGTAATAACCTCCAGGGTAACGGAACTGGTAAACAACATGCTGGCCGGCGACAAGAAATCCCTGGCGCAGCTAATCTCTATGGCAGAGAACGAAAGCCCAGCCCTTCCTGAAACGCTGGAAATACTGCAGCCCCACTGCGGTAAAGCATACCGCATCGGTATTACTGGCCCCCCGGCGCCGGAAAGAGTACCCTAGTGGATAAACTAGCCAGCAAGCTTAGAGACAGGGGGCTTTCAGTGGGAATTATCACTGTGGATCCTACCAGCCCCATCAGCGGCGGCGCCGTGTTGGGTGATAGGGTAAGGATGCACCAGCACTACCTGGATGAGGGTGTGTTTACTCGCAGCATGGCCGCCAGAGATAGCCATGGAGGCTTGTCTCTTGCTGTCGCCGCGACCATAGGCTTGCTCGACGCCTTCGGCAAGGATGTTATCACCATCGAGACCGTCGGCTCTGGACAGAATAAATTAAACATCGCCTAGGTAGCCGACATAATCGTGGTCAATAAAGCCGACTGTGATGGAGCCGAGAGACTGGTTGATGAGTTTAAAGCGGTACGGGCATATGGTCACGGAAAACCGAACCAGCCGCTATGGTAACTCAAGCCATAAACGATATCGGTATCGAGGAACTCTACCATGAGATAGACAAACGCCGTAAAACCTGCTAGAATTATGGCTCGGCTTATTCAAGAAGAGTGCTCAGTTAAAGAAACGCACCGCTAAGTAGCTACTATCGCCTGATACTAGGTTAGGCAAGAGGTATGTTGGAAAAGAAGAGGGCAGAGAAACCCGAGAGGAAAAATAAATTTATAACCACCGTTGGTGGCACGGTAGTTAACCGAGTATATACCCCAACCGACATGAACCAGTGCCGGGAGGAGTATATTCCTCTTCCTGGCGAATACCCCTATACCAGGCACATAATGCCCACTGGTTATCGAACTAGGCTCTGGACAATGCGCCAGTACGCCGGTTTTGCTACCGTAGAGGAGACGAACCAGCGCTACAAGTATCTCTACGAACAGGGACAGACCGGGTTTAGCGTTGCCTTTCACCTACCCACCCAGGAGGGTTATGATTCAGACCACCCACTTTCGGCAGGAGAGGTAGGCCAATGCGGGGTCGCCATAGACTCGCTTGCGGACATGGAGAGGCTATGGGAGGGGATTCCGTTAGCTGAAGTAAGCACCTCAATGACTATCAACGCCACCGCCGCTATCTTACTGGCGATGTACATTGCCGCCGCCGAGAAGCAGGGGGCAGCCGCTGATAAACTCAGGGGAACTGTCCAGAATGATATCCTGAAGGAGTACATCGCCAGAAACACCTATATTTTTGCCCCGGCTCCGTCAATGCGCCTCGTCACTGACCTCTGCACCTACTGTGCCCAGAACCTGCCCCAGTGGAACTCAATAAGCATTAGCGGCTACCATATGCGGGAGGCGGGAGCTACTGCCGCTCAAGAAGTTGGTTTTACGCTTGCCAACGGGATTGCCTACGTTAAGGCAATGATAGAGAAGGGAATGGATGTTGATTCCTTCGCCCCCCGCTTCTCCTTCTTTTTTGCCGCTTACACCAACGTTCTGGAGGAGGTAGCCAAGTTCAGGGCTTTACGCCGCATGTGGGCCAAAATAATGAAAGAAAGGTTCGGCGCCAAGAACCCCAGGTCCATGATGCTGAGGTTTCACGTTCAAACCGACGGCTTTACCCTTACCGAGCAGCAACCGCTGAATAACGTTGTCCGGGTAAGCCTACAGGCTCTAGCAGCGGTATTGGGTGGCTGTCAGTCGCTACATACCAACTCCTTCGACGAAGCGCTGGCTCTGCCCAGCGAGCAAGCAGTACAGGTTGCCTTAAGAACCCAGCAGATAATTGCCCACGAAAGCGGTGTCGCCGACACCGTCGACCCGCTCGGTGGCTCATATTATATAGAATGGCTAACCAAGCAAATAGAAGACAGGGCAACCAGATACATCGCTGAGATTGATAAGATGGGTGGGGCGCTAAAGGCAATAGAAAAGGCATATATCCAGAAGGAAATCGCTCAATCAGCCTATAATTATCAAAGAGCCGTAGACTCTGGGGAGCAGGTTATCGTGGGCGTTAACAAATTTGAATCGAAAGAGGAGCCAGCTACCGAGCTTCTGGAGATCAGTGCCGAAACGGAGAAAAGACAGGTCGCCAGGCTAAAGAAGCTAAAGCAAGAAAGAGATAACCACCAGGTGGGGAAGGTGCTGGACAGAGTGTGCGATGTGGCTCGGAGCGATGAGAATATCATGCCGGTGCTAATTGAGGCGGTTGAGGCCTACGCCACCATCGGGGAAATAAGCGACGCTCTCCGGTATATCTTTGGAGAGTACCGAGAGCCAAGTATAATTTAGGGAGTATCTATCGTGCCTAACAGAAAGATACGCGTCTTGATTGCCAAACCAGGACTGGATGGGCATGACCGGGGGGTTAAGTTTTTGGCCCAGGGTCTGAGGGATGCCGGGATGGAGGTAATTTACCTCGGATTACGACTAACACCTGAGCAGATTGCTGAAGTGGCAATCAAAGAAGATGTGGATGTGGTGGGCTTAAGCTGCCTATCCGGGGCTCATTTGACCCTGTTCCCTAAGACAATTAACCTTATCCGAGAGAAAGGCGGCAAGAACATCCTGCTTATCGGCGGCGGCATCATACCGAAGAATGATGTGTCTAAACTGAAGCAAATGGGGATGTCTCAAACCTTTGGGCCGGGGACACCGATTGAGGAGATTGCCAATTTTATCAGAGAAAAACTAGCGGAGGAGAGTTGTGATCCAAAATATTAACCACATTGGGATTGCCGTAAATAGCATTGAGGAAGCTGCTAAGTCATATACCGCCCTGGGACTGAAGATTAAGCATGTTGAGATTCTAGAGTCGCAGAAGGTAAAGGTTGCCATGATCCCCGTAGGCGAAAGCAAGATTGAGTTAATAGAGTCAACCGACCCCGAAGGGGTAATTGCCAGGTTCATTGAAAAAAGGGGGGAGGGGCTACACCACCTAGCCTTAGAGGTTAGCGACATCGAGGCGACGCTGAATTCACTCAAAGCGCAGGAGATTCCACTCGTCGATGAAAAACCAAGGATCGGTGCTGGGGATACCAAGGTAGCTTTTCTGCACCCTCGCGGAACTAATAGGGTATCAATTGAACTAGTTGAGTCAAAGAAGGAAAAGGCAGTAGGACAACAAAAAGGTAAGCAAAGTAACCACGGACATCATATATACATAAGCAGAGTCTAAGATTAAGGCCTCTAATGCCGCCGGGGTAACGGTAGCAGATAAACCCAGTGATGCCGCCCGGCTGCTTAAGAATAATGGATATATACTGGAGAGCCATTGTAATGTAAACAGTCCAGTGAAAAACGCGGGCATCTCAATGGACAATATCACATGGAATGATTAAAGCTAAACAGAGGTGGCCTAATGGTAAAGACAAACCCGCTAAAAATTACCGACGTTACCTTCCGCGACGGGCATCAATCGATACTAGCCACCAGAATGCGAACCGAGGATATGGCAGCCATCGCCAGCGAGATGAACAAAGTCGGCTTCTACTCTATGGAGGTCTGGGGTGGCGCCACCTTTGATGTCCCCACCAGATTCTTAAACGAAGACCCCTGGGAGAGACCCCGCATCCTGAAGAAATTAATGCCCGATACCCCCCTGCAGATGCTGCTCCGGGGGCAGAACCTGGTGGGTTATCGCCACTATGCCGATGATGTGGTCACCGCTTTTGTCCACCACGCGGCTGAGGTAGGCATTGATATCTTCCGGGTATTTGACGCGGTCAATGACGAGCGCAACTTTGAAACCGCCCTCAAGGCAATTAAGGAATGCGGTAAGCACGCCCAGCTCTCCATTTGCTACTCCCTCACCGAACGCAAAATGGGTGGGCCAGTGTATAATCTCAATTATTATGTCAATAAGGCCCGCGTTCTTCAGGATATGGGGGCTGACAGTCTGTGTATCAAGGATATGGCTGGGCTTATCGCCCCTGATGACGCCTATAAACTAACCAAGTCCCTCAAAGAGGCGCTAAGGATACCGGTACACCTCCATACCCACTACACCAGTGGTATGGCCTCAATGAGCTGTCTTAAGGCGATTGAGGCCGGGGTGGACATTATTGATACTGCCCTGGCTCCCTTTGCCCTACGCACCTCGCACCCGGCGGTGGAACCTATTGTTGTTACCTTACAGGAAACTCCACGGGACACAGGGCTTGATCTAGCTCAACTATTTAAGCTGGGACAATATTTTGAATCCATCGCCCCCAAGTACCGGGACTTCTTAAATACTACCCGAACCGCAGTTATTGACACCGGCGTCCTCATGCACCAAGTACCCGGCGGCATGATCTCAAACCTGGTAGCTCAGCTACGAGAATCTAACGCTCTTGATAGAATTGACGAGGTATATCAAGAAGTGCCACGCGTCCGAAGAGAGCTTGGCTATCCACCCCTGGTCACCCCGACCAGCCAGATTGTGGGAGTGCAGGCTGTCCAGAATGTCCTCGTCGGCAGATACAAACTGATCTCACGCCAAGTACAGGACTATGTCTATGGACTTTATGGCAAACCACCCGCCCCCATTGACCCTGAAATCCAGGAAATAGTGCTCAAGCACTACCCGAGAGGCAAGACCCCGATTACCGGCCGCGCCGCTGACACGCTTGAGCCGGAACTGGATAAAGCCAAAGAAGCGGTCAAGGACATAACTCAGGCTATCGGTGATGTGCTCATCGCCGCCCTCTATCCGATTACCGGGCTGCGCTTCCTGAAATGGAAATACGGCTTAGAAACGCCACCGGCAGCGTTAAAGCCCAAGACACTAGAGGATATAAAGCGCGAAGATGAGCTGATCGCCAGGGCAAAAGCCGGTAAGCTATCAGAGAAATAAAGGAGGGAAGAGGTGGTTAGTAAAGTCAGTATTATTGGTGCCGGAAATGTCGGTGCTTCCTGCGCCCAACGAATTGCTGAGAGAGGCTATACTGATGTAGTTCTGTTAGACATTATCGAGGGATTGCCTCAGGGTAAAGGCTTAGATATGCTTGAGTCGGCACCTATCCTCAGGTCTGATACCCATATCACTGGAACCAATAGCTACCAAGAAACGGCTAGCTCAGACGTGGTGGTCATTACCTCAGGGATTCCCCGAAAACCTAACATGAGTCGTGAAGAGCTATTGCAAACCAATGCCAACATTGTCAGCGGGGTTATCCGCAATGTCGCAGAACATTCACCAAATTGTATTATCATTATGGTTACTAATCCCCTGGATGCTATGACCTACTTGGCTCTACACACTAGCCAGTTCCCCAGAAATAGAGTTATGGGCATGTCTGGTATTTTGGATACTTCCCGCCTCAGAAGTTTCATCGCTGCCGAGCTTACTGTATCGGTGGAAGATGTGTCCGCCTGCATTCTGGGACAACACGGTGCCGCCATGCTCGTTATCCCCAGACTATGCACCGTCCACGGCGTCCCGATAACCAAACTCCTGCCTCAGGAAACTATTAATCGGCTAGTAGAGCGCACCGTAGGGGCCGGGGCGGAGATTGTCGGCCTACTTAAGACTGGCAGTGCCTTCTATGCCCCCTCAGCTGCCGTGGCCCAGATGGTCGAGACCATAATCCTAGATAAGAAGCGAATCCTACCCTGTGCTACCTACCTGGATGGGGAATACGGGATTAAAGATAGCGTCATCGGCGTACCAGTGAAACTAGGCAAGGATGGCATCGAGCAAATCATAGAGCTTGAGCTAACCGCTGAGGAGAAATCAGCCCTGATCAAGACCGCTCAGGCGGTGCAGGAGCTGGTAAAGAGCCTGAAGCAGTAAAGGAGCGGACGGCAATGAGAGAGATTGAGGCCAAGGAAATAACCAAGACCGTGTCCCGGCTTTTTCAGGAAGCCTGCCACTTTCTTCCCGAGGACGTAACTAGCGCCATCAAACGAGGACAGGAAACAGAGGAATCTCCCGTGGGGCGTGAGGTGCTGGGAAGAATACTCGAGAATGTCGATATTGCGGCTAGCGAGCAGATTCCTCTGTGTCAGGATACAGGGGGCGCCATTGTCTTTTTGGAATTAGGGCAGGATATCCACATTGTCGGGGGTGACCTCTACTCAGCCATAAATGAGGGGGTACGACAGGGCTACGCCGAAGGCTATCTGCGCAAATCCATGGTGAGCAAACCCTTTTCCGCCCGAGCCAACACCAAGGACAACACCCCAGCTATCATCTATACTGATATTGTCCCGGGCGATAGGCTCAAGATCATCGCTATACCCAAGGGAGGCGGGGCGGAGAATATGTCGCGCCTGGCAATGCTCAAGCCGGCGCAGGGCCGCCAGGGGGTCATTGATTTTGTGATCACAACTGTAGATGAGGCAGGAAGTAACCCCTGCCCCCCAGTTATTGTCGGTATTGGCATTGGCGGCACGGTGGAGAAATGTGTTATGCTCGCCAAGCGAGCCTTATTACGCAAGGTCGGGAAACCCAACCCCGACGAAGAGGTCGCCGAGCTGGAAAGGGAAATCTTCAAACGGGTAAATAATCTGGGCATCGGGCCGATGGGATATGGAGGCAGAACCACAGCTCTGGCAGTGCACATTGAGGTATTTCCCGCCCATATCGCCAGCCTGCCGGTAGCCGTAAATATGCAGTGCTGGTGTGCCCGGCACAAAGAGGCAGTCCTCTAGGTCGGTACCATGGTGCCCTGGCAACGAGTGCTACCGAGCTGGCCTTAGAACTCCAGAGAAGCATTATTGCCCAGGATATCTTAAAGGGGCTCAGAGTATAAGTATAAGTAATTAATTCGGAGGCCATCATGACGAAAAAGGTTACCCTTCCGCTGACCGAGGAGACCCTGAAAGACTTGAGAGCAGGAGACGATATCCTGCTTACCGGCACGATATATGTCGGCCGCGATGCGGCTCATAAAAGAATAATTGAGACTCTGGATCGCGGAGAACCCATTCCCCTTGATATCAAGGGTCAGACAATATACTTTATGGGCCCCTCTCCGGCTAGGCCAGGAAGGCCCATCGGATCGGCGGGGCCGACTACTAGTGGCCGTATGGACAGCTACTCGCCGCGCCTGATCGCTGAAGGGCTCAAAGGGATGATTGGCAAGGGAATGCGCTCACCAGCCGTCAAAGAGGCTATGAAGCAATATAAAGCAGTCTATCTGGGAGCTATCGGCGGTGCCGGCGCCCTCGCCTCAAGGAGCATCAAGCAATCAGAGGTGATCGCCTATGAAGAACTCGGGGCTGAGGCACTCCGCCGCCTCGAGGTTACTGACTTCCCGGTCACGGTAGTAAATGATATCTATGGCGGCGACCTATATGAAGATGGAAAGACCAAGTATCGAAGAGACTGAAGCAAGCTCCACCACATCGAGACAAGTCCCAGAGAGTAACCCGATGAAGTACGATTACATTATAGTTGGCAGCGGTATTGCCGGACTCTACACTGCCCTGCTGGCCAAGGAGCAGGGCAGTGTGCTTATCATCACTAAAGGCAGTATTGATGACTGTAATACGAGGCATGCCCAGGGTGGTATCGCCGCAGCTATCGGTAAAGACGATTCCCCTGAGCTCCACCTTAAGGATACCCTAGCCGCTGGGGATGGCTTGTGCAATATTGAGGCGGTACGTATTCTGGTTAACGAAGCCCCAGCGAGGATCGCTGACCTGGTCAATCTAGGGGTGCCGTTTGACACAGTTAACGGCGAGATCGCCCTCACCAAGGAGGCAGCTCACAGTGTCTCCCGTATCCTCCATGCCGGTGGTGACGCCACCGGCGAACATGTTGAAGTCACCCTAAGCCGGTGGGTGCGTTCTTCCAAAATCCAGGTGCTCGAAGATTGCCTAGCTATTGAAATCCTGGTAGACCGGGGAGCCATCCGGGGCGCAAGATCCCTAGATTGCCACACTGGCTCTATTGAGGAGTTTGAGTGCCGTTTCCTGGTCATAGCCACGGGCGGGGCCGGGCAGCTATACAAGCTCACCACCAACTCCGACGTGGCCACCGGTGATGGCATCGCCCTGGCTTATCGCGCTGGGGCCGAGATAACTGACATGGAGTTCTTCCAGTTTCACCCCACCGCCCTCCACCTGCCGGGAGTACCACCGTTTCTGATCTCGGAAGCGGTTAGAGGTGAGGGAGGGGTGCTCCGTAACATAAATGGATATCGATTCATGCCCGACTACACACCAGAAGCTGACCTAGCACCAAGAGATGTGGTAGCACGCAGTATACTCTACGAGATGATTAAAACAGACTCGGACCGGGTCTTTATTGATGCCACCCATCTACCACGCTATGTTATTACCAACCGCTTCCCCCAAATCTACCGCTTTTGTCTCGACCACGGCTTAGATATCACCAAGAATTTGATACCAGTTACCCCGGCCGCCCATTATATTATGGGTGGTGTTAAGACCAATATCTGGGGAGAAACCAACATCGCCGGGTTATTCGCCGTCGGTGAAACCGCCTGTACCGGCGTCCATGGAGCCAACCGACTGGCCTCAAACTCACTCCTCGAGGCAGTGGTCTTCTGCCAAAGAATTGTGGAGAGAACCGCCCGGGAGGCAGCCCCGGAAATACCGACCCCCTACCCAGGGGCTGAGGTCCGCAGCTCGCTGTCTCGGCGAAAGCCCCTTAAGGCGATACCCCCACCCAGCCTTTCCACCTTGCAGGAGCTACTCTGGAAAAAGGTTGGCATTATACGCCAAAGGGAAGATTTAAACCAGGCAGCCGATATTCTCGCCACCTGGCAGGCCCGTTTACCCAAGCCCAAAGACCGCCCCTCCTACGAGCTGGCTAACCTAGCAATAGCCGGCCGTCTAGTAACCGAAGCCGCCCTCCTCAGAGAGGAGAGCCGCGGCGCCCACTTCCGCTCCGATTTTCCCCAGAGTTCCCCCGAGTGGCAGCACCAAATCGTACTGGTAAAACAGTAAACGCTAGGCACCTAACTACCCCCGGCTTTTCTGGCTAAAGATAACCTGTGCTATAATCAACCCGTGGCCATAAAGACGATAGTAACCAACCGCAAAGCCTACCATAACTACCACGTACTGGACAGCCTGGAGGCTGGCATGGTGCTCAGCGGCACCGAAATAAAGTCAATCCGGGCCGGCAGGGTAAGCCTAGGTGATGCCTACGTCAAACCTGAAGGCAGGGAGCTATGGTTACTGAACGCTCACATTGCCCGCTACGAGGCGGGCAGCTATATGAGCCATACCCCGACCCGACCCCGAAAGCTCCTGCTGCACCGCAAGGAAATCGATAATCTCGCCAGCCAGGTGCAGGAAAAGGGCCTGACGCTGCTGCCACTGAAACTGTACATCAAAAATGGGGTTGCCAAGGTCGAGATCGCCCTGGCTAAGGGCAAAAAGCTGTATGACAAACGCGAGGTGGTAGCCCGTCGCCAGGCAAAGCGGGAAATAGAACGAGCCATAAAAAGGCATAAATAAGCAACCTCAAGACATAAGAAACGTACTTCAAGCGGCAACCCTCCATCTCGGTTAAGATAGTCATTTGAGTCCCAAAGGAGTATAATATTAAGGGAGTTAGTTTATGGTGGTATAGTCCTTTGTAGTGGGGACGCGCGGGTTCGACAGGGGAGGTATGCTACAGGATTGCAAGCTGAGGTGCCGCTACCCTCATAAAACAAGTGGCCAAAATAACTGGCGAACCTGAATTCGCTCTCGCAGCCTAATTAACTGGGCTGCACATCCAGCCTGACCCCACCTCAACGGGTTAGGATTGGGTGCCGAAAAGTTGAGGTGCCATCATCCCGATACTGATAAGGATGGTGAAAGAGTTATCAGCTGGCTTAGCTAAACTCGGTCAGCAGAGGTTAGTTAAGTAAGAAAAAGAGCTGACTAAGCTTGTAGTATATCCTGGGTAGCCTTTCTTGGACGGGGAGTTCAACTCTCCCCCGTCTCCACCACGTCTAAAACCGGGCTCCGGGTTTTAACCTAGAGCCCGTTGGGTTTTCTATGCCCCCCGGCTCATATAGACGAGAACATCCCTGATAAGCTATAATCAGCAGGAAAAACCTCCTTAGAAAGGTCTTGCTTTGCTAAAGAATCACAGCTGCGGTGAATTAAACAAAGAGCATATCGGTAGCGAGGTAACACTGGCCGGCTGGGTGGACCGGCGCCGGGACCACGGCGGGCTGATATTTATTGACCTGCGCGATCGGGAGGGTATCGTCCAGGTGGTGTTTAACCCAGAGGTATCGGAGGAATGTCATCGGGTAGCCAGCGAGATGCGCAGCGAGTATGTGGTTCGGGTTAGAGGTAAGGTCACCCCCCGCCCCAAGGGGACTGAGAACCCAAATTTGGCTACCGGTGAGATTGAGCTTATCGCTGAGAGTTCAGAGCTGCTCAACCCGTCAAAGACGCCGCCTTTTTACATCAATGAAGAGACCGAAGTGGAGGAAAGCCTCCGGCTTAAATACCGCTATCTCGATCTGCGCCGGCCGCGAATGAAGGAGAACCTCCTCCTTCGTCACCGGATTATAAAGTTCATTCGCGACTTCCTGGACGGGAGGGGCTTTATTGAAGTAGAAACCCCAATCCTGATCAAGAGTACCCCAGAGGGAGCCCGAGATTACCTGGTGCCCAGCCGGATTCACGCCGGCAAGTTCTACGCCCTGCCGCAATCACCACAGCAGCTCAAGCAACTGCTTATGGTAGCCGGTATTGACCAGTATTTCCAAATCGCCCGGTGCTTTCGCGATGAAGACACCCGCGCCGACCGCCAGCCCGAATTCACTCAGCTTGACCTGGAGATGAGCTTCGTTGAGGAGGAGGATATTCTCAACCTGATGGAGGAGCTTTTCACCTCTCTGGCAACGGCAGTTCAACCGAAAAGACGGGTGATAAAACCATTCCCCCGCCTCACCTACGCTGAGGCAACGGCACGCTACGGCAACGATAAGCCAGATGTGCGCTTCGGACTGGAGATAAAAGACCTGACTGACATCGCCGCCGAGTCCAGCTTTTCCATCTTCCAGTCGGTAATCGCCGACGGGGGTAAAGTAGCCGGCATCTCAGCCCCCGAATGTGCAAACTACACGCGCGGTCAGCTCAACGAGCTAAACAGGCTGGCGCAGAGCCTCGGCGCCGGAGGCCTGGTCACCATCTCGCTGGACGCCCAAGCCGCAGACTTGGATTCTCTAACCATGGACGACGTAAAGTCGGTAGCGGCTAAATTCCTAACCATAGATAACATCAGGGACATGGCAAAACGCCTGGGGGCAAATCCGGGAGACCTGCTGCTTATCATTGCCGGTAAGCCCAGGGTGGTCAGCACTGTCCTCGGCGGGCTGCGGCAGGAGATGGGGCAGCGCCTGGCGCTAACCGACCCCAACCAGCTTGCCTTTGCTTTCGTTACCGATTTCCCGCTGCTAGGGTGGAACGAGAAGTCGGGGCGGTGGGAAGCCGAGCACCACCCCTTCACGGCACCTCAGCCTGAAGATGCCCCGCTACTCAATAAAGACCCGGGCAGAGTAAGGGGCAGACACTATGACATTATCTGCAACGGATATGAGATTGGCGGCGGTAGCATCCGGATTCACACCAGTGAGCTGCAAAGGCAAGTATTCAGCCTGATGGGCTACAGTGACACCGAGGTTAATGAGCTTTTTGGACATATGCTGGAGGCTTTTGACTACGGCGCCCCACCCCACGGCGGCATCGCCATCGGTATTGACCGCTTAGTAATGCTCCTCGCCGGAGAAAAGACCATCCGGGAGGTAATTGCCTTCCCTAAAACCCAGGAAGCCATCGATCTAACCTTTAACGCCCCGTCACCAGTTACTGATGAGCAACTTAAGGAATTACATCTGCGTTTAGAGGAGGAAGGGTGAAAGTAACCAATGACAAGATAGAGAACAGCCAGGCCTTTCTAACCATTGAGATGGAGCCAGCTGAGGTTGAGGAGTCTCTGGACAAGGCATATCGACGCCTAGTTAAGAAGACGAATGTCCCCGGCTTTCGCAAGGGAAAGGCTCCCCGGGCTATGCTGGAACGCTACATCGGCAAAGAAGGCCTCTTCGAAGAGGCCCTGAACGTCCTGATTCCCGAGGCCTATGAGAACGCCGTTAAGGAGCAGGAGATTGAGGCTTTTGCCCGCCCGTCGGTTGAGATAACCCAAACTGAGCCGCTGGTTTTCAAGGCAACGATACCCCTGCCGCCTACGGTTAAGCTGGGTGATTACCAAAGCATTCGGCTGACCCCGGAGCCAGTAGCCATAACCGATGATGATGTCGCCTCAATGATCGAAAGGATACGGCATCAGCAGGCTACCTGGGAGCCGGTAGACCGCGCCGTAGCCTTTAACGACCTGGCAGTCTTCGATATCGAAAGCAACGCCGGCGGTAAGCCGTTTATCAACCAGAATGGAGCTCAATACCAGGTCCTGGAGAATTACTCCGCCCCGGTGCCCGGGTTTGCCGAGCAGCTAATCGGTCTAAAAAGGGATGAATCCAAGGAATTCAAGCTCCCGGTTACGGAGGATCACCCCGACAAGGAGATAGCCGGCAAGGAGGCCTCCTTTCGGGTAAAGATCAGCGAAGTAAAGCAGGAAAAACTCCCCGAGCTAAATGATGAATTCGCTAAAGGGATCGACCCCAAATTTGAAACCCTGGATTCACTGCGAGCGCAGGTGGCGGATAACCTGAAGCTCAGAGCCGAAGAGAAGTCCCGACTGGATTTCGAGGAGGGGGTTATAGATGCCGCGGTCAACCAGTCAGAGGTGGAGTTCCCCCCCATCCTGGTAGAGATGGAGACCAACCAGCTCCTCGACCAGCAGCTACGTTACTGGCGGGAGAGTGGCCGAGGCTTGGAGGAGTATCTAGCCAGCATTAATAAGACCGAAGAGGAGCTGCGGGAGGAACTGCGTCCTCCGGCCACAAAGCGGGTTATCCGGTCGCTGGTCTTAGGCAAGATCAGCCAGGAGGAGAAAATCGAGATTAGCGACCCTGAGATAGATACTGAGATTGAGGATACGATAAAGCGTACCAGTGAAGATAAGAGAGACGAATTTAGACGACTGCTGAATACTCCCCAGTCTCGTGATTCAATTAAGCAAATTCTAATCAGGAGAAAGACTATCCAGCGGCTGATTACAATGGCTAAGGGTCCAGATTCAAGCACAGAGATAAAACAGAAGAAGAATAAGAAGAAGGAGGCGGCAAAATGAATATCCAACCGAAGAACGTCATCCCAATGGTAATTGAGAGTGGGGCCAGAGGTGAGCGAGCTTTTGATATCTATTCGCTCTTATTAAAAGAGCGCATTGTTATGATGGGCATGCCAATTAATGACCAGGTGGCCAATGTTATCATTGCTCAGCTTCTCTATCTGGAACGGGAAGACCCGGACAAGGACATAAGCGTTTATATCAACTGTCCCGGTGGCATCATCAGCGCCGGGCTGGCCATCTACGACACCATGCAGCTCGTACGCCCCGATATATCAACCATCTGTGTCGGTATGGCCGCCAGCATGGGGACGGTGCTTCTCTGCGCCGGCACCAAGGGCAAGCGCTATGCCCTGCCCAACGCCACCATACACCTGCACCAAGCGGTCGGTGGTGCCCAGGGACAGGCCGCCGATATCGAAATTGCGGCTCGCGAAATTATGCGTCTGCAGGCACTGCTGCGCAATATCCTGGTAAAACATACCGGCCAAACTGAGGAAAAGATAGTTCACGATACCGACCGCGATTTCTACCTTACTCCGGAGCAGGCGGTGGAATACGGTCTGGTGGATGAGGTCCTCGGTAAGCCGGCCAAAGAGGTAGCCAAGACCGATGAAGCTAGGGGTAAGCCAGAAAAGAAGTAACTAAAAAGCCCCCGAAATCCCCCCTGGGAAAAGCAGCCCGTTCAAACTTCACCACAGTTTCCCCGAGGATAACACGTGGCTTGATGAGCCTTCCTCAGACAACGGCACTAGACACCGTCAGTATCTCAGTGGTATGGCTTTACGGTCTTGCCCCCGATATTGTATGCTTTCAGTAAATTGTCTTTCTCTAGGAGTTCCAAGTTTTGGTCTGGTTAAAGTTTGCTGCCTGCCTGACTATCATCCTGTTCTCCGGAACGAGCTTAGCCCGCTACGGGGATGCAATTGCTGAGAAGACGGGGCTGGGACGGATATGGGTAGGTCTGATTCTTCTGGCTGCCATCACTTCTATGCCGGAGTTAGTTGCCGGAGTGAGTGCGGCTGCCCTCGTCAAGCTCCCTGATTTAGCTGTTGGCAACCTGTTAGGCAGTTGCCTGTTTAATCTAGCTATTCTGGCTCTACTGGATATCATGTCCCGTCCCGTACCCATCTTGAGCCGGGCTAGCTCAAAGCACCTAAAGTCGGCTGGCCTTGGCATAGTGCTGGCCGGGGTTATCGCCGGTGGTATATGGGGAGGCACCAGGTTTCCCAGTTTAACCACGGGGTTGGTAAACGCCCCGGGCATACTACCGCTGGTACTCTATGTCCTAGGGATATGGTGGCTATTCCGCTCCGAGCGAAGCCGTAAGCCGCCGCCAACGGGAGCTACTGCCTCTCGATACGGGGAATTGTCAGCCAGAACAGTGTATCTAAGATTCGGCTTAGCCACCGCCGCTGTTATTGGTGCTGGCATATGGTTAGCCTTCATTGGTGACGAAATTGCCCTAACCTACAGCTGGCATTCCAGTTTTGTCGGTAGCTTATTCGTGGCTATTACCACTTCGCTCCCGGAATTGGTGGTTTGCGTCGCTGCCCTCCGCTTGGGAGCCATAGATATGGCGGTGGCGGATATATTGGGTAGTAATATGTTTAACCTGGCCCTTATCACTCCGGTTGACCTCGCCTTCCGGCAAGGCCCCGTCTTATCATCGGTGTCAGGGGCACACCTTATCACAGCCATTTTAATCATAGGCATGAGCCTCGTTGCTATTAGCGGGCTCAGGCTCAAGCATGAGCGCAAAACATTTTCCTTTATCAGCTGGCAGTCGGTGGCGCTCATTGGCCTCTATATCTTCGGGATGCATTATATTTTTCTTTCCGGCACCGGTCTAACGTGAGTCCGCGTTATGGCTGGGGTTTACTTTGGAGAGGAGGTTTGCTATAATCTCAAAGATTGGTACATAAATTACCAGTCAGGATTGTTTAGCAAAATTAATCTTGGTTAGCAACTCGGTCTTCCCTAATTTAGCCACGGGAGCAGTGGGGAAATACAAGCAGCAGATCACGTCCTTAAAAAGCAAATCATTATCGAGGGGCATCCTCTTACGATTTTTACGATTTGATGTTACTAGCGAGCCGTTATAGGCTGGTTAATAGCTATGGCATAACATGGGTTGAGAGAAGACTAACCCGTGGGTATGTTAGGTGGCATAAGTTTTCCCGTTTATGAGCCCCAGATTTTCTCGGAAAGAGGTGCGCTATGTCTGCTAAAGAAATCACGAGTAGTGTCGAGACTATCGAAAGTGAAGCGGAAAAGATACTCGAAGAGGCTAGAAAGCGGGCCAGCAAAATCGTCCTTAAGGCCAAGGATGAGGCCGCCAAAATTCTCTCCGCCGAGGTGTCCTCAGATAAAGTGAAAAAGGAAGGCAAGCAAATTATAGATAAGGCGGAGGAGAAGGCTAACCAAGAACTGGAGAAAGCCAAAGAGAAGGCTGCCGAAATTAGAAAGGGTGCCGTCAAGAAGACGGCGAAGATTGTAGAGCATATCGTAGACGTCGTCACCGGAGCCGAGGTGAGATGAAGCCAGTAATCCTCAACGTTCCTGAATCGATGACCAGGGTTAGAGTGATCACGCTAAGGGATTACTCCGAACCGGCCCTTAAGACTTTGCATAAGGTCGGGGTACTTCATGTTGAGGAGGGCAAAGAATTAGCGCCGATAGATAGGGAGGCGATTGAAAATCAACAAAAGGAAGTAGCCGAGCTACGAGCCTTCGTGAGTAGCATGCTAAGCTACATCGCCGAAAAAGAGCAGGTTGAGCTGGGGGAGGATGTTGAGGTTATCTACACCCGACCCTTTGGCGAGGTTACCAGAGAAGTAAGGTCACTCTATGCCGACTTTGCCGAACTGCACGAAAAGACCACCAGAATCGATAAGGAAATTGAGGAACTAACCGAACAGCAAACCTACCTTGGAGCCCTTACCCAGCAACTTGACGTCAGATTAAAAGACCTACACTTTTCCGGGAACTACCTCTTCTCAAGGGTTTTTGTGCTGCCCAACGAGGGATACGACAGTCTACACGATGAGCTGAAAAGATACTTGTTTGAAAGCACTACGGCTACAGTAGAGAAGGAAACCGTTCTCTACGCTCTTGGCAAGATGGAGAGCCTGGAAACCGTAGAGTCTTTGATTGGTGGTGCTGGAGGTGAGAGCTTGCCCATACCCGAAGAGGATTTAACGCTAAGGGAATTCCTCAAAAAGACTGAGAGCAGGCTTCACGAGCTTGAGGAAAGACTAGCCGAACTTTATGAAGGGCTCCGCAGCCGGTCCAAGGAAGAATTACGAAGGATTGCCCTGCTGAGAGGTGTCTTAGTCGCCGAAAACCAAAGGCTATCGGTCTTGGCTAGAGCCAGCGAGGCCAAATATGTAACCCTGATTGAAGGCTGGATTCCAGACAGTGATGTCGAGTCGGTAACCGCTGAACTTAAGACGAATATCGACTACGTGTTTATTGATACCAGAAAGCCGGAGCCATCAGAGGAACCGCCCACCAAGCTCAGGAACCCGGCCGCACTGAGACCATTCCAGACTGTGGTCAACCTGTTTGCTACCCCTAAATATAGAGAATGGGATCCAACCCCGATAGTAGCCTATTCCTTCGCCACCTTTTTTGGCCTGATGATCGCCGATGTAGGCTATGCTATTGGTCTTATGCTGTTCGCTAGATTCCTGATGGGGAGGCTGCTCGGTGGCGGCGGTTCCGAGGGCTTTAAGCTGTTTCAGAGGTTAATCTATATCTCCAGCGGGGTGGCTCTGGTTCTGGGGCTATTAGCCGGTAACTATTTCGGTGATGTCTATGTCTTCTTCGGCTTTGAGAGCCTGGGGTTGGCCGCCGGCGTTGAGCAGTTGCTGCAGTCTCCGCTATCGTTCATCATACTGGCCATCTTTATCGGCTGGGTACATATTAACATTGCCCACATAACCGCTCTAATCAAGGCAGTAAAGGAGAAAAACCAGGGGGCGGTAATCAATAAGGTTGGCCTGCTAGTCATTCAGTTTGGGGCTTTCTGGCTGCTGCGGGCTTTGATGAATATCGACATCCCGTCTGTGCTCGACCATATTATGACATTTCCGGCGGTGGCTCCCGTGGTCTACAACGTGGCGATGTACGGTACGTTTGCCGGCGTCGCCCTGATAGTCTTTGGCGCTTATAAAGAACGCGGCGGCATCGGGGCTTTACTCGGGGTATTTGATATCACCGGTCTACTGGGTGATGCCATGTCTTACTCCAGACTAGCCGGGGTAGGCCTGGCAACCTTCTACCTGGGTCAGGCGTTCAATATCCTGGCACGTGTCATCTCTGGTATGATACCGCTTTCCGGGGTTGCCGGCATGGTGGTGGGGGGCATTCTAGCCGTTGTCATTATCATCTTGGGGCATGCCATCAATCTGCTGCTCGGCTTTCTTACCGGTTTTGTCCACTCCCTCAGGCTGTGCTTTGTCGAATTCCTCATCAAGTTCTATGAGGGGGGTGGGATACACTATAGCCCGTTTAGACTAAGGAAGCGGGCATCAATGCTAGTCGGGGAAAAACCATGATAGAAAGGAGAGGCCAAAAATGTTAGTTGAACCAAGTTCGTTAGCGGTTCTGGGCGGTGCCATTGCCCTGGGCGGAGGCTTGCTGGGCTCGGCCATAGGCATCGCTACCGCGGCCTCGGCAGGGGCGGCCACCCTGTCGGAAGACCGAGGGCAATTCCGAAACGTCATCATCTTGGCATCGCTGCCGATGACACAGACCTTCTACGGACTCATCGTGATGATCATCATTTTAAATACGGTGGTGCCGAAGCTGCCAGAGACCGGCGGTGCCGGTTTTGCCGTGCTTGCTATCGGGCTGATGACCGCAGCGGCGGAGTGTTTATCGGCCATACACCAGGGCAACGTGTGCGCCTCCGGTATCTCGCTACTACCCAAGACCAAGGGGCAGATATTTACCAATGCCGTAATGTTAGCCGTGTTTGTCGAGCTCATCGGAGTCTTGGGCCTGGTGTTCTCGATAATGGCACTGAATTTACACGGACTTATGTAGGGGTGTCGTATGGCAGGAATGGAGAAAATAGGTGAAGCTATCCTGGATAAGGTAAAGGCCGAAGCGAATGACATCATAAAGGATGCCGAGGATAGGGCAAAGCAAGAAATAGAGGAAGCGAAAAAGCAGCAGGGAGCCAGACTGGAGGAGGAGAAGGCCAGGATGCTCCAGCAAGCCAAGGATGAGGCTACCCGTATTGAGGCTCAAGCCCTAGTCAAGGCACGCCAGGAGCTGGCCCGAGCCAAAGATGAGGTAATTAGTGAGATAATCAGTCGGGCAAAAAAGAAGCTGGCCTCAAGCCCCAGCGATAAAAGCTCCCTCACCGGCCTGATTAAGGAAGCTATTGATACCCTCGGAGTCAGTAAGGGACGGCTCTACGTCTCAGCCAAGGATTTGACCACGGTGCAGAAGCTCGTGGAGAAGGACAAGGAATTAGCCGGTAAGATTGAGGAAGTCAAGGAGCACGGCAGTATGGGAGGTGTTATCGTCGAGGATATCGATGGTAAGGTCAGAATCGATAATACCTATGAGACCAGACTGGAGATGTTACTCCCCAAGTTACTGCCTGAAGTCGGTAAGGAGCTTTTCTAGATTTAAAGGAGTTAGCTTTGCCCAGCGCAAAATATGCCTTTGTATCGGCCTACCTGAAGGGCTCCGAGTCTAAAGTGTTGACCTCGGAGCATATCGACCGAATGTCACGGATATCCAATGTCCAGGACATAGCCTCCAGCGTCCGTGAGGTACTGGAGACGATTAGAGACACCGAGGCCGGAAGATACCTTGAAGAGGCACTGGTTAAGACCTTTGACGACTCGGACAGGTATTTGTGGCACTACTTTAATGAGTGTCTCGAGCGGCTGGAGCGGCTAAAACTGGTGCCGGATGAGGTGCGCCAGGTGCTCAAAGCCTACATGTTGAAATACGATGTCATCAATATCAAGGCTGCGCTGCAGGGCATCAGTACGGGCAAGAAATCTAGCCTGGTGCCGGTGGGCGCTATTCATATTCAGGGACTGCTCGATGTACTTTCCGGTGCCAAAAGTGTTGGCGATGTTATCATGGTGTTGCGGGAATGCAGATTGGCAAATTACGCCGACATTCTCAAAGAATATTCGGCGGAAGATAAGAAGTCCAGATTCCTGACTGAAGCCAAATTGGATGAGGCGTATTATGATAACCTACTGAAGGTATCCCGGAATGTGCCGGACGGCCCTTTGCTAGCTAAAGCCTTCAGCATAATCATCGATATGGCCAATCTAGCCCTGATAAATAGAGCCATAGTTGAGGGCATAGTTTCGGAGGCAGGTGAATCTATTATTAGCGGTGGCTATATGATTTCAGAGGCAGTAGCGCGGGATTTACTGTCACATAAACTGGCTGACCTACCTGGCGCGCTGGGGGTGACGCAGTACCGGGAGATAGTAGAGGAAGTCGTCGCCGGCTATAACAGAACCAAAAGTATTAGCGTCATCAACGAAATCATTGATAAACACAAGTTCCGATTGCTCAGAGAGATGCTATCCCCGAGAGTGCTGACACCATTGGTGATAGCCTGGTACTTAACCGTTAAGGAACTTGAGATAAGAAACCTAAGGCTGATTATGAAGGCAGCCTTCGACGCTATCCCCGTAGAAGAAATAAAGGAGTATCTGGTCTCAGCATGGTAAATATCAGACAACTGGAGATAGCGGTTATCGGCGACGAGGACCTGGTAAGCGAGCTGAGGCTGGCTGGTGTACGTCGCTATCGGGTGATTACCGGTGATGATAGAGAAGAGGTTAGACAGGCTCTCACTGAATTTATAGATGAGCCCGGTATCGGCATCATCGTGATACTGGAAGACTATGCCAGACACATTGAAGACCTGGTCGCTCAATCCAAAGAGAAGAAAACTTCGCCCCCGGTAGTTATTGAGGTACCGTCAAAATACGGTACGCGCTACCAAGATGTCACCCAATATTATAAGGCTTACATCAGAAAATTCATCGGCTTCGATATAGAAATCTAAGCGTGTTTTATGGAGGTGGTAAGAAATGGGCAAAATATGGAGGATTTCCGGCCCCCTAGTTATCGGCGAGGGTATGAAGGGGGCTCAGGTCTATGAGATCGTGGAGATAGGCAGCCAAGGGCTGGTCGGTGAGGTAATTGGTCTCGAGGAAGACAAGGCGATAATCCAGGTACATGAGGATACCCTAGAGCTTAAGGTCGGCGAGACGATCAGGGGCACGGGAGCGATTTTAACCGCCGAGTTAGGTCCCGGGATTGTCAGCTCCATCTACGACGGGCTGCAGAAATCCCTGACCGTTCTCATGGAGCAGAGTTCATTTATAGAGCGCGGGGCCAAGGTGTCCTCCCTTTCCCGTGATAAAAAGTGGCCGTTTTCACCGAAGGTTAAGGCCGGCGATAAAGTCAGTGAAGGGGATATACTGGGGACGGTTCCGGAGACCCATCTTCTGGAACACCGAATCATGGTGCCAGTCGGCATGAAGGGCACCATTAAAGAGATTCGTAAGGGGGAGTTTACCATTGAGGAGCCGGTAGCCCGGTTACAGGACAATGGCACAGTAAAGGACATAACCATGCTGCAAAAGTGGCCGGTAAGAAAGCCCCGACCCTATAAGCAGCGGTTTGCTCCCTCAAAGCTGCTGGTTACCGGTATGAGAATTCTGGACTATATGTTCCCCCTGGCTCTCGGCGGTAAGGCAGCCATACCGGGTGGTTTCGGTACCGGGAAAACGGTAGCCTTGCAGCAGCTGGCCCGATGGGCCCAGACCCAGCTGAATATTTACGTCGGCTGCGGCGAGCGAGGTAACGAGATGGCCGACGTGCTCTACAGCTTTAGACAGCTCAAGGAACCGACCACGGGCCGACTGTTACAGGAGAAGGAGGTATTTATTGCCAATACCTCCAATATGCCGGTGGTGGCCCGTGAGGCCAGTGTCTTCGTCGGTATCACCCTGGCGGAATACTTCCGGGATATGGGATATGATGTCCTCTTGGTGGCTGACTCAACCTCAAGATGGGCAGAAGCGATGAGAGAGATTGGCGGCCGGCTCGAGGAGATACCCGGCGAGGAGGGCTTCCCGGCTTACCTTGGTTCGCGGCTCTCCTCATTCTACGAACGGGCGGGACGGGTAGCGTGTCTGGGTAGCCCGGAAAGAGAGGGCTCAGTGACTGTGGCCGGAGCCGTTAGCCCCCCAGGAGCCGACTTTAGCGAGCCGGTAACCCAGAATACCTTGCGCATTGTAGATGCTTTCTATGCCCTGGATACGGCACTGGCCAACCGGCGGCACTTTCCGGCTATAAACTGGCTCACCAGCTACAGCCTTTACGTCGACGATGTCAAAGATTGGTGGTCAGAGGTTAGTTCAGAATGGGATACTACCCGGGCCACGGCTCTAAGGCTACTGCAACAAGAGGCTGAGCTGGAGGAGATTGTCAGGCTGGTGGGTCCGGAAGCCCTGCCTGAAGACGATAAGCTGGTACTTCTGGTAACTAGGATGATACGTGAGGATTTTCTCACGCAGAGTGCCTACCACGAGATTGACACCTATTGCGTGCCCCTCAAGGCCCAACTCATGCTGAGAACGATAATCAGGTTCTACGAGCTGACCCAGAAGATGCTGGATTCGGGAGTAACGGTGGCTGAAATCCGCCCATCTCCTATAGTGCCGCGAATATCCCGAATGAAGGATATGCCCAACGATGATATCGAGCCGAAGATAAAGGAACTGTGGGCTGATATGGAAGCCAGCCTAGTAGCCCACAAAGGAGGCACATCATGATTTCATCTTCACTTTATGTAAAAGAAACGCAGGCGATCAGCCGTACCAAGGGCGCTCTGTTAATCGCCGAGAGCATACCTGACATCAAATTTGGTGAGATAGTCGATGTCATTCTGTCTAACGGTGAGGTGAAGCGGGGTCAGGCAATAGACATCAGTAAGGAGATAACTGTAATTCAGGTCTTCGGTGGTGTTAGTGAGGTTGACCTCGTCGGGAGCCGGGTACGCTGTAAGGGTGAAACGCTGAAACTGGCGGTCTCCATGGACATTCTAGGCCGGATTTTTAACGGCCTGGGTGAGCCGATAGACGGAGGGCCAGCGGTAATCCCGGAAGACTACCTCGATGTTAACGGGGAGCCCATTAACCCGGCCAGCCGTATGCCCCCGGCTGAGTTTATTGAGACTGGTATCTCAGCCATAGATGGCCTGAACGCGCTGGTTAGGGGGCAGAAATTACCTATATTCAGCGGTTCCGGCTTGCCTCACAACCGAATTGCAGTGCAAATAATCAGGCAGGCAGCAGTTAAGGGCACTGAAGAGCAGTTCGCCATGGTATTTGCGGCCATCGGGGTGAGTTATGATGACGCTGCCTTTTTCATGAAGGGGCTGGAACAGACCGGGGCCAGGGAAAGGACCGTGGCCTTCATTAACACCGCCTCCGACCCGGTTATCGAACGAATATCAACCCCCAAGCTCGCCCTGACGGCCGGTGAGTATCTGGCTTGGAAGCAGGGTATGCACGTCCTGGTGATACTGGCCGATATGACTAATTACTGTGAGGCGCTCCGCGAGCTCTCAGCGATGCGCGAGGAAATACCGTCGCGAAGAGGTTACCCCGGTTACATGTATACCGACCTGGCCACGCTGTACGAGCGGGCCGGCCGAATCCTGAATAAAGAGGGCTCGGTAACCATTATGCCTATCCTGACCATGCCCGATGATGACATCACCCACCCCATTCCCGACCTGACCGGCTACATAACGGAGGGGCAGATTGTCCTATCCCGGGAACTGGAGAGAAAAGGGATATACCCTCCTATAGATGTGTTCCTGTCGCTTTCCCGGATGATGAAAGAAGGTATCGGGCCGGGCAAGACCAGAGAGGACCACAACAATGTCTTTATGCAGCTCTATGCCGCTTATGCTGAAGGGTGTAACCTCCGGGAGATATCGACCATCATCGGGGCTGAGGCATTGGGGGAGAGGGATAAAATATACCTCACCAATGCTGACCGCTTTGAAAGAGAATTTATTTCTCAGGACGCATTTGAAAAGAGGAGAGTGGAGGAGACTTTAGGCATAGGCTGGAAGTTATTCTCCGCCTTGCCTGAGGAAGACCTGAAGCTGATTAGAGAAGAACTGATTAAGAAGTACCTCCCCAAGTACGCGAAGAAAGATTAACTGGCGATAGATTCTAATATTGAAAAGGACTTTAAGTAGAGTATGCCGCGACAGGTTATCAAAGTAACCAGGCCAACCAAGATCGAGCTGATAAAGCTGAGACGCCGGCTGGCTTTGGCTACCAAGATACAGAAGATAATAAAGGACCGGGTGTCAATCCTGATGCTGGAGTTCTTGCAGATAGCCCGGCAGACGGTGGAAACCAAGCGGAAACTGCTGGACGAGTTTGCCGAAAACTATAAGGCGTTGTCCATCGCCGCTGGCTATCACGGCTATATCGCTCTGGAAAAGGAACTCACGGCTAGCGAGCGGGATTTGGGCATCGCGTCCGGCCAGAGAAATATCGGTGGGGTGAGAATTCCAGCCTTTGAGTTAAAGGAAGCCGAGCCTGGAGTAAGAGGTTACAGCCTAGCTGATACGTCTTCCTGGGTGGATCGGACGGCACAGCTATCGCAAAAATGCCTCGAGACCACCGTTGAGCTGGCTGAACTCCAGTGGAGTCTGGAACTGTTGGGCCGGGAAATAAACCGAACCAAGAGAATACTCAATGCCCTGGAGTACCTGATAATCCCGGCTCTGGGCATCACCATAAAATACCTGTATATGAAGTTTGAGGAGCGGGACCGGGAAGAGAAGTCGCGGTTGAAACGAGTTAAGGTACTACTGGAACGGAAGTAGGAAAATGACTGGCGAGTTACCTTATGAAAGGCTGCTTCAGGAAAGCCTGAAGAGTGAGCTCAGGGTAGTAAATGCCCATCTACCCATTAAGCAGAAACCGCTCTCGGACCTGCTGAGTGAGGAGTACCCTCATGTGATATGCAAGGACGGTAGCACCCATCTTTTCAGTCGTAAAGAGCTAAAATATCTGGCTGGCTTAATAGATGCTGATGAACAAAAGTCATTATTGCTGCCGATGCTGATAGAGGTAAGTGCCGGCCAGGATGAAATAGCGGTAGTGTGCCCCGGGGAGACAGAAGCGAAGGTAATAGCCAAGGTCCTTGATATGAAGGTCATCCCGAGGCAAAGAAAAATTACAATATATAAACCACAGTTAGCCGTAATAAGAAAGCTGCTCAGAACAACAACACAGTATATTTTCCCGCCTGGATTCTAGCCGCGAAATACACCTCACAGTTATCGACGGATGTGCTAAAATCGGCTTGCCAAGGCATGGATAAACATGTTAATCTAATATAAGTGCTAGTTTCAGCGAGGTTGGAGAGAACACCAGCCTCGTTTTTACTGCGATCAGTTCTCAGGGCTAGTGGTTTAGTGATGTGGGGGAGAACTTCTCTGGGCAGCAGGTGCCTGATTTGCCATGTTTGTTTAACAAATATGGACAAAAGTGCTAACATAGGGTGGCCCCTGTAGCTCAGGTGGATAGAGCACCAGCCTCCGGAGCTGGGTGCGAGCGTTCAAGTCGCTCCAGGGGCGTTTTTATGACCATTGAGGAGGCTTTAGTGACCAGTAAGGCAGGGCTTATCGAGATCAGGCTGCACGGTCGGGGCGGCCAAGGAGCAGTTACCTCGGCCGAACTTCTGGCACAAGCAGCCATAAACGAGGGTAAGTATGCTCAGGCCTTCCCCGCCTTTGGCGCGGAGAGGCGAGGCGCCCCGGTTATGGCCTTCATCCGCATAGATAGCCAGCACCCCATCAGGGTAAGAGCCGAGGTTACCGAGCCTGATATCGTCGTGGTATTTGACCCGGGACTGCTGCGCGTGGTCAATGTGACCTCCGGGCTCAAAGATAACGGCATACTGGTAGTTAATACTCCCAAAAAGCCGACCGATATCAAGCAGAAAGGCGCCAAATGGTCGGTGGTCACAGTTGATGCTACCAAGATTGCCCGCGAGCTACTCGGGGTTCCGATTGTCAATACCTCTATGATCGGGGCGTTACTTAAAGCCGCCGAGGTGGTTAAATTAGAGTCGCTACTTGAGCCGCTCAAGGAGCGTTTCGGTCGTCTGGCGGAGAGGAATATTGGTGCCATGCAAGAAGCATATGAGGTAACTTTAGTAAAGGAGTAGCACGAGTGACCAAACCCGGAAATGAAATAACCTGGAAAGAACTTGAGATTGGTTCCATAATAACCGAGGCCGGTAGCGCCAGCCAGAACCAGACCGGGGATTGGCGAACCCAGAAGCCAACCTATGAGCACAGCCGGTGTATAAAGTGCGGTCTTTGCTCTATCTTTTGCCCCGAGGGGTGTATTGAGCCGAACCAAGAAGGATTTTACGAAGCCAATCTGTTCTACTGCAAGGGATGCGGTATCTGTGCCCGCGAGTGCTGGACAAGAGCCATTACCATGGTGGAAGAGGAGGAGGAGTAATGGCACAAAGGATAGGTATCGAGGTTTCACGATCGGTTGCCATAGCCGTTAAGCTAGCTAACGTGGATGTGGTATCCGCCTATCCTATTACTCCTCAGACTCACATCGTTGAGGATATCGCAGAGCTGGTAGCCAATGGTGAACTGGAGGCCTCCTTTATTCCCGTTGAATCGGAACATTCGGCGATGAGTGCCTGTCTTGGTTCTGCCGCCGTCGGCGCCAGAACCTTTACCGCCACTGCTGCTCAGGGGTTGGAGCTCATGCACGAGGCGTTATATGTGGCCTCGTCGATGCGCTTCCCGATAGTTATGGCGGTGGCTAATCGAGCTTTATCGGCGCCGATAAGTATCTGGGGTGACCACTCAGATGTCATGTCTGTTCGCGATACCGGCTGGATTCAGATATTCGCCGCCAATGGTCAGGAGACTTTTGACAACGTGCTCTGTGCCTTCCGTATTGCTGAAGACCAGAGGGTTTTGCTGCCGGTAATGGTTCACCTGGATGGATTTCACCTGACACACGTCATTGAACCAATATATATACCGGAACCGAGTGACGTAGCGAGGTTTCTGCCTCCATGCAAGTACCCACTGCCTCTGGATCCTGACCGGCCAGTAAGCATGGGGGCTTTCGGCCCGCCCTACATATACCCTGAGGTCAAAAAAGCCCAGCAGATGAGCCTGGAGGCATCCAAAGAGGTAATTTCGCAGTGCTGGCAGGAGTTTGGTAACGTCTTCGGTCGCTCATACTCTCCGCTAGAATGCTACCGGTGTGAAAAGGCTAAGGTGCTCTTGTTAGCCATGGGTAGCTTTAGCGAGACGGCTATGAGTGCCATCGACACCGTCCGGGAAGAAGGCAACAAAGTAGGGCTAATAAAGCTCCGGTTATGGCGTCCCTTCCCCTTTGACGAAATCCGCAGTGCCGTTAGGGACGCCGAGGTGCTCATCATCCTAGATAGAGCACTCTCCTTTGGCGGACCAGGGGGACCAGTCTCCTCTGAGATTAGGTCCGCCTTGTATGGATTAGATAAAAAGCCCAAGGTAATTGGTTTTGTTGGCGGCCTAGGAGGCAGAGATATTTCCCCGGAAGGCTTCAGAGAGATAATTAACCGTGGTATTGAGATTGCACAGACTGGTAGCGAGCAGGAATTTGAGATGTTCGGGGTGAGGGAGTAATGGAAAAGTATTCTGTTTTTGTGCCCAAGCTGGTAACCAGGGAGGAGAACTTCGCCCCTGGTCACCGGGCCTGTATCGGTTGCGGCGAAGCTTTGGCCGTAAGACAGGCCTGTAAGGCGCTGGGGCGCAATGTGATAATTGTTAATGCCACCGGCTGTATGGAGGTGATTGCTTCACCATTTCCGGAGACTTCCTGGCGCCTGCCCTGGATTCATACCCTGTTTGAGAATGCGGCTGCCGTAGCTTCAGGCGTTGAGGCCGGCTTAAAGGCCCTTACGAAGAAGGGCAAGCGCCCCGACAATAAGATAAACGTGGTGGCCATAGCTGGCGACGGCGGCACCAGTGACATTGGACTTCAGGCATTATCCGGGGCCCTGGAGAGAGGTCACGACTTTCTTTATATCTGCTTCGATAATGAAGCCTACATGAATACCGGAATACAGCGTTCTTCGGCGACCCCGTTTGGTGCTTCGACGACTACAGCCCCGGCGGGCAAGGTCAGTATCGGACAGGTCACCTGGAAGAAGAATCTGCCAGCAATTGCGGCCGCCCATGACATACCATATGTCGCTACCGCCTGTCCCAGCTATCCCTTTGATTTAATGGCCAAGGTAAAGAAGGGAGTAGCTGTACCTGGACCAGCCTATATTCATATCCTATCGGTTTGCCCTACTGGCTGGCGGTGCCCTACCGATTTAAGTGTCAAATTAGGCCGCTTAGCGGTTGAAACCGGGATATTCCCTCTATACGAGATTGAGAATGGTAATTATAGATTAAGTATTGATGTCCCCAAGCTAAGGCCGGTTGAGGACTATCTGAAGCTGCAGGGAAGGTTCCGGCATCTATCCGCAGAGTTGATTAAAGAGATTCAGGATAGGGTAAACAGGGAGTACGCTAAGCTCAAGGAGAAGGCAGCATGCACCGAGGAGAAAAGCCTTTAGCTGACAGTGTAGAGTCAATATTAGGTAAATATCAGCATGACAAGGGCATGCTGGTAGCTATCCTACAGGATGTTCAGGCGGAACATAATTACTTGCCCCGAGAGGCGCTGGAGGAGGTCAGCCGAGGTCTCGGTGTCCCCCTCAGTCAGGTCTATAGTGTCGCCACCTTTTTTAAGGCTTTGAGTCTAACACCACGGGGGCGCCACCTGATCAACGTCTGCCTGGGGACTGCCTGCCACGTCAGGGGTGCAGTGAAGGTCCTGGAGGCCGTAGAGCGAGACCTGGCTATCAAGTCCGGGGAGACTACCGAAGACCTCAAGTTCACCCTGGAAACCGTTAACTGTGTCGGGGCTTGCGCCCTGGGGCCGGTGGTAATCGTCGATGGAGAATACCACGGGCAGATGAAGACCGAGAAGGTCAAAGATGTTCTGGCAAACTATAGTTAACTATGAGGGAAGGACTAGCTGTTGAAGAGATTAAGCTCTCCTAGAGAACTGGAAACTCTGAGAGAATCAATAATAAGCCAGCGCGACCCCGATAGGCTGTGTATTACAATCTGTAGCGGTACCGGATGCCACGCCTATGGCTGCGAGAAGGTAACCGCCGCTTTCCAGCAAGAAATTGAGCAGCGCGGTTTAGGGGACAAGGTCGATATCAGGGCTACCGGCTGTCACGGTTTCTGCGAACGAGGCCCACTGGTAGTCATCAGACCGAAGGATATTTTCTACCAGCGAGTCCGGGTGGAGGATGTCCCCGAGATAATCTCCGAGACCATTCTTGATGGTAAAATTATTGACCGTCTGCTCTATACCGACCCTGATACCGGTAAGAAGCTAGTCCACGAGTCTGAAGTTCCCTTCTACAAACTGCAAAAGCGGCTTGTCTTTGGGAACAACGGCTATATTGACCCGACCTCAATTGATGACTATCTGGCGGTTGGTGGCTACGCGGCCCTAGCTAAGGCGCTCTTTAAAATGTCCTCGGAAGACATAATCAGTGAGGTCAAGAAATCCGGCCTGCGCGGGCGGGGTGGCGGTGGCTTCCCCACTGGCGTTAAGTGGGAATCCTGCCGCAAGGCCAAGGGTGATACCCGCTACGTCATCTGCAACGCCGATGAGGGCGACCCCGGGGCTTATATGGATAGGAGCCTGGTGGAAGGTAACCCGCACAGCGTCGTCGAGGGGATGATAATCGGGGCTTACGCTATTGGTAGTCACCATGGTTACGTCTACGTCCGCTACGAGTACCCGCTAGCGGTAAAGAATATTCAACTGGCCATCAAGCAGGCTGAAGAGTACGGTCTGCTGGGTAAAAATATTCTCGACTCCGGTTTTGATTTCAGCATCAGGATAAACCGAGGCGGCGGAGCCTTTATCTGTGGTGAGTCATCGGCGCTGATGGCCTCGCTGGAGGGTAAACCCGGTGAGCCAAAGGCAAAATATATCCACACTGTAGAGAAGGGGCTGTGGGATATGCCCACCACCCTAAACAATGTAGAGACCTGGGCCAATGTCCCGATAATTATCAATAAGGGGGCCGACTGGTACGCCAAGACGGGCACCGAGAATAGTAAGGGCACCAAGATTTTCTCCCTGGTGGGCAAGGTTAATAATACCGGCCTCGTGGAAGTGCCCATGGGGATAACCCTGAGAAAGATAATCTATGATATTGGGGGCGGTATTCCCGGGGGCAAGAAATTCAAGGGAGTCCAGACAGGCGGCCCCTCCGGAGGGATCATCCCGGAGAGCCTGCTCGACCTACCGGTGGATTTTGACGAACTCAACCAGGCTGGCTCCATGATGGGTTCCGGTGGCATGATTGTCACGGACGAGGATAACTGCATGGTGGACATTGCCAAGTACTTCATCAACTTCCTCGAGGGGGAATCATGCGGTAAATGCGTTCCCTGCCGTGAGGGGTTAAAGCGGATGCGGGAAGTACTGGGCGATATTACCGAAGGTAGAGGTAAGGAAGGGGATATTGAACTTTTGGAGCAGCTCTCAGCCGCCCTGGCTGACGGAGCGCTGTGCGCTCTGGGCGGCACGGCTCCCAATCCGGTGCTAACCACGCTGCGCTACTTCCGAGATGAATACCAGGCTCACATCAAAGACAAGAAATGCCCCGCCGGTGTCTGTAAAGCCCTGATTACCTACCAGATTATTGAGGAGAAATGCCCGGGGTGCGGGCTCTGTATCAAGGCTTGCCCCCAGGAAGCTATAACCTCCAGAGGGAAGAAGAAGCCAGTTATCCTGGACCAGGAGAAGTGTATCAAATGCGGGGCTTGCTATGACGTGTGTAAGCTGGGAGCCATCGAAGTAAGGTAAAGGTATGTGATGATGGTGACACTGAATATTGACGGGCGGGAAATTCAGGCGGAGGCAGGAAAGGTAGTCCTTGAGGTAGCCAGGGAGAACGGCATTGACATCCCGGCGCTCTGCTATCACGAAGAAGTGGCTCCCTACGGTGCCTGCCGTCTCTGCATGGTGGAGATTACCACCCACCGTGGGCGGGAGAGGCTGGTGGCCTCCTGTCTCTACCCAGTGGAGGAGGGGCTCACGGTAAAGACCGACACAGAGCGAGTTATAAATGTCCGCCGCATGGTGATTAAGCTACTTTTGGCCCGGTGCCCTGATTCTGACGTCATTCAGGACTGGGCTAAAAGGCTGGGTATTGACGGCTCACGCTTCAAACCCGAAGAGGGTAATCAGAAATGTATTCTCTGTGCCTTGTGTAACCGGGTGTGCCAAGAGATGGTAGGGGTCTCGGCGATCAGCCTAGCTAATCGGGGTGTTGACCGACGGATGACCACCCCCTTCAACGACTTCTCCGAGGCCTGTATCGGTTGTGGTTCCTGCGCCTACGTTTGCCCCACCGGGGCGATTAGCTTTGAGGACTCTGGTGATACCAGGACAATTACCATGCCCCATGTAACCATGGAGTTCAAGCTGAAGAAGTGCGCTAAGTGCGGGAAGTACTGGGCTCCAGAAAGGCAACTAGCGTACATCACCAAGATAGCCGGCTTGTCCCCGGATGCCTTTGAGGTCTGCCCCGACTGCAGGGAATGAGACCCAACCAACTGTTACCAGCTTGACCCTCGGTAGGCGGTCTGCTATATTCTCCTTAAGCGGGGTGTGGCGCAGTTGGCTAGCGCGCAGCGTTTGGGACGCTGAGGTCGGAGGTTCAAGTCCTCTCACCCCGACCAAGCTTATATCTAACAGTATTCAAGAACCAATAGCGGTCCCTAGCAATAGTCCTACTCTCAATCAGTTTTATTTGTCGCCGGAAAATAGGCCCGTTAACCACAAGGGTATGGTACTCGCCATTCTCCCCACACAGATCAATGTTCCTGCTCCCAAGGTACTCCATGAATGCCTTATCTACTCGCTGACCAATCCAATCTTCGTCGACCAGTTCAGATTGGGCACTGACGATAACCGCTTCGAACCCGCTATTGATGAAGCTAAGTAATACCTCTTCCGTGTTCCTGCCCCAGAGTGGCTCAATCGCCTCAATACCTAGTTCAGCACAAACTTTCTCAACCCAATCTTTGTGCTCTTGAAGATAAATATCACCAAAAACCATGCCCTCCACACCACCAGGAATTAGACTACGCACTGCATCCTTAAAATCTTGCTCATACTTACCCCAGCCGGCCCTTTTCTGCAAAAGAGGAATCCCTATGGCTTGGCTTTGAAGCTGAATCAGCCGAGCCTCTGTGCCATGAAAACTTACCCTATGAGATTCCTCGGAAATGAAGTTCACCAGGTGAGAAATTTTATACCCTTTGCCCATCGCCTCATATAAAGTTAGGCAACTTTCCTTACCACCACTCCAGGATACAATATAGCTCATAGATTTATCAGTCACCTTTCATTTAAGTTCAATTACAGTGGATTTCCCATGTGCACGAAACGCTAGTTCGGCCAATGTTCAATGAAGCAACACAGCCAATTTTTACTGGTACCACACCAACTGAGCTACCGTAACTCACCTTAGGACGGCTTTAGGCACAACAACCGCATTCGTCAGGCTTTGCCCGAGTGCCTGCCACTGGAATTTCTTATGAAACCTCTCCAGAATATCGATGGTCTTCTTACCCAGTAGTCCCAGGAAGATGGCATTGGCCACAGCATGGGCAGTATCGAACCAGAGGCTATTAAGCTGAGATACAATGAAAGTCCTCGGTGTCAGGGGGTAGATGAAGGCGGCCCAGAACCAAGTATTGACTATGAGGCCAAAGAGGTAACCCCAGAGAATACCAAAAGCCAAGAGCTTTCCCCGACCCGGATTGAGACGCTTCAGGTAACTGGCACTGACCCCCGCCATCCCCCAGGCAAACATCTGATAGATGGTCCAGGGACCCTGTCCGAGAAAGAAGTTAGAGATAAGGGCCGTTATTGCCCCCACCATAAATCCAGCCAGCGGGCCGAAGACGTACCCCGCGCATATTATCAGGTAGGTGCACGGCTGGACACTGGGGACGGCGGCAAAGGGAATTCTGACCACGGCGGAAACGGTACCCAGTATGCCGATAAGGGCTATTTCCTTGGAGCCGATAGCGCTCCCCTCGAATTCAAAGAAGAAGGCACCGATGGTCAGGGCAACCAGAATAACCGACATAAGCCCCCAGTTCTGCAGGATATCAAGCGGCGAGGGACTGAATACCGGGGCTGCAAAAGCGGCGGCGCACAGCCCGATAATCACTAACAGAAAGATATATCTCGGTTTCACGACAGAATACCTAGAGCCTCGCTAACGGTCAGTATCCTGTTAGAGACGCCGTACCGTTCGAATGATTGTGCCAGGCGGTTTATTTGCGGTGAAAAAAGGAGAGCCTGAGATAGAACCTGGTGTTTCTCCCCATCGACGATAACCTTGCCTTCACTCAGGAGGATAACCCGGTCGGCATATTCAGCTACTATCTCGACATCGTGGGTTACCAAAACCACCGTGTTGCCTTCGGAACGGTATTCGTCCAGGAACCGCATCAGCTCGCTTTTCAGCCGATAATCCATCCCCCGGGTCGGTTCATCAAGAATTAAAACCTTGGGTCTCGTCGCCAGGACCGAAGCCAGAGCCACCCGCTGCTTTTCCCCACCACTCAAGGAACGCGGATATTGATCCTGATATTCGGTGAGTTGAAACCTCTCCAGCATCTCAGCGGTGCGCAGTCTTATCTCCTCGCGGCTAAAGCCCAAATTCTTCAGGGTAAAGGCAATCTCATCATGGACGGTGTCAGCGAAGAGATGATCGTTAGGGTTCTGAAAAACGAAGCCGACCTTTCTCGCCAGCTCCGCAATCGTCGCCTCTCTGGTATCAAGGCCGCCAACCCTGATTCTGCCCTTGGTCGGTATCAGAAGACGGTTAAAATGCTTGGCCAGCGTGGTTTTGCCCGAGGCATTTCGCCCCATGATGGTGACGAACTCCGCCTCGCCGATCCTCAGATTCACGTTTCTCAGGGCAAGGAGTCCACTCGGGTAGGTATACCAGAGCCTCTTGACCTCGACCAGAGTATCAGCGACCCCCCGTCCGTTACCCCCCTCAGTATCTCGAACAGGCGTTGTTTTATCTAAGGTTTTCCTAAGTATAGCCCGCCCTTCCTTAACGGTAAGAGGGACTTTATCTATCTTGATGCCCTTATTACGCAACTCCTGAATCAGGCGGATCATGGGGGGAACCCCAACGCCAATTCTGGAAAGCTCGGGGTAGCGATTAGTTATGATATCTCTGACCCCCCCGTCAATAGCCACCATCCCCTCACTCAGGACTATTAATCGGTCGGCATACTGAAGCACCCTATCGAGCCGGTGCTCGATCAGTATTACCGTAAGGCCGAGTTCATCGTTGAGGCGGGTTATTACCGACAGCACCTCTTCCGCCCCCTTAGGGTCCAGCTCTGAAGTCGGCTCATCCAGTATTAGAACGCTGGGGTGAAGCGCCAGTACCGAGGCAATGGCAACCTTCTGCTTCTCCCCACCGGAGAGCTCACTGAGCTGCCGGTAACGGAGGCCGGCGATACCGAGCGTATCCAGTGATTCCTCCACCCGCTTGGCGATAAGGTCCCGGGGAAAGCCGAGGTTCTCCAGACCAAAAGCAACCTCCCGCTCCACATCCATGCTCACCAGCTGACTCTCCGGGTCCTGAAACACGAAGCCGACCTTGGTCGCCAGTTCTTTGGTAGAGTGTTCGAGCGTATCCATCCCGGCAACCAGTACCCGGCCGTAAATCTTTCCGCCGTAAAAGTGGGGTATGAGACCATTAAGGCAGCGGCACAGGCTGGACTTACCACCCCCGGAGGGCCCGGTCACCAGAACAAACTCCCCATCCCCGATTTCCAGACTAATGTCCTTGAGGGCAGGATGATTAATGTTGCTATAAAAGAAGGTCAGGTTTTCGATTCTAATCAAGGTCAACCCTCCGCTTCAGATATGCCAGCGGCAGCTGTGCCACCAGCAGCACTATCATTAACACCAGCAACCACGCCTCCCAGCCGGTAGGGTTTATCCACGACACGGTAGGGTAATACTGATACTGTCCGTATCCCTTGAGCCCCATAAAGATGCCCAGCGCCGCCGGCAGTAGAGAAAATACCAGGGTGGTAACATCGGTCAGGCTGAAGCCTATGTCGCGGTAAAAAGTGCGATTTCGCCCGGTACCGAAGGCCCGTGATTCCATAGCTTCGGCGACCTGAACTGCTCTATCAAGGGAATTAGCTAGCAGGACGGTCACGATAGAGGCACGGCTTTTTATTCTCCGTGCTAATCTGCCCTTGTCCAGCTCGAGACCCCTCGACCGCTGGACATCGGTAATGCGCTCGACATCATCAAGCAGGGTGGGAATAAACCTAGTGGAAAGCGTAACTACCAGCACCGATTTGTAGGGTAACCTCATCTTTATCATCGCCAGCATCATCTCATCCGGGTTAACGGTGAAGGTAAGTATGGCAAAGGCAGAGATTATTGACAGCAGCCGGAGCGACATGACAACCCCGTAGATGATGGCTTCCAGCGTTATCATCGGGACCCCTACCAGTGGCAGGTGAAACGGAGCCTCAAACAGGACATGAGCGCCGTGAGAACTCACCAGGGCATTGATGAGAATGACCGCCGCCGAAAGATACAGCGCCAGCCTCATAGCGGACAGCCACTCCGACCACACCCGGGCCGCCTTCACCAATGGCAGCGTCGACAGAAACACCGCCAGCAGAAAGAGGGGGCTATCAAGCACCAGGGAAAGGACGAGGACGCTGGTAATCCACCCCAGCTTGGAGAAGGGATTAAGCCGGTGGACTGGGGTACCTTTATCTTGATATCTAAAGCTTCTAAAGCTCCTCACTACCGGGGCACCTTCAGTGTCTCTCCTTCAGTAATTACTACGGCACAGCCGTACTTATAATCATCGGGGTGATTAACCAGGACGTCCACGGCAGCCCTCACCCCGGGCTCATCTAATCCGGAGACCAGCCAGACCACATTCTCGCCGGCCCCGACCCCCTTCGGGTTCCATATACTCTGGGTCGCCTGAATGATTCCGGTACCCTCACTGTATTCACTAACCAGCTCACCCGCCGCGTCGAAGACTGCAAGCCCCCCCTCTTCGAAGTGACAGTAGAAGCCGAGGCGGCTCCAGGGCTCGTTAAGTTCCCCGACCGGGGCAAAGTCACTGGTGCCCACCAAGATCAGATTGCTAGCCTCCTTATCCACCGCCGTAAGCTCCTCAAAATTCCGGCAGCTAACATTCTGGACACCCACCCCCTCCAGTCTATCAGCTATCAGTACCGCCGCCTCCTGCCAGCCATTCTGATAGGCAACGATGGTAGGATAAACCACCCCCCTGACACCATGAACAAACGGCTCCGGAAAGTCGCCGATTATGGCCGGAATAAACTGGCGGAAGCTCCAGTCGTGATAGTCCCAGTGCTGGCTATCCCCATCCTGGAGGATATAGCCACCGGCGCCGGTGCTGAGCGAAATGCCGTTTATATAGAAAAACCAGTCCTCCTTCGCCTTTTCCTCCCCCTCATACTCAGAGCTGATACCCTCTATCGAGCTGACAAAGCCACCCCCGTACTTAGTCTCGACACTGGCCACCATCTTCAGAGCTTCCAGCGCCGTAGTGTCCTCGACAATGGCCACGGTCTCCGTCAAAATGGCCGGCCCACTGAAACCACGGGTAACTATGATTCTGGTTGAGGGGCCCAAGTCAGCCGGACTGCCGGCTTCCTCCTGGGCGGGGGGGCTCTCAGCCGGGCCAGGGCCACCATCGTCGGGGGAGGCGACATCACCTTCCCACCCTCCCGATACGCCGCCAGCACAGCTACAGAGCAGGGCTACCAGCAGGGTTATGGCAAACAGGCTGATAACCCGCCTAAATCTCACGGCGCCTCCTTCTCCTGCGAACAGCGAGGGTAATAGGAATAGCGATTGCCAGAACTACCGCAATAATTAACCACACCAGCGGCGACCCCGCCATAAATTCGGCTACCCTTCCGGCTGGAGGTGCCAAGCCTACCGAAACCTGGAGTGGTATTTTAACCCCGCAGCCGACCTTCAGCTCCGATGCCGACATCAGAGAGACGGCACATATCGTCGCCTCATAATCGCCGCGCGTCCCCAGTGGCGGCGTTACCGTTACTTCCACTATCTGGCTGCCACCAGCCTCCAGGACGAATTCCTCTGGGGAAATACTGCACCATTCCCCAACTTCACCCTCGGCATACACCTGGTATAACGCCCGCTCCTCAGAGGTATTAAGGACCTCTATCGGTCCGGAAGTCTTCATCAGCGGGTAAGCCTCTAGACTGAGACTACCGGGCGTGACTCCTATTCCCGAAGCCAATACTCCCCTGGGGAACAGTAACAGCCCCAGCAGCAGGGTAAGCGGTAGTAATACCCTTAACTTCCTAGTCAACAAACCTGTTTCCTCTCCCAAACGTCACGGGGAAGGCAGTTATCCTCCGCCGACAGCCGCATCTCTGCCACTACGGGGCTTCCGCTGCCCAGAAGATGGCGGTGCCGCTCTGCTCACCTACCCCGGTATAGCTTTCCGGAACGGTGAGCGTGGCGGAACAATCCATATCATTACCCCGGTTAATTATTTCACTAAACAGGTCCCAAAGCTCGTCATTAAGCCTGAGCCCATCGAAATAGAGGTCACCCACCACCCCAGCTACCTCACAGGTTACCTCTACATCCCACGCCCCGACATTGGTTATGGTTATTACCTGAGGAGCACTGGTATCCCGGGGGCCCAACTCACCGAAATCCAAGCTAGCCGGCTCAACCGTAATGGCTATCGCCGGGATGACGGTGGTGGTCAAGCCTACCTCTCCGTTAACTCCGGAACCGGTGCCCACGGTGACGGCAACCCGGTTGCTGCGAATAAAGCTATCCTTCTCCGCATATATCTCAAGGGTAGCATCCGTGTCCACGGTGATATCTACCGTACCCAGGGCCCCGGTAGTATAGTTAGTGTCGGCGTGGACGGTAGCCCCCTCACAGGGCGACCAGTCATTGGTAGTATCGCTAAACTCACTTACGGTAACGGTAAATTGCTCGCCCACCGCGGGTTCGTCATTGTCAACCTCGACCTTGAGCGGCAGAGCCCCCCAGTTACTATCGGTGATGTAATAGAACAGGACTTCCCGGTGCGGCGGAGTAGGAGGCGTTGTCTCACCAAGGGTAAAACCTCCGGCTCCCACCATGACACTCACATAGTCCACCCGATAGAGCCAGGCGCTGGTCATCGAGCCTGCCTCCCCCCCGATTGAAGTTATATACAAACTCTCAAACGCCTCCCCATACTCGTCAATCACTTCATAGGCGAAACCACCAGCCTGAGATGCCTCGTCCAGGGCTCCGAGTGCCGTCGGGTCTTCAGAATAGTAGGGGATGCCGCTATCGGCCGCCGTAACTGTCGATTCCGTAACGGTAACGCTGCCATCCCAGATGGTGCTACTCTGCCCTTCGATCCTGACGTCAACGGTAACTCCCTCTTCGTCAGTCGGCTCCATAGCTACTACCGGATAGAACTCACCCAGCAGGGCAATTATGGCTTTGGCCGTTGTCTGAGACGGCCAGCCTCCGGGGACACCGTCCTGGTAATAGAACTCACCGCCCGCTTGCTGGTAAGTGAGGAGGTCATCAACCGGAGTATTATCCCCGGTGGAAGTCCAGCCGGTACCGTTGGGGTCTTCCCCATAAGCCACTATAGCACTTATTGCCCAGGAATCAGTCTCGGCATTAGTCGAACCCCAAGAAGACAAAAAACCACCGTTAGCCTGCTGCGTTGATTTAATATAGGCTAGGGCGCTAGCTATCGGTGCGCCGACTGTCTCCCCGGCAGAAATTAAGGCCATCACGGCCGCACCAGTCATGTCAGCATCACTGGCGAACCCCACCGAATAGGCCCAGCCACCATCCCCATTCTGGTTATCTATAATAAAATCTACCGCATCGGTGATAATCTGATAACTCTGACTCCGTCCCGCAGCGATTAGCGCCATGACACCAAAGATATCATCGTTGAGAGACGCCTCCTCACCAATCTGCTGACTAGCGTCATCATAGGTTCCTTCCAGCAGAGAAACGAAATCCCGGCTACCGAAATTGGTCGGATCCTCACCGGAAGCGACAATGGCCAGTATCATCCGCGAATAGTCAGTTGAAGAATCAGCACTACCGGCATTAGCGGCAAGGTAATCAACGATAGAGTTTCCGCCCACCTGCCAGTCATGCGGGTCATCATCAGCCGCAGCAATCGCCATGGCTATCCAGGCTGAATCAACAAAGCTACCGATTGAGCCATCGCTGGCCTGTTCGCCACTGAGATAGTCCAGAGCGTTGGCTACCTCTGGATCTATAGTCTGTAAGGGGTAGGAGTCCGCTGCCATAACCGGAGCGATAAATAACGATGCCGAAGTCACGGTTAGGGCAACTACTAAGGTAACAATACACGCTATAATCCTTCGTCTCTTCACAGTTAAAACGTACCTCCATTAATCAATTTTACTAGCGTATAAACAACTGTACTTGATTATATCGGAGGTAAAATATCTGTGTCAATACTGAACAGAGCTTGTGTTGTCAGAATAAAGGCAATTACGAACTATAAGGATGGGCTAAAATAGCCTAATAGCTCTCATTTTCTTGCCATATCAGCTATCCGGTAGCTGATATCCGCTTCCTCCAGTCTTTTGATAAGGCCGGAGATTTCACCTTCGGTGCAGGCCACTACCGGCTGAAGACCGCAGTGAGCCGCTTCAATCGCGGCTTCCCGAACACCGTAACTATGGAAATCGACTTTTAGCTGCCTTAAAGTAACCAGCGCCTCAATTCCTATAGCACCAACGAAAGACTTGCCCTTCACTTCCTGACGCAGTCTGGCAAGGTCAACGCTCCGGGACCCTCCCTTGCCAACACCGGGCACACTAAGGATAGTTACCCCACCGAGTTTAAATTTTACGATACCCTCTATGCTGGTTACCCCTACATCTTCACCGGGGCGGGCATCAGATGTAGTTATTCCTCTGGCACCACTAGTGACCTTAGAAGTGGCGTAAAGCAGGCCGCCTTTCATCTTCAGACCTACAGTCTCGCCTTTAGACAATGCGCATTCGGCTATGGCGGTACAAACCGAAATATTGGTGATAATCCTCTCCACGGAACTGGTGTAGCTTCTCAACTCCCTCAGCATTCTAACTATCCAGTTCACACCCTCGTCTGTTACCTTATAATGAGAACGACCGTCTGCAGTCAATAGCCCATCCTTTACCAATTGGGCAACGTAATCCGAAATCGCCTGCGGGGTGATAGCTAGCTTTTTAGCAATTTCCTGCTGCTGGACACTAGGCCCGCTCTCAGCTACCGCCACCAGCACCTGAAATCTGGTCGCCAAGCTTTTATTCCGCAGTATCTCAACCATAACCCAATAAAACACGGCTCAGGGTAATCCTAGCCTAGTTTATTATAGCAGCTTTCCCACCGAATATTAACCGGCTTACCCGAACCATTATAGGGATATACTCAAACTAAGTTCTATGCCAATCAAGGCAAGGTACCAGAGGTTCAATTTCGAGATCAGGACATTTACATTCTCAGAATGCCAGGTCTGATTTCCAAATCTCCCAGATATGGCCAGCTCTCGTCAGCGTCTCCGACTCCGGCGGCAAAACTGGCTTGCCTGGTTGGTAACAAGTAACCGGGGGTTGGATTCGACGGATATAGGGTTAAGGCGTAAGTTACGATTCTAATTTATTTCGATAATAGAAAGCACGGCACAGCAAATATCCAGCCCTATCGTGATTTCTAAGGCATAATAGTATTAAAGATATCCTTATCCAGCCGCTTAAACTGAGAGAGCCACTCCAGCCTTTCCTGTTTCAGATCCTTGGACATCTCCTGTATTTGTTCCTCGGCGTAGTAGCGGTCCAGCTTGAATCGACTCAAGTCAATTCCCGGGATTTGAACCGGCACTTCATATCCCCAGCAATCATCCTTCTGCCACACGATGCTATCACGGGTTATCATTTCTATTATCTTTACCGAGTCCTTTACCGTTATCTTTTGCCCTCTATCGGCTCCACCAACCTTACCCGTGTTCAAAAGAAAACACTGGATATCGGGGTTATTTCTCAGGATATTAAGAAAGGTATTGCCTTCTGCCTCCTCCGAGCCGACGATGAAGGGATTTGTACCCACAACCCTTAATGCCTTACCCGCCTGAGTTGGGTCACCGGCCGACGTTTCCACTGACTCTCCTAGCATAAAGGCAGCCGCTGCCCACTCCGGTGAAAGCCGAGCTACAGGAGGCAAGATATCAGAGCGTCTGGTGATGAATATCACGAAGTCAACCTTTTCTAAGTCTATGTCATCATCAGTGAACGCAATATCGCGCCTCTTGACCATTGCCCGACCATTGGAGGTAAGTGTGGTGTCGAAGAAATCAACTCTGCCAGTTTCTGGGTCGACACAGACGTTTTCCAGTATGGCACGAGGGCTAATCGCCGCTGCATATAGAAGCGGTTGAGAAGTAGGTTCAAGTCCATCTGTTTTAAGGTAGAAGGACTCCTCGGTGCCAACAGCGCTGCCATCGGCCTTAAGGATAACCACGTCGTCCTGGCGGATTATCACCCGCTCTGGCGGGCGCAACCAGTGAGAATGGCAAGAGAGCGCAGTCTTCCCGGTACCACTAAGACCAAAGAGGAGGAACCCGTAGTCCTTGAGCCTACCTTCTCGAAACACTCTTATGACCTTGCTGGCGGCATGCAGCCCAAGATTACTTTGCTTCTTGGCCTGGTACATAACCTGACGCAGCATTGCCTTCTTGTTCTCACCCTTGTAGTCGCTACCAAGAATCAGCGTAAAACCTGCCTCAGGAAAAACAAGGGTCTTCTTCTCCGGCCACTCGGCAACCGTAATGGTGACAAAATCGGGCTTACCACCTTCATGAGGAAAAAGGGTATTCCCCCACATCAGTGGTATCCGCGGGTAATTAGCAGTAACGTATACACGACAATTTCGCTTGAAACCCGGGGTCCGACACATTACCCGATCCAGCTGTATCATTTCTTTATTCCTTAGGTATTCCAAAACCTGACGACACAGATGGTCATCCTCAGCTGAGAGGTCGCCCATTACTATCTCGGTAAACTTGGCGATTCTATTACGCACATTTGTGGTTACTGCCAGATTGCCAAACTCAGTTATTACCCCCCCTTTTTCAAATGCCCACTGCCTGAGTTCTTCGTCAGAAGGATTATTAATTATCTTTCTAGGCTTCAACATTTCCAGATACTTAGCACATATATTTCGTGCGACTTCCATGTCCCTCGCTCTCCCTGTTCTTATTTACTCACTTAAAGTTAAATTATATCACAAGAAAGCCTTGTACATAAGTGATTTCAAGCACGGGTAGTGGGTCAGTTTGAAAATGCATCAGCCTCAGTATAAAATGTGGGCATGTCATTTTGGGGTGCGAACTGGCAGTGGCTTGTCCCTCTTATTGTGAGGGTGGTTGCATTGGCCCTAGCCGTATCCCCTGCCCTTCAGATGAAATATGGTAGACCCCAAATATCTATTGGACAACCAAAGCCTAGAGTTATCGATGATTCTGTTTTCTGGCAGTATGCCATTAAAAACATGCCAATTAAGGGCAAATTTCTGAATATTCTAGGGGTGACCAGGCGAACAGCCGAAGGGGTAATTAGTCCTTGCCTAATAACTAATTGCGAGGACAGCACAAAACAATATAGGTTCATACCCAAAATTCAAGACTATACAGGGAATGGATTAGGGCAAAGTGTTAATATTGCGTCGGGGGCTACTGTTCATGCGACATTTCTAATAGTGGAGCAGAATGGAGATGTTTCTTTGTTTGATGACAACTTTACCAAATTAAGTGCGGGGATTTATCGCTTAACTGTGGGTGTAGTAATCGAAGGCAGAATCTACCGAGAAGTGGGCACTTCTCGGTAGTAGAGCAAGAACCATATTGTAATTGGCTCGGATCTGCAACCTAAACGTGCGCTAAACGTTTGCTCTATCTCCAACTAGCCTTACAATATCCTCTATTGCCCAAATCCGATTAGTAACTCCCGCTGCCATAGCTGGTGTTCTCGGATATGGATTAGCCAGCGTCTTATGCGGTCTGGCAAAGTTGTAATACATGAAGTGTAGGGCTACCGCATATTCTAGGTTCTCTATCTTCTTAGAAAATGCATTGGTTAGCCTCGTAAAACGCCTCATATTCATTCTCATTGTTAGGTTTTGCCTCTCAACAAAGCTAGTAGATATTGACTTGGGGTCAGGGTTACCCTGAACTATATGAGGCTTACCACCCCTAAGGAAGAAAAGGTATTGACTGAGCAATAGCACAAAGATTATAAGGAATTCTGGCCGCGTAACGATCTGAGATACAGTACAACTGCTCCTAGAGTTACATTAGCAGTGGTAACGACCTAAAGTGTGGTATCACCATGGGAGTAGGTCAGTTGTTCCCCTTTTATATTTGGTTTACGTGGTGCGACATCACCTCATAACTTTGGAGCTAAGCTTCTGAGCCGTTGCCCGGATCGCCTCAATAATTTTAGTATATCCGGTACAGCGACATAAATTTCCCGATATTGCTTCCTTGATTTCCTCTTCAGTAGGATTAGAGTTCTTATCCAGCAACGCTTTGGCGGTAAGAATCATACCGGGAGTACAGAAGCCGCATTGAATGGCACCATATTCAACGAAGGCTTCCTGCAAGAGATGAAGTTCCTTTCCGTTGTTTAATCCCTCGATAGTAAGCACCTGCTTACCACTTGCTTCCAGTGCTAGCACTTGACAAGAATTAACTGGGAGGCCATCGAGAATTACCGTGCAAGCACCACAGTCACCAGTCTCACACCCTTTCTTAGTACCCGTCAGTCCTAGTTCGTCTCTGATGAAGTCCAACAGGGTCATGTTAGGTTTGGCGGAACGCGTATACAGCTTCCCATTAACTGTTAAGGATACCGTTTCCATCTCAGTAGACATCCCTCATCTCCCTCCGTTCTTCGCAATATTACAGGCCTCTCGAAGAGCGCGTCCTGTCAGGGCCTCCACCAACTCGAGCCGGTATTCGGCAGAACAGCGACAATCGGTTATTGGCTTTACTTCACTCTTAGCTCGTGCGATAGCTTTCTTGCTTACCTCCCCGGTTATTTGTTTGCCCTTGCACTCATTCTCTGCTTGTTTGGATCTTACTGGAGTGGGGCTTACCGCACCGTAGGCTATCTTGATGTCATCACAAATGCCTCCCGTAGAGAGGGTGACGACTACGGCTACTCCGACTAATGCTAAATCCATAGCCATCCTTACCCGCCCTTTTAAGTATACCCCTCCAGTGTTTGGCGGTGGGATCGGCACATGAATATGTGTCAATATCTCTCCGCCCTTTAGGTCAGTAAGCCCCGGGCCTTTGAAGAAATTCTCCAATGGCAGATTTCTTTTCCCGTCCGGGCCCATAATTATCACACTAGCCCCCAGAGCAAGTAGCGGCGGTGCCGTATCAGCTGAAGGTGCGGCATTGACGAGATTGCCCCCTATGGTAGCTCGATTTCGAATCTGCCACGATGCCATCTGGGATGTGGTTTTGCTCAACATCGGAAACTTCTCACGAAGCAAGGGGGAGTCGGTAATTGTCTGCAGGGTGGTCAAGGCACCTATATTTAAGCCCTTCTGATCGTCATACTCCAGAGTATCAAGCCCTGGGATTCGCTTGATATCAATCACATAGTCCGGCCCTTGGCTCCTCATCCTGATGTTGTTTAATAGGTCGGTCCCTCCAGCCAGGATTCTTGCTTTATCGCCATACTTTCTAAGTAAAGAACTCGCCTCGTCTATACTGCGTACTTCAAAATACTTAAAATCCTTCATTTGGCTCACCTCTCTGGCTCTTTAAAGCTTTTAGTACTTTATCCGGGGTTATCGGATAGTCTTTAATTCTAACACCGACAGCATTGGAAATTGCGTTAGCTATTGCCGGGCCGGTGGGGACTAAACCGGGTTCTCCTAGCCCCTTAGCACCAAAAGGTCCTTCGGGATCGTTGGTCTCCACAAAGATGGTTTCTATCTGAGGCATATCTAAGGCAGTAGCAATTCTGTAATCATGCAGGTTGGCATTGAGCACCTCTCCGTCAACCCAATATATAGCTTCGTTAAGGCCGTATCCCATTCCTTGGGAAACAGCCCCTTCCACTTGTCCTTCGGCACCTAATCTGAAGATAGCACGACCGACGTCGTGGGCGGCTGTAATCTTCAGGACTCTAACCTGGCCTGTATCAGTGTCTACTTCGACTTCGGCAACATGGGCACCGAACAGGTAGGTGGGAGAGGGATTACCGATACCTGTCGTCAGGTTGAGGCAGGAGGAAGGCGGATCATAATAACCCCTGCCGATAATAGATAGTCCTCGGTGTGAGTAAAGGGCCTCGTCCGTTACCTCTCCCACAGTGCATGACTTGCTGCCCATACAAACTACACCCTCCTTCACCTCGAGCTGATCCGGTTTCCCATTCAGCATTTCGGCGGCAACTTCCAGCAGCTGTTGCTTGGCATCCCGACACGCAGCTATTACTGCCTTACCGCCTATAAAATTTGCTCTGCTGCCAAATGATCCCATGGCAACCGGGGTTATTAGAGTGTCTGGGGTAACCACCGTAATGTCTTCTAGCTTGACTCCCAGCTCTTCGGCGGCAATCATTGCCAGGCTAGTGTGAATACCTTGCCCCATATCACTCTCACCGGTATACAGGGTTACCGAACCGTCGTCGTGAAATTTTACGATGGCCGCTGACGGGTCGCATGCTAAGTAACCTCTATAACCACAGCAATGAATAAAAGTGGCAATGCCTATGCCGCGCTTCAACGGTCCGTTACTTTGCACAGCACGCTTTTCCTTCCAACCTGCTTTTTCGATGGCTCCTTTAACACATTCCCGGATGCCGCAGCTCGTTACAATAACCCCCGAAGCCGAGGTTTCATTACTCCCCACAAAGTTCTTCAGTCTTAAATCCGCAGGATCCATACTCAGTTTCTCAGCAATAATGTCCATCTGCTGCTCGACGGCGGCTACCATCTGCATGTTTCCGTAGCCCCGAAAGGCGCCTCCGAACGCTTTATTTGTAAATACAACATCCCCATCGTATCTTATATTGGGTACCTTATATAAAGAAGCGAAACATGAGCAGGAGAGAGCCATGACCCCGATGGCATCGCCGGTATAGGCACCATTATCAATAATCACTCTGGCTTGTTTAGCAAGGATCGTCCCATCTTTTTTCACCCCTGTTTTAAGATAGACGATGAAAGGATGCCTTGTCCGGCTGGCTTTAAATTCCTCCTCCCTGGTATGAACTAGTCTCACTGGCTTGCCAGTCTTGAAAGATAGCAAGGGCGCACAGATTGAGGGGGCGATAGGGGCTAGTTTACTACCAAAGGCTCCTCCGATATGTGGGGCGATAACCCGAACCTTACTGATGGGGACGTCAAGGATTTTAGCAATGTCCAGTCTAAGGAAATGCGGCGATTGAGTTGATAGCCAAACTGTCATCTTCTCACTAACCGGATCGTAGTCGGCCACGCAAGAGTGGGGTTCTAGGCAGCAATGCGCAATAGCTGACGTTGTAAACCGGTCCTCAAAAATGAAATCACTTTTCTCAAATGCTGCATTAACGTCGCCGGCGTCGAGGTTGCAGGAACAAGAGATATTGTTATTAACCTTGTGGGAGTCAGGGTACCCGATTTCATTATGGATTTGGACCGCGCCTGGTTTTATAGCTTCCTCCGGGTCAAAGACGGCAGGTAGTTTTTCATACTCTACCTCAATAAGATCCAGTGCTGCCTCAGCCGTGTCCTCATCGATTGCGGCTACGGCGGCGACTATCTCGCCCATATACCTTACCTTTTTTCTTGCGAGGGAAGGTTCGTCACATGCCGAAGGATAAATTCCGAGTCGCAAACCCCGGTGAGGGACGTCTGCTTCGGTTATCACAGCTGCAACACCGGGAACTTCCTCCGCTTTACTTACATCAATCCTTACAATTTTGGCATGAGGGTGAGGGCTTCTGAGGACTTTAGCGTGCAGCATCCCAGGGAGCTTAATATCCACTGTGAACTTGGCTTGTCCAGTGGCTTTCTCTCTCGCGTCTATCCGGGGAGTGCGTTTACCAACTACTGAGAACTTTTGCATTCTTTCCTCCTCCCATAAAGTACATATTCTTTGGTTTCTAGACGTAATGCGCCTAGAATCGCCCGCCAGGTTATTTCACTCTTTTTCTCCTTTCGCAAAGCACACAATTCTTTGCTTCATAAAGTTAATACGCTAAGAAAGCTGCTATTAATTCCTCTCAAAGCTCATTCCTCACCTTTTTTGTATGGTATGAATAGCTTTAGTGCACCAACTGCTCTCCTTCCAGAAAAGACTAAGATAATTAGGGCTATAACATACGGGGACATAAGCAAGAATGGGTAAGGGACATTAATTGCTCCCTCAGCTTGTACGAATAATTGGAGTGAATCAATTGCTGTAAATATGAGTGTACCTCCCAATATCCACAGGGGGTTCCAATTCCCGAAGATGACTAGAGCCAGAGCTACGAAGCCACGGCCGGCAGTCATGTTCTCAATGAATCTATCTAATATCCCTAGTGACATATATGCTCCACCGAACCCTCCCATCGCCCCACAGATCAGAACACTAGCATATCGTATCCGATTGACATTGTGCCCGGCTATATCCACCGCTAATGGATTATCTCCTGTTGCCCTAAGCAATAGGCCAAATGGTGTCCGAAATAGAACGAACATAAAAACAGCGACTAGACCAAGAGTGATGTATACTATTACATTTTGTTGAAAGAAAACTGGTCCAGCTATGGGGAGTTCGCTCAACACAGGAATGTGCACAGCTTTGAAGAATTCAACACCGCTTGATACCTCAATTGCTCTGAATAAATAAGAGGAGATTCCCATGCCAAATATCCATAATGATATGCCGGAGAGTATCTGATTAGCTTTGTGCGTTACGCAAAGATAGGCATGGACCAGACTCAGTAACATACCCCCAGCTATTCCCATTAATATGCCTACTGCTAAGTTGCCGCTAAGATAAACCCCGTAATAGCCAGATAAAGCCCCCAGTAACATGTATCCCTCAAGACCTACGTTGTATACTCCAGACCGTTCCGACATCATCTCGCCCAATGCAGGGAGCAGTAAAACAGGGCTTATTCTGAACATACCGGCTAACACTGAGATAATAGATGTTTGTAGACCCACTTATATTAATTGCCTCTCAACTTTTCTGCGTCTGGTCAATAGATGTGTCAACCTTTGTTCTATGATTGGCGCCATTAATAGAGTTAACATCCACATAGCTAGGAAAACGTGCATTATCGTTAGTGGCAAACCATGACTTGCCTGGGCAGCACGGGCCCCAACCATTAACCCACCAAAGAATATGGATGCAATAATTGTGCTCCATGGACTTAAGCCTCCTATAAAGACGATAGCAATCGCCAGAAACCCGAAGTCAGCGGAAATTCGTTGGTGAAGTATATAGTTAACCCCCGACACTTCGCCCATTCCAGCAAGACCACACAGACCACCACTCAGAATCATGGTAATTATAACAACTCTGTTAACTGGTATGCCACTGTACAGACTTGCATTAGGATTGGCACCTATGGCTCTAATACGATAGCCCAGGACGGTCTTCTCTAAAATGTACCAAACAAGTACGGCAAGACCTATGGCAATTAAAATTCCCGCGTGTGCCGAGGTTCCTGGTACCAATATTGGCAATCTTGCTGTAGGAGCGATAAATTCAGTTATAGGATTGAATGACGTTTCTGACTTCAACGGGAAGCGTACAGCATAATATACTAGCCATGTAGCAATGAAATTCATTAGTAGAGTCATAATGAGTATATTAGTCTTAAATCTGACTCTTAAAAGTGCTGGTATTAGTCCCCATATGGCTCCCCCAACGAAACCAGCGGCTAGCATCAGGAAAATGTGTACTGGCCGAGGTACTCCGGTTATGAAAAGCCCAACCACAACAGCTGTCAGGGCTCCAATATATAATTGCCCCTCGGCGCCTATGTTCCATATTCCACCCTTATAAGCCAGTATAAGTCCTAAGCCGCAGAGTAGAAGAGGGTTTGCTCTATTTAGACTTAGAGCAAATGCGTTCGGGCTTCCAAAGGCTCCAGAGAACAAAGTATGAAAGACTTCACCCGGGTTGAGACCAAAAACAGAAATTAAAACCGAGGTTACCGCAAGTGATATGGCAATCACTATTACGAAAGTAATTATTTTGGGGGCAAAATATTTAAGCTTACCCACGGTCTTCTAGCTCAAGGTTCCTTTCATAAACCAACCATCATTTTTTCTATTCTATCTCTCTTACATTGCTTCGGGGGGATCACCGTCAGTTTACCTTCATACATAACTCCAATTATATCGGCCAAATTCAGAAGCTCAGTCAAGTCCTGAGAAATCAACAACACTGCCTTCCCCTTTTCTCTTTGCTCTAACAATTTCTGATGTACAATTTCAGTAGTCTTTGCGTCTAATCCCCGGGTAGGGTTGGCAGCTACTATAAACTCTGGCTCCCAGGCTAATTCTCTGGCTAACACTAACTTTTGCAGATTCCCACCTGATAGTTGTTTAGCCAGTGTCTCTATGCTCACTGCTTTTATATCAAACGTTGAGACCATCTTTTCAGCAAAATCCTTTATGGCGTAAGAAACCAAACGAAAACCATCGGCGAAAGGCGGCCTGTGCTCCCTACCCGAAATTAGATTCTCGGAAATTGACAGATCGGCAAACGAGCCGGTCTTTCTTACATTATCAGAAATGTGTGCCATCTGTTGTTCTTTACACGAAACTGGGGAGCAGTTTGTTATATCTACTCCTTTTAGTACTATCCTACCTTGCTTAACCTTACGCAGGCCGGTAATAACCTCAACTAACTCTGCCTGCCCGTTGCCAGCAATACCAGCTATACCCAGAATCTGTCCCTCTCGTACCTCAAAAGATATACCTTTAAGTTCACTCAATCTTCTATGACTCGTTGCATGGATATCCCGTACCTCTAGAGCTACAGGCTTTCCCTTTGTAATTGGTGGCTTATATTCCTGAAAACATACCGCTCTCCCAAACATTGCCTCACACAATTCATCCTTGTTGGTACTGTTCGCATTTTTTTCTAATACTACCTCTCCAGCTCTTATCACAGTGATCTGGTCACAATTTAATGCTTCATCTAATTTATGGGTAATAAAAATAACGGCTTGCCCTTGGTCAGTCATTGAGCGTAGTATTCTAAACAGTTCACCCACCTCTTGAGAAGTCAGGACAGCAGTTGGCTCATCCAGGATCAGGATCTCAGCTCCTCTATATAGTGCTTTAACGATCTCGACGCGTTGCTGCTCTCCCGCCGCCAGATCTTGTACCTTCGCATCAACATCAATTTTGAAGCCACAACTTTTTTCCAGTTGCGCTACGCCCTTCTTAGCCACATCTTTATCTATTACAAATAATCGCTTGGTAGGTATTTGTCCCATTACAATATTCTCGCTGACTGTCAGTCTTGGAACCAAGCTGAACTGTTGGGAAACCATTCCAATACCTTCTTTGATAGCGTCTGCAGGTGAGTGAAACATAACTTCTCGGCCTCGAATGTAGAGCTGACCTTCATCCATCTGATATAGACCGTAGAGAATATTCATCAGGGTTGTTTTTCCTGCACCATTCTCACCAAGTAAACAATGTATCCTTCCTGCTTCCAGTTCAAAATTGATATGATTATTAGCTATAAGTTCACCGAAACTCTTAACGATATTCCGTGCTCTCAGAATTACCGTCATAGCCTTTAACTCCCCGTATTCAAGCAAGGGGGGGATATTCCTTAATCGGATCCCCCCTTGCTATCCGGTATTTCCTGTAAGTTTTACCCTAAACTTAGATTAGAAGAACGCCCATCGAGCACTTACCAATACCCTTCTTCTCCCTAGCTTAACAAAGCGACCGGCTTTGCCATATTTGTTCTAATACAAAGGCCTCAGGTCTTCCTCAGCAAACTTAAAAGTAGGTACTATTTCACCGTCATAAATGAGCTGCTCAACCTCTTCTACTTTGGCTTTGACGTCGCTCGGTACGTTTGTTAACGGGAAAATAACCGGCAAGTCCTCTTGCTCAATCGGTAGTTCGCCTGGCTTCACTCCGAATGTGTAGAGCTCGCGATGTATGGTTCCGTCTATCAAGGTCTCTACAGCGTGTTCCATAAACCTTACATGGTTGACAACGAAGCCAGTAATTATCCTGTCTGGAGCTAGGGCAGTCTGCTCATCGACCAGAACCTCTCCAATAAACCATACATCTTCTGCCTCGTTAATAGCCTTAGCCACCCCGGCTCCGCCGGCATCAGAATAGTGGGCTATCACATCGACATCTAGGTCGATCATCGCTTTGGCAGACTCATAGGCTTTTTCTATATCAACCCAGCTACCTGTATACAGGACCACCAGTTCTGCATCTGGATTAATGTATTCTAACCCCTCCTTGAGTCCATAACCATATCTGATAATCTCAGGATAACCCTGACCACCAACGTACCCAACCTTGTTAGTTTCGGTCATCAAACCGGCGGCTACCCCTGCCAGAAATCCACCATCCTCATCCCTTTGCTCGTAACCGATAACATTATCAAACGGGAAGTCTCCTTCCATCTCAGCGTCGAATGGGCACCAAAAGGCGTACCATGTATCCGGGTAATTAGGTGGAACCTCCATCATTGCCTCATAAAGAGTCGTATCGGTGAGAACGAGATCATTTTCTGCCGATGCAGCCGACAGCACTGCCACATGATCGGGATATTCTACCATGTCAACAAATGTGAACTCATGATCAGGGAATTTCTCTACAAGATTCTGATAACCAACCCAGTGGCTTTGGCTCCAGGCTCCATCGGTCCTTGACCCACCAGTGATTACAACTACCTTGTATTGCGTTGGTGTTGGTGTCGTCGGCTCTGTCGGCTCTGTCGGCTCTGTCGGCTCTGTTGGTGTCGTTGGTGTCGTCGGTGTCGTCGGTGTCGTCGGCTCCGCCGGTGCAGCACATCCACCAAGAATCAAAAACAATACTACAGCGATCGTTAATATTGGCACAATGTATTTGTTCATTACTTACTCCCCCTTCTATAATATTCTCACCAAATCCTTTCCTTGCTATATAAGCAACCTCCTTCATGAAGAATTATATAATTAAGCCATGTCCACTATATACATCAATCCTTATTATAAGGTTATTATGTTAAGATATTATTAACATTCTTGAAGTAGACGATGATTAAATAACCCTCTAAAGTACTTAGTGGCTAGTTTACTCTTATATATAGTTGTTTTTAGTAGTTCTGCCAAATTATCTTACAATAAGGTACTATCCACTCCGCCCTTAGGAAGTAGGCCGCTATTATCTCAGTCGAATTCATCCGATGGAGGTTAGGATGGTACCCTGATTTACCCAGCTCCAGGGTAGCCATTCCTTGCCACAACTCATGACATTTGAAGTCCTCGGCTGGGATGCGAATTAGATGCTTCAGCGGCTTACCATCTTGTTCAGGAGAGGGAATCTTACGAGGTTGCAAAAAGTCTCCGGCTAATAATTTGAAAAACTCATCTTCCAGAGGCTTTTCTCGCTTCGTCGGGGGTGGACTGGTAACATTGAAGACCATCCGCATCAGGCGTACCCCATTACGGTTGCATT
>DAOULZ010000023.1:0-56895 GCA_034414575.1 Dehalococcoidales bacterium | reverse complement strand
CATACATACCCCAACCCTGCCCGTAGCTCGAGCATAGCCGTCAGCCGCATGGGCTGCCCCCTGCTCGTGACGCACTAAAACGTGACGCAGCTGAGGGTACTCGGGTAGGGCGTCATATAACGGTATGATAGCCCCTCCCGGGAATCCAAAGATAACCTCTACCCCCTCTTTCACGAGACTTTCACACACCATTTGGGCACCGATTGCTCTCATGATTAATTACTCCCCCCTCTCACTAAACACCGCACCGCTGCTAGCGGAACCTACTTTCTCAGCGTAGCGCCTTAGATAGCCGGTTTTAACTTTGGGTTCAAAGTCATCTAATTGGGCCAAACGCTGAGCTATCTCCTCATCACTGAGCTCAACATCAAGCTTATAGTTGGGGATATCAATCTTAATTATGTCTCCGTTCCTCAGGGCCGCGATCGGCCCCCGGCTCGCTGCCTCAGGAGAGACATGCCCAATAGCCGCCCCACGACTGGCCCCAGAAAAACGCCCGTCAGTGATCAGAGCCACCTCCTTATCCATACCCATACCACTTAAAAGTGAGGTGGGCGTGAGCATCTCCCTCATCCCCGGCCCCCCCCTAGGGCCCTCGTAACGAATAACCACCACTTCACCCGACTTTATATCACCACTCATAATAGCGGTAGTCGCTGCCTCTTCGGAATCAAATACTCTGGCTGGCCCCTGATGAACCATCATCTCCGGGGCGACCGCACCTCTCTTAACCACCGCGCCCTCTGGCGCCAGATTACCAAAGAGGATACAGAGACCCCCCTTGGCGGAATGAGCATCCTTAGCGGCCCGGATTACCTCTCTACCGACGAACTTGACATCAGCAATGATTTCCGCTACCGATTTCCCAGACACAGTTCTGGATTCAAGATTCAGTACCTCCCTAAGCTCCTTCATCACCGCCGATATGCCGCCAGCCTGGTCTAGGTCCTCCAGATGATAGTCACCAGCGGGACGCAGCTTGGACAAATGAGGCGTACGCTCGCTTATCTCATTTATCAGGGATAACGGAAAATCAACTCCAGCTTCATGGGCTAAGGCCATAAGGTGTAACACCGAATTGGTGCTCCCCCCCAACGCCACATCAACCGTCAGGGCATTATGAATGGAAGCTCTATTAACAATATCACGCGGCCGGATGTCCTTAGCCACCAGTTCCATAACCCTCCGCCCGGCTTCCCTGGCTAAACTCACCCGACGGGCATCAACTGCGGGAATGGTACCGTTACCCACCAAGCCCATGCCCACCGCTTCGGTGGCACAGTTCATGGTATTGGCAGTAAACATCCCGGAGCAGCTACCACAGCCAGGGCACGCCAGCACCTCCAAATCCGCCAGCTCTGCCTCGGTCATCTTCCCCTTGACCACCCTACCTACTCCCTCAAAGATAGAATTGAGGTCTATAGACTCAACTCCACGGCTACTACCCATGCGACCGGCCAACATCGGGCCGCCACTTACGAAGATAGCCGGCAGATTCAGCCTCACCGCAGCCATAAGCATCCCCGGGATTATCTTGTCACAATTAGGAATAAAGACCAGGCCGTCAAAGGCATGAGCTTCAGCTACTATTTCCACCGAGTCAGCAATCAGTTCACGACTGGGGAGACTGTATTTCATACCCGGGTGGTTCATGGCTATGCCATCACACACGCCAATGGTATTAACCTCAAAGGGAATACCGCCACCGCGATACACCCCGGCCTTAACTGCCTCGGCAATCTGGCGCAGATGAATGTGCCCCGGAATGATCTCGGTAAAACTATTGATGACACCAATAAACGGCCTCTCCATATCGGCGCTGCTTAAGCCCAAAGCGTAAAGCAAGGAGCGGTGGGGAGCCCGTTCCAAACCCTTTTTAGCCCGATCACTTTTCATAACCCAGCCTGATCACTCCTTCCGAGACAAAATAGTAAAAGCAATACCTCGCTGGTATGGAGTAAATATCCCAAACCTCCGCCTCTAATCTATTAATAAAATATGGCCTACTTGTTGACAAAACATAACATAGCCCCTGCCTATTGTCAAACTCGCTAGGCACTCAGCCCTCCATCGCCTTTATCTTATTTATCCGCCGCAGGTGTCGGCCACCATCAAAATCAGCGGTAAGGTAGGCGGTAACGATGTCAGCCATTACCTCCGGTGCCAGCTCCGTTCCCAAGCAGAGGACATTAGCATCATTGTGCTCTCGGGCTCGGCACGCCATGAAGGCATCACAGCATAAAGCGGCTCTTACCCCTCTTATCTTATTCGCCGCCATGCTCATCCCGATGCCGGTGTTACATATCAGAATACCATGACCAAATTCACCTCTGGCTACCGCCGTAGCCACTTCTCGGGCAATATCAGGGTAGTCCACCGGGTCAGTGGTATAAGAACCAAGGTCACTAATCTCGTGTCCGGCATCAGTAACCAGCTTCATAACAAGACTCTTAGTATCCAGTCCCCGGTGGTCACAGCCAATAGCAATACGCATTATCCAGCCTCCTTATATGAAAATGCTCTCGTGTACCTGGTTACGCTTCCTTAGACACAATGCCGCCACACACCTTCCTAAGCTCGCTCAAGGTCACCGCTCCCTCACGCAAGACTACCGGTACTTCCCCGGTGACATCAACTATGGTGGATTCCCTACCCCCGGGACAATGCCCGCCATCAATAACCACGTCTACTCTGTCTCCGAATTGAGCATGAACCTCGCCAGCGGTAAGGGCACTGGGGCGGCCACTCAGGTTAGCGCTGGTACCCAGAATCGGTGCCCCCAGACCCTCAATGAGGGCAATCGGCACCGGATGAGCCGGGATACGAACCGCCACCGTCATACCACCGGCAGTGACAATATCAAGGACTGACCTGGATTTAGGTAAGACCAGAGTTAAGGCACCAGGCAGAAATTGCTCCGCCAAGAGCCAGGCGACCGGAGGCACTGCCTCAGCGACATCCTTTATCTGCGAGATATAGGCTAGTAGCAAAGGTAGTGGTATACTAGACGGTCGCTCCTTAACCTCATAGACACGAGCTATCGCCTGAGGAATACCAGCCGAAGCCCCCAACCCGTAAACAGTATCGGTGGGAAAGGCAACTATGCCCCCCCGCTTAAGAATAGAAACTCCCGTTCTAATCTGCCCCTTAACATCTGGCGGAAGCTCGACTGACAATCTCCAACACCCCTAAAAACCACGATTCTCCCTTGACGATAGTATACCACAGTGGTAATCTGTGGCATAGAAATGGGACAGGATAAGCCAAACCAGCCAGAAGGGGAGAGCCGCCGGATCGCCACCAGTGGTGACCTTGAGGTTTCTACCTACCTAGAGATTGCTAAGGAACTGGGTGGGGAGCAGCCGTCACCGCCCAGTGAAGCCATTACTGGTGCTGAGCGTGAAACCATAATCGTTATCGATTTTGGCTCCCAATATAGTCTGCTCATCGCCCGCCGCATACGCGAGTGCCAGGTCTACTGTGAACTCGTGCCTCACGACACCCCCTGGGAAAAGATCGCCCCCTTAAACCCCAAGGGGTTTATCCTCTCTGGAGGACCGGCCAGTGTTTATGAACCGGAAGCACCCCTGGCACCAGCCTACATTTACGAGAGAAATCTACCGATACTGGGCATCTGCTACGGAATGCAGGTGATAACCCATCAACTCGGGGGTAAAGTGACCCCGGCTGCCAAACGTGAATACGGCCACGCCATGCTCCACATAAGCGATGTCGATTCGCCCTTATTTGCTGATCTAGATACTTCATGCCCGGTATGGATGAGCCATGGTGACCAGATTGAGGAGATGCCTCCTAATTTTAGCGCCCTCGCCTATACGGAGACTTCGCCCTTTGCGGTTATGGGTAACGATAGGGCAGTCTATGGTCTTCAATTTCATCCCGAGGTAGTCCACACCCCCCAGGGCAAGACCATCCTCAAGGACTTTGCCCACCGAATATGTGGCTGTCAGGGAAACTGGACCATGGGTAACTTCGTCAGAGATAGCCTTATCAGCATCAAGGAACAGGTGGGCACGGGTAAGGTCATCAATGCCCTTTCTGGTGGAGTGGACTCAGCGGTGGTAGCTACCCTCATCCACCAGGCCATCGGCAACCAGCTTACCTGCATCTTTGTTAATAACGGGCTTCTGCGCCGTGAAGAAGCGGAAAGAACCCTCAATGTCTTCCGCCGCAATCTGGGGATGAATATAATCTACGTTGATGCCAGTGAGAGGTTTCTCCAGTGCCTGAAGGGGGTGACTGACCCGGAGACAAAGCGCAAGGTCATCGGTGAAGAATTTATCAAGGTCTTTGAGGAAGAAGCCGGCAAGATAGGCAAGGTCGATCTTCTAGCCCAGGGAACCCTATACCCTGACGTTATTGAGAGCGCCTCATCAGGCAGTAAAGCCGCCGCCAAGATAAAAACCCATCATAACGTCGGGGGGCTACCCGTCAGGATGACACTAAAGCTGATTGAACCGCTCCGGTATCTCTTTAAGGACGAGGTGCGTCAGGTAGGGCTGGAACTGGGCCTACCTGAGGAGATGATATGGCGTCAGCCCTTCCCCGGCCCCGGCCTCGCCATTCGCACTATCGGGGAAGTAACCAAGGAGAAACTGGAGATACTGCGCAGCGCCGACTGGATCGTCATGAATGAAATCAAGAAGGCAAAGCTATACCGTCAGTTGTGGCAGAGCTTCGCCATCCTCACCAATGTTCAAAGCGTCGGCGTCATGGGAGATTATCGAACCTATGGCTACCTGGTTGCTATCCGGGCCGTAACCAGTGAGGACGCTATGACCGCGGACTGGGCACGCCTGCCCTACGACCTTCTAGCCAAGATTTCCAACCGCATTATTAACGAGGTGCCCGGGGTGAACCGGGTAGTCTACGACATAACCTCGAAGCCACCGTCAACCATAGAGTGGGAGTGATAATAAACACTAAGAAAGGGTACCGGATGCACAAGATAAAAATCATAATATCTCTAACCGTAACCGCACTGCTTCTGCTGGGAGCCTGTACCCCAGCCGCAGAGACAGCACAACCCACCCACGAACAGCTGAATTTCCAATTAGTATCCAACGCAACGCCGGGAGATACCGACACCTATGACAGCTACAGCTTTGCTATCTATCTTGATCAGGAGCAGGAACTGGCTCTAGGCTTCTCAGCTCAAGGGGCAGCGTTAAGGGTGTCCCTTTTTACCCCGTCTGAGGAGACCTGGGGGTATATTCCTAGTCCTGATGCCGCCACGACAGATGAGAACGCTGAATTGGGTTATCTCAAAAAGGGCAGGATCATCTCTGCCGAAGAAGGCAGCTTCAGGTTTACCGCCCCCGAGTCGGGTTACTACTTAGCAACCCTACAGTCAGCCAGCCCAACGGCTGAGATAGACGTACAGGTAGAGTATCAGATTCAATAAAGACTAAGGAGTAAACGTTGAAGATACTGGTGGTTGGCGGTGGGGCTAGAGAGCATACTTTAGTCTGGAAACTGGCCCAGAGCCCTGCGGTCAAGGAGATTTTTGCCGCTCCGGGCAACGCGGGGACGGCACAGATTGCCCACAACCTAAATATTAAGCCGACCGATATCGAATCTCTGGCCAAGGCGTCTCAGGAAAATGGTATTGACCTTGTCGTTGTCGGGCCAGAGGCACCCCTAACCGAGGGCATTGTTGACCACTTTCAAAGTGCTGGCATCCCGGTATTCGGCCCCACCAAACTAGCCGCCGAGATAGAATCAAGCAAGGTATTCGCCAAAGAGCTGATGCAGAAGTATGGTATTCCCTGTGCCCGGGGCATCAGCTTTACTGAGTATCACAAAGCCAGAGAGTATATCAAGCAGCAGAAACCGCCTCTGGTGGTTAAGGCCGACGGGCTGGCCGCCGGTAAGGGGGTAACGGTAGCCGATTCCATCCCGCAGGCCCTGGACGCCCTTTACAATATTATGGAAGCCAAGGCCTTTGGTGCCTCCGGAGACAGGGTGATTGTTGAGGAGCGGTTGGTGGGAAAGGAGATGAGCTCCTTCGCCTTCAGCGACGGCAAAAACGTTATCCCCCTGGTCTCCGCCTGCGACTACAAGCCGGCCTTTGACGGCGACCAGGGTCCCAATACTGGCGGCATGGGCAGCTTTAGCCCCCCCTACTTTGCCACCCCGGAACTCTATCATAAAGTTACCGAGACCATCCTCAAACCGGCGGTAGCGGCCATGGCGCAGGAGGGTAGACCCTATAAAGGTGTCCTTTACGGAGGGTTGATGGCTACCAAAGAGGGGCCAAAAGTGCTAGAATTTAATGCCCGCTTTGGCGACCCGGAAACACAGGTTATGCTACCGCTGCTCGAGACCGACCTGGTGGATATCATGCTGGCCGTAATAAATGGTAGCCTTAATCAGATAGAGGTGACCTGGAAGCGGGATGCTTGCGTGGGAGTGGTCATGGCCTCCGGTGGCTATCCCGGAAGCTATCAGACCGGCTTCCCGATTAGCGGCCTAAATAATCTGGATAAAGATATCCTAGTTTTTCAGGCCGGAACCAAGCTGGACTCAGATTCAGGAAAGGTGCTGACCAACGGAGGCAGGGTGCTTACCGTGGCCGCCACGGGTAAAACCCTCCCCGAGGCGAGGGAGAGAGTTTATAATAACATCACGCGAATTAACTTCGAGGGCTACCACTACCGGAAGGATATCGGGCTTGTAAAGGCTGATTAGGGGGGAATAAGGAGGCTGAGGTGAATGGGCTTATTTAGTAAAGGAAAGAACAGAGACCAGTATAAGGGCGATAAAGCCGGCAATTCCAGCACGATAATAACGACTGAGATAACAAAGGGGCTGAAGCTAATCTCTCCTTTCCTAACAGAGTATGAGCCCTTTCTGCGTAGGCCCTGGACTCTTAAAGTAGAATTTCAGCATTCATCCTCTAATGCGCTGCCACAGATATTGAAGTTAGCGAAGACTATAGAAGGCTTCTCTGAGGAGCAGGATGAAAACGGCAACCCGATATACCAAGTTACATTCGGCCCGCTAGGCGTGCTGGATTTCGATAAAATCTATAGCAAGGTTAAAAGTTGGAAGGGTACGCTCATATACGTAAACGGGCAGATAGTAACAAGGGCTGAAGTCGCCAAGTGGCTGATATGCTACCGCGATAAGATTCAGTACCTGGATTCCCAACCTCTCTTCTGCTGGGGTGCCAGCACGTTTACGGCCAATATATTCGGTTGCCACAGAACGAAGATTAGAGATACTGACTGGAACTGGAACAGCTGTTGGTACTCCATCGGCAAGCTTGATGAACGCGGTATATTCCATGTTGACAAACAGCGTATAGTAGAACTTATAATCCAGAATCTTAACCCTTATCGTATCTGTCCCGCCTTAAACCCTAAACACCTGGAGCTCGGTATGAGGTTAATCCCGGATACTATAAATCCACGTGCAGACTCTCGATGGAAGTATTATTCACTTTCAGACGGGAACCCAATAGGTGTAATACCAAATACAGAAGTATTATTTGGAGGAGGATATACCGTTCCAATGAGCCCACAATACGCCGACCTCACAACTATGTTAGAGCATAAGCTAAAAATGGGTGAAATAGAGGTTTTTGAAACTGATTAATCCATAAACCATGTAGAAAGGAGGCGACCACTAATCGGTTGGTTCGCTTCTGTAGCGTTTGACTGCCAGTCAAAAGGTATCGGACTAATTTACTTATATGTAACAGTAACAGGGAGTTTTAGGGGGACTCCGTCCCTCTCATAAATCACCCCCTCTCCTTCAAAGGAGAGGGGGACATAGGGGGTGAGGTAGATAATGCCGTTAGTCGCTATAGTTATGGGTAGCAAATCGGACATGGAAGACATGCGCCCGGCCATGGATGTCTTAACCAGGCTCGGCATTGAGTACGAGGCGGCGGTAATCAGCGCCCACCGCAACCCGGAAAAGGTGCGCCAGTTTGCCCAAGGGGCCCGGGGACGCTGGATTGAGGTCATCATCGCCGCTGCTGGCGGGGCCGCTCACCTGCCCGGGGTTATTGCCAGCTGGACCACCCTGCCCGTCATCGGCGTGCCCCTGGCCTCCAGTGAACTGAAGGGGGTGGATGCCCTCTACTCCATCGTCCAGATGCCGGCTGGAATCCCGGTCGCCTGCATGGCCATTGGTGCCGCCGGAGCCAAGAATGCAGCCTATCTGGCATCCGAGATCCTGGGGCTGCAGCATGACGACATCCGCAAATCCTATGAAAAATATCGAAGCGAACTACAAGGAGAAGGCAAATGATTGAACGCTATTCCCGCCCACAGATGAAAAGGGTCTGGTCAGACGAGAATAAGTTCAACAAGTGGCTTGAGGTAGAGATTGCCGTCTGCGAAGCCTGGGCTGAACTCGGTGTCATTCCCAGAGAAGCGGTGCCCAAGATAAAGCTGGCTCGCTGTAATTACAAGCGCATGGAGGAGATTCTCCGGGAAACCCACCATGACATGACCGCCTTCCTGGGCTCGGTAGCCGAGAGTCTGGGTAACGAATCACGCTTTATCCACCTCGGCCTTACCTCATCTGATGTTATAGATACCGCCCTCAGTCTTCAGCTCCTCGAGGCAACCGAAATCATTAATCAGGACATAAAAGACCTCACCAGCGTGCTGGCACAAAGGGCAATCGAACATAAATATACGGTTATGATCGGACGTACCCACGGCATCCACGCTGAGCCGCTTTCCTTCGGTCTCAAGCTGGCACTGTGGGTTGAGGAGATGAAACGCCAGCGGCAAAGACTCAACGCCGCCAAAAAAGCTATCGCCGTCGGCAAGATTTCCGGAGCCGTCGGCACCTACGCCACCCTGATCCCCGAGGTTGAAGAGAAAGCCTGCACCAAACTGGGGCTTGCCCCGGCATCAGTATCAAACCAAGTCCTGCAGCGTGACCGCCATGCTCAATTCGTTACCACCCTAGCCATAATCTTCGGTTCGCTAGAGAAATTTGCCACCGAGATTAGAGCCCTGCAGCGTACCGAGGTTCGGGAGGCAGCTGAGCCCTTCGGAGCAGGACAGACTGGCTCCTCGGCGATGCCCCACAAACGAAATCCTGAGCTCTGCGAGCGGATCTGCGGCTTAGCTCGCCTAGTAAGGGGCTACGCTTTAACCTCAATGGAGAATATTGCTCTGTGGCACGAGAGAGATATCAGTCATTCCTCTACTGAGCGTATCATCCTACCCGACTCCTGCCTGGCTCTAGATTATTGCCTTAATCTTTTCACTTCAGTAATGAGCGGGCTAGAGGTCCATCCCAAGATGATGAAGCGAAACCTTGATCTGACCAAGGGCCTGATCTTCTCCCAGCGGGTAATGCTCGCCCTGATAGAAAAGGGGCTAACTCGCCAGAAAGCCTACGAGCTGATCCAGCGAAATGCCATGAAGGCCTGGCAGAGGAACAAGAACTTTCTCACCCTGCTCAAGGCTGATGCCGAGGTTACGGCAGCTATACCCCCCGAAGAGCTTGAGCCACTCTTTAACGAACAGTACTACCTGCGTTACATCGATGACATCTTCAAGCGGGTGGGACTAACCGAAACGCAATGGAAAGGAAAGGTTAGCACCAAAGCCTCCCCTAACCTAGCACCGAGAACAATATGAGCATTAGCCCAAATACACTGATAAATTCTGACCTCCCCCTTACTCTGTTCTTCCGCGGTAAGGTGCGAGATACCTATGAACTGGGTAACCTCCTACTCATCGTCGCCACCGACCGAATCTCAGCCTTCGACTCAGTATTACCCTGCGGCATCCCGGATAAGGGCCTAGTGCTTAACCAACTCTCCGCTTTCTGGTTCCAAAAGACACAAAACATAGTGCCCAATCACCTGATAGAAGCCGTTAACGACGTGAGCCACCTTGATAATTATCTACCAACGACAAGCCGGTTTTCCTGTCCTGCTTACCTCGCCGGGCGGTCTATGATCGTCAAGAAGGTAAAGCGCCTTCCCATTGAGTGCGTGGTGCGCGGCTACCTTTCCGGGTCAGCCTGGGCAGAATACCAAGAGCACGGCACTATCTCTGGGGAACCCTTCCCCGAAGGCTTAAAGGAGAGCCAAGAACTACCCGAGCCGCTATTCACCCCGACCACCAAAGAGGAATCGGGGCATGACCAACCGCTCAGCCTGGATGAAGTGAAAGAGATGGTGGGGGGAGCCCTGGCTGATGAGCTGAGAGAGAAGAGCCTAGCCATTTATAGCTACGCTCGGAAGTATGCCCAGGTCAGGGGCATTATCGTGGCTGACACCAAGATGGAGTTTGGGCTTACCGACGAGGGGCTCATTCTCATTGACGAGCTCTTAACCCCGGACTCAAGTCGGTTCTGGGAGGCCAATCTTTATAAGGTAGGGCAACCACAACCCAGCTACGATAAGCAGCCGGTTCGGGACTGGCTCGTCCAGTCAGGGTGGAACAAAGAACCCCCCGCCCCCATGCTCCCCCCGGAGGTCATCGAGGCCACCACCAAGAGATACCGAGAGGCCTACGAAAGGCTAACGGGCAGGAAGTTAAGATGAGACTACCCCTCCAGAAACTCCTTGGTGCTGGGTAGCTCACCGCTGAGCCGCTCATCAATCCTGGTAGCCCTATCCAGGGCTCTACCCAGGGCTTTGAACAGGGCCTCTGCCTTGTGATGGTCATTGGTGCCGTAGGCAATTCTAGCGTGCAGGTTAAGCCTGGCCTCAATGGCAAAAGCCTCCAAAAAGTGACGAATAAGGTCGGTGGGAAAACCGGCCATGTCATTATCACTAAAGGGTAAGTCCAAGACGTGATAACCCCGGCCGCTGATATCAACCACCACCACCACCAGGGCATCATCCATGGGCACCGCAATATCGGCCATGCGGACAATGCCCCGCTTCTCCCCCAGAGCCTCACCAAATGCCTTACCCAGGCAAATAGCAACATCCTCTACGACGTGGTGCTGATCAACCCCGGTGGCCGAAATCTTTATGTCAAATAACCCGTGCTGAGCGAGTTGAGCGAGCAGGTGATCAAGCATCCTGATTCCGGTATTAGTTTCCCAGCGGCCACGCCCATCAAGATCAAGCTCTAAACTAATATTTGTCTCTTTCGTCTCTCGCTTGATGACAGCTTCTCGACTAGCCATTTATCTCCTCCTCTATCTCACGGAGTGCCTTAATTAAGGCATCGGTATGCTCCGGTTTACCCACGCTGATACGAATTGAGTCCCTCAGCCGCGGGGTATCGAAGTAACGAACCAGTATTCCCCTCCTCTTGAGCCTCCGGTGAAGCTCACTGGCTAAGCCACCCCGAACCGAACAGAGAACAAAGTTAGCCCATGAAGGGAAGGGGGTTAAAAAGCTCAACTTTTTTAGCTCAGCAAACAGCCGGGCCCTCTCGGCAATGATAGCCCGAACGTTGCTCATTAAGTAATCTATATCCTCTAACGACTCCCGGACGGCCACTATTGCCGCCGCATTTACATTATAGGGAAGCTTAATCGTCATCAGGTAATCAGCGATTTTCGGCGGGAAAACACCATAGCCAACCCGAAGACCCGCCAGCCCCGCCCACTTACTGAATGTCCGCAGCACCATTAGATTCTGGTACCGGCTGACCAGCGGCGTCACCGTTTCTCCGTTAAATTCCACGTAGGCCTCATCCACCACCACCGGAAGGCCGGTATCAACCATCTCCAGCACATCGTTCTGAGAAGTCAGGTTCCCGCTAGGGTTATTAGGATTATCCACCAAGATTACCTTCGTTCTTGTGCTTATGGCCGCCTTTACCGTACTGACATCAATGGCAAAACCTTTATCCTTATCCCTGGGTATCTCATCCAGCCTGCCACCATACATCCGGGTACTAAAACGAAACATACTAAAGGCCGGCACGCAGGCCACCACCTCGTCCCCCGGCTCTACCAGCAACCGTAAAATCAGGTCGATAAGGTCACCGCTACCGCTACCAGCCACGATATGCTCGGCACCAATACCGATATAACCCTCCAGCAGATTCCGAAGCTCTGTTTGGGCGGCGTCGGGGTAGACATTCAGGTCGCCATAAGACGCCAGCGCCCGGTTTACCCTCGGCGAACAGCCATAGGGGTTCTCGTTAGCGTCCAGTTTAATAACCTGCCCTGCCGGAACCCCAAGCTCCCCCCCCAGGGTTTCCGGAGCCTCGCGGGCACTGTAACCATCAAAACTAACCAGATTGGATTTTACTAGTCTCTCGATACCGGTACTCTTCGACAATTACGTCCCCTCTGAAATGGTAGAACTCTGACCTATTTTAGCACGAAATGATAGATTATCCCACAGGCGAGTTTATCAGATTATCCAGAAACAAAAGGGGCTGCCCAACAGCTTTCCCCTCAGACATCGCCAAGTGCGTAGCAAAAGTCTCTTATTTCAACCGCCGAACATGGGTGGAAACATGGAAATAGTATCGCCATCTTCCAGTTCCGAACCAAGCTCGTCCAAAAACTGGACACTCTTTCCCTTCCTCAACACCAAATATTTCCCGAAAAGCGGCAAAGAACTTTACTCTTACCCTCATAAACTAGCTAACCCCCAAGCCACTACAATCTTTACACTCCGGGTTCTTTTGCAAGGGCACTTCATCCATGCGGCAACCCAGCCCATCCCACATAAGCAGTCTGTTCTCCAAGAGCCGTCCCATGCCCAGGATGTATTTCAAGACCTCGGTAGCCTGAATACACCCGATAATAGCTGCCGTTACTCCGACTACTGGAGGTGCCACTGACGGCGGCACTTCAGGAAAGATGCACCTGAGACAAGCTGTCTTCCCCGGGATCACCGTTGTTGCCTGCCCGTAAAAGCCATAAATGGCACCGTGAAAGAAGGGGATTTTCTTAACTAGGGCACATCTGTTCAGCGCATACCGCGCTGGGAAGTTATCCATGGCGTCGACAATAAGGGCACAATCGCCGACCAGATCGACAGCGTTATCCTGGCTTATCGTTTCTGGGACAGTCTCCACCTCAATATCGGCACTCATCCTCCTGAGCTTTTCGGCGGCCGACGCTAACTTCTCCCTGCCAATATCACTGTCCCAGTGCAGTATCTGCCGATTCAGGTTATCTAGGGCGACGACATCATGATCAACTAACCTAAGTTTCCCCACCCCAGCCACGGCAAGATAGGTTACTATCGCCGAGCCGAGACCGCCGACACCGGCGATAAAGACCTTGGCCTTCTTGAGTTTGGCCTGCCCCCCCTCACCAAAGATCGCGATCTGTCTCTTGTATCTCGCTAACTCATCCTCAGTTAACATGCTTAACTACCCCAATCTCAGGGCTAGGCATCAGGCGGCAAGCGCTTTGCCACCGCCCGGGCATGAGCCTCAAAACCCTCAGCTCGAGCTATGGTTACCGCCGCTGCTCCCAGCTCCCTCAGATCAGCCGCGTCGAGGTTAATCAGATTCATAAACTTAATAAAATCAACCACATTAAGCGGCGAGCCATAGCGGGCCGCGCCGCCGGTGGGTAAAACATGGCTCGGGCCCGCCACATAATCACCCAAAGCCACCGTCGACTGGCCACCGACAAATATGCACCCAGCATTAGAAATCCGATCAACATAGGTAGCAGCCCTATCCACCACGAGACAGAGGTGCTCGGGGGCATAAAGATTAGCTAGTTCTATCGCTTCCTCAGTAGTAGCCACCACTACTATCTTACCGCTGTCCCTTAAAGACTCGGCACCGGTAGCACCAGCGGGCAAGCTCTCTAGCTGGCGCTCAATCTCCCGGTTAACCTCGCTGGCCAGTCTTCGTGAAGTGGTTACCAGAATCGCTTGGGCTAAGGGGTCATGCTCTGCCTGGGCCATCAGGTCAGCGGCACAGTACTCCGGGTCAGCCTTGTCGTCAGCGATAATGAACACCTCGCTTGGCCCCTGAAGCCCGTCAATACCAACCATCCCGTATACCAGCTTCTTAGCCATGACGACGAAGATATTACCCGGTCCACAGATCTTGTCAACCTTGGGGATAGACTCAGTACCATAGGCCAAAGCCGCAATTGCCTGAGCGCCACCGACACTGAAAACCCGACTAACGCCAGCAATATCAGCAGCAACCAAAACAGCTGGCGGCACCAGTCTGCCCGCTCTGGGCGCGGTCGTCAAAATAACCTCCTTGACCCCAGCCACACGGGCCGGTATCGCCGCCATCAGAACCGTTGATGGATATGAGGCGATACCACCCGGGGCATACACCCCGACGCGCTCCAGGGGGCGCATCAGCTGAGCCACCCCCGGCATAGAAAATCCCTTCCCCAGACTATTTCTTTGTTTCTCGTGAAAGGCTTCTATTCGCTCTGCGGCCAGCCTTAGCGCCAATACCAGCTTAGGCTCCACCTGCTGACCGGCGTTCCTAAGCCGTTCTCCAGCTACCTCTAACGAGGCAAGCTCCACCCCGTCAAGCTTCGAGGTAAAATCAAAAAGAGCCTTATCCCCCCTATTACGTACCTCGCTAATAATCTGCTTGACCGCCTCCTCCGGGCTTTCGGTGCCAAACTTCTCCTTAAGCCTCTGCTGAAGAGCTGGCGAAGCCGGACCAAAATCAGCGGTAACCTTCCGTGATAAAAGCCGCCTGGCCCGTGAAAAACCCTCAATAATCTCCAATTTAGGCACTCTCCACTGCATTTCTCAGAGTATTAACCAGAGACTCTACCCTCGACCTCTTTTCAGGGCTGAAATCACCGCCGACATTGCCCACCAGGCAGGCCGACGACTGCCCCAGGGTATCAATAATCTTAAGATTATGCTTGGCTAGGGTGCGTCCGGTCTGGGTATTCTCAATCAACAGGTCGGCATCCTCAGGCAGGAAAGCCTCAGTGGCCCCCCAGGTAGGCACGATGCGATATATTCCCAGGTGGTTATCCCGGGCATACTTATCAGCTATATTGACATACTCCGAAGCAACCCTGAGTGGCTTTGGCTGCTCCTGACTCAGTTTTCTCAAAGCATCGATATCAGACGCCGCTACCTCCTGGCTTATCACCGCCACCAGCTTCACCGTACCAAATTTGAGATCGAGAAGCTCAGCCACCGGGCTAGATGGGAACTGGTAAAGATGCTCCCTAATCCAGTCCCTACCGGTAATAGCCAGATCGAAGTTGCCGTTGGCCACCTGTAGCGGCACATCCTGGGGTCTGATTACCTTAACCATTACCCCCTCCAAGCTGAGAGCGGGCCGGCGATTACCGTCAGTTGACGGGTAGCCATCGATTTGAATTCCGGCTCTATTCAATAAAGCGACCGTCGGCTGCTGCTGATGCCCATCCGGTAGAGCCAAACGAACCAGATCATCAGCCGTCCCCCCAGGAAAGGACGGCCCGCTGGCTACGGGCGCTCGCGCCACCCGAGATGCAGCCGGACGCCCGGCGCTACGGGACAGCGCGCCTTCCAGCGAAGACTGCAGCTTAGTCAGGTCCTTTGTTTGCCAGCTATTCCGGTTAGCGATAAGAAAAGCGCTGTAACCACGAACCTCGTCCCAAGACACTAAGTCATAATCAAAAAGCTTCTGACCCCCTGCCCCCGGGATCAAGGCTAGCTCAGCGCTCTCCGGAGGGTAAACCTCAGCCCCACCCCATAGAGGGAAAATACTGAACCGCTTAAGCCTCAGGGAGAGCGCCCATGACTCAGCCAGATTGGGGTACTCACTGGCGATACGCAATAGGGTGGTTTTTGACTCAATCTCCTCAAGCGAAGAGCCCACCATCCCCAGATCACTACCGACTATGTGCAACGCACCCTCTCCATAGCCCAAATCCCTGACCTTAACCAGAGCACTGCTCGGGTATTTGACCAAAAGCTCATCCACCCAATCCAGCCCGCAGATGCCGAGGTCGTAATTGCCGATAGCTACCTGAATCGGGATGTCCCGCTCATGAAACATACTGGCGGCTAGGTCGGCAGACACCTCCGACTGAAGGCGATAAAGACGGGCCTTCTCATGGTAGCCACTCAGCCCCCACTCTGCCCTCTGAAGTAAGGCAGCCGTCTCCGCTAAGAGACGACCTTTAGGTAATGCTATCTTTATTGACATCCCCCTCCCCCACTAGCCTCAGAACCTCATCCGCAGTCTCGAGCTCAAGCTTCTGGCGCCTTGCCTGGTCAGTCAAAACAAATAATGGAGCCTTATCTTGAAGTTCCAGGAGCCACCTAAAATCAGCCGGATCCTGGCCCCCAAGCTGAAGCTCAGCCACGTATCCCGCTTCACGGAGACGGCTAGCAACATCAAAGCCCCGCTTTATAGCTCCTTCGGTAGCCCTAACTAAGATTCTCTGGGCTTTAGGCCGAAGCCAAGCCGCCGGCTTAATTAAGTCCATCAGACGGTCAAGGTAGAGAGCAAAACCAGAAGCCGGGATATCCCCACCCCCCATCAGCGGAATGAGAGCATCATACCTGCCACCACCACCTACCTTATCTTCAACCGTAAAAAGCTGAAAAATAACCCCGGTATAATACTCAAAACCCCTTCCCGAGGCGATATCGATCTGGTAACGACAGCCCATCGTATCCAGAAGCTCAACAATGCTTATCATATTATCCATATGGGGCTCAATTTCAGGAAAACTATGGCTTAAGAGAGCTTTTGCCTCCCCCAGAATAGCCGCCGATTCACCCTTCAGGTCAAGCAAAGAAAGGAGAGCCTTACTCAGCCTGGGTTTCTCAGCCTTTATCCTATCCAGAGCTTCTGAATCTCCGTCCAGGATTTGATCAAGAATCCTAGTTTGCTCTCGCAGACTCAGCCTGAGCTTAGAGAGTAAACTTCTTATTAAACCAGCGTGAGACAGGCGCAACTTTACATCCTTAACCCCCACCCTCTTCAAAACCTCGAGCGCCATTAAAATTAATTCTACATCAGCCAGAGGAGAAGCTACCCCGATAAGCTCAGCCCCACCCTGCCACCCCTCCCGTGCCTCGGTCCCCGTCTCTTCAAATCTAAAGATATTAGTCACGTAAAAGAGCTTGGCCGGTTCCTCCCCAATCATGTTATCAATGTAAAACCTAACCACCGGGATAGTACCGTCAGGTCTTAAAACCACCCTCTGCCCGCTCCAGCCATCCCAATCCAGAAAGGAATAGACCTTGCTCAGCATACCCGGAGTAAGCGTCCCCGTTGCGGTAAAGAGGTGGAGATACTCAAGGGTCGGTGTCCTAACCTCACTAAAGCCCCAGCCAAGGCAGCAATCTCTAAACGCATGCTCAATAAAGCGAAACCGGCTCATTTCTTCCGGGGATAAATCGCGGCATCCTTTACATCTCTGAACCCTCATAGCCACACCCTCTGCCGATAGTCTGTAAATTTTATACTAATTCGTCCCGCTATTCAAGCTCACCAACCGCCCGACCAATCGTAAGACTCGAGCCTGAAGACAATGAACGGCTACCCCTTCCTCATTTGCAATAGCCACCCAATAAATATATAATTTTTCTATGCAATCCAGTAGCCACATGAAAATGATTTAGCCCAATTTGACTTATATGTTAAGAAAGCTACGCCTGACATTATTAATAGGAATATTAAGCGCCACCGCCATCGCTATGGCCAGCGGGGCCGAGGCCGCTAACCCCAAGATCGATGTGCTCGAGGTCAAAGGAGTGATCAACCCGGTGGTCGCCAATTATATCAATCGAGGTATCACACAATCTGAGGAAGCTAACACCCTCGCCTGTATCATCCAACTGGACACCCCCGGCGGCTTGGACACCTCAATGCGCGACATTGTCAAAGACATCGTTGACGCCGAGGTGCCGGTGATAGTCTATGTCTCTCCGGCCGGAGCCAGAGCTGCCTCAGCCGGGGTATTCATTACCATGGCAGCTCACGTGGCCGCTATGGCACCCAATACTAATATCGGAGCCGCCCACCCGGTAGCTATCGGCGAGGAGGGCGAAGCCCAGATGTCAGAGGAGATGGAAGAGAAGGTAGTCAACGATGCCGCTGCCTATATTAGAAGCATTGCCGAGGCCCACGGACGCAACATGGAGTGGGCGGAAAAGGCAGTTAGAGAGAGCGTCTCAGCTACCGAGCAGGAGGCGCTAGAGCTCAATGTCATTGATCTGGTGGCCAGTGACCTTAATAGTTTAATTTCCCAGCTGGACGGCCGTGAGGTAATTATGCTCGACGGCAGGGTGATTACCCTCAATACTCAAGGTGCCACCATTAACCGGAACCCGATGAGTAATGTTGAGGGGTTCCTGCTGGCCATCAGTGACCCAAATATTGCCGTTGTCCTGCTAAGTCTAGCGGTACTGGGCATCACGGTAGAGATATTCAACCCCGGTCTAATCTTCCCCGGTGTGTTCGGTGGCATCTGTGCCTTTTTAGGCACTTACTCCCTGGGTATCTTACCCATAGACTATGCTGGTATCGCCCTTATCGGTCTGGCGGGTGGTCTCTTCATCGCCGAGTTTTTTACCGCCAGCTTTGGTATATTTACTGCGGGAGGCATAGCCTCACTGGTTATTGGCCTCCTAATCTTATTTAGTGGGAGGCCGACATTGTTTCAACCAGATCCATGGGTAATCCCAACCATAGCCGCTGTAATCGGCAGCATCGCTGCCTTCATCATCTACCGCGTAGTGCGCACCCACCGCCGGCAGCCAACTACCGGCCGGGAAGAACTAAAGGGTAAAACTGCCATCGTCAAGGTAGCCCTTAACCCTGAGGGAACGATTCTCTACAAGGGGGAACTCTGGACAGCGATACTAGATCAGGGTGAGGCAAAGCCTGGGGAGGAGGTAATTATAACCAAGACTGAAGGCCTCAAAGTATATGTAACCAAGAAATAAATTGCCTAATATTGTATAATTAGGACACTACAAAAATAAAGGAGGCAAGACATGCCAATATGGGCTATCGTTCTAATCGTGATACTGCTGGCCATATTCCTGCCCGCAGCCATTAAAATTCTCCGGGAATATGAGCGTGGGGTCATCTTCCGCCTGGGGCGGCTCGTCGGCGCTAGGGGACCGGGTATCTTCGTCATCATCCCCTTCGTTGACCGGATGGTCAAGGTCGACCTACGGGTGATAACTATGGATGTTCCCTATCAGGAGGTAATCACCAAGGACAACGTCACCGTGCGGGTGAACGCGGTCGTCTACTTCAGGGTAGTTGACCCCGAAGCCTCGGTAGTCAAGGTTCTTGACTTTATCAGAGCCACCTCGCAGATATCCCAGACGACACTGCGCAGTGTCCTGGGACAATCAGAACTTGATGCGCTGCTGTCGGAGAGAGAGAGACTCAACCAGATCCTGCAGAAGACGATTGATGAACAGACCGACCCGTGGGGGGTAAAGGTTACTACCGTAGAGATTAAAGAGGTTGAGCTAGCGGAGACAATGAAGCGCTCCATGGCCGCCCAGGCGGAAGCCGAAAGAGAACGGCGCGCCAAGATCATCCACGCTGAGGGTGAGCTCCAGGCTTCAGAAAAGCTGGCTCAAGCCGGCACGATAATCGCTAGAGAGCCGACCACACTCCAGCTCCGCTACCTGGAAACCCTCAACAACATCGCCGCCGAGAAGAACAGTACCATCATCTTCCCGGTGCCGATAAATATCTTCGAAGCCTTCAGCAACATAGGGAAGTTAGGCAAGGCTCTAGCACCTGGAGAAGAAAAGAAGAAATAGAAGCAGCCGAGTATAACCTGATCAGATATCGGTAAATAGAGAGAGGGTGAAGCAGGTTCACCCTCTCTTTTTCAAAAGCAAGGACCCAACCCCAACGGGCCAAATCCGCCACCGCTATGTCCGGTGACGCAGGGACACGTCGCCAGCCACAATCCGGCTCAAGCTGCCATCCGGGTGGCGGAGCAGCAGGCTGCCATCCCGGGTCACTGCCTCGGCTATACCCGAATATCTAGCCTTACCTGAGGCTACGCAAACCTCTTTGCCCAGAGTAACTAGACTATCCCGCCACTCCTCATAGATAGAACCGCCAGCCTCTAGGGTAAGGTATAACCCCTCAACTTCAACCAAGAGTCTCCTGATTAGATCTACCAGTGATAACTCTCTGCCCAGCTCCTGAGAAAGACTGGTAGCTATCGGCAGTATCTCCGGGAAATCCGAAAGTCTGAGGTTAACATTGATGCCGATACCAATAATGGCGTAGCCCACCGCATTCCCCCGCACCTCGCTCTCCACCAGAATGCCACAGACCTTCTTACCCTTAACTAGGACATCGTTGGGCCACTTAACCTGTGGCCTGAGGCCGGTAACTGCCTCAACACTGCGCACTACCGCCAGCGAAGCCAGCATAATAAGGTAAGGCAGATGGTCCAATCCCGGATAAAGTATGACCGAAAGGGAAACACTTCCCCTGGGCGATAGCCAGGCCCGCTTGAGCCGACCCTTGCCGGCTGTTTGCTCCTCAGCAACGACCACCGTCCCCTCGACGGCTCCCCGCCGGGCCTCCTCCTTGGCCAGCTCGTTGGTTGAGGGTAAGCTAGGGTAGCAGATAACCCGCCGCCCGATAAGACGGGCCTCCAGGTTCCGGGTAATAACTTCAGGCGACAGTACTTCCTCCATAAACACAACCTGTTAAAGCGAAGTGAATGTTAAGACAAAAGGTAATTATGCAATCCCTACTGGATTATTTCCCAAGGCCATTCGGATAAGCCAGTAGGTGGATTGTTCATTCCTATCATATCAACTCTTCTGTAACCTTTACCGTCCCAGTGAATAGCGTAGCCTCGATTCACAGGTTCAAAATTGTCACCATATATTGTTACACGAATCCAATAGTCACCCGGCACAAAACACAATGGGAAACCCCTCGGGTCTGAATGCGTGGCAAAATATGCGAATTTCTCATCCTCAATAAGAATAATCGTGTTAAGATCAACCTGACGACCACGTGCAATATCCAGTGGCTCAAGCCCTATACCAATTGGAGCAATAGCCCACCTTAATGTCAAAGGGTCGTATACCTCATTAAGGCTACCATCAGGCTTTCTAACCTCTGATAGTATGGCCTCACATCTCCGTGCCACACTCCTACCCGTATTTACAATCCTCAAGCGTGGCCAAAAAGCTCTCTTCTCCCCCCCTAACCCTGGTGGCCATTCTACATTTGTCAGCCGAGATACTGGTTCTTCCAAACTGAATACTATGTCAAACTTAGGCTTGAAAAACCATCCACGGAAAATATCTCGATATATCACCGCAACAGCAACCACAGCAGACGCCACAACTGATGCTATTGCTATGGGATCCATCCCTCACCTACACTCACATTCTAGCGCTGCGCCGCCCCGATAAGCTCGGTGATGTCGGCTACCCCCTCTTTAGCCATAAACTCTTCTATTCCCTCTAGAACCTCAAGGGGGGCCCGGGGGTTGGACAGGTTTGCCGTGCCGACCTGGACAGCACTGGCACCGGCCATAATGAACTCCAGAGCATCGCTGGCGGTAGCGATACCACCGCAGCCAATGACCGGTATCTCCACGGAGCCAGCCACCTCGTACACCATAGCCAACGCCACCGGCTTGATAGCTGGACCGGAAAGCCCGCCGCTGATACTGCCTAACAGAGGACGGCGCCGGGTAACATCGATGACCATACCCTTAAGAGTATTGATCACCGTTATGGCATCGGCCCCGGCCCTAGCCACGTTAATAGCTACTCTGGCTATATCAGCGGTATTCGGGGTCAACTTGACCAGCACCGGCAGTGAGGTCGCCTCTTTGACCGCAGTAGTTACCCGAGCCGCCAGCTCCGACTTTGAGCCGAACTCAGTCCCACCAGCCATTACATTGGGACAGCTAATGTTTACCTCAAGGGCGCTGACCCCAGCAACCCCATCCAGCCGGCCCGCCAGTTCAGCATAATCGCTGACGGTTTCGCCGGCGATATTAACAATGACCGGCACCTGCCAGCCAGCCCAGATCGGTGCCTTCTCTTTGATTAGGGCCTCAACCCCGATGTTCTGCAGTCCAATCGAATTGAGTACACCCCCAGCGGTCTCCGCGATTCTAGGTTGAGGGTTACCATCCCGGGGCAAAAGAGTCGTCCCTTTGCAGACGATAGCCCCTAGCCTCTCGACATCAAGCAGGTGGTCATGCTCAGTACCATAGCCAAAGGTACCTGAGGCCGTCATCACCGGGTTAGATAGCTTTAAACCCAGCTTGTGTCCTAGAGCCAAATCAACGGAAAGCTTCGTCGCTAACTCCTTAGGGTAGATTAATAACCGTACCCGCGTTATTGAAGAAGAAACTGTCACCGAACTCCCGGGCCATTAAACAGGCCGCCGCAAGCCCGGTACAGTGTGATACCCCCAGGCCTTCGCACGCCTAAACCCTTCAAGGCAGTGATCGTGAGCCGTATTCGCTCTTCGGAGGCATCCATAAGATGACAGCCACCCAGCACGGTGTGTATTTTCTTCACGCCGGTGAGCTGCTGAGCATGGTATAGGGTATTGATAATGCCCCGGTGGGCACAACCTAGAATGACCACCAGACCCGCCTCAGTGGTAATAATGAGCGCCTGGTCATCAAGAAGCTCATCCGGCTGAAAACCTTTGCCCTCCTTTACCAACAGGTAAGGCTCTATCTTCTCAAACTCCGTCACCATTGGAATCTCACCGGTAGTCATGATACTGGTGTTTATCTCTACCGGTTTTGCACTCAACTTGAAGCGAGCACCTAAGCTTTCCAACTCATGGCGCCGATAAGGGATACCGATATAGCGGCGTTTCTGACCTTTACGACTACTATATTTATCTGCCCAAACATCGGGGTGGGCTATTACTTCTATCTCCCTTCTCATCTTACGCAGCAGGTGAGGCAAGCCACCGGTATGGTCATAATGGCCATGGCTTAAAACGATCCGGCTAATCCGACTAAGGTCAACGCCGAGAAGATCAGCATTGTGACTGGCGGAGATACTCTGTCCGGTATCAAGTAAGAGACTTAAATCTTCGGTCTCGACCAGGATACTGAGCCCCCATTCACCCAAGAAGTTACCCAGTCCCGCCGTATTCTCGCTTAGGGTTACAACCTTGAGTCTCATATCAGACACTCTTTAATTATGCTTACGTAAAGTATATGTTATCAATGCTCGTGGAGCAACTTTCGATCAGTGAACAGAAGCGGAAAGACTATGTCGCTGGTGCAGCAGGGTAACCAGACACCGAGAAACAAAAAGACAAAGATGACCAGAAAGGTAAGCCAGTTTACCATCCCGCCTAAGGCCATAATAACATGAAACAGGGATGCCCAGGTGCTCAAGAGAACATGCCCGAAGTGGGGTAACCTAGTAACCGACTTAAAGTAACCAATAGCAATACCGGCTAAGGCAACCGGGTTCACTATTTGCCATTCTTCAATGAAACCAATATGAAATCCCCGATTGGGCAGATTAAGGAGCGCCTCGCCCAGATAGGGAATTATGGAATCGCTCAGGGTGCCGATGCCGATGGAGCCGAAATAGCCAATTAGAACTATCGCCCAGATTTTGGCTCCACCATGTTTTCGATACATCGCCGTCGTCACCACGGCACTCAGGGCAACATGAAGGGGGTGCAGTATGTAAAACACGGTGTGGGACACCGACGACACCTGGGGGAGAGCGTTACCAAAGACAATTATTATCATGACAATAATCCCGGTAGCCGCCCCCAGCGCGGTAAACGGAGCGTGGTTTTTGAGCTCACGAGCTATCAACTTCAGCATTATGTCATCGCTAACTGAAAGATACTTTCCCTAAAACGCCGAAACAAAAACACCCTTAATGGCTTTAGAAAACTACCCTTGAGCCTGTTTCTGGCAAGCCGGGCAGAGGCCGAGGAACTCAAGAAGATGCCCCTCTATCTTAAAGCCGTTCTCCCGTGACAACCTCGCTTCCAGCCGCTCAAGATCACAATCGGCAAAGTCTACAACCGTACCACATTCAGAACAAATCAGATGATGGTGGTGCCCTAACGGCCTCCTCATGAGATAGCTCCGGCAACCGCCCCCGGCATGCACCTCACAGATAAGCCCCAACCCAGCAAGTACCGCCAAGGTACGATAGACAGTAACCAGACCGATACCGGGATATTCCTGCAACGCCCGCTGATATATGGCGGCTGGGGTAAGGTGGTCAGGGCTGCCAGCAATTATTTTCAGCACCGCCCGTCGCTGGGGGGTGAGCCGATAGCCCCGCTGCCTTAACATGGATACCAGCTTTTTTTCGGTAAATCTCATCTCAACCGCCAAATGAAAATCGTTTTCATTTATGATACCAAACTACTACCCTACCGTCAACTCAGAGATATAACGCCCCGGCCTCTAATAGCGGTAATCTTACCCGGGCAGTGGAGGGAACAAAATAAGATACGGGGAAATTAAGGTAACAGCCTTACAAGTAAAGCCTAGCCTAAGATACTGCTCAGCCGCCCCAAAAGTTGGCCCGCCGGAATGGTCTCCTGTTCTGAAGTAGCCATATCCCGCAGGATAATGGTGTCAGTTTTTATCTCTTCATCACCGATGATCACCGCGTAGCCAAAGGCAAGACTATTTGCCTGCCTCAGCTGGGCTTTCAAGCTCCTTGAGCCCGACGCCCCGATGACGCCAATGCCAGCCCGCCTCAACCCATCTGCCAGCCTTAACGCCTCATCTCTGGCGCTATCACCGACATAAGCCACAAACACTCGCGGCCTGGGGAGAGCCGGAATGATAACCCCCTGTTTTTTCAGATTAAGTATAATGCGCTCGATGCCGGTAGCAAAACCTATCGCCGGCGTCAGCTTACCTCCCAGCTCGCTAATCAGGTCATCATAGCGGCCACCACCACCGATGGTACTCTGGGCACCCCCGGCCTCAGGCTGAATCTCAAATACGGTGCGGGTATAGTAGTCAAGCCCCCGCACCAGACGGTGACTAATCTCAAAGGGAAGCCCAAGTCGCTCAAGATAACCCCTGAGTCGGCCAAAGTGTTCCCCGCACTCAGGACACAGGTAATCAACACTTCTCGGCGCTAAGTTAGCTGCCTCCTGACACTGCGGCCGCTTGCAGTCAAGCAGGCGAAGTGGGTTCCTCTCCAGCCTGACCTTACAGTCCTTACACAGCCCCTGTGCATATTCAGCGTAGTAATTTTTCAGAGTGGCTAAATAACCGGGCCGGCAGCGCCGACAACCGATGCTGTTCAGGCTCAAGGTCAGCCTACGGAGACCGAGAGAGACGAAAAATTGCCAGGCCATATCAATCACTTCGGCATCAATGGTGGGGGCGCCATCCCCAAAAGCCTCATAGCCAAACTGATAGTGCTCCCGGTATCTCCCCGCCTGAGGCCTTTCGTACCTGAAAATGGGCGCCACATAATAGAGCCTCACCGGCTGCGGCCAGTTATGCATTCCGTGTTCTAGATAGGCCCGGCATACCGGCGCCGTACCCTCTGGTCTCAGGGTAAGCTGGCTACCCCCCTTATCCCCGAAGGTGTACATCTCCTTCTCGACAATGTCGGTGCCTTCACCGATGCTGCGAGAAAAAAGCCTCGTGTCCTCAAAGGTAGGGGTATCAATGCGTTCGTAGCCATAAAGCTCACAGAGCCTGGCTGCCCTCTGCTCAACATAGCGCCAGTAGGCCTGCTCCTCCGGCAGGATGTCTGAGGTTCCGCGCGGGGCCTGCAGCACAACTTTCGGGATACCGACGACTTCCCCGGGCGGTATACCTTTAGGATAAATACGCTGTTCTCTAGGTTCCTTCTGAGACAATTATCTCTCCCCACAGCTTTATCTTAAGCTAGAATACCGTATTGGCACGGGACTTGTAAAGACTGCCAAGCGCCTATCAATTGACAACCAGCTTCAAGGCTCGGTAAACTAGCCTTGTCCGCTATTTAAGCACGTAGGAACCATTTATGCCTGATATTAAAGAAAGCGCCCACCATTTAGCCGAGCTAATCGGCGGTTGTCAAGCTGACTACCTAGAGGCCCACCTTGAGGAGAGCCAAGCAAGCTATATCACCTACCGGGGAAAGAAGCTGGAGTCCATCGGCAAGACAACCGCCATCGGGAGCAACGTGCGTGCCCTAGTAAAGGGCGGCTGGGGCTTTGCCAGCTTTAACAGCCTGGACGACCTGGCCGGCCGGATAAAACTGGCGGTAGCGCAGGCGCAACTTGCCAGCGGTAAGGAGGGGAAACTGGCGCCGGCAGAACCAGTGATTGACAGCGTGGTCATGACCAAAAACGAAAATCCGGTGACCATGCCCCTATCTAAAAAGAAACAGCTACTGGATAGCTATAATGATATTATCTGGGGAACCCCAAAGATTCAGACCTCAATCATTGCCTATGGTGACAGCTTCAAGAAAACCATCTTTTTGAGCTCACTAGGTAGTTTCATCGAGCAGGAGCGGGCTGATGTCACCCTGCGCCTAGCCGCCATTGCCACTAAAGACACCGAGGTACAGCAGGCCGGGCTAAGTCTGGGCAGCCGGGGTGATTTCGACGCCATAGCAAATCTCCAGCAACCAGTAACCGAGATGGCCCAGCACGCGGTAGCCCTACTCTCTGCCCCCGAGGTAAAGGGAGGCGAATATACGGTGGTCTTAGACCCAGTCCTGGCCGGGGTCTTCACCCACGAAGCCTTCGGGCACCTCTCCGAAGCCGACTTCGTCTATGAAAACGACCGCCTACGTGAGATTATGGTGCTGGGTAGAGAATTTGGCGGTCCTGAACTTAATATTGTTGATGACGCCACCCTACCTGGGCTGCGCGGTAGCTTCAAATACGACGACGAAGGCACTCCCGCCGCCAGGACCTATCTCATCAGGGAGGGTAAGCTGATCGGCCGGCTCCACTCCCGGGAAACTGCCGCCAAGATGCACGAGCCACCGACCGGTAATGCCAGAGCCGTTAGCTACCGCTACCCGCCCATCGTCCGCATGACCAACACCTATATTGAACCACGCTCCGCTTCCTTTGCCGACCTCATCAGCGACATCAAGGAGGGGATATACGCCAAGAACTGGTATGGCGGCACCACCAGTATGGAGATGTTCACCTTCTCCGCCGGCGAAGCCTATATGATCCGCCAGGGCAAGCTTGCCGAGCCAATAAGACCGGTAACCCTTACCGGTAACGTATTCACCACCCTAAAGAACATAGACGCCATCGCCAGTGACCTCGATATGAACCAGGGTGGTGGCTGTGGTAAGGGAGGGCAGATGCCCTTGCCCGTTGCCAACGGCAGCCCTCACATCAGAATCCGCCACTGTCTGGTGGGAGGGAGATAATGGAAAGTATCCTAGCCCGGGCAAAACAGGTTGCTGAGGAAGCCGAGGTCTTCATGGTCTTTTCAGAGGAGACCCCGGTTCAATTCGAAGCTAACCGCTTAAAGCATATCCAGAGTAAGCAGAGTAGTTATGTAGCGCTGCGGATTATCAAAGAGGGCAGGATTGGTTATGCCATCTCTACTGAGCTCAGCGACCAGCAGCATTTGGTAGACGCCGCTGTCGAGACTGCCGAGTTCGGGATGAAGGCCGAGTTTGAGCTGCCGGGAGCGACCTCATACCCCCAGATTGAGGTCTTTGACCCTGAGGTGGAATCGGTAACGCCTGAGGAAATGGTCAGGCTCGGTAAGGAGCTAATTAGCCCAGTGGTTAGGCACACGCCGGGTATTTTATGCGATGCCGAAGTGCATAAAGGGACAATTTCTACCCGTATCATAAATTCTCGCGGTGGCGAGCTACACTACCGGCAAACCGTCTTCTCGCTTGGCATCCAGGGGCAACTGATCCGCGGCACCGATATGCTCTTTGTCGGTGAAGGCCAGAGCTCATGCCACCCCCTGACGGACACCCAAGCCGTAGCTAGTGTCGTCCTCCGTCAGCTCGACCTCGCCCGGGAGCAAGCCTCAATACCAACCAAGCCACTACCGGTAATTTTCACCCCTAACGGGGTGGCCAGTGCCCTAATCTCACCCCTAATGGCCGCCTTTAACGGCAAAGTCGTGCTTGAGGGAGCCTCCCCCATCGGCCATAAGCGGGGGGAACAATTCTTTGACAGCAAGTTATCACTTTATGATGACCCCACCATAGGCTACCGCCCGCAAAGCCGCCCCGCTGATGACGAGGGCACCCCCAGCCAGCGTACTCCCCTTATTGAACAGGGAAGAGTAGCCAGCTTTATCTACGACCTGCAAACCGCAGCTCTCGCCGGCACCAAGAGCACAGGTAACGGCGGAAGACATCACGGCGGGTTGCCCACCCCCATGCCCAGCGCCTTTGTTATCACCCCAGACAACACCCAATTCGATGACATGGTAAGCGATGTGAAGGAAGGACTAGTTATTGAGCAGCTCATGGGAGCCGAACAGGGTAATATTCTGAGCGGTGATTTCAGCGGTAATGTCCTACTTGGCTATAAGATAGAAAGTGGTAAAATAGTAGGTAGGGTAAAGGATACCATGGTCTCCGGTAATGTTTACCAGCTTCTCAAAGACATTACTGCTATTGGCAGTGACCCTAAATGGGTGGGGGGCTCTGTTTATACCCCCTCTCTATACTGCCCCACACTGCCAGTAGCGAGCAAGTAGCAGGAGGTTTAATTCAAAATGCCGCTTTGGAACACTATTCATTTCCTCGGCCTAGGTCTTCAAATTGCTGCGGGCATAACAGGAATAGGATACCTAAACACGTGGATTCAAACAAAGAATGGGCATGCTGAAATTAACACCGAGAGACTGACTTTAACAAAAAAGATTGGAAAGGTAGCCCTTTGGATGTTTGCAATAGGAGCTTTGCTTTTACTCTTCTACGAAATACACTTACTTCAAAATTAACAGCGAGGCATATTAAATGGAAAAGTTAGTCAAGATTCACGCCCGCCCCAAACTCAATTCACCGGTTTTGATAGCAGCCTGGCCGGGGATTGGTAATGTATCCACTATCGTAGCGTCATACCTGGAGAGAAAGCTCGGTTTCAAGAAACTAGGAGAGATCCAGGCTTCCCACTTCTTTGACCCAGTTGGAGTAATCGTCAGGGATAATGTGGTCGAGGCACCAAGTTTTCCCCAGAGCCGGTTACACTACTGGAAAAATGAAAGCGGAACCGGCGACATAATACTGTTTATCGGTGAGCAACAGCCAGCCACCAAAGGATATGAGCTAGCTAACGCAGTCCTTGATGTCGGGCTAATGTTTACCGTTAAAAGGGTCTATACCTTTGCCGCCGCCCTAACCCGCATTCACCATACCGAACAGCCCAGAGCCTGGGGGGTAGCCACCAGCCCGGAGGTAGCCGAAGAGCTAGGCAGATACAACCTAGTGCAAAGGGGCAACCTGCAGATTGCCGGGCTCAACGGGCTAATGCTCGGCGCGGCTAAAGAGAGAAACATCGAGGGGGTCTGTATCTTAGGCGAGGTTCCCATGTACGCCACCAGAATACAAAACCCGATGGCGGCCCTGGCGATACTCCAGGCACTAGCAAGAATACTGGCTATTAAAATCGACCTAGCTGAACTGGCACAGCTGGCCAACGAAACCAGAGAAAGCATGAAACGGGCCGCCGCCGAAGCTATGGGAGAGTACATTGACTACTTTACCGAGCCGATATGGGAACATGATGATGAAGAAGAGGAAGAGGAGGGGGAATAAAGACGAGGGATCTACCATGCTATCACCAATCGATAAGATAATTGATTATCTGGGTAACCGTAATAAACCGCTACTCAATAGCTGGTTGGCTGAGCTAGCCAGCTTAAACTCAGACGAGCTGGCACATTTTAAACAGGTGTGGCTAACCATTGGACTAAAAAGACGACGGCAGATTGTGTCACGACTGGTTGAGCTGGCTGAGGATAACTTTGAACTCGACTTTGACAGCATTTTCAAAAGCTGTCTCGAAGATCGGGACGCTGAGGTACGCAGCAAGGCAATTGAGGGCTTATGGGAAAATGAAGATGCCTCGCTCGTTAACATCCTACTCAATCTTTTTGAGCACGATAGCTCGCAGCGGGTTCAAGCCACCGCTGCTAGCTCCTTAGGTAGATTCACCATGCTCGCCGAGCATCAAAAACTGCGCTCTAACTATACATCCAAGCTATATCAGGCATTGCTTACCACCATAAATGATAATCTTAAACCAACCGAAGTAAAACGCCGCGCCCTGGAAGCAATAGCCCCCGTAAACTCCCCTCAAGTGGAGAATGTGATCAGCGAAGCCTACCACAGCGGTAATGCCAAGCTTAAGGTTAGCTCAATCTACGCCATGGGTAAGAACTGTAACCCTGCCTGGCTACCAATACTGCTAAAGGAACTGGCTAACGCCGACGCTGAGATACGCTATGAAGCCGCCGGGGCCTGCGGCGAAATCGGCGAGGAGGAAGCAGTACCTCACCTTATCAATCTTATTGAAGACCCTAATCTTGAAGTGCAGTTGGCAGCTATCCGAGCATTAGGCAGAATCGGCGGCACTGAGGCCAAGAACTGTCTGGAGCAGTGTCTGGACGACGACATCGAGACAATTCAACAAGCCGCTGAGCAAGCTCTATATGAGCTGAATGAAGGTGAGGAGCCAATCTCATTCTCACACTGAAAGCCTTGAGACTCGCATGATTACCAGCCAAAAGATTAGACTACGTAAGAAAAAATTAGCCGATGCCGTAGATAACTACGCCTGGCAGACCGACCCTGAACTGGCGCAGTTTGATGCTGCCCCACTCTTAATCGCCCCCTTTCCCCGGTATCTATCCGCCTATCTAGAAGAGATCCGCACCCCCACCCCCGAAAGACACGCTTTCGCCATAGAGACCCTGGAAGGAAAACACATTGGTAACTGCTCCTACTATGAAATCAATGAAACCAAGAGCCAAACCCAACTGGGGATCATAATCGGTAACCGTGACTACTGGGATAAAGGCTATGGTACTGAGGCGGTAACCCAGCTGCTGAGCCACATCTTCCAGGAGACAAACCTCAACCGGGTTTACCTAAAGACCCTGGTCTCAAACATTCGAGCACAGAGGTGCTTTCAGAAGTGCGGCTTTACCTTCTGCGGACACCTTAACCAGGGAGAACATCACTTCGTGCTTATGGAGATACACCGTAAACAGTGGGCGGAGCGAAAATCAAATCGTAATGACGATAATATAGACAGCGAGGGCAAGAGTGATGACAAATAATCTACCGATAGCCTGGCTGGGTAACAAGGTCAAAATGATTGACCAGACCAAGCTTCCTCAGAAAGAGGTTTACCTTAAGCTTGGCACCTGTCAGGAGGTAGCCCAAGCCATTAAGGAGATGAAAATAAGGGGGGCGCCGGCCATCGGGGTGGCTAGCGCCTATGGAATTGCTCTCGGCGCCCTAAAAATTAAAACCAGCTCCAGAGATGATTTCATAGAGAAGCTCAGGGACATTATCCAGACCATGGAAGCCACCAGACCCACCGCCAGAAACCTTTTTACATCAACCGCCCGCATGCTCAAAGTTGCTGAAGCTGCTTGGGATACTACCGAGATGAAAGAAGCGCTGGTTAGGGAAGCCACCCAAATTCACGCCGAAGAGTCCAGCGCTACCAGGAGCCTGTCCCAGTTTGGTGCCGAGCTAACTGAGGACGGCGCTACCATCCTGACCCACTGCAACACCGGCTCCCTAGCCACTGCCGGCTACGGCACTGCCCTCGGGGTGATTAAGCATGCCTTCGAGCAGGGTAAGAAGATAAAGGTCTTCGCCACCGAGACCCGCCCCCGCCTCCAGGGGGCCCGCCTCACTGCCTGGGAGCTAGAGAAGGCCAACATCCCCTTCACCCTGATTACCGACTCTATGGCCGGACATTTTATGAAACAGGGAAAGGTCAGCTGTGTCATCGTGGGGGCTGACCGCGTTGCCGCTAACGGCGACACCGCCAACAAGATCGGCACCTACAGCCTGGCGGTGCTGGCCATGGAGCACGGTATCCCGTTCTATGTCGCCGCCCCCACCACTACCATTGATATGAGCCTAGCCTCCGGTGATGATATCCCCATTGAAGAGAGAAGCCCGGAGGAGGTAACCCACATTCAGGGGGTAGCTATTGCCCCGGAGGCAACCGCGGCGGCCAACCCCGCCTTTGACGTTACCCCCCACCTCTACATCACCGCCATCATCACCGAAAAGGGGATCGTGAAAGAGCCGTATGTGGAGAGGCTAAAGGATATCTCTGAAGTGGAGGATTAGAATGAAAACCAATGTTCTTTACTGCGGTGACAATCTGGAAATTATGGATAAATTCTTAGAGCCTGCAACAATCGATCTAATTTATATTGACCCCCCTTTCTTTAGTGGTAAAACCTACGAAGTTATTTTTGGTGATACTGGTGAAAAAAGAGCCTTTGAAGACCGCTGGAAAGGCAGTGAATACTATTACATCAACTGGCTCTCTGCTAGGATAGCCAAGATGAGAGAGACCTTAAAACCCACAGGCAGCTTTTATATCCATTTAGACTGGCATATTGTTCATTATATGAAAGTAGAACTAGACAGAATATTTGGTGATAACCACTTCAAAAATGAGATTGTCTGGCATTATAGGAGATGGCCATCAAAAGCAAAACACTTCCAACGAATGCACGACACCATTCTTTTCTATGAGAAATCAGACGATGATGCCCGCCCGTTTAATGTACACCACCGCCCCAGAGCAGAATCTACACTAAGACGATGGAAAGATAAAAAAATCAAAGCGAGATATGACGAATCTGGTCACCGCATACCATCAATATCTGAAAACGAGAAATCGAAAGGTGTTCCCCTCGATGATGTTTGGGATATTCCTATTATTGCTCCAGTTAAGAAGGAGCGCCTTGGCTATCCCACTCAAAAGCCCGAAAAACTTCTAGCTCAGATAGTAGGTGTATCCACCAATCCAGGCGATATTGTGGCTGATTTCTTTTGTGGTTGTGGCACAACCTTAGCTGTTGCCCAAATGCTTGGCAGAAAATGGATTGGCTGCGATGTATCTCCAACAGCCTTGAAGTTAGTCAAACAAAGGCTAGAAAAGTGCGGAGCTACGAGTGTCGAAATGGTTAATGTGCCCAAGACTGTTGAAGAAATAAAGACTATGAAACCCTTTGAGTTCCAAAACTATGTAGTTGACCTGATTCAAGGAACGCACACACCAAAATTAGTAGGAGATTATGGCATTGACGGATATACATTGTTTCATCATGACCCGCTTCAAGTAAAACAGCAGGAGCATGTAGGAAGACCAGATATTCAGAAATTCGAGTCTGCAATTAGGCGGGAAAGAAAATCCAAAGGGTATTTCTTTGCGTTAGGATTTACCAAGCAAGCTTACGATGAGGTAGCAAGAGCCAAGATGGAAGATGGATTAGAAATTGAACTGGTTAAGGTTCAAGATATAATAAATGTTGAGCAACCACCAACCTTTTTGTAGAAGGAGGTCTTTAATGCCGCAGGCGAAAATCGGGGTGATTGGGGGAAGCGCCCTTTACAGTATTGACGGGCTCACCGACATTGAAAAGCTCAACATTGCCACCCCCTTTGGCAAGCCCAGCGACACCATCACCGTGGGGAAGCTGGGAGGGGTGGGGGTAGCCTTTCTACCCCGGCACGGCCAGGGACACCGCCTCTCCCCGACCGAGGTTCCCTACCAGGCCAATATCTACGCCCTGAAGTCGCTGGGGGTGGGGCACATCATCTCGGTTAGCGCCGTCGGCAGCCTCAAGGAAGAACTAAAGCCCGGCGACATCGTTATCCCCGACCAGCTCATCGACCGCACCAGAAACAGAGTGAGCTCCTTCTTTAACGGCGGCGTTGTCACCCATATCATCTTCGCCGAGCCCTTCTGCCCCACCCTGAGCCAGATCATCTACCAGGCAGCCACAGAGATAGACACCACCGTCCACCAGGGAGGCACCTATGTGGTTATGGAGGGGCCGGCCTTCTCCACGCGGGCCGAGTCGCACCTCTATCGCTCCTGGGGAGCCAGCATCATCGGCATGACCGCCCTGCCCGAAGCCAAGCTGGCGCGGGAGGCAGAAATATGTTACGCTACTATCGCCGGTGTCACCGACTACGACTGCTGGCAGGAAAGCTGCGCCCCGATCCCCATCGACGTCATACTGGAGACTCAACGTCAGCAAACCCGCAAAATAAGAGAAATCATCAGGCTAGCACTTAGCCGAATACCGGATGAGCGTACTTGTGAATGCCCTACTGCCCTCAAGACGGCCATCGTGACCGACCCGAAGTTCATACCCCCCGAACAGAAGGAAAAGCTTAAGATAATCATCGGTAGATATCTAAAATAAGGAGAAGCCAGTCGCATGCCCAGGATAGAATTTGGCTGCCTGCCGACCACCATCGGCACCATGCCTCATACTGACCCCGAGCTAGCCTGCCGGCTGATTACCAGATACCTCAAGGATATCCCGGCCTGGCCCCAGCTACCGAAGCGCTCCTTCCTGGAAAACATGTATGCCCAGTACAGCGAGGGCTTTCCCGGCCTGGTAGTGGATAATGAAAAGAAGAGAATCTTCGTTGACCGCTCCCAGGATCTAAGTAAACCCCTGGCAGAGTTCTACACCGCTTACCTAGAGAACGACGCTGATAAATACCCCATCAGCTCGGAATATGCGGCTGGTCTGCATACCCTAGTTAATATGGATAACCTCAGGCCACGGGCGGTTAAGGGGCATGTGGCGGGGCCGGTCACCTGGGGGCTGACGGTTACCGATGAAGAGAAACGCGGCATAATCTACGACGAGACGCTGGGTGACGTGGTCGCCAAATTGCTAAAGCTCAAGGCAAGCTGGCAGGAAAAGAAACTAAGCCAGATCTCAAAGAACACCATTATCTTTGTTGATGAGCCGTATATGTCTGCTTTCGGCTCGGTCGGTTTCCTGCTATCAAAAGAGAAAATCGTTAGCCTGCTGGAAGAGGTCTTCGCCGGGATTAGGGGGCTCACCGGAGTCCACTGCTGCGGCAATACCGACTGGTCAATCATCCTGGCAACCAGTGTTGATATCCTGAGCTTTGACACCTATAACTACGCCCGGTCTCTGAGCCTCTACCCTGCCGAAACCAAGAGGTTTCTCGACCGGGGCGGCACCATCGCCTGGGGGATTGTCCCCAATGAGGCCGAGCCGCTGGCTAAGGAGTCGGCAGTCAGCCTCCAAGATCGCCTGGAAGAGGCCATGGCACCCTTTACCCGGCAGGATATTCGCTTTAAGCAGTTACTATCGCAGGCTCTGCTTACCCCCAGCTGCGGTCTGGCTTCCATCGCCAGTGAAGAATTGGCCGAGCGAGTCCTGGAGCTGCTGGCTGAGCTGTCTATCCGGATAAGGAAGCGCTATCTATAGTCTTTTATCATCCCCCTTCTTAGACTCACAAAGAAACAACTCACGGAGAGGAATTTATGGCGATGGAATGTAACCTTGAAGCCAATAAAGCCAGATGCCCCTGCACCTACGAACCATGTTCCCGAAAGGGTAAGTGCTGCGAGTGCATCGAGTATCACTTAAAATACAACGAGCTTCCCGGCTGTGTCTTTCCCCCGGAGTTAGAGCGGACCTTTGACCGCTCGATTAGCCGGTTCGTCCAATACTTCGCTGATAAAAGCTGAAGGTGACAGAAAGGGCTAATTTAGGTTATTATTACTAACTATGAACAAGAGAAAAAGAGTGGCCGCCGCTAAGCACCGGCGCCGAAAAAAGAAAGTAGAAGAGAAGAGGAAGGCAGAGACAGCCCAGGTTTAAAAATATACAGCAACCTTGAAAGGCGATGAAGCAAGTCTATCTGCTTACCGGCAAGCCAGGAAGCGGCAAAACGAGTCTCATCAAACAGATAGTAGCCGGGATGGGGGAAAAGGCGGGCGGCTTCTACACCGAGGAAATACGTAGCGGCGGCACCAGGCTGGGCTTCAAGCTGGTTACCCTGGACGGTCAGGAGACCATACTAGCCCATATCAATATCCGCAGTCCCTATCGGGTAAGTAAGTACGGGGTAGATATTGACAGCCTAGACAGAGTCGGAGTCAACGCCCTCAGTAAAGCAGCCCGGGAATGTTCCCTAGTCATTATCGACGAAATCGGCAAGATGGAGCTCTTTTCCGCCAGCTTCCGGGAAATCACTCTCAAGATAATCAGCAGCGGTAAGAAGGTTCTGGGAACCATCATGTCAAAGCCAAATCCCTGGGCAGACTCCGTCAAGCACCAGCCCCAGGTAAAGCTAATAGAGGTCACCCGAAATAACCACCATCAAGTGCTGGCAGAACTGTCGTCATGGCTTAGTGGTAGTCCAAAGTCGAACTAGAGGTCTCAGGTCATACTGATGAACGCCGTAGAAAGTAACAGCTGGCTAGCCCTAATCGCGGCTATCACTTATTTAGTCGGCTCCTTTCCCACCGCCTATCTTGTCACCAAAGGAATGGTGGGGAGAGACTTAAGGCTTGAGGGCTCGCATAAGATCGGTGCCATGAATGCCTACGGCCTGATAAGAAATATCAGGGCAACCAAGCAGGCCGCACTGGGGCTGGTCACCATAATGCTGGTCGACTTAGGCAAAGGAGTGCTCGCTATCTATGCGACCAGATGGCTGGGCTTCCTGGGTTATAATCCGGCCCTAGCCCTGATAATCGGCAGCTTCTTCACCATTCTAGGACACAACTATCCCTTTTGCTTCCGATTTAAGGAAGGGGGGACTGGATTTGCTTCCTTCCTGGGAATACTAATCGCTCTTAACCCCTTTTCACTGGGGATCTGGGGGGGAACGATGCTCTTCTGCATTTTTACCGCCGAGCATATATTGGTCGGAAGGTGGCAGCCGAAGAGCATCTCCAAGATTATATCAGTGATCGGCACCCAGATACCGGGAAGGCTGGTCGGGCTGGGGGTCGCCCTGGTGCCGGTCTATTTCTTCGACCCTCAACTATTATTCCCGGTGCTGGGCCCAACCATCTTGGTATACGTAAAACACGCCGATAGCATTAGAACCCTAATTAGAGAATCGAGGAAGCCTCGGCAGTGAGTCCACCCTAGCTACTAGGCCAGCCCAACCATATATTTATATCGTGAGGAAAGATAGAAGGGCACGCTGAAGCTACAATAGATTCTCCAAAGCGCTAGAGCCAATGAGAGAATATATGCTAAACTACATAGATAAGAAATGAGTCACGAAAGGAGTTAGAAGTAACTGATGACCTCAAGCAACCAGTACGATATCAAAGACCCTTCCCTGGCTGAAGCCGGGAGGCAGAAAATAGCCTGGGCGTCACGAGAAATGCCGGTAATCGGGTTAATCCGAAAAAGATTTGCTGCCGAAAAGCCGCTAAAAGACATCCGCATTTCAGCCTGCCTCCACATCACCACCGAGACCGCCAATCTAGCTCTCACCCTAAAGGATGGCGGAGCTCAGGTTATTCTCTGCGCCTCGAACCCCCTCAGCACCCAGGATGATGCTGCCGCTGCCCTGGTAGAGTATGGCATCCCCACTAATGCCATCAAAGGCGAAGATGAGATAACATACTACCAGCACATTAGCACCGCCCTGGATAACAAACCCCATCTCACCGTAGATGATGGTGCCGACCTAGTGACCACGCTTCATACCAAACGGAAGGACCTGCTTCAAGGCGTCCTCGGCGGCACCGAGGAAACCACCACCGGTGTCATCAGACTGCGCAGCCTGGCTAAGGCCGGGGGACTCAGGTATCCCTTAATCGCCGTTAACGATGCCCACAGCAAGTATCTCTTTGATAATCGCTACGGCACGGGGCAGAGCACCATTGACGGCATTACCCGGGCTACCAACATCCTGTGGGCCGGCAAAAGGGTGATAGTCTGCGGCTACGGCTGGTGCGGACGTGGTATTGCCCTAAGAGCCAGGGGACTGGGCGCTCAGGTAATTGTTACCGAGGTAGAGCCAACCCGAGCCCTCGAGGCAATCCTAGACGGCTACCAGGTCATGCCGCTACTAGAGGCAGCCAAAATAGGTGATATTTTCATTACCGCTTCTGGTGATAAGCACGTCATTAATAAAGAGCATTTACAGGTGATGAAGGACGGGGCTATCCTGGCTAACAGCGGGCATTTCAACGTCGAGATAAACATTCCAGCCCTGGAAAATATGGCTAAGGAAAAACGGCGCCGGCGCCCCTTCGTTGATGAATACATGCTGAAGGCCGGGCGCTCTCTATTCCTGTTAGCGGAAGGGAGATTAATTAACCTAGCCGCCGCCGAAGGGCATCCCGCCAGTGTCATGGACATGAGCTTTGCCAACCAAGCCCTATGTCTAGAATATATCGTGAAAAATAAGAGTAAGCTTGAAACCAGGGTCTACTCGGTACCCGAGGCGATAGACAAAGAGGTAGCGCAACTAAAACTCAAGTCTATGGGTACTGAGATTGACCAGCTAACCCCAGAGCAGCAAGAGTACCTTGCCAGCTGGCATGAGGGAACCTAATACATGGAGGAAAAAATGACCAACACTTTTGCTAGTTCACCGGTATACCTGCTCACTTCGGAGTCGGTTACCGAAGGACACCCGGATAAGATCTGCGACCAGATATCAGACGCTGTCTTGGATGCCATTCTGGCAAAGGACCCCTATGGCAGGGTAGCCTGTGAGACAGCCGTAACCAACGGCCTCATTATTGTTATGGGCGAGATTACCACCGATTGCTATATTGAGATTCCCCAAATAGTCAGAAAGGTAGTCCACGACATAGGCTATACTCGTCCCGAATATGGCTTCGACTACCGCTCCTGTGGGGTAATGGTCTCAATCAATGAACAATCTCGCGACATTGCCCTAGGAGTAGATAAGTCACTGGAAGCAAAGGCGGGCGCCGCGGCCGATGACCTTGACGAGATAGGCGCCGGCGACCAGGGAATGATGGTTGGCTTTGCCTGCCATGAAACACCGGAACTCATGCCCTTACCTATTTCTCTATCCCATAAGCTATGCCGCCGCCTGGCTCAGGTAAGAAAGGAGCACACTCTACCCTACCTCCGTCCGGATGGCAAATCACAGGTGACCGTGGAATACCATAACGGCACACCTCACCGGGTGACCAACGTGGTGATAGGCGCCCAGCATAACCGTGATGTCCAACAGGAGAAGATTGAGAAAGACGTTATCGAAAACGTTATCAGGGCGGTTATTCCGGCTTCCCTGATTGACGACCAGACCAAGTATTACGTTAATGCCACCGGTCGATTTGTCACCGGCGGACCGGTATCGGATACCGGTTTTACCGGGCGTAAGATTCTGGTAGACACCTACGGCGGTCTCGCCCGCCACGGCGGCGGTGCCTTCTCCGGCAAAGACCCAACCAAGGTTGACCGCTCAGCAGCCTACGCCGCCCGTTATATCGCCAAGAATATCGTAGCCGCCGGGCTTGCGGAACGCCTTGAGCTGCAGATTGCCTATGTCATCGGCGTCGCCCACCCCCTATCTATCTCCATTGAGACCTTCGGCACGGCTAAGGTCAACCCGTCGGTCATAGTTGGTCTGATTAACAAGCACTTTGACTTAAGACCGGCAGCTATTATCCGAGACCTCAACCTGCGCCGCCCCATCTACCAGCAGACTGCCTGCTACGGACACTTCGGGCGGGATGACCTTGACCTCCCCTGGGAAAAGACGGATAAAGCGGAAACCCTGAGGAAAGAGGCGCTGGGTAAGTAGCCCAAGTAACAAAGAGGATAGCAGTAGAATGGAGAAGGTGCTTTTTTGCTGGAGTGGGGGCAAAGACAGCGCCATGGCATTATACGAAATCCAGAGAAGCCAAGAATATGACATAGCTGCCCTATTAACCACGATAACGGAGGACTATGACCGAGTCAGTCTGCACGGTGTCCGCAGGGCTTTAGTTGAGCAGCAGGCATGCTCTCTAGGCCTACCTCTCGAAGAAGTCTTTATTTCCAAAGACTGCCCCAACCAAGAATACGAGTCTAAAATGAGAGCCACCCTCACCAGGTTTAGAGAGTCAGGCGTCTTCCTGGTAGCCTTTGGTGATGTCTTTCTGGAAGAGGTACGGAAATATCGAGAGAATAACCTGTCCCAGCTTAGCATGAAGGGGCTTTTCCCTCTCTGGGGCAGGGATAGCGCTGAGCTCACTAGGTCCTTTATCGCCTCGGGTTTCCAAGCGATTACAACCTGCGTTGACGCTAAAGCCCTAGATGGCGATTTTGTGGGTAGAATACTCAATGAAGAGTTCTTAACCTCTCTTCCCGCCAATGTTGACCCGGCGGGTGAGAATGGGGAGTTTCACTCTTTTGTTTTCGACGGCCCGGTCTTCCGGGAGAGAATAGATTATAATCTCGGTAGTAAGGTGATAAGGGACTCACTTTACTTCTGCGATTTATTGCCCGCAAGTAGAATTCCAGAGGGGGTGAGGTAGATACATAACACCATCAAGTTCGGCACTGACGGCTGGCGGGGGATTATCGCCCGGGACTTTACCTTTGACAACGTGCAGGCATGTGCCCAGGCAGTAGCCGACTACCTCCAAGAGACGGGCCTAGCCAAGCGGGGGATAATTATCGGCTATGATACCCGCTTCGCCTCCGAGGACTTTGCGGCTACAGCCGCCGAAGTAGTCGCCGGTAACGGAATCAAGGTATACCTCTGCCCCAAGGCCAGCCCGACACCGGTGATAAGTTTCGGCGTTGTCGCCCAAAAAGCCGGCGGTGCCATCATCATAACCGCCAGCCACAACCCGGCTAACTGGAATGGCTTTAAGTTTAAGACCGAATCGGGTGCCAGTGCCTCACCCGAGGTTACCGCCAGAATAGAAGAAAGGATTGCCCGTACCCAGAAAACAGGCGGCATAAAGAAACTACCCCTAGCTCAGGCGATAGAACAAAACCGGGTAGAATATCTTGACCTGGCTCCAGTCTACCACCAGCAATTATCCAGACTTATCGACCTTAAAGAACTGCGCCGCTCCCGATTGAAAGTAGCTATTGACCCGATGTACGGGGCCGGGGCTGGCTCCTTCCAAGAATTACTGGGCAACGATTCGCCTATCGAGCTTATAGAAATAAACGGTGAAAGAAACCCCCTATTTCCCGGTATGCAACAACCAGAGCCAATCGCCGCCAACTTGTCCCAGCTCTCAGAAACCGTAACCAGAGAAAAGGCCAGCGTCGGTCTGGCTACTGACGGGGATGCCGATCGTCTCGGAATTATAGATGAAAATGGTGTCTTTATCAGCACCCTTCATGTCTTCTCCCTCCTCTGCTTATACATGCTAGAGACACGTGGCCAGCGCGGCCCAATCGTCAAGACGCTGACCATGTCCCGCATGATTGACCGCCTGGGAGAAATTTTCAAGGTGCCCGTTTATGAAACCGCGGTCGGTTTCAAGTATGTGGCCCCCGTAATGGTGGCCCAGAAAGCCCTGATTGGAGGTGAGGAAAGCGGCGGCTATGGTTTTCAAGGCCACGTAACCGAGCGAGACGGCATTCTGGCCGGCCTTTACTTTCTAGACTTAATGGTTAAGACCCAAAGGAGCCCGTCACAGCTTACCAGCTACCTCCATAGTAAGGTTGGGCCCCACTATTACCAGCGAGTTGATCTAAAATTTAGCGAGCTTAAGCAGCCAGCGATCAATAACCGCGTCACCGACTTTCACCCCGAATCGATTGACGGCATCAAGGTAGCGAGCTCCGACACCAAAGACGGTTTCCGATTTATCCTGGCTGATAACTCCTGGCTACTGATCAGGTTCTCCAAGACCGAGCCCCTGCTGCGCCTCTATGCGGAAAGCAGCACCCCGGAGCGAGTAGAAAGGCTACTCAGCCTGGCTCAGGGGTTAACCAGAACCCGAACCCACCTTAGAAAAACAATAAAATAAATGGGGCGAGGTTAATGACAAACCCCAGCCTGGACGACCTCAAGTTATACAAACGACATGACCCCGAAGGTATGCTAAGCCACCTTCACCAGATGCCGGAGCTCTGCCGGCAGGCCTGGCAGATGGCCCTAAAATTCAACCTGCCCCAGGATTACGCCGCGGTTGACAAAGTAATTATCCTAGGCATGGGCGGTTCCGCTATTGGCGGTGATTTAGTAGCCAGCCTGGCATTATCTGAGGCCAAGCTACCCATAATCGTGCGCCGTGATTACGAAATACCCGCCTTCATTGATGCCAAAACGCTGGTTATCGCCTCCAGCTACTCAGGAAACACGGAGGAAATCTTAGCCGCCTTCGAACGAGCCCTAAAAACAGAGGCAAAAAAGCTGGTAATTACCACCGGCGGTAAACTGAAAACCCTGGCTGAGGGAAAGACAATTCCCATTTTCCACTTTGACTATAAAGCCCAGCCCCGCGCCGCCCTGCCCTTCAGCTTCCTGCCAAGCCTCTGCTTCCTGCAGAGGCTTGGCCTAATAGGTGATAAATCACGGGACGTAGCCGAAACCATAAAGGTCTTACAGCAGCTATCCCCAAGCATAGACGAGGCCGCCCCCGAGTCCCAGAACCCAGCCAAGCAGCTAGCCGGCCAGCTTTATAACCACCTGCCGGTAGTCTATGGAGCCGGCATCACCTCGGAGGTAGCCCACCGCTGGAAGACCCAACTTAACGAGAACTCTAAAGCTTGGGCCTTCCACGAGGTCTTCCCGGAGCTAAATCACAATGCGGTAGTTGGCTACCAGTTCCCCAGAGAGCTGGCCACCAGAATAGTGGTGGTTATGCTTCGTTCCACCAATCTACCAGAGCGCATCCAGCTTCGCTACCGCATAACCGGCCAGCTACTGGAACAGGCTGGAGTCAGCTATCAGGTTGTGGATGGGCAGGGCAATAATCCCTTAAGTCAGGTAATGAGCCTAATCCTCCTTGGCGACTATACGAGCTACTACCTAGCCATGCTCTATAAGACCGACCCCTCCCCGGTAAAAGCAACTGACCTTCTCAAAGAAAAACTGGCCCAAGGATAATGATGTACTACTTTGCCTACGCCTCAAATCTAGACCGAAAGCAGATGCAGGAGCGCTGCCCGGACAGCCTGCCCAAGTTTCCGGCCACCCTGCACCACTACCAGCTAGCATTTGCCGGCTGGTCGCGGCAGTGGCGAGGTGGCACCGCCACTATCAGGCCCATCAGGGGCGGCAAGGTTCCGGGGGCCATCTACGAAGTCAGCGAAGAGTGCCTGAGGCGGCTGGATAAACACGAAGGCAATGACTACCGCCGCCTGAATGTCATCGTCAACAATGAAGACAGTGAGCCGGTGGAAGCGGTAACCTACATCAGAAGCGGGCAGGCCGAGACTACCAAGCCCTCCCAGGAGTATCTAGCCGTAATCCAGCAGGGGTATAAAGACTGGCGGCTGATGTGAGACTATTAACAAGAGCATATGACAAATAAAGAGGAAATCACTCCTCAAGAAAACAACCCTTCCGAAGAAGAGCAACTCTTCCAACAATACTACGACAAGCTCATCTGGCAAACGCTGCATGCACGCGCCCATCTAAAATTATGGGAGCGTCTTGAGGGCTACAAAGCAAGCCACCTTAAAGAACTTAATCAAGCTCCACATTTCTTCATGTTTACTATAAAGGCACATCTGGATGATACAGTATTAACTTTATCCAGAATATTAGATAAACATGAAGACTCCCTTAGTATCTGGAAGTTCCTCAATTTTGTTGAGCAAAACCTAAAGATATTCTCAAATGAAGCTTTTGCTCAGCGCATTAGGCAGAAGCAAAATTATGATGAACATTGGGGCAAACCCCATACCCCAATAACAAAAGAGGAAATTCGGGAAGATAGACAGAAACTTAGCAGCTTAGAGAACGTAATAAACAACATCAAGGGTTGGAGGGATAATGTATTTGCACATCTTGACCGAGACTTCCATCTCAGGGGGAAAAACGTCTCTGAGGAATATCCTTTACAACGTCAACAACTACACAAAATTATTGATACGCTCACCACAATCCTAAATCGATATTCCACCTCTTACAACGCTTCTACATTCCTTGCGCAATTCCCCGGTGAGGATGACGCCCAACATGTAATAAATTCCATCCGCTCCCGCATACAAGAACGAAGCAGCTAGAAGTATTTAGAAAAGAGACACCTGATAAGCAATAAATGGAAGCTAGAGTTGCTCTAACCTATCCCAGCTCCTACCGCTTGGTGTACTGAGGTGCCTTGCGGGCCCGCCTGAGCCCGACCTTCTTGCGCTCCTTGACCCGCGGGTCACGGGTAAGCAGTCCATCCTCACGCAGCCTCGGCCTCAGCCTCTCGTCAACTTTTAGCAGCGCCCGGGCAATACCGTGAGAGATAGCCCCCGCCTGCCCCGAGACGCCGCCCCCCTCTACCTTAACCACCACGTTATACTTACCCACGCTCTCCGTAACCAGAAGCGGCTCCTGTATTACCCGACGGTGCTCAGGACGAGGGAAACGCTCTTCATAAGGCACGTTATTGACAATGATTGAGCCTTCCCCGGGTATCAGCCTTACCCGAGCTATCGCTGTCTTGCGCTTACCGGTGCCATAAAAGTAAGTCCGCTCTTCCATCTAAAGCAAGCCTCTTTCTAAGTTAATGCCGGTTCACCAGCATATACCTTCAGTTTCTTTAGCATACTAGCACCCAATCGGTTATGAGGCAACATTCCCTTAACCGCCTGCTCAACTACCCGGGTCGGCTTGGTCTGCATTAACTTCTCATAGGTGATGCTCTTTAAGCCGCCGGGATAGCCAGAATGGCGATAATAGACCTTCTGCTTAGCCTTGTTGCCGGTAACCCTGACCTTGTCGGCATTAATAACCACCACGAAATCACCAACATCCAGATTGCGGCTAAACATCGGCTTGTGTTTGCCCATAAGCAGCCGGGCCACCTCAGTAGCCAGCTTGCCTAAAATCCGGTCTTTGGCATCAATAACGTGCCGCTCCCGCCTAATCTCGGACGCCTTGGCGCTATAGGTTTTCATATCATCTCCTCAAATGGAACTGGATAGTTTACCTGCCTGAGACACAGCCCACAGGCAGGAACCGTCGGCCCAGCCAGCCCGGGCTTCTTAGCTTCCATTATACTACGAACTTCATAGATGTTCATTTTACCTAAGCCTACCTTCAGCAGCACTCCGACGGTATTTCGCACCTGGTGCGGCAGGAAGGAATTGGCCAGCACATTAAAAACGACCATTTCCTCTTCCCTCTCCACCCCAGCTCGATAAATATTCTTTACGGTGCTCTTCCTCCCGCGCTCCATCCGGCTGGCAAACGAAGCTAGATCACGCTCCCCAACCAGCGCTGCACCGACTTCGTTCATCGCCTCAATATCCAGCTCCCCCAGCACCAGATAGGAGAACCTTCTCCTCGCCGGAGAGCGAGTCAGGCTGTTTAAGATATAGTAACTGTACGCGCGGCTAACGGCATCGCGCTGGACATGAAAGGAATCAGCTACCCGATATGCCGCCTTAACTGCAATATCCTGGGGCAAGTAGTGATTTAGCCCGGTGACAAATGTCGGCGCTGCTAGGAGCGACTCGGTTCTGAAACTAACCACCTGCCCCCTAGCATGTACCCCGGCATCAGTTCGGCTGGCTGCCACCACCCGCCGCCTTTCCCCGGTAAGATTACCCAGCGCTCGCTCTATCTCCCCCTGAATGGTAGGTAGCCCAGCCTGCAGCTGAAAACCGTGATAGGCTGTGCCCTCGTATTCAATTATTAAGATAACCTTGGTGGCTCTAGTCAAGCCAAAAACCTCTTTACTCCACCAACTCAAGCCGAACCATGGCGGCTCCATCACCTAGCCTGGGGCCCAGCTTAACGATACGGGTATAACCTCCATTTCGCTCGGCATACCTTGGGGCGAGGTCAGAGAACAGCTTATCAACTGTCTTCTCATCCAAAACGAAGGCTAGTGCCTGCCGGCGGGCGTGCAGACCCCCCCTCTTAGCTAAGGTAATCATCCTATCAACTAGACTACGCACCTCTTTGGCCTTTGCCTCAGTGGTGGTAATCTTTTCGTAGCCTAAAAGGTCGGTCACCAGGTTGCGGTAGAGCGCTCTTCTATGCCCTGAAGACCTACCCAATCCTCTACCCGCTATTCTATGTCTCATCTACGGTCCCTTCCTCAGGGGGTATATTCAAACCTTCCGGAGGAGTCAGCGCCAGACCCATTTCACTAAGACGCTCCTCTATCTCCTGCCTCGACTTCTGACCGAAATTCCGGAGTGCCATCAAACCTTTCTCTCCCTTAGTTATAATCTGCCCCACCGTCTCAATGCCACCGCGCCTCAGGCAATTCATGGTACGCACTGACAGGTCAAGCTTATCCACCGGCATATTATACAGCTCCTCAGGAATGGATGAACGAAGCCGCTGCTCCTCCACCTCAGCCTCAACCGTCTGAGCACAATTGACGAAGGGAGTCAACTGCTCCATCAGAATAGCGGCACTGCGGCTAACCGCGTCAACTGGTGACATAGCACCATCCGTCCACACCACTAAAGACAGCTGTTCCCGGCTGGTCTCCTGACCGACATGAGTTGGCTCCACAGCAAAATTAACCCTCCGTACCGGAGTAAAGATAGCGTCCACCGGAATCGTTCCTATCGGCAGCTCATCTTTAGACTCAGCTTGCTGGTAGCCCTCGCCTAATTCCACTTCAAACTCCACATAAAGCCTGGCCTCAGGTGAATCCAGGGTAGCTAAATAAAGTTCGGGGTTAGCAATTTCAAAGTCAGTTGAAGGCTTGATGTCCGCAGCGCAAATCCGTCCTTCCCCGGCTACCTCCAGCGTCAATCTACCCGGATCACCGGACAGAGGGATTAACCGTAGCTCCTTGACATTAAGGATAAACTCGGTAACGTCTTCCTTCACATGGGGAATAGTCGCGAATTCATGCTGAACACCTTCAATCCTAATCCTAGTCACCGCGGCTCCGGGTAGATAGCTCAGTAGCACCCTCCTTAAGGAGTTGCCCAGGGTAACCCCAAAGCCCCTCTCCAGCGGTCCAGCCAAGAACCGACCGAAGTTATCTCGGCTCTCGACACAATCAATCTTCGGTATTACTAAGCGAGACAAAATGCTCCCTCCTTACTCACTGCCTTACCGCGAGTAGTACTCCACGATATTCTTCACCTCAAACTGAGCTCCAATTTCATCAGGGGTAGGGAGTGACACCACCCGACCAACTAGGTTCTGCTTATCCAGGTCTAACCAAGTCGGAACCGATTTAGCCGCAATCGCTTTAGCCACTTCCACATAATACCCAGTCTTAGTACTGCTCTCCCGCCAGCTAATTACGTCACCCTCTTTAACCAAGCAAGATGGGATATCAGTCTTACGCCCATTGAGTGAGATATGTCCATGAAGAACTAGCTGGCGAGCCTGAGCGCGAGAATCAGCAAAACCCAAGCGATAGACCACGTTGTCAAGTCGCTTCTCTAGCAGCACCAGAAGATTCTCCCCGGTAATGCCCGGCTGCTTCTCAGCCCGACCAAAAAATCGCCGAAACTGTCTCTCCAATACCCCGTAAGTATAACGAGCCTTTTGTTTCTCTCTTAATTGAAAACCGCGGTCAGAAATCCGCCGCCGCCGACCAAGCTGCTGCCCCGGCGGTTTTGCCCGCTTCTCCATAGCACACTTAGGCCCAAGGCACCGGCTGCCCTTAAGCATCAATTTCTCACCACTACGCCGACACAACCGGCACACGGCACTGGTATATCTTGCCATTTTCCCTACACCCGCCTTCTCTTTGGAGGACGACAACCATTATGCGGAATGGGGGTCACGTCCCTGATACTAGTAATATACAGACCTGAACTCTGAAGAGAACGAATTGCCGCTTCACGACCACTACCCGGACCCTTAACATAGACTTCTATCTGACGCAGTCCGTGCTCCATAGCTCTCCGGGCCGCATCACGAGCCGCCAGTTGCGCCGCATAAGGCGTGCCCTTACGTGACCCCTTAAAGCCAGCCGTGCCGGAACTACCCCAGGCAATAACATTCCCCTCAGGATCAGTAAGCGTCACTATAGTATTATTAAAAGTTGACTGAATATAGGCTCTCCCCGCGGGAATAGACTTTCGTTCCCGCCTTTTGCTTCTAGATCGCTTCTTCTGTGCCATTATCGCCCCCTACTGAATTATATATCACCGCCAAGCTACTTCTTAGACATGCCACGCCTCTTACCTCTCCCAGCTACTGTTTTACGAGAACCACGCCTGGCCCGAGCGTTAGTTCGCGTGCGCTGTCCCCTGACCGGTAAGCTACGGCGGTGCCTGATACCACGATAACTGCCAATCTCAGTGAGACGCTTGATATTAAAGTTAACCTCTTTCCTCAGGTCGCCCTCAATCATATACCCACGGTCAATAATCTCGCGCAGACGATTAACCTCATCTTCAGTAAGACTATCCGCCTCGGTATCAGCACTAACACCCGACTCAGCCAGAATCCTCCGGCTTAAGGTGGGCCCAATGCCATAGATATACTGTAGCGCCACCCATATTTGCTTATTCTTGGGTATATCTACCCCGGCAATACGTGGCATTAGGATTTCCTCCTTACTCTAGCCAATTTCAGCCCTGCCTCTGCTTATGTCGCGGGTTAGGGCAAATGACCCTGATTACCCCACGCCGTTTAATTATCTTACATTTCTCACATCTAACCTTAACTGAAGCCCTAACCTTCATCATAAACTCCTATTGCTTCAAACGATAAGTAATTCTACCACGACTCAGATCATACGGGGAAAGCTCCACCAGCACCTTATCCCCCGGTAATATCCTGATATAATGTAATCTTATCTTACCCGAAATATGAGCCAATACCTGATGGCCATTAGGTAACTCCACCCGAAACATGGCATTAGGCAGTGGTTCCACCACCGTCCCCTCAACCTTAATGGCCTCTTTTTTAGCCATACAATACCCCGCTACACAACCGTAAGTACCTCTGGCTCAGCATCGGTAATGGCAATAGTATGTTCAAAGTGAGCGGCCAAGCTCCCGTCATTGGTAAACACTGTCCAGTGATCACTCCCCAGCCGAGTAATCCAATCACCAACACTCACCATCGGCTCAAGGGCCAGAGCCATGCCCCGTTCCAACACCACCCCGGTGCCTTCCTTTCCAAAATTAGGTATCTGGGGCTCTTCATGCATCTCGCGACCAATGCCATGCCCCGTATACTCACGAATCACTGAATAGCCCCGTGACTCAGCATACTCTTGAATCTCCGCCGAAATATCTCCCAATCTAGCCCCGGCGTAGGCCCTACTTATGCCAGCCCCCAAAGCTGCCTCGGTGGTTTCCATGAGCCTCCTAGCTTCACGGCTGATCTCACCGATACCCACCGTCACCGCAGCATCACCATGAAAACCGTCAACAATCGCTCCCAGGTCAAGGGAGACGATATCACCTTCAGCTAAAACCCGCTCTCCCGGAATCCCATGTACGATCTCATCATTCACGGACACACAGAGATTCGCCGGAAACCCTCGGTATCCCTTAAAAGATGGCTTCGCCCCCAGCTTTTCCAGTTCCCTACCAGCAATAACATCCAGTTCCCTGGTCTTCATTCCGGCTCTTACTTTCCTACTTAATATCTCCAGAACCACGGCAACTATCCTACCTGCCCTTCGCATGGCCGCAATCTCGCGGTCAGACTTGATAATTATGCCCATCTGGCTTTGGTCTCTCTCTTCAGCGCCGTCACCAAGCGCTCACTTACCTCAGGCGCCCTGCCCTCGCCATCTACCTCGATCAGCTTACCCCGAGTGGCATAATAATCAATGAGGGGGGCTGTCTCACTGGCATACACCCCCAGCCGCTTTTTAACCGTCTCCGGATTATCATCAGAACGCTGATAAAGCTCACCACCGCACCGATCACACTTACCCCGAACCTCAGGGGGAGAATCGGTAGCATGATACGGCGCCTGACATTGACGGCAGAGCCAGCGTCCACTCAAGCGCCTGAAGAGCTCCTCCTCAGAGACTTTAATATATATTACCCCATCTATCACCTTATGCCGCTGGTCTAAAGCCTCATCCAGCGCCTCCGCCTGTTTCAGGTTCCTAGGAAAACCATCAAGCACCACCCCAGCCCCAGAGTCCAAGGTCGAGAGACGCTCGAGAACCAATTTTACCGTTAACTCATCAGGAACCAGCATCCCCTTTTCCATATAGGACTTAGCCTCATTTGCCAGCTCAGTTCCTTTCTCCAGCGCCTGCCGGAACAAATCACCGGTGGCAATATGAACCAAACCAAGCTCCCGGGCTACATAGGCTGCCTGGGTTCCCTTACCGGCGCCAGGCGGACCTAAAAGAATAATATACACCACTTTCTCCCATTTATAAAGCCCCCTTCCGACTGAGACAGGGCCTTTAACTTTATGAAACCCTTTCCCAAACTGATCGAGGCCACTATTTTATAAAACCTTCGTAGCGGCGCATCACCAGCTGCGCCTCTATCTGCTTCATGGTATCCAGAACCACACCGACCACAATAATAAGACCCATGCTGGATAATTGTATCACCTGAACATTGGTGATCTCCCGAGCAATAAAGGGGACAATCCCCACCACCGCCAAGAAAAGAGCCCCCGCCCAGGTAATACGCTTGATGACCTGGTTAAGATAATCGCTGGTGTGCTTACCAGGCCTGATCCCGGGGATAAAACCACCCTGCCGCTGTAAGACGCCGGGTAAATCCTGCTGCTGGAAGATGATAAAGGTGTAAAAGAAGGCAAAAGCCATGGCCAGCACAAAAAAGAGCCCCCAATAGAGTAGGCCCATAGGTAAGGCCGCCTTGGGGTCAAACAGGTTCACGATAGTGTTAGCAAAGTTAGGATCAGCCCCGGTTGGCGCCGCAAAGTAGCCGGCGATCATCCCGGGAAACATTACGATTGACATGGCAAAGATAAGCGGTATCATCCCGGCAGTATTGACCCGCAGCGGAATATGGGTCGAGCCTGCCTGCCGATACATACGCCCGCCGCGAAAGACGCTCTTGGCGTATTGCACCGGAATACGCCGGTGTGCCTCGGTAAAGATGACGATAGCCACAATCGTAATTATAATAATCGCAAAGTAACCGGCCACCCCGGCACCCTGCCCCCCCTGCACCGCCAGAGAACCCTGCCCGATTAGCTCAGGAAACTTGGCGACAATACCGCCAAAGATGATTATCGAAATACCGTTACCAATGCCATTCTCGGTAATCAGCTCACCCAGCCAGACCAAGAACATAGTGCCCGCTATCATGGCCAAGACCATGGTGGCTATGGTCGTGGGTGCGACACTAGTCAGTACCGGGGGGTCAGCCCGCTGCAGGATCACTATCTGTGCATAACCCTGAAGACCCGCCAGAGGCACTGTGAGCCAGTGAGTTATCTGATTAATCCTGTTCCGACCAGCCTCCCCCTCCTCCGACAGAGCCCGCAGACGGGGAATAACCGGGGTTAAAAGCATCATTATAATTGAAGCCGTAATATAGGGGTAAACCCCCATGGCAGCCACACTGAACTGCCTCATGGCACCGCCGCTAAAGAGGTCAAGCATGCCCAGTATCGGCATCCTCTCAAACAGCTGCTGTAAGGCCACAGCATCAACCCCGGGCAAGGGCACATGGGCCACAAAGCGGAAGACAACCAGCATACCGATGGTAAAGAGGATGCGGCGTCTCAAGTCAGGCAGCCGAAAGGCATCAAGCATTGCCTGCAAGAGTCGCGGTCTGGTTGACCTACCTGCCTGACCCGGCCGCCTAGCCCTCAGCTGCGGCGACAGCGCCGACCTAGCTTGCCTCTGCTGCATGTCCAATCTCCTCCGCTTTACCTCCCGCCGCCTCAATCTTGGCCTTAGCAGCCGCAGAGAACCTGTTTGCCCTCACCGAGAGAGGATAACTGATATTACCTCGAGCCAGAACCTTAATCGGCTTCCTCAGCGACTTAACCACTCCAGCCTCAACCAATCTTTCCGGGGTTACCTCACTCCCTGCCTCAAACCGGTTAAGCATATCGATGTTAACCAGATTATACTCCGTTCTAAAAATATTGGTGAAGCCACGCTTCCGCGGCAGGCGCTTAATCAAGGGGAGCTGCCCCCCCTCAAAGCCGCGCTTCATACTGAAGCCAGAACGTGACTTCTGCCCCTTAACACCCCGCCCGGAATAGGTGCCGTGTCCACTCCCGTCACCACGGCCCACCCGCTTCCGCCCCCTTCTAGAACCCGGGGCCGGAGAGATTTCATTCTGCCTCACTAGCCTTCCACCTCCACCTTAACCAGGTGCTTTACTCTATTAATCATGCCTCTGACAGAGGCACAGTCATCATGAATAACCTCCTGGTTTAAGCGACGCAAACCAAGAGCCTTTATGGTCTTCTTTTGAATCTCATTATAGCCAATACCACTCTTGACCCAGGTGACACGGAGCTTAGCCATCGCTTGCCACCCCCTCAACCCCAGAGGTCAGCTTACGCTCAGCCACCACCGCCCTCGGGTCCCTAAGCCGCTTTAGAGCCAGCATGGTTGCCTTAGCCATATTAACCCGATTGGCACTACCCAGCGATTTAGTCAGGACATCCTTAATTCCCGCCGCCTCCATCACCATGCGGATACTGCTCCCGGCAATGATGCCCGTGCCCGGTGCCGCTGGCTTAAGCAAGACCTTAGCAGCACCAAGCTTGACCACTATCTCATGGGGAATAGTAGTCCCTACCAACGGCACCCTAATTAGCTTCTTCCTGGCATCAGCGCCGGCCTTACTTATTGCCGCCGGCACTTCTCTAGCCTTACCCTGACCGATACCGACATGCCCCCCACCATCACCAGTTACCACCAAGGCGCTAAAACTGAGGCGTTTACCCCCCTTCATCACCTTGGACACGCGGTTAATATAAACCAGCTTATCGTTGAGCACCAACTCGTCCGGGTCTATCTTAGTTACCAAATCCGTCACCTAGCTAAGCACCACCTTCCTAGAATATCAACCCTCCCTGCCTGGCCGCCTCAGCCAAAGCCTTAACTCGACCATGATACTGGTAGCCACCACGATCGAAAACCACCTGGGTGACCCCCTTACTCAGCGCCCGTTTAGCCACCAGAGAACCAACCAGCCCAGCCTTTTCCGTCTTCGCCTTGCCATCCACCTCACCTCTTATCTCAGAGTCAAGGGTCGAGGCACTGACCAGCGTGCACCCTTTCAAATCGTCAATAACCTGAGCATAAATATGGTTCAGGCTACGCGACACACATAAGCGCGGCCTCTCGGTCGAGCCCTTAACCTTCTCTCTAACCCGGCTGTGCCTTACCCGGCGCATCTTTCTTGGTTCAAGCCCACTCATTACCCTGCTCTTCTATTTACCACTCTGCTTACTTTTACCCGGCTTCAAGCGAACCCGCTCTCCAAGATATCTAATGCCCTTACCCTTATAGGCATCGGGGGGCCGGATTGCCCTAATTTCAGCCGCCATTTCCCCGACTACTTCTCTATCAATCCCGGTCACCTTAACACGATTAGCCCCCTCAGTATCCAAAGACACCCCGGGCAAAGGAGTCACCTCAACCGGGTGAGAAAAGCCAACACGAAATACCAGCTTATCTCCCTTCTTCTCCACCCGATAACCGACACCGACTATTTCCAGATTCTTCTCGAAGCCTTTAGACACTCCCTCAACCATATTGGAAAGGAGGCTCCGGGTCAGTCCGTGTAGGGAACGATGTTCCTTGCTATCGCTGGGTCGCGACACTGCCAGGGTATCACCATTCACGGCAATAGACATATCAGAACTAACCCGCCGAGATAGCTTCCCCTTGGGTCCAGTTACCGTGACTTCGCTACCTTTAATGGCCACTTCCACCCCCGGTGGCACCGCTATCGGCATCCGCCCTACTCTAGACATCCTTATAATAACCTCGTCCTAGACTATTAAACCCAAATACCAAGACTAACCTAGCTACTTAATCACCAAACGTTGCATATGAGCTCACCACCAAGGCCCTGCCGCCAGGCTTGCTGCCCGGTCATAACACCCTTGGATGTGGAAACTATGGTAACGCCCAAACCACTATAGACACGGGGAATTTCCCCGCGCCCGGTATACACCCTCAGCCCGGGTTTACTTACCCGCTCTAACCCCAAAATACGCGCCCGATTATCCTCACCATACTTGAGGTAAATCTTAATCACCCGATGAGACTTGCTCTTAAGCACCTCATAATCATTAACGAAACCTTCGTCCTTGAGGATTCTAGCAATGGCCAGCTTCATCTTTGAGGATGGGATCAGCACAGAATCATGTCGTGCCATAATGGCATTACGTATTCGAGTTAGCATATCAGCTATCGGATCAGAAACAGTCACGCTTGCCCCCTCAATCCATAGTTACTACTGTTACCAGCTCGATTTTCTTACTCCCGGAATCTGACCAGCCAAAGCCAGCTTACGGAAGCAAATACGACACAAACCAAACTGACGGATATAAGCCCGAGGCCGGCCACACAGGTAACAGCGATGGTACTGCTGCACCCGATACTTGGGTGGCCGCTGCGACTTTACAACCATCGACTTCCTCGCCATCTATGTTGACTCCTCATCCTTTGTAAAAGGCATGCCTAATAACTCAAGCAAATGTCTGCCTTCCTCGTCCGTTCTGGCCGTAGTGATAACTGAAACCTCAACCCCCCGTACTTTGTCAATTTTATCGTAATCCACCTCAGGGAAAACGATTTGCTCCCTAAGCCCCAATGAATAATTGCCCCACCCGTCAAAGGAGTTTGGGGAAACCCCTTGAAACTCACGCTGACGCGGCAGGACCGCGTTCACCAGCTTATCAAAGAAATCATACATGCGCTCCCCACGCAGAGTCACCTTCAAACCGATGGGCATCCCCACCCGCAAGCGGAAAGAAGCGATGGACTTCTTAGCCCGAGTAGTTATCGGGTGCTGCCCCGAAATAGTCGCTAAATCACCCTCTGCCGCCTCCAGAGCCCCGGCATTTTGGATCGTCTCTCCCAAGCCAATACTAAGCACCAGCTTCTCCAGACGCGGTACCTGCATTACATTCCGATATCCACAACGCTCCATCAGAACAGGAATGACCTCTTTTCGATACCTTTCCTTAAGTCGCGACGACATCTAATCAATCACCTCTCGACACGAGCGGCAGATTCTAACCTTCCGACCATCTTCCAGGAAGCGGAAGCCAACCCGGGTAGGACGATTACACCGGCTGCAGAGGAGCATGACATCGGACACATGGATTGACGCCTCCCGCTCGATTACGCCGGCCTGCCTAGCCTGACCGGTGGGGCGGGCATGTTTCTTAACAAAGTTAATGCCCTCGACTATCAGCCGTCCATCTTTAGGGTAGGCAAAACGCACCTTGCCCTTTTTGCCACTATCCTTACCGGCAACAACTATTACGGTATCATTCTTTCTAATCTTCATAACCACCCTGAGACAGGCCGAAGACCCTCATCACTATCCCCTTTCACAATACCTCTGGAGCCAGCGATATGATCTTGGTAAAATTCTTCTCCCTTAATTCCCTGGCTACTGGCCCGAATATTCGGGTTCCCTTGGGGTTATTTTTATCAGTCAAAATCACCGCCGCATTCTCATCGAACCGAATATAAGAACCATCGGGCCGCCGATACTGCTGAGTACTACGCACCACTACCGCCCGCACCACGTCCCCCTTACTTACCATACCCCCGGGGATAGCCCGTTTCACGGAAGCCACAATGAGGTCTCCCACCCGAGCATACTTCTTTCTGCTTCCCAGTATGTTAATGCACATAAGCTGGCGGGCCCCGGTATTATCAGCTACCTTAATTCTGGTATAAGATTGAATCATATCCTGCTACCTTCAAACAAGATTCAGCTTATTTCCTTAGGCTGAATCTCAACCACTTTGCCCCTAGTTATTATCTCGCTAACTCGCCAACGCTTCTGCCCCGACAGCGGGCGAGTTTCTATAATCCTGACAACATCCCCCAGCCCACACTCATTTTTTTCATCATGGGCCTTAAATTTAGCCCTTCTCTTGATGGTCTTTTTATATAACGGATGACGCTTGGGTGTTTCCACTTCCACCACCACCGTCTTATCCATCCGGTCACTCACCACCCGACCAACTCGAATTTTATGCTTACCTTCCATAGTCCTAGGCCTACCTTATACCTAATTCCCTCTCCCTAAGTATCGTCTCAATTCGGGCAATCTTATTTTTAACTCTAAGTATTTCACGATGATTGGTTAGCTGTCTTGTCACCAAACGAAGACGAACCTTGAAGAGCTCCTCGTGAGCCGTCTCCAGTTGTTTTTTTAACTCATCAGTACCGAGAGCTCTGATCTCCTCAACTTTCAACTTTACCCCTGCTCCCTGTCTACAGAATCGCTACTTAAGCCAGCACCAGTCTCCTTAGCCATAAACTCAGTGCTTATGGGTAGCTTATACGAGGCCAGCCGCATAGCGCCTCTAGCTATTTCCTCATCAACTCCGCCCATCTCAAACAGAATCCTGCCCGGCTTAACCACAGCTACCCAGTGGTCCAGAGAACCCTTGCCCGAACCCATCCGCGTCTCGGCTGGCTTGGCGGTAACTGGCTTATCCGGAAAGATACGTATCCAGATTTTACCACCTCGACGAACATAGCGGGTCATTGCCCGACGGGCTGCCTCAATCTGGCGGCTGGTAAGCCAGGCACACTCCGCCGCCTGCAGCCCAAAATCCCCAAAAACAATGGTGTTACCCGCCTGAGCCTTACCTCTCCGACGGCCCTTATGAGTCTTACGGTATTTAACCCGCTTCGGCTGTTGCATCCGTCCCCTCTAACTTGGTAGCAGCGGTCTCGCTGGTTTCAGCCTTCTTCCGCCGCGCCGGCTTCTTCTCCTCCTCTACCTCAGCCGGGGCCGCCTCAGCAACCGCCTCGGCCTTCTTCCGCCGCGCCGGCTTCTTCTCCTCCTCTACCT
>DAOULZ010000022.1:0-108747 GCA_034414575.1 Dehalococcoidales bacterium | reverse complement strand
TCATTAGAGTGGTTTTGCCAGAGCCATTCTCACCCAGAAGGGTATGCACCTCACCTGCATATAAGTCAAAATTGATGTGGTCATTGGCAAGAACGCCAGGAAAGCTCCTACAAATCTGTCGCATCTGAATTGAAGGTATTTTATCCATAAGATAACCTTAAGCTCTGCAGTGCTTCTTTATGTAAGGAAGCACTGCAGAACCTAAATAGTAACACATGCTTAGGTCATTCTACCTCGAAATCCCAGATATCATGCCCGTAAATATTTGGATAATCCTCTTCCAAGTATTCGTCGTAATCAGCAAATGGAGCCGCTGGCCAAGGTTTGGGGATAATCTTCACTAACCTAGGCACCTCAAATTCTCCACTAAGAACGGCAGATCTTTTATCATCGATCCTGTCCCGTATCTCGTAGGAAATGACACTCGGTATTAACGCTTCATTTAGCTTAAGGTCGCTAACTCCTTTTGTCATGGTCATCTGATACGCCATAGGCCTGAAATTACCGTTCAAAACATCCTCATATAGGACCTTGAGAGACTTGTTCATATCTTCCAGATGGTCAGCCACTACTATCTCCGGCTTGTATTCAGTCAAGGCCTGTGAGCCTATCAGGTGAATCCCTTGTTCTTCACAGACATCGGCGGTTGCTATACCAACCCAAAGTGCGAATATGACGTCGCAGCCCATGTCTATCAGTGCTGTGGCTAGCTCACGCTCCTTAGCCACATCGGCCCAAGAACCAAGTAATGCCCAGTCGACCTGGATTTCTGGATCGATTTCATAGGCAGCTTGCCTATAAACGTTTAAGGTCTTGCAGGCACACGGCACATCCATCCCAGTCAGGAATCCTATGTGTTTAGTTTCTGTAAGCATGCCTGCTAGCATACCGGCCAGATATCCACCCTCTTCCTCCGCAAAATACATTGATGCTACATTGGGAAGTGTTCCTTCACTACCTGGCATTGGCGCACAGGTTATCGAAAACGGTATATCTGGATTCTCCTCTGCTACTATATTAACAGCATCATAGAATTCCCAGCCCCATCCTATGATAAAATCTGGGTCTGCAGCAGCAAAATCGTTGAGGATTTTTACCTGGTCAGTCTGCGAGACCGTATCAAGGAAGCTAATCTCAGCTCCATAGTTCTCTTCTATCATCTGCATCGCACGATAGTTGGACGTGCCCCACGAATAATCAAACTTTGAGCAGGAAGTGATAGCCATCACTTTTAGCCCCTCTCCTGGTTCGGGAGTCGTTGGTTCGGGAGTCGTTGGTTCGGGAGTCGTTGGTGTAGGAGTTGTGGGTTCAGGAGTCGTTGGTTGAGCACAACCACTAAAGACCATGCCAACTATAAAAAATGCCACAAGTAAGAATAGCAGAAACTTCCTCACTTTACCCTCCTTTTCGGTACAGCTTATTCGTTAAATAGTTTTTAAACTGCCGTAAGATAGATACGGTAACCTTTGTTTAATAGGCGTCCTCCTTCTTAACTGTAATCTAAACCAGTTAACAGAGCTTTAGTGTTTTTAACTCGGGACATTAGCTCCGTCGTTCAATAGTTCTGCCAAATTATCTTACAATGGGATACTTATCCACTCCGCCCTTATGAAGTAGGCCGCTATTATCTCAGTCGGATTCATCCGATGGAGGTTGGGATAGTATCCTGATTTGCCCAGCTCCAGAGTAGCCATTCCTTACCACACTTCATGGCACTTGAAGTCCTCGGCAGGAATGCGGATAAGATGTTTAAGCACTTTACCACCTTGCTCAGGAGGGGGTATTTTCCGAGGCTGCAGAAAATCACCTGCCAGTAGTTTAGAAAGTCCATACCTTAGAAGTTCCAATCGCCTGGTTGAAGCTGGGCTAATCCACTTTATACCACGATTCATGTAGATTGTCAATAGTTCACAAGTAATCTTTCTACTAAATAAACATTGATACCAATAGGAGGTTAGAAATGGTAACCAACGTAAGGAGTAAAGCTAGAGCGACAAGAGACAAGACCAAATCGGAGTTACTCAAGTCAGGGCTTTGCAGTTCTATTCAGTTGTTAAGATGCTCTGTTCTGTCGGTTTTATCATCCAAAAAAGGAACGGTTGTTGAATTTCAAAATGAACCCTATATTTACGTAATAATATGTTCCAAGAGGAAAAACGGTACAGAAAAAGAGCAGCCTCTTTACCGGCCAATGGTAAGAGGGCTAACTAGGCTCTCAATCGTCCTTAGAAAGTGCCTATTAGGTTTGAACTATCAGATTAAGCCTGCTAAACTGAACTTGAGGGTAAAGGTTCTGCCTATCGTGCCCCCAGCTCCACCAAATCTATCTTAAAGCCTCGAATACAGACAAACCGTTGTCCTTTCCCGCTAAGTTCAGGTATAATTGTGCTTGGTAAAGTGCCCCTGTAGCTCAGAGGATAGAGCAGCGGTTTCCTAAACCGCGAGCCTGGGTTCGAGTCCCAGCAGGGGTATTTACAAAATTTCGCACCTATGGTAATAGTTCTCATCTCACCAGTTAATAATGTCCTGACCAACCACCAACCCGTTGACATTGATTCCAAGGCTATCCTAAACTCTGTGTGGAATACGATTCCGGAATAAGAGAGGACAAAATCATAGGAAACGCCACGAGCTTCCATCTGGTACAATCCTGTCCCGATACTAGCGCTCGCGCCGGTGAGCTAGTTACCCCTCACGGTCCGGTGCCGACGCCAGCATTCCTACCGGTGGGCAGTCAAGCTACCGTTAAAGCGGTGACTCCTGATGACCTGAAGAGTCTGGGCGTAGCCATGGTAATGGCTAATACCTATCATCTCTACCTGAGACCAGGGCTGGGGGTAATTGAGAAAGCGGGAGGACTCCATAGCTTCATGGCTTGGGACAGAGCCCTGATGACAGACAGCGGGGGTTACCAGATATTCAGTCTGGCCAAGCTACGGAAACTAAGTGATCAAGGGGTTACCTTTCGCTCCCACATTGACGGGAGCCGGCACCTGATTACACCCGAGCTGGCTATCCAGTTTCAGGAGTCACTGGGGGCTGACATCATCCTAGTCCTGGACGAATGCCCTGCCCCCACGGAGACCATGGAAAAGGTTGAGCAAGCGATGTCTAGGACACACCAATGGGCAGAAAGGTGTCTCAAAACTAAAACCCGGGATGACCAGGCATTGTTCGCCATTGTCCAGGGAGGTCTCTCCCCAGAACTGCGCCGTAAGTCAGCCGGCTTTCTAAGCTCCCTGGGCTTTTCAGGTTATGCCATCGGCGGCCTGAGCCTAGGGGAACCCAAGGCGCTGACCAAGACAATAGTTACCGAAACGGTGGCCTTGCTCCCGGAGAATAAACCGAGGCACCTGATGGGGGTAGGGTCTCCGGAGGACATCGTTGAGGGAGTAGCTCAAGGCATTGATATCTTTGATAGTGCCCTTCCCACTCAGGTGGCACGCAAAGGCGCCCTCTTTACTTGGCAGGGTAGATCTAATATCCGTAATGCGGGTTACGGTCAACAGGAAGGCCCCTTCGATCAGAACTGCAATTGTTATACCTGCCGCAACTTCTCTGCTGCCTACCTGCATCACCTATTCCGAAGCCAGGAGCTGCTTGCCTATAGACTGGCCACGATCCACAACCTGCACTTTATGACCCGCCTAATGAGGATGGTAAGAGAGGCCATCCTGAGCGGTGACTTCAGCTCCTTTAGAGATGACTTCCTAGCCAGTTACCAGCCTACTGACGATAAGGTGCGGTCTATTCAGAGGGAAAAGTGGCTTAAGGCCCAGAATCGTAAGGGGATAAGTAGAGGATGAGCATTCTTGAAATGGAACCGGTGACACTCTTCAACAGTCTACTCTGGGTTGGTTTTATTCTGCTTAACTTGGGTCTGGTTACCCTGATCTACCGTTTCTTCGGCAAGACCGGGCTCTACGTTGTCATCGTCGCCTCCGTCATTGTGGCTAATATCCAGGTGGTAAAGACAGTGGAAATATTCGGCCTGGTGGCCACACTGGGGAACGTAATCTACGGCAGCATCTTCTTTGCCACCGATATCTTGACCGAGGTCTACGGCAAGCAGGCGGCCCGACGCGGGGTATGGCTCGGCTTCATCGGCATGGCGCTAGCGACACTGTGGATGCAGATCGGTCTGAAGTTCATCCCCCACGCCTCAGACTTCGCCCAGGGTTCTCTCTTGACCATCTTTAGCCTGATGCCCCGAATCGCCGCCGGTAGCATCACCGCCTACCTTGTCTCTCAGCACCATGATATCTGGGCCTTCCTCTTCTGGAAGAATAAAACCAAGGGCAGATTTCTCTGGCTGAGGAATAACGCCTCAACCATGGTCTCCCAAGCGATTGACAGCATCGTCTTCTGCAGCATTGCCCTGTGGGGGGTCTTTGATACGGCTACCTGGCGTGAAATCCTGCTCTCCACCTATCTCCTCAAGCTGGTGGTGGCAGCAATTGACACCCCGTTCCTCTATCTGGCCAAGAAACTGAGCCCAATGGTACTGAAAAGAGAAGCCGCTACCACCAAGGCACCTTTAGGGTAGCGTGTCTTAGTGGAATCACCAGCGGCATCGACTTTAAGCAAATCTAAGCCCATCTCATACTATAAAGACACCCGCAGTAGTCCTGTCGGTAAAGGGACCACTCCCTGGCCAGTGCTACGGCCCGCTTGAAGCCGTCCTGCTTCTTAAAATCTCTGGCTAAAAACTTTTCCCCGCCAATCTCCCAACCTACCCGATTAATCACCTCAGCCGACTTATGCGGGCTTACCGTCAGGGTAGTGGTGAAGGCATCCCCGCCACAGTCTTTCATATAAAGGTAGGCTTGTTCCAACCTGAGCCTGAAGCAGACCTCACACCTTCGGCCACCCTCAGGCTCATTTTCCAGACCGGCAGTTTCCCTGAACCACTCTTCCGGCACATAAGGAGCTACTTCCAGAGGAAAGGCCAGCCTCTCAGCCACCGCACGAGCAACCTCCAGCCTCCGCTGATACTCCTCTAAGGGGTGAATATTGGGGTTATAGAAGAGCCCAAAAACCTGGTGCCCTTCTGAAGCTAGCCTCTCGGCAACCCCAGCGGCACAGACCCCGCAGCAGATATGCAGCACTACCTTCACGACTGTATAAACACTCCGCCTGCTTTCAGTCACGTTATTAACATGGCATCGCCAAAGCTGTAGAAGCGATACTTCCGGGCCACCGCTTCCTGATAAGCCCTGCTGATTAAATCCCTACCGGCGAAGGCGGTAACTAGCATCAGGAGGGTTGAACGGGGCAAGTGGAAATTGGTAATCAGGGCATCAACCACCTGGAACCGATATCCCGGCAGGATAAACAAGCTTACCCAACCGTCAAACGGCTGCATATTAAGCGGACTTGAGGCTTGAGCTGCCGCCTCAAGCAGCCTCACCGTGGTCGTGCCCACACAGATAATACGCCGCTTCTCCTGTTTAGCCCGAGATAGCTGGCCGGCAACCTCCTGACTTACCAACCCTAGTTCCCGATGTATCGGGTGCTCAAGAGGATTCTCCTCCCGAACCGGGAGAAAGGTGTCAAGCCCAACGTGCAGGGTAGTGAAGAGACAGCTTACTCCCTTGCCCTTTATCTTATTAATCAGCTCCGGGGTGAAGTGCAGCCCGGCGGTAGGCGCCGCTACGCTACCCGACACATTAGCGTAAACTGTCTGGTAGCGTTCTGAATCCGCTAGCGGAGTACGGATATAGGGCGGCAATGGTATGCTACCCATGGTCAGGAGCTGGCCTTCGTCAGAGAAGCTTATCACTCGCCGGCCACCGTCCCTTGACTCGACCACCTCGGCGGTAACCTTTTCATCAAACGCACCGCCTACCAGCTCCAGCCGGCTACCAACCCTGATGCGCCGCGCCGGTCTCACCAGCGCCTCCCAGGTATTAACACTGAGACGCTTCAGGAGCAAAATCTCCAGCCGACCGCCACTATCAGCCTTCCGACCGCTTAGGCGGGCTGGGATAACCCGGCTATCATTAAAAACCAGCACGTCTCCCTTACGCAGATAGGCCGCTATCTCATAAAACCGGTGGTGCTCTAACGAACCACTACTGCGATCCAGAACTACAAGCCGGGCTTGGTCTCTAGGCTCAACCGGCGTCTGGGCAATAAGCTCCGGAGGCAGCAAATAGTCAAAATCGCTCGTCTTCACAGATGGTCACCGCCTGTTAGAGAGAATTTCCCCTCGGAAAATCGGCTAACAGCCTATTATAGACTCTCCAAAGCTAAATAATAAAGATAAGCGGCCCAGGAACAGCATAAGGCTGGACAATATGCGCTTTTCTATAGAATAATAGACCCTGGTCTATTAATAATTTCAGCATGGGAACTACGGGAGGTATCACCGATAAATATGGCTCATAGTGAAAGAGTCACCCCCGTGAGAATCGGTGTCATCTCAGACACTCACATGCGGACGTTCACTGAAATGCCCGCCTCGATTTTAACAGCGCTAACCAAGGTAGACCTTATTGTCCACGCCGGGGACTTTACGGAAAGAGCTGTGCTTGAGGGTCTCAGAACACTGGGGAAAGTAAAAGCCGTCTCCGGTAACATGGACTCGAGCGAGCTTAAGGGAATACTGCCCCGGAAGGAATTATTTGTCGTTAACCACCGGAAGATCGGGCTTACCCACGGCTCAGGAGGGCCCTGGGGTATAGCCAACAGGATAAGAGATATGTTTTCTGAGGTGGATATCATCATCTACGGTCATTCTCACGAAGCGAAGAATCAGTCCATTCGAGGAAGCCTGCTATTTAACCCGGGTCGAGCCCGAGACTCCTTTGGATTACTGGAAATAGGTGACGAAATAAGGGCTGAAATAGTCACTGTTTAAGAAGCCACATCTGAAACGCTCTACTGCCTTATGTAAAAAGCCCAGCCCCCAAAGCCCTGACAACGCCGGGGAGTGATACCTAGCTAGCCACCTGCTACTTCATATGAGCCAAAGATAAAGCCCAGATCACTTTGCAAAGCGTCAAACCTCTCCTGGGGGAAACTCTCTTCATCAACGTCGAATATCACTCTAGTTTCACCCCTGGCTGAGCCCACGATATGTACCCTGAGACATTCCTCCGCCAGCTTGCCTGGCTTACCCTGCATATGGAATGTCAGTGTACCCCGAGAGACAAACGATGAAGTGTCACCCGGCAAGGAGTATGTCTCCATTTTTGCCGCTCCGATAACTGCCCCCTGCTTCAAAGCCAGGTCTTTTACCTCGTCATAGAGTAACTCAGGCTTTACATTATGATACGTCTTTCTAATCTGCACCTTTGGCTCCTTACCTTTGTCAGTACATATTTGCCATAATATAATAACTCTAAATAATACTTTTGTCATTACGCCAAAAGTAGACCCATCCCTACCATGACTACGCCAATTTGCCGAGTAACGAAGGGTTATGCTATACTAACTACTTAGCAACTAGAAAGGAACCTAAGTTTGGCAGATACAGTTACCATCAAGCAGCTTTTAGAGGCCGGGGCACACTTTGGACACCAGACAAGCCGTTGGCACCCCCGAATGAAGAAATACATCTTTACCAAGCGTAACGGCATTCACATCATTGATCTCGAGCAAACAGTCAGCATGCTGGAACGGGCATGCCAGTTTGTCCGCCAGGTTACCACTGAGAGTGGCAGTATCCTTTTTGTGGGCACCAAAAAGCAAGCTCAGGAGACGATAGAAGAAGAGGCAAAACGGTGCGGTATGTATTATGTCAACCAGCGCTGGCTGGGGGGAACGCTGACCAATTTCGGCACTATCCAGAAGCGCATTGACTACCTGGTTCGCCTGGAGGATCAGCAGACCAGGGGGGAATTCAGCCGCCTGCCCAAAAATGAGGCCCTCAAACTGGAGAAGGAGATTGTACGCCTGAATCGTCTGATAGGTGGTTTCAAGGAGATGACCATCCTGCCAGCGGCCCTATTCATAGTTGACATCACCAAGGAACGAGCCGCCCTAGCTGAAGCCAAACGCGTCGGCATACCAGTAGTCGCTATCGCCGATACCAATTGTGACCCCACTGAGATCGACTACCCGATTCCAACTAATGATGATGCCATTAAAGCCATCAAGCTGATATGCAGTAAAATTGCCGGCGCTGTGATTGAGGGCAAAACAGGAGAGCCTCTGGCTCCACCATCGGAGGCGGCAGCCGAGATACTTGAGGTGGAAGAAAGCTATGATCCCTTTATCCCCACCCCCGGTGATGAGTAAACAAAGGAGAGAAAGTTGGAGATTCCCACCACCAGAGTAAAGGAACTGAGAGATAAGTCAGGAGCCGGGGTTATGGCCTGCCGTAATGCCCTCCTTGAGGCGGCAGGCGATAGTGAAAGAGCACTCCAGATTCTGAAGGAGAAGGGCATTCTTAAGGCACATAAGAAGGCAGAACGCGCCACTAAGCAAGGCCTGGTTGAAGCCTATGTTCATGCCGGCGGGCGTATTGGTGCCCTAGTCGAGGTCAACTGCGAAACTGATTTTGTAGCCCGCACTGCCGAATTCAAGGAGCTAGCCCACAACCTGGCCATGCAAGTAGCCGCCATGCCACCTCAATTCATCTCACAAGATGAAGTTCCTGAAGAGCCAGCTGATATAGAACTTGAGACTGCCTGCCTACTTCTCCAGCCCTACATCAAAGACACTACCAGAACCGTTCAGGACGCTATCACGGAGACCATTGCCAAGGTAGGCGAGAATATCAAGATAACCAGATTTGCCAGATTCGAACTGGGTAAATAGGTACTATAAGATGACCTCTGCCAAATATAAGCGAGTTCTCCTTAAGCTCAGTGGTGAAGCCTTCAGCGGCAAAGCTCATTACGGCATTGATAGACATACCGTCCACATTATAGCCCAGCAGATTAAACAGATAGTTGACATGGGAGTCGGTATTGGTGTGGTTGTTGGGGGAGGTAACATCTGGAGGGGGGCTGTCGCCGAGCAAAAGGGAATGGACAGGGTCACCGCTGACTATGCCGGCATGCTAGCTACGGTAATTAACGCCCTAGTCCTCCAGGACGCCCTAGAAGAAGCCGGGGTGACTACCAGAACCCAGTCAGCTATAGGTGTTCACCAAGTAGCTGAACCCTACATCAGGCGCCGGGCTATTCGTCACCTAGAGAAAGGCAGGGCTGTCATCTTTGCGGGCGGCACCGGTAACCCTTATATGACCACTGACACTGCAGCTGCACTACGGGCCATAGAGATTGGGGCCGAAGTGCTGCTCATGACCAAGAATAACGTCGACGGTGTCTACGATGCTGACCCTCGTAAGAATCCCAATGCCAAGAAGCTAGACAAACTTACTCACCTGGAAACTTTAAACATGCGCCTTGACGTCATGGATACTACAGCCCTCTCGCTCTGCATGGACAACAAGTTGCCCATAGTTGTCTTCGATCTCCTGGCTCCGCAGAGTATTGAGCGCGCCGTAATCGGTGAACCTATTGGCACTCTGGTTGCCAGCGAGTAGAAAAATGATAGCTGACCTTTTACGTGATACCGAAGAAAAAATGAAAGCTGCTGTTGAGGCCGTAGAGAAGGAACTAGCCTCTATCCGCACCGGGCACGCTACCCCCGCACTTGTTGAACACCTCAAAGTAGAATATGCTGGTGTTCCGACGGCACTTAATCAGCTTGCTGGGATTTCAGCACCGGCAGCCAAGCTACTCGTCATCCAGCCCTGGGATAAGAGCAGCCTGCGTAACATCGAGAAGGCTATCCTGACATCTGACCTCAGATTAAATCCCAGCAGTGATGGCAACATAATTCGCATAAATATTCCACCCCTCAGTGAAGAGCGGCGCCAAGAACTTATCAAGGTGGTACACGGTAGAGTAGAAAAGGAAAAGGTAGTCATTCGCAATTTGAGGCGTGAGACCATGGACGAACTGAGACGGTTAGAGAAAACTAAGGACATATCACAGGATGACCTCAAGCGTGCCTTAGACCAGCTGCAAAAGATAACCGATGTTTTCATTAACAGTGCGGAGCAGGTAGGGCGGGACAAGGAAGCTAAACTCAGGGAAGTCTAACCAAAAGAGCCAGCTGCTAACCTACCGATGATATGGGATTTAGTGCCTTAACTCCAGGTGAAGAAATCTATCTGCCTAACCATATCGCCATTATCATGGATGGCAACGGCAGATGGGCTGAACAGCGTGGCCTACCCAGATTGCAAGGACATATGGCCGGGCTAGAAAGAGCCCGCGCCACCATTAGATACCTTAATAATAAATACCAACTGAAGTATTTAACCCTTTTCGGCTTCTCCACTGAAAACTGGAGCCGCCCCTCAAGCGAAGTCAGCAGCATACTGCGCATCTTTGAAGAGATAATTGACCAAGAAGCCTTAGCATTTCACGAACTGGGGGTCAGGCTTCGCCATCTGGGTCGTATTGAAGAGCTCCCGCTGGGTCTTCAGAAATCTATAAAAAAAGCTGCGGAGCTAACCAGAGATAACACGGGGATGACCTTCAGCTTGGCCTTCAACTATGGCGGGCGCACCGAGATTCTGGACGCCGTACGCCAGATCGCAGCTCAAAAAATCCCAGCACAGAATATAGATGAAAAGTTATTCAATGATCACCTCTACACTGCGGGAATGCCCGATGTTGACCTGCTCATCCGCACCGGCGGTGAACTACGCATCAGTAATTTCCTGATATGGCAATCGGTCTATAGCGAATACTACTTCGCCGATGTCTTCTGGCCCGACTTCGATGAAAAAGAGATTGATAAGGCGTTACTATCCTATCACCAGAGACGAAGGCGTTTCGGTGGTCTATAACACAACTAGGACGCCATTCAGCAGATTAGATTATTCAAACTTCCGTCAGAAACCTCTTTTGTCTCCAAGAATATACTCTGAACCCCCATGTATACCCATAGAGGTTGCATCCACGGAAACTCCTTGATTATACTCCGTAGTAGGAAACCCAAATAGACCACCTGCTGCCTAAGAAGCACTTAGGTTCCGAAAAGACGCCACGGTGGCTACTCTGAAGGGAGGTCTAGCTGAATCGAATGCTCTCTAAAAGAACCATCACCTCCATTTGGTATGTTTCCCTCCTGGTGGTTGTCGTCTGGTTTGGCGGCGGAGCCGGCTTTACCGCATTAATCATCGTCTTCGGAGTCCTGGCCGCCCTGGAATTCTACAGAATGGTAGCCGGTGTCAAACCACCACCGCTCACCTACTTCGGGCTGATTTGGACAGCCTTCTTTATCCTGAGCCGTAATTCAGAACTCCAGTCTCTCCTCGAAACCCGTTTCAATCCTGATTTGCTCACCCCGCTACTCATAACCTCGGCCATAATATTATCCCTCATTAGTCTCCTCGCCCGTCGCCAGAAAGAAGGTGCTTTCAGCAGCTGGGTATGGACCATCGCCGGAATTCTCTATATCGGCTGGCTCCTAAGCCACCTGGTCGCCCTGAGAGGCCTGGATGATGGTCGAAACTGGGTATTATTTGTTTTGTTCGCGACCTGGGTTTCCGACACTGCCGCCTTCTTTATTGGCCGGAGATTCGGACGACATAAACTGGCTCCCAATATCAGCCCGGGCAAAACCTGGGAAGGGGCCATCGGCGGCTTATGCGGTGCCATTATCGTGAGTATCCTGTTTTTTACCCCCACCCCCTTCCAACTACCCCTCACCTACCGGCAAGCGATACCGCTGGGGATACTGATCAGCGTTCTAGGACAATTGGGAGACCTCGCTGAATCCCTGCTCAAACGAAATCTGGAGGTCAAAGACTCCGGCAATCTTATGCCGGGTCACGGCGGTATCCTCGACCGAATTGACAGCCTACTATTTGCCAGCACCGTGGTATACTATTATGCGCTATGGATAATATAGTTAAGCAACTGGCTATCCTAGGTTCAACCGGCTCTATCGGTCGGCAAACTCTCGAGGTGGTGCACGCCTTTCCTCACCGATTCCGCATCATCGGCCTGGCTGCTAACAAGAACCTTGACCTGCTGGCCAAGCAGGTGAATGAATTCAAACCGAGGTTTGTCTACTTCCAGGATAGAAAGGCGATTGCCCCCCTGAAGGCAGAGTGTGAATTCCTGCCCTTAGAGGAGATTGCCCGCCACCCCAAGGTAGATATCACCGTAATCGCCACCTCAGGGGCATCAGGACTGCTACCAACCGTAGCTGCAATCAAAGCCGGGAAGAGCGTGGCCCTGGCCAATAAAGAGGCGCTGGTCGCGGCTGGTGAAATCATCACCAAAGAGGCCGAGCTACAGGGAGCCCGGATTCTGCCGGTGGATAGCGAGCACAGTGCCATATGGCAGTGCCTTCAGGGTGAGGAGCAAAAACCTACCCAGATTGTCCTCACCGCATCCGGTGGGCCCTTTCTCCGCTTCTCCCCAGCCCAGCTAAGCGAGGTTACTGTCGAGCAAGCCTTAAAGCACCCCTCATGGCAGATGGGACACAAGGTCACCATTGACTCAGCGACCTTGATGAATAAAGGACTTGAGGTTATCGAAGCCCACTGGCTCTTCGGCATCCCCTTTGAGAAGATAAGGGTTATCATTCACCCCCAGAGCATTATCCACTCCTTAGTTGAATTCCCGGACGGTTCTGTTAAAGCTCAGCTAAGCTACCCTGATATGCGCCTCCCCATTCAATACGCCCTGTCTTACCCCGAACGCCTGCCCAATCCTAAGCTACCCCGGCTTAACTGGGAGAGTTTAAGAGAGCTAACCTTTGAGCCGCCCGACTTAGGCCGATTTCCCTGCCTCAAGCTGGCCATTGAGGCTGGCAGGCAAGGAAGGACTTACCCGGCCGTACTCTGTGCCGCCGATGAGATAGCCGTTGAGCTATTCCTCTCCAGGTACATTAAGTTCACCGATATTGCGCAGCTTGTTGAGCAGACACTAGAGCGACACCAACCCACAGCCCACCCTACCCTGGCAGAAATAATAGCGGCTGATACCTGGGCGCGGGAGAAGGCCTCTCAACTCGCCCGCGGAGACAGTCTATGCTGAGTACCGCAGGAATCTTTATCGGCGTTTTAGTCAGCCTCATCCTTGCCCACGAATTCGGTCATTTCATAACCGCCAAAGCCTTCCGGGTGGAGGTAAAGGAATTCGGGGTCGGATTTCCGCCACGGATATGGGGGAGAAAGTGGGGAGAAACAATCTATTCACTAAACGCCATACCCTTAGGCGGATTTACCAAAATGGCTGGTGAAGAAGACCCCGAGGCACCCCGAAGTCTGGCCGGTAAGCCCACCGGCATTAGGGTTCTGGTCCTCAGCGCCGGCTCGCTAATGAATTTTCTCGCCCCGCTGGCACTCATTACGATTGCCTTCATGGTTCCTCATAATGTGGTCATAGGCAAGGTGGTGGTAGAGGAGGTTGCTCCCAATTCACCAGCCGCTATTGCCGGTATTGAAAAGGGGGATACCATACTCAGCCTAAATGATAAACCAATAAACAATACTGGTGACCTGCATCGCTATATCCAGCTCAACCTCGGTAACGAGACCGAGATAGCGGTGGAACACAGTGACGCAACTATCGAGAGCTTCAGTCTAGTGCCAAGGTGGCGCCCCCCCGAAAATGAAGGGGCCATCGGGGTTGCCGTTAGCACAACTGACGCTACTATTGTCCGTTACAGCGAACCGGCCTGGAGAGCAGCCCCCTTAGGCGTATCAACCTGTGTAGAAAGCTTCGCTCTCTTCAAGAATGGGATACTCAGTATGATCACTGGAGCGATCCCCCTCGAAGTAAGAGGACCGGTGGGCATCGCTGAGATGACCGGAGAGGTAGCCAGAGCCGGGATAAGCCCGCTACTTGAGTTCGCCGCCTTCCTCAGTATTAACCTAGGACTACTAAACCTCTTCCCCCTGCCTGCCCTGGATGGCGGCAGAATTGCCTTTGTCCTCCTCGAGAAAGCCCGTGGCGGCAAACGGGTCCCCCAAAAGACAGAAGGGCTGATACATCTCATTGGCTTTGCCCTGCTCATCGGGGTAATAGCTGCCGTAACCTATAATGATATCGCCCGCATATTAAGTGGTGGAGGCTAATAATATGGATCCCAGACGAACCGCTAAACCAGTTCACATCGGTAGGGTCACCGTCGGTGGCGGTGCCCCGATCGTGGTGCAGTCAATGACCAAAACCGACACCCATAACATTATGTCAACCATCACCCAGATTAAAGAGCTTGCCGATTACGGCTGTGAGCTGGTAAGGGTTGCTGTTCCCGATGCCGAAGCTGCCAGAGCCATAAAAGCGCTTAAAAAGGGCGCTCCCCTACCCCTAATCGCTGATATCCATTTTGACCACCGGCTGGCGCTAATGGCACTGGAGGCTGGCGCTGACGGACTGCGCCTTAACCCGGGAAACATAAGCGAAACCAAAAAAGTCGCCGCCATAGCCAAGGCGGCTAAGGAAAGAAGTGTCCCGATTCGCATCGGGGTAAACGCCGGCAGCCTGCCTGAGACAGAAAGCCCAGACCTACCCCTTGCCCGGCGAATGGTGGAGGCTGCCCTGAAACAGATAAGACTGCTGGAGAGCCTTGACTTTGACCTGATTAAGGTCTCCCTGAAGGCCTTTGACGTACCGACCACGATTGAAGCCTATAGAGACATCGCCCAAAAGATACCTTACCCCCTGCACATTGGTATTACCGAAGCCGGTACCCCCAGAACCGGCGTTATCCGCAGCACGGTGGGCATCGGCACCCTGCTCTATATGGGCATCGGGGATACCATCCGCGTCTCCCTCTCGGCTGACCCCAGGGAAGAGGTAATCGCCGGCTACGAAATCTTAAAGAGCCTGAACCTGCGCCAGCACGGCCCGGTACTGGTAAGCTGTCCTTCCTGCGGACGGGCTGAGGTAGACATCGTGCGCCTGGCCCAAGATGTGGAGCAAGCGCTAGTTAAGATTACCAAGCCGATAAAGGTCGCCGTCATGGGCTGTATCGTCAACGGCCCCGGTGAAGCCAAAGACGCCGATATCGGCATCGCCTGCGGTAAGGGCAAAGCCGTCCTCTTCAGGAAGGGGAAGCAGCTTAAGACGATAGAGGAAAAGGATTTCATCAAGGTGCTGATGAGCGAGGTGGAGGAGTTTTAAGAACAAGAAAAGGGTGAGGTAGATATAAAAATGGAAGAAATCTCGCCTAAATCAAGACTGACCGCTACCCTGCTGGCTGTTTTTCTGGGGGTCTTTGGCATCCACCGTTTCTATCTGGAAAAGACCGGCACCGCATTTGCTATGCTTGCTTTAGGTATAGCCGGATTCTCAATTCTGGGGACTACCTACAGCGCTAGATTCTATTCTCTAGACCTTATAGCACCGCTTATCTCGGCGATCGGCATCTTTATCGCCGTGGGAATCTGGTCTCTCGTCGACTTCATAATCACTGTCTCCGGAAAAATGAAGGACAGGGAAGGCAAACCCGTCAAGAAGTGGTGAGGCCTCCTTAGGAGAATGAGCCAATAAAAATAGAAATAGAGCCGGAACTCTCCGCCTGCATCGAAACCAAGGCCAAGAGAGAATATCAAAGTACCCTGAGTGAAATTCTCAAAGGTAGTGAGACAAGAGGGCTTCAGGAAAAGCTCCAGATTCTAAAGCTGTTCCTGCAAAACACAGACTTTGGGAAGCTACGTGAAGAATACGAGAAACACCTCATAGCCGGCCGGCGGGTCAAGTTCATACTGCGCCCCCGAAAAGGGAAAGCAGGGTACGAAATAAAAGTAATTTAACGGTAAATCTTACCCCACCTATAAAAAATCTTGTTCAAACCACTAGCATAACGCCCCTTCGGTATGCTTTAATATCTGAAACTACCCCATAGCAGTAGAAAAAAAGGAGGACAGCAACATGGAAAGAACCTGGAAAGGGACAACAGCGGGTGTCTTAACCATAATTGGAGGCGTTTGTGGCATCGCTATTGGAGCTGTTTTCGCTACCGTAGGTACTGCTTTCATGCTTGGAATTCCCGGTTTGGAGTTAATGGCAGGAATTGGTGGCGGGATAATTGCCCTTGGCGCTATTGCCCTGATTGGCGGGATTTTTACCCTGCGCAGAAAATCCTGGGGATTTGCACTCGCCGGGGCTATCTTAGCCATGTTCCCCATTATACCCCTAGGAGTATTAGCCATAATATTTGTCTCAATGGGCAAGAACGAGTTCTCCTAGCCCGGCAAAGCCAGCGAACCAGTAAACGATAATTAAACAGTCAGGCTGTCTTAATTACCCCGCTCCCCTAGTAATAAAGGGGGAGTTATTTGTGCCTGTGTGCCAGCTATAATAAAAGGGACTAACATAAACTATAGTTAGAAACTATTCCAAATAAATAATAAAAGGAGGCTAGCATATGGAAGCAAATCGAGCCAGATTGGGCGGGGTGCTGACCCTGGTCGCCGGCATTGTTGGCCTGGTTTCTGGCCTCATGTTCATGTTGACTGGGGAAGGTATTGAAACTGCGCTTGCATTTCCCGTAACTGCTGCCGCTCTTAATGGACTACCGACCCTCATTCTGGGGGTAATAGCCATAGCCGGCGGTGCGGTCGCCATGCGTAAAAAAGCCTTTGGCTTTGCCGTTACCGGAGGTGTTCTCAGCATCATCGCTACCTTTAGCCTAGGCATAGTCATTATTTTGGGTATATTGGGCATCATCTTTATCGCCATGGGCAAGAGTGAATTTGCCTAAGTTTTACCCCTGTAAACTAAATTTACTTAGACTCACCTAACTGGTTCCCCACCGGCGAAACCAGAAGGAAAAGGGAAGCGTGTGTTTTCGCAACCGTTCCCTACCTAGATTTAACTAGACAGGATAAGCAGGATATGCGTCTATCAAAACTATTTGGCAAGACACAACGAGAGGTCCCGGCTGAAGCCGAGACGATTAGCCACCAGCTACTGCTGAGAGCCGGCATGATTTCCCAAGTAGCCGCCGGCGTATATTCCTACCTCCCCCTAGCCTGGAGGGTTCTCAAAAAGATAGAGAATATAATCCGGGAGGAGATGGACGCTGCCGGGGGACAGGAGCTAATGATGCCCGTCCTGCAACCGCTGGAGCTGTGGCAGGAGACCGGGCGAGACCAGGCTTTTGGCAAGGGGCTATTTACCCTCTGCGACCGTAAAGACCGCAACCTGTGCCTGGGACCAACCCACGAGGAGATTATCACCAAACTGGTCAGCCAGTATGTCAAGAGCTACCGCGACCTGCCCCTGCTGCTGTATCAAATCCAGACTAAATTCCGTGACGAACCCCGCCCCAGAGCCGGGCTATTGCGAGTACGTGAATTCACCATGAAGGACCTCTATAGCTTTGATACTGATGAAGAGGGGCTGGACCAGAGCTATAATAAAATGCTCGAGGCATACCGTAACATCTACGCCCGCTGCGGGCTGCCAACTCTGCTCATCGAAGCCGATAGCGGGGCGATTGGCGGCAAAGACTCACACGAGTTCATGGTAGTCACCGAAACCGGCGAAGACGAGATTATTTACTGCCCCGGCTGCCAGTATTCCGCCAATATCGAGAAGGCGCAAAGCACCAAGCCCAAAGTGAGTGATGAGGAGCCACTACCGTTAATAGAAGTAGCCACCCCGGGAGCAGCTACCATTGAGGAAGTGTCCAACTTCTTTGGGGTAACACCCAACCACACCCTCAAGGCAGTATTTTATATCGCCGATAGCGAGCTTATCTTCACGGTCATCAGAGGGGACCTCGAGGTAAACGAGATAAAACTTAAGAACGCCCTGAAATGCTATGAACTCCGTTTAGCCACCGAGGCTGAAGTCACCCAGGCCGGGATAGTGGCTGGCGCTGCCTCACCGATAGGTATCAGTAAAATTAAGGTTGTGGCCGACGACTCGGTGAGTTCAGGAGCTAACTTTATTGCCGGTGCCAACAAGCCAGAGACCCACCTCAAGAATGTCAACTATCCCCGGGACTTTACCGCTAACATCGTAGCGGACATTGCCAAAGCCGGTGCCGGCGAGGGATGCCCCAAATGCCAGGGTAAACTACTTTCGACCCGGGGCATTGAGGTGGGGCACATCTTCAAACTGGGTACCTTTCTCAGCCAGAAACTGGGGGCCTACTTCACCGACCCCGACGGTGATAGCCACCCGGTTGTTATGGGATGCTACGGGATCGGTCTGGGCAGGCTGCTGGCGGCCGCCATAGAACAGAACCACGACGATAAAGGTATTATCTGGCCCCCGCAGATTGCTCCATACCAGATTTACCTCTGCCCCCTGTATTTTGACAACCCTGAAGTAGCTGCCGCCACCGAAAAGCTCTACCCAGAACTGGAGCAAGCCGGCTGGGAGATACTCTTTGACGATCGTCTGGAGTCCCCGGGGGTAAAATTTAACGATGCCGACCTCTTGGGAATACCCGTCCGGGTTACTATCAGCCCCCGCACCCTGGAGAAGGCTAGCGTCGAGATAAAAATACGCTCTGAGAAGAAAGCTCAGCTTGTGCCACTGGAAAATCTAGCCACAAAGCTCCGCGAGCTTAGTAACCAAATGACAACCACCCCACCTAAATAGGTCTGACCACGCGGATAAGGGAGACTCTGCTTAACTTCTAAGAAACAAAGGTTGAAGATCAACTACGCAGGGTAGCCCCGAGCTCCTGAGATAGCCGGTCCAGAATCTGCTGCTGCACCCGGTCGACCTCAGCATCGGTCAGGGTGTGATCCGGTGACTGGAAGATAAGCCGGTAGGCAAGCGACTTTTTACCCGGCGGCACCTGCTTACCGGAATAGATGTCAAACAGGGTAACCTGATCTACCAGGGAGAAGCCCTTAATGATTTCCTGCACGCGGTTATGGGGCACCGTATCGTCCACCACGAGAGCAAAATCCCTCTCTACCGCCGGGAACCTCGGTACTGGCTGAAATGACCTATGACCCAGAGTGAAGGGGAGAAGCTGAGAGAGGTTTATCTCAAAAAGCGAGGCGCTTTCCGTGATTTCAAAAGCCTCGAGAACCCTGGGGTGTAATTCTCCGATAATGCCCAGGCTATTACCAGCGATAACTATGGCCGCCTGTCGGTCAGGATGGAAGGTTTCATCATGGCTATCCGGGAAATCAGCCCCAATACCCAGATGCGCCAGCAGCGCCTCAACTACGCCCTTGGCATCGTAGAAATCAAGCCGGTCATCGCCACCATGCCACGAGCGCCCCGCTCTTGAGCCACTCATCAGCCCACATAGTATTTCTGGTTCATCGGGTAACTCAGCCGGTCGCGGGAGATATACCTTGCCCAGCTCAAAGAGCCTGATACCGCCGTCTTCATGCCTTCTGTTTAGCGCCAGGGTAGTTAGGAGGTTAGCCCTTAAGCTAGGACGCAGATACTCCTGTTCCACCGTCATGGGATTAGCCACCCGAAGGGGTGGGGGGTCAAACGAAGCAGACTCCGGAAGTAGCTTACCCAGTGCTTCCAGACTGGTTAGCGAATAGGTAATTGCCTCCTGAAAGCCATACCCAACCAGGCTGTTCCTTAACCTCCGCTTGAGATTAAACAGTGGCTCCGGACTCTGGTGGGGTATCGGCTCGCTCAGCAGAGTGGTCGGGATTTTATCATAGCCAATAATCCGGGCTACCTCCTCGATAAGATCAACCTCTCTAAGAATATCACTGCGCCAGTAGGGGGCCGTAGCCCACACCTCACCCGCGGCAGCCTCCGGCTTACAATCAAAACCCAGAGCACTGAGCGTATCCGCCGCCTGGTCAAGGCTAAAATCGGCACCCAAGAGCCGCATTGCTCTATCCAGTGACAGCTTTATTGGCCTTCGTTCCGCCCTACCGGGATAAGCGTCAATGATACCTCTAGCAGCCTGACCACCTCCAAGCTCAACGATAAGCTGCGTGGCGCGCCTGAGCGCCACCGTCGCCAGCTCCGGGCTAATGCCCCGCTCGAACCTCATCCGGGCCTCACTGGGCAACTTTAGTGCGTTACCGGTGTGATGGATGCTAGCCGGATTAAAATTAGCCGCCTCCAGCAGTATTGAGGTTGTCTCTTCGGTAACCTCGCTCGCCGCCCCTCCCATAACACCAGCTACCGCCACCGCTCCCGCCTCGTCGGCAATAACTAGCATCTCACGAGAAAGGTTACGCTCTACCCCGTCCAGGGTGGTCAGGGTCTCACCAGCCCCCGCCCGGCGCACGATGATCTTCTGCTCGCTAATTTGCTCGTAGTCGAAGGCATGAAGCGGCTGCCCGTACTCCACCATAACATAGTTGGTAATATCGACAATATTGTTTATGGGACGCATGCCATACTTCAGCAACCGCTGCCGCAACCACTCGGGGGACTCAGCCACCTTAACCCCGACGATGAGACTGGCCGAGTAACGGGGGCAGAGCTCCGGGTCAATAATTGCTACCGACACCTTTTGCTCAATCGGGCAGTCCGACTCCTCGTAGTCAAGTTCGGGTAAATGCACAGTTTGCGCCGTTAAGGCAGCCACCTCCCGGGCGATGCCAACCACCGAGAGGCAGTCCGGCCGATTAGGGGTGACATCCAGGTCAAGAATAGCATCACCCAGATACTCAGCCAGGGGTACCCCCAGCGGGGCCTCAGCCGGCAGCACCAGAATCCCCTGATGGCTATCGGAGATACCCAACTCCATCTCGGAACAAACCATGCCGCTGGAGAGGACACCCCGAATTTTGGCCGACTTCAAGCGGAATACCTGCCCGCTATGCCCGTCGAGCAGCTGAGCACCGACCGAAGCGAAGGCTATCTTATCACCCAGCCTGAGGTTGGGAGCCCCACAGACTACCGTCTCCTGCCCGGTGCCTAAATCCACCGTAGTCAGTTTGAGGCGGTCAGCGTTGGGGTGGGGGTTGATGGCCGCTATCTGCCCGATGACGATACCATCCCAACTACCACCGACAACCTGCACTCCCTTAACCTCGATACCCGCCATGGTCAGTCTTCGGGCCAAGTCATCGGGGGACAGCTTAATGTCTACATACTCCCTAAGCCAGTTAAGTGAAACCTTCATCTGCCTAAACCAAATAGATTAGAACTGAGCCAGAAATCTGAGGTCATTATTATAAAACAGCCTGATATCGTCAATACCGTAACGGAGCATGGGTAAACGATCGATGCCCATACCGAAGGCGAAACCGGAATACACCTCAGGGTCAATACCGCCCCGCTCCAGCACCTGGGGATGGGCCATGCCCGCACCCAGGATTTCAATCCAACCACTGCCGCTACACAGACGGCAGCCGGCACCGCAGCAGACCGAGCACTCAATAGCCATCTCCACCCCCGGCTCGACGAAGGGGAAATAATCACAACGAAAGCGAACCTTCCTCTCCTCCCCGAAAAAGCGGCGGGCAAACTCGTAAAGCACCCCCTTAAGGTCAGCCAGGGTAACACCCTTATCGACGGCAATACCGTCAATCTGTTGGAACATAGGAGTATGGGTAGCATCGCTAGCTTCGTAACGATAGACCTTACCCGGTTCAACCAGCCTTATCGGGGGCTCACGCGACTCAATCATCCTAGCCGTGAGCGAGGTGGTATGGGTACGAAGCAGCATCGGTCTTTCCCCGCTTTCGTTCTCAAAATCAACCCAGGAGGTTGACATGCTGTCACGAGCCGGATGCTCACTGGAGATATTGAGCGCCTCAAAATTATAATAGTCCCACTCCACCTCCGGCCCCCCCACCACCTGAAAACCCAGCGAGATAAATATGTCACATACCTCATCGATTGTCTGCGTAAGGGGATGAAGATGACCTATCGGATAGGGGCGACCGGGCAGGGTAACATCAAAGTGCCTTTCCGCAGCCGATACGGTGAGCTGCGAGGCTCGCAGCTCCAGCTCTTTCTGCCTGAGAGCATGCTCTAGGTCAGACTTAACTCGATTAGCCTGAGCACCAACCGTTCGCCTCTCTTCAACGGGCAGGGTAGCTAGACTACGCAGGTTCCTAGTTAGCTGGCTCTTCTTACCCAGATAATGAACCCGCCAGAGCTCAAGCTCCTTAGCACTAGAGACAGCTTCTAGCTCCTTCAGGGCATTTTCTTTGATTATCCCAAGCTGCTCTAACATATCAGCCAACCCCTTCTCCCTGTCTCTGTAATCTGTTTGTGGTAAATAATCTACCGAACCAGACTAGAACTAAGGAGCAAAAGGGCCTAAGCCATGGTGAAACCAGCCCTCTTTATAGCAGTAGCATCAGTAACGCAGGTATGTTACTCACTTCAGCCCTGAGCCTTATCTCTAGCCACAGCGACTAAATTAGCGAATGACTCAGGTTCTCTAACCGCCATATCAGCCAGCATCTTTCGATTAACCGCAACCCCTGCTTTCTTCAGGCCGTCCATAAATTGGGAGTAGGTAAGACCCTGGGCCCGACTGGCAGCGTTAACCCGTAAAATCCACAGCCGTCTCATATCACCCTTCCGCTCGCGGCGATGCTGGTAGGCATAACTAAGCGACTTCAGCATCGACTCATGAGCTCGGCGATAAAGAGCATGCTTGGTAGCCCGATGTCCTTTAGTTAACGAGAGCACCTTTTTATGTCGATGATGAGCCGTCACCCCTCTTTTAACTCGTGACAAAATAACCTCCTCGCTAGGCTAAACCCCGTAGGGTAAAAGTCTCTTCACGCGAGTCTTATCTACAGAACTCACCGAAACCATCTCATCATAGAGGCGTTTAGTCCGCTTTGCCTTCCTGCGGCGCAGGTGGCTCTTACCACCCTTAGTCCGCATAAGCTTACCGCCACCGGTAATATGGAAGCGGCTTTTCGCCCCTTTATGCGTCTTGATTTTTGGCATTTAAGCTCCCTCCGCTTCTTCCTTTACCTTAGCCTTCTGACCTGGGAGCGGAGATAAGATCATGATCATCCGCTTACCATCTATCGACGGTTGCCGATCAATCGAGGCCACTTCCTTCAATGACTCCGACATTCTCTGTAACAGCCTCAGGCCCAGCTCTGGATGAACAATCTCGCGCCCCCTAAACATTACCGTAACCTTAACCTTATCGCCCTCTCCAAGCAGCTTCCTGACCGACCTGGTCTTAGCCTCGAAATCATGATCATCAATCCGAGGACGCAGGCGAACTTCTCTCAAGAGGACTACCCGCTGACTCTTTCTCGCCTCTCGCTCCTTCTTGGCCTGCTCATATTTGTACTTTCCGTAGTCAAGCAGCCGGCATACCGGAGGTACCGCCGTAGCCGCCACCTCAACAAGGTCAAGGTTCTGACGCCTCGCAACATCCCTTGCCTGAGCTATGGGCATAACACCCAACTGCTCCCCCTTCTCTCCCACAAGGCGAACCTCACGAGCTATAATCCTCTCGTTAACACGCAGCTTCTTAATTATGTTCCTAATTTACCCCCTTTAAGCCAAGCTCACTACGAACAAGAACTATAGCACACTAAAGCGAGAGTATCAAATTTAGATGCTCAAACCCTCAGCCCTACTGGCGATAACCAGTCTCACCATCTCCTTAAAGCCGTCCCAGTCCTGAGATGACTTTTCCCCGCTACGCAGGCGTACCGAAACAGCACTATCGGCCACCTCTCTATCACCCACCACCAGCATATATGGTATCTTATCTAGCTGCGCCTGTCTAATCTTAAGGTTTACCGTCTCCGACCTGGCGTCAACCACCACCCGTACCCACTCGCTTTTAAGCTCAGTTTCCAGCCGACGAGCGTAGTCAAGATGACGGTCGGCTATCGGAATAATCATCACCTGAACCGGCGCTAGCCATACCGGGAAGGCACCCCCGTAGTGCTCCAGCAGCGAAGCCAGAAAGCGCTCCATACTACCCAGCACGGTACGGTGCACCATGGCCACCAAGTGCTCTTTGCCATCCTGCCCAACATAGGTAACATTGAAACGCTGGGGCAGGTTAAAATCAACCTGTATAGTAGGTCCCTGCCACCCCCTGCCCAAGGCATCCTCAACCTTGATATCAATCTTGGGGCCGTAGAAAACGCCCTCCCCGGGGTCTATGTCATAGTCAATCTCCAGCCGAGACAGAGCCCGGCTTAGAACCTCGGTAGCCTGCTCCCAAACCTCCAGACTGCCGGCATATTTCTCGGGACGGGTTGAAAGCAGCACCTTATAGCTTGTGAAACCAAAGCTATTCATCATAAAACGGGCCAAATCCAGCACCGCAATCACCTCATCCTCTAACTGGTCAAAGGAGCAAAAGATATGAGCATCGTCTTGAGTGAAACCCCTGACCCGGGCGAGACCAAACATTACCCCGGAGCGCTCATAACGATAAACGGTGCCCAGTTCAGCATAACGTAGCGGCAGCTCTTGATAACTGCGGAGCCGGCTCTTGTAAATCAAAATATGCCCCGGGCAATTCATGGGTTTGATGATATACTGCTGCCCCTCTATCTCCATCGGGCTATACAGGTAATCACGATACAGTTCCCAGTGGCCACTGGTCTTCCACAAGTCAAGCTTGGCCAGATGCGGGGTATATACAATATCATAACCACGCTTAATATGCTCATCTCTCCAGAAATCCTCGATAACCCGGCGTACCACCGCTCCTTTAGGGTGCCACAGAACTAACCCCGGGCCAGCTTCCTCGTTGATACTAAACAAATCAAGCTCGCGGCCCAATTTTCTGTGATCACGCTTGGCAGCTTCCTCAATCCTCCCGAGATAATCTGCCAAAGCCTCCTCAGTGTCAAAGGCAACCCCGTAGATACGCTGCAACATGGGCTGGTGCTCATCACCCCGCCAGTAAGCCCCGGCCACGCTAAGGAGCTTAAAAGCCTTTATCTCCCCGCTGGAACCTACATGAGGTCCGCGACACAGGTCAACAAATGAGCCCTGCTGATATAGCGAGACCCTATCATCGGGAATCTCATCGATTAGCTCTAATTTGTAAGGCTGTGAGGCAAAGGTCTGGCGAGCTTCTTCCCTCGATACCTCCCGCCGTATAAAAGGCTCATCAGCCGCAATTATCTCCCTCATTTTAGCCTCAATGAGAGGGAGATCGTCCGGAGTCAGTGAGCGGGGCAAGTCAAAGTCGTAGTAAAAACCATCCTTAATGGCGGGCCCAATGCCAAACTTGGCATCAGGAAAGATAGCCTGCACTGCCTCCGCCATGACATGAGCCGCCGAGTGTCTCATGACCGCTAGCCTCTCAGCTTCACTCATTTGCGCTATCTTATCCTCACTAAGAACCACTATTAAACGAAAACCTCCCACCCCCCTTTGGGGAAGAGAGGTTCTGTCCGCTCTTTACCTAAGACCCCACTTTGCTAAAAGCTATAATTGCAACGACTAACACTACTCTAGATTTAGCTTGAATTATTATTAACTGTATTATATCAGCTACAAGCTACCAGCGCAATAAGCCTAGACACTTCAGACAGGGGAATACGGAACGCCGCTACCACGAGGATTCCAATCGGCTAAAACAGGGAAATTTTAGTGATGTTGGTAGCAACCGTCTCTATGACAGACTAGCCAAGACTTCCAGGGTCTCATAATTCTCGGCTTCCGCAAGCCGGAGTCGAGCTAAGCCATCTTCAAAATTGAAACGACCACCACTGAGGAACGGCCACTGCTCCCCGACCACAAAAGCCGACACCAACTCGGTAATCTCACCCTGGATATCCGACACTCCACGATATTCCATCGGGTAGCCCAGAGCCGCCGATAGAGCAGTGATAACCTCCCAGTTCTCCTTTCCCGCCGGGGGTGATAGTGCCCGACGCAAACGCTGAATACGACGCTCACAACTGGTGTAGCTACCCTCACTTTCGGCAAAGTTAGCTGCGGGTAGAACTACATCAGGGTAGGGTGGTTTTTGCGGAACCACGTTATCCATCAGCACCGAGAAAATTGGAACCTCAAAGACGGCGCTACCTATCTTGCCGGTAGCCTCACTACCCAGCACCAAGAGACCATGGAATCGGCCACTTTCAATACCGTGAATAATACTAACCGGGTCCCTTCCCTCATCAGTAGGTATCGGCCTGCCCCAAGCTGCCTCAAACCTACGCCTGGCGGCCTCATCCGTAAGTGGCTGCTGGCCCGGCAGGTGATACGGATTAACTCCCATATCAATCAGCCCCTGGGCATTACCGGCAGCATGCAGGGCAATCAGTCCGGCACCGCTTCGTCCTACGTTTCCAGTGAGCAAGGCAAGGTCACTCAAGAGGGTGAGCTCAGCGGGAGTGACAGTATCAGCATTTACGATTATCACCGGTCTTTGAGCTCGAAGATAAAGGTGTAGGGCCTCGATAATCTTGGCCGGTTTTATCCAAAGCCTATCGGCAACCTTCTCCAGGGGGTACTTTCTCATCTCCCGAGCCAGGCTTTCGAAGCCGGTGGTGTGGGAATAGACAAAATCATCATCAACCAGCTCGTAAGATATAATGTAGTTGAGCATGGCACGAAGCACTCCCAGGCTGATCCTGGGGTTAACCTTCAGAGTGATATTAACCAGCGGGTCCATTCTGGTAGCTCGCGAACCAAAAGTAATCAACTTGCTACCCTTAGCTACTGCTTCCCTTACCTTCAGAGCAATGATGGGATAGTCCTCGGTCAGATCACAGCCGAAGACAACAATGAGGTCACTATTTAGAATATCACTATAGGAACAAGTCGAGGCATTCTTGCCAAAACTACGGGTGAGCTCCTCACTCGTCGCCAGAACCCGGAGACTACCGATGTTGTTAGTCCCCAGCGCCAGGCGCGCCAGCTTTTGCGCTAGATAGCTCTCTTCGTTGGTAAGTTCTGGCGAAGACAAGACAGCCAGTCTGTCACCACCGATCCGGTCCCTGATTTGACTCAACCCTTCACCAGCCAGAGTTATCGCCTCTTCCCAGGTAGCCTCGGTTAAGTCGCCATTCCGCTTAATCAAGGGTGTCCTGAGCCGATTTAGCTCGTGGAGAGTGCCCGGCCTAAAGGCGCCCTTCTTACACAGGTTACCACCGTTCACCGGGCTAGTTAGAGGTGAGGTAACCTTGACTATTTTATCCCCGATGACTTCCAGCTCCAGATTACAGCCGATGCCACAGTAGGGACAGACAGTGGGTACGGTGTCGAGCTGCCAGGGCCCCGATTTAGGCAGATGAACCTTAGCTGTTAGAGACCCCGTGGGACAGGTAGAGACACACTGCCCGCAGGACTCGCAATTCGTTTCGCAGAGTGGCATACTTAAGGCCGGTTCAATCCTGGTCTCAAAGCCACGGTTGGTGAAACCTAAAGCACCGATGCCCATAACCTCGTCGCATATCCGGACGCAGCGACCACACTGAATACACTTGTTAGGGTCCCTCAAAATATGCGGGTGTTCACTCTCGTGTATGGTAAGGCGGCGCTTATAACCGGCATAATGAGTATCGTCTACGCCATACTCGGTGGCCAGCTTTCGTAGCTGGCACTCAAATACGTCCTGGCAGCCACAGGCCAGACAGCGCCCTGCCTCCTCCCTGGCTGCCTCCTCGGTAAGACCAAGCTCAATCTCGGCAAAGCTCCCCTTTCGCTCCCCAGCTTCAAGAACCGGCATTTTGGCTCTGGGAACACGCTCCACTTGCTCATAGTCGCCGACATCAATCTCCTCCAGCTCGCCCTTGCTGCAGTTATAGGATTTCACCTCCGGCACAACCGGCTGGCCGTTCAAGTACTGGTTTATAGCAAGGGCAGCCCTTCGCCCGGCACCGATGGCTTCCACCGCGGTGGCCGGTCCCGAAGCGCAGTCACCACCGGCGAACACTCCCGCCACCGACGTTTCCATAGTTTCTGCATTAATATCGATATATCCCCTCCTAGTCAACCCCACCCAGCCATCACCACCAAGGTCAGCCGCGCTAAGAGTCTGACCAATAGCAATCACTACATTATCTACCTTCATGCTGAATTCGGAGCCGGCTATCGGTTCTGGTCTTCGCCGACCAGAGTTGTCAGGCTCCCCAAGAGCCATCTGAATGCACTCCATAGCCTCGATCTTACCATTCTGACTGCCTAATCGCACCGGAGCTGTCAAGAACTGAATCTGGATGCCTTCCTCCTCTGCTTGGGCAATCTCCTCATCATGGGCCGGCATCTCCTCTCGTGAGCGGCGGTAAACAATGACCACCTCCCCGGCTCCGAGGCGCCGAGCGGTGCGGGCGGCATCTATGGCGGTGTTGCCACCACCGACGACGGCCACCTTCTTCCCCAGGGTTACCTTTTTGCCCAGGGTAACATCACGCAGGAAGCCTATCCCGGAAAGAACCCCCGTCAGGTCCTCCCCCTCAATCTTCATCTTCTGGTTCACCCAAGCTCCGAGGGCAAGGAAGACGGCTTCATAGCCCTCAGCCTTGAGACTATCAACGGTAAAGTCTTTACCCAGCGCAACTTCGCAGCGAACGTCACGGCAGAGGCGGGTAATGATGGCGATTTCCTTATCTAAGATCGCCTTGGGTAGGCGATATTCGGGGATACCGTATCTCAGCATGCCGCCCAGCTTGGGGCTGGCATCAAAGATACTCACCTCATGACCCTCAAGAGCCAGGTAATAAGCAGCACTCAGACCAGCGGGACCACCACCAACAATAGCTACTTTATGCCCCGTAGCTGGCTTAGCCTCAGGTATATAGGGTTCGCCATTATTAATATCATAATCGGCGACAAAGCGTTTGAGCATGTTTATGGCAATCGGTTCGTCAACCACATTCCGGCGGCACTTAGCCTCACAGAAACGAGGGCAGACCCGCCCACAGACAAGCGGCAAAGGATTAGATTCCTTAATTAACTTCAGCGCTTCCCGGTACTGACCGTCGGCAACGAGCGCAATATAGCCCTGAATATCAATACCGGCGGGGCAGGCAAGCTTACAGGGAGCTAGACAATCACCGTAGTGGTCAGAGAGCAAAAGTTCTAAGGCCATCCGACGCAGGCTGGTAATATCATCAGTCTTTGTTCTCACCACCATCCCTTCAGTAATCGGGGTGGTACAGGCAGGCATCAGCCCTCGAGCCTTCTCCACCTCCACGAGGCACATCCGACAGGCAGCGGTAGGTTTCAGACGAGGGTCATGACACAGGGTTGGGACTTCTACCCCTTGCTGCACCGCCGCCTCAAGAATAGTGGTCCCGGCTTCAACTTTAATCTCTTTACCGTCTAGGGTAAATGAAACCTTGTTAGGCATCTCCTTCTCCTCAGTAGACAGATACCGCCTCCAGGCGACACACGTTCATACATAACCCGCAGCGAATACATTTTTCGCTGTCAATAACATAGGGCTGCTTCCTCTCCCCAGAGATAGCCCCGGTAGGGCAGTATTTAGCGCAGAGCCCACAGCCAGGACACTTCTCCGCTATAATCTCATAGGTAATTAGGGCCGGACACTTCTTGGCCCGACACTTTTTCTCATAGATGTGCTCTTCATATTCATCACGGAAGTACTTAATCGTGGTTAAAACCGGGTTCGGTGCTGTCTGCCCCAGCCCACATAAGGAAGCCCGCTTGACACTCCGAGCCAGCTCCTCAAGCATGGGGATATCCTCCTCCCGACCGTTACCCGCCGTAATCCGCTCCAAGATTTCCTGCATACGCAGGGTACCAATACGGCAAAAAGTACACTTGCCACAGGACTCGTCCTGGGTAAAGTTGAGAAAGAATTTAGCGATGTCGAGCATGCAGCTGGTTTCGTCCATGACGATGAGCCCACCTGAACCCATAATGGCTCCTGTCTGGGTCACCGACTCATAATCTACCGGGGTATCAGCCAGACTAGCGGGAATAACGCCTCCCGACGGGCCTCCAATCTGGATGGCCTTAAAGGGTAGCCCGCTTGAGGTGCCACCCCCGATGTCAAAAACCACCTCCCTCAGGGTAATACCCATGGGTACCTCAATCAGACCTCCGCGAGCTACCTTCCCCGCCAGGGCAAAAACCTTGGTCCCCTTGCTCTTCTCAGTACCATAGGCACTATAAGCATCGGCACCGTGAAGCATGATCCAAGCCACATTGGCCAAGGTCTCAACATTATTGATCGTGGTCGGTTTACCCCACAAGCCTGACTGAGCCGGAAACGGGGGGCGGAATCTGGGCATTCCCCGCCGTCCTTCGATAGACATAATAAGCGCTGTCTCCTCACCGCAGACAAAAGCACCAGCCCCCTGTCGAATTCTGATATCAAAGTCAAAATCGTATCCCAAGATACCCTCACCAATAAATCCAGTTACCTTAGCCTTGGCCAGCGCCATTTCCAGACGCTGGATGGCCAGTGGGTACTCGGCACGCACGTAAATATAGCCTTCTGAGGCGCCAACAGCATAGCCAGCAATCAGCATCCCCTCGATAATACTGTGGGGGTCACTCTCCAGGACACTCCGATCCATGAAAGCCCCGGGGTCTCCCTCATCGGCATTACATATTATGTATTTCTGGCCGCCAGGCGACTTACGAGCAAAGCCCCATTTAATGCCGGTAGGAAAGCCAGCACCACCCCTCCCCCTTAAGCCAGACTTGGTTATCTCGTTGATTACGTCCTGAGGTGACATGGTAGCAAGCACCTTCTCTATTGCCTGATAGCCATCCGCTGCCCGGTAGTCATCAATGGATTCGGGGTCAATTATGCCGCAGTTTCGGAGTACAATTCTCTTCTGCTTGGCCAAGAGGCCATCTATCTCCTGGTCTGGAATAATCCATTCATTAACTGGGTTACCTTGAGCTAGATGCTCGCTCACGATACGGTCAACCCTGTCGGGAGTGACCTTACCATAGAAGGTACGCTCCTTCTGGGGAGATAAAACCTCCACCAGCACCTCGTTATAGCACATGCCCATACACCCAGTCTGCCCAAGCTCCACACCCAGTCCGGCATCACGAAGCTGGGCATCAAAAGCATCGTACACCTTCCTACCACCAGCGGCGATACCGCAAGAGGCAAGCCCTACCTTGACACGCCAACTGCCTTCTCTTTCCCGCGGCATAAATCTCTCCTCTTTAACTTTAGGATTCACTCACTGCCTGCCGAACTGAAGCTGATGCTTCAGTCTTAACTTCAGTCACAACCTTACTGATAGCTTCCGGGGTAAGCCGTCCGTGAGTATCCTTATTGATCATAATACAGGGTGCCAAACTACAACACCCCAGACAGGCAACCCGCTCCACGGTGAACAAACCATCCGGGCTGGTTTCCCCTTCCTGAGCCTTGGTGACCTGGGATAGTGCTTCCGCCACCATCTCCGCGCCACCCAAATGACAGGCCGTACCATGACAGACCCTGATTAGATTCTTCCCCAGAGGCTGGAGTCTGAACTGGGCGTAGAAGGTAACGATACCATAGATTTCGCTAGCCGGGATATTCATGTGCTCGGCAACGCGCTGTATGGCTACCGGCGGAACATAACCGCAGGTGTCCTGAATTTCCTGCAGGATCGGTATTACCGCACCAGGTTCTACGTTATGCCGGTGAACTATGGTATCAATTCCCGAGAGGTCAAACTCCACTTCAGCTATGGCTTCAACAACCATAATCAGTTCCTTTCCTCAGCTTCGCAGCCTCTATTTAGGCATTGGTAGTAGACTGCACGCCACTGCGGGTCATGGCCTTGAGCAGCTCTTGCTTCGAAGCACGGTGGCGCTCAAACATGCTGACAATCCTCAGAATCTCCAGATTCTTGACCCAGTCCTTGGCTCGGATTTTAGTGGCGACTGCTTCTACGGTTACCGGGGCATCTATCATAATCACCATATCAGCCGCCCCGATGACTGGATCAACAAAATCCACCCCCGGCATCTCCTCCAACTGCCTCAGGGTACTAATAAAGTCTTGCTGCTCCATATTATCGACAACGCTGACCAGTAGATAGGCTCTAACTCCCATTATCCCTTCCTCCTTTACATAGCGGTTCTTACTTTAAGCTTAACCATAATCAGTCATGGCTACATCCGTGTGATGCCGATATTTAGTTTGGGGAAAACCTTAGGTAAAATCCTGATTTTCTCAGTGATTTCCCCTAAAACCAAAGAGGTCAAACCATGACTTGTTGAGTAAAACAGCCAGATAGTCTAAAATCTAGGTGATAAAGGAGATGTCAAATGAAGAAGATTACTATTCTCCTGGCTGAGAACCATGTGGTGGTAAGAGAGAGTATCCGGCAGTTCCTGGAGCGCGAGGCAAATTTTGAGGTCGTTGGCGAGGCAGGTGACGGTGAGGAAGCCATCCGTATGACCCACGAGCTAAAACCAGACGTAATTATTATGGACATCTCCATGCCCAAGATCAATGGCATCGAAGCCACCAAGCAGATTAAAGCACACCAGCCCTCGGCAGTAATCTTAATCCTGAGCGCCTACGATTATGAACAATATATCTTCCCCTTGCTGGAGGCTGGTGCTGCCGGCTATCTGTTAAAGGATGTGGGTAGCCACGAACTTATTAGTGCTATTCAGACCGTGTATCGAGGAGAAGCCGTACTTCATCCCACCGTAGCCCGTAAGGTAATGACACGGTTAAGACAACCCAAAGTCGAGCCGACTGGAGAACGTGTCTCAGATCTACTTACGAAACGGGAGACCATTATCCTTAAGATGGCCGCTAAAGGCATGAGTAATGCTGACATCGGTAAGGCGCTGCATCTCAGTGTCCGCACTATTGAGAGCCATCTGGGAAGTATTTTTAATAAATTGGGCGTGGGCTCCCGCACCGAAGCCGTGATCAAGGCAATGAAAAAGGGATGGTTCACCCTGGAAGAATTGGGCTAAGCTATTGGGCAGGTTCGGTATATGGCCTCATATTTAAACCCAAAGCTAAAGGTGATACGTAACCCCCACTTCTGGCTTGTGGTCGCCCTGTTTGCCGTGGGTATAATCCTCCACTATCCCGAGCAGCTACCCTTTATCGGAGTGGAACCCCCCTCCTCATTCTGGGGACTAACCCGGCACGCCATAGTACGAGTCTATCTACTAGCCCCAATAATCTACACCGGCTTTGCCTTTAGCCTAAAAGGAGGCATAGCCAGCTTGGTAGCAGCTCTAGGTATCATGTTACCCAGGGCAATCTTAACTTCTCCCAGCCCGGTCGATGCTTTGTTTGAGACCGGTGGTGTTATCGGCATTGGGACAGTGGTGAACCTGCTATTTTATGTACGCCGAAGAGAACAGGAGCGTATTCGAGTGATTGATTCCCGGCTCAAGGTTGAGGAGCAAAAGTGGCGTAGCTCATTCAACGCCCTGGAAGATGTTATGCTAATTATCGATAGAGATTACAATATAGAAAACATAAACGATAGTGGGCTCGCCCTACTGGGCAAAAGCCGTGACGAAGTAATCGGCAAGAAGTGTTACCAAATCTTACGGGGGGTGGAATGTCCCCAAGCAGAGTGCCCCTGCCGACAAGCTCGGGACACCAAGCAGGTAGGCTCATTTGACCGCTACGAAGCACAGTTTGACAGATACTTCTCCATAAAGAGCTCCCCCATATTTGACGAAAACGGCGAGATAGTAAAATTTGTCGATTTGATGCAAGACATTACCGGGCTGAAGAGAGCCGAGGAGATGCTCTCTAAAATTATTGATGGCTCCTCTATTTCCTCATTTGTCATCGATAGAAACCATAAAGTCACCCACTGGAATACAGCAATTGAAGCCCTTACCGGCATAAAAAGGAAAGAAATAGTGGGCACGAATGAGCAGTGGCGCGCCTTCTACTCCGAGGAAAGGCCAGCGATGGCCGACCTGATTGTGGACGGGGCCTCAGCTGCCAAGATTGAGAAATACTACAAGGATGAATGCCGGAAATCTGCTCTCATTGACGGTGCCTATGAAGCCGAAGATTACTACCCAGCCCTAGGAAAGAATGGAAGATGGCTCCATTTCACGGCCAGTCCCATCAAAGACAGCCGGGGGGGGGTAGTAGGCGCCATAGAGACCCTGCAGGACATCACCGAAAGAAAAAGAGCCGAGAGGGCGCTTAAGGAGTCAGAGAAAAGCTTCAGGGAGCTATTTGAGGTCGCCCTCGACGCCATTTGGGTGCACGACTTAAAGGGTAACATTCTGAGGGCAAACAAAGCTGCTGAAAAGCTCACCGGATTTAGTGCCGAAGAACTGGCCAGTGGCAATGTAAAAACCTTCCTTCACGAAAAGGACCTCCGCTTAGCTAGGGAGATACGCCAAAAATTAATCAGGGGTAAAGACGTAGCTCAGCCCTACGAACAACAACTTATCCGAAAGGACGGAACCAAGGTAACCCTGATGTTAACCACCAGCCCCATCTTCAGCAACGGTAAGCTGGTAGCCTTCCAAAACATTGCTCGAGACATCACCGAACAAAAACGAATGCAGGAAAACCTGCGCTTTTACCTCCAAGAGATTACCCGCGCCCAAGAAGAAGAGCGCCGGCGTATTGCCCGAGAGCTCCATGATAGCACGGTACAAAACCTTATTGCCCTACTCCACCAGTTAGAAAACCTGCTCGGTGACAAAGCAGCCCTACCTGTGCGAGAGGCCAAGGCGCTATGGGGTTTCTATGAAGAAATCAGAGACGTGGTGCAGGAAGTGCGCCGCTTCAGCCGTGATTTAAGACCTGCTATCCTTGATGATTTGGGCTTGCTACCAGCGCTGGAGTGGTTAATCGGGGAACTGACCAAGGAATACGGGGTGAAGACCAACTTACAGATAGTGGGTAGCGAACGCAGATTCTCCCCGGAAGCAGAGCTAATACTTTTCCGTATCGTTCAAGAAGCGCTAAGAAATATTGCCAAGCATGCGCAAGCCACCAAGTCTGAGGTGAAGATCGAGTTCAATAAGCAGAAGGTTCAGGTTACCATAAGTGATGATGGCATCGGCTTCAAACTCCCTCAGAACCTTGGGGACCTAGTGCAGACGGGCAAACTTGGCTTGGCTGGAATGCAGGAACGGGTGCAATTACTCGGCGGTAGCTTAGCTCTTAAACCTGAAGTAGGTAAAGGTACCACAATTGTGGCTAACATCCCTGTCTAGTTCCCGCTTCCAAAGTCCCTCGCTGCTTCAAGTATCTTACCTATACTCCTAACGTTTGCCCAACCTAAAACAAGGGGGTAAAAGCTATCAATCTTGATGGCGTTGACAGCCACAAAGCTACCATATTACAATTGCGCACCAATGAGAGACAAGCACCCAACAAAATACGACACCATGATCCACCTTGGCACCTCAGGCTGGCATTACCGACATTGGGTGGGGCCATTCTACCCTCCAGGCACTTCTCAAAGAGATTTTCTTACCTATTACGCAGGCCACTTCCACACCGTGGAAATTAACAACTCATTCTATCGACTACCAGAGAAGAAGACCTTTGAGCAATGGCGAGATACAGTGCCTTCAGGGTTCATCTTCGCGGTTAAAGCAAGCCGCTTTATCACCCACATGAAGAAGCTGAGAGACCCCGAGACGACGCTGGCTACCTTTATGGAACGGATAGCCGGGCTTCGGGAGAAGATGGGCCCTGTCCTCTTTCAACTGCCACCATACTGGCAGCTTGACCTGGGACGGCTAAAGTCCTTCCTCAGGGCACTGCCAAGAGGCTACCGCTATACCTTCGAATTCCGTGACCCCACCTGGTTTCACCCTGAGGTATACCAGGCCCTGGCTGAACACGGAGCCGCCTTCTGCATATATGAACTTGCCGGCTTAAGGTCGCCCCAAGAGCTTACCGCAGACTTTGCTTACCTGCGGTTGCATGGACCTAGTGACGCCTATATCGGCAGCTACCCAGATGAGACCCTCACCAAATGGGCCGCTATCTTTTTCAGCTGGGCCAAAGCTGGTAAAGAGGTTTACTGCTATTTTGATAATGACGAACTGGGTTACGCCACCCAAAACGCTGCTGAGCTAAAGCAACTGGTCACCAAAAAGACAGAGCCAAAGTAGAGAACGGTAATAGCCTTTGGCCAGGGCTACCTCGCAGCAGCCTGAATTCTATCTCCTACCTTACTTTCGTATATGCCAATATATTACTAGATATTACTATTGAGTGATTGACATCTAATTTCTTTGAGCTACACTTAATTATAGAACAGGGTGGAGAGTACGTATGGGGAAAAACGGGGCCAAAAGCCAGGATGATTTCATTGAGTTGGCTGGCTGGGAAATCAAGAAAGTCAAAGATGGGCTAGATGAGAATCAGGTAACGTCTCTCATCAATGAGCTTATTAATCAACGTGACGAACTCAACCAGCGCACGGCACATCTTTCCTCGCTCACCAGTCTTGCTGAGAGAACCGTTACCGAGGCTGACAAAATAGCTGAGGAAATGAAGGCACAAGCCGTCGAGCAGGCCAAAAGCGAAACGGCTAGCCTCATAGCGGAAGCAGAAATCAAAGCCCAGCAGATAGAAACTGAGATCCAAAGGGTTCAACTCGAACTCAAAAACTCTGTTCAGGGACTATTTAGCCAGCTTCTCTCGGGGCTCGAGAGCCTGACACAGCAGGTAGCAGCACTGCAGGTAGAGTCTGAACGCACTATATCCCAGTCCTTCCCGTCGCAAGAGACAGCTAGTCCGGTAACTACAGAGACTGATGAGACGCCGTCATTTGATTCCCAAGAATCTACCCCAAACATAAGCCAAACGGAGGCCAAGGGAGAAGCAGAACCAGTACCCGCAACCAGCAACCAAGAAACAACCGCTGACGAGAATAATCTAGATTTGGAGCTAGTAATCCTGCCCCCGTTAGACATAATGAAAATAATGGAAATCGTAACCTATCTTGACAATCTACCCGAGATTGAAAATACCGAGCTCATCCCTAACACCGAGCGACCCTCAATCATCGTTTCCCTGCGTGAGCCAATCAACCTAGGTGACATGTTACAAACACTTCCGGAAGTGAGCAAAGTCGAGGAAGATAAAGCCGGGCCTGATAGCGAGGGTAAACCAAATAAACTACAAATAAGCCTTTCCGGGGAATCCGTACTCCAAGAAGCCAAATAGGGATTAGATCAGTAGATACCCTACTAATCCCATCCGAGTTAACCAACTAACGTTGATACCTGCCAACAAGCTGACCCTGAGCCAGAATGTGCCCCCGCATTGTATCCAGGACTTGCTTCTTGGACACGCCTGCCTCCAAGTCTAAGGGACTATCTAGTGCATAAACAGTAAACTGATACCGATGCGGGCGTCCCGGTGGCGGACAGGGACCAGCGTAGCCAATCCTGCCAAAGTCATTCTTACCCTGTAAGGCGCCACTGGGGAGCTGAGCCTGAGTCGGCACCGCCTCGGGAAGCCCACGACTATCAGCCGGAATGTTGAAGATAACCCAGTGAGTGAAGACACCACCCGGGGCATCCGGGTCATCCACAATAAGCACCAAGGACTGAATCCCGGCAGATGGTTCACCCCAGGCCAGTGGCGGCGAGATATCCTGCCCCTGGCAGGTATACTTGGAGGGTATCATCCCTCCCTCCTGAAATACTGCGCTTGATACCAATAATACCATTTCTTCCTCCTTCGGTGGCAGTTCTCCCGACCGACAACCCACTGAGCCTTAAGGGCTCCGGTAACAATTGAATTATACCAGAAAATGTTGCGCCACAGGAGTTACAAAGGCTAGATGCTTGACAGTCTATAAGCTGAGGCTCTACCATAGCCATAGTAGCCAAAGTGCGGAGTCTTATGAATATCATTGTTTCTGGCTCGCTTGCCTATGACAGGATTATGGACTTCCCGGGTAAATTCTCCGACCACATCCTGCCCGAGAAACTACATGTTCTGAATGTTTCCTTCACCGTCAACGGTATGGTAGAGAAGCTTGGCGGCACCGCTGGTAATATCGCCTATGCTCTTTCCCTGCTGGGTGAAAAACCGGTAATCCTAGCCACAGTGGGCCGCGACTACCATAGATACTTCGAATGGCTTGAGAAAAACCAGATAGCCTGCGACAGCATCAAGGTCATTGAAGGCGAACTTACCGCCAGCGCTTATATCACCACCGACCGGGCTGATAACCAGATCACCGGTTTCCACTCCGGGGCCATGAAATTCCCCTCCACCTTCAACTTTAACCAGCTGAAACCTAAAGAAACCCTGGCCATTATTGCCGCCGGAAACCTCGAAGACATGCTAAATTATTCCCTTACCTGCCAGTCGCGGGGTATCGCATATATCTTCGACCCCGGGCAATCCTTACCCCTATGGCAAAGCCATGACCTTATCCAACGCATAGAGGGTGCCAGCGTCCTGATTTCCAACGACTACGAACTGGAGCTTATCATGAGCCATACGGGACTAGACCGAAAAAAACTGCTCCAGAAAACCGCCGTCATCATTACCACCCTCGGGGAAATGGGCTCCCGGGTCATAACGCCGGATGATGAGATAGCTATCCCGCCCGCTAAACCAAAGACGGTAGCCGACCCAACCGGCGCTGGGGACGCCTATAGAGCCGGGCTGATCAAGGGCCTGGTTCAGGGTAAGAGCCTAAAACAGTGTGCCCTGATGGGAAGTGTCTGTGCCTCCTTCGCCGTCGAGTGCTATGGCACTCAGGAATACCATTTTAGCCCCGAAGAATTCAATAAGCGGCTTAAAAATACCCCAGCCAGCACTTAATTAGTCAGGCTCAACCGGGTATTCCTATTTAGCTATACCCCGATTTTAGATTCACCAAGGCCGCGCCGCCCTTGAATCGGAAGAAACCTGTTACCCTTGTGAGTTTATTAACCGTTATAGGTATGTTTGCACAAGGTACATGGCACCGACAATGATAAGGTATATCCCGATTAGATAGGCAAGCACCTGAGGCTTAACCATTACAATAATCCCGAACACAATGGCAATGATGGCAGCAATAAGTCCTGGCATGGCAATTGGCATAGTTATGTCTCCCTTCAAGTTTTAATGCTTTATTTATATTATGGCCTCTCTTATTTTGTCAATAGGTACCTTATACCGCATCAGGAGGCAGAGAATTTCTTACTTTATGTCAAATAGCCCAAGGCAGCCCCTACTCAAGCCACTGGCTTCCAACGTCTTGGCTAGCTTCAACTCTACTCAATATGGACACTCAAGATAGCGATATGATAATCTGGTAAGGAGCTTTCTGATAAGCATGGTAAATTGGCAGGTAACGGCGACTACAATCTACTGTGATGCGGTGGATGACGAGGTGACCGTGCTGGTATACAAGGACTTCTCAACCAAATGCACTGGTTACCGGAAGTACCATGAGCCGACTAAAGAAATAAGTAACCTGTTGAGGCAGAAAAGTAAGCAGCTAAAGCACCAATTGGAGTGCGAGGGGCCACAGTGCTACCGCGTAACTCAGTATCAGGAGAAACTGCTCGCTGAGGAAGCTAAGAGAAGCAATTAAAGCAGCTCGGTAAGGAGCTAGGAAGTTGCCAGAGGTAAAAAGTGAGTCCAAGGTTAAGATAAGAATTGAGAACCTTTCCCTCTCCTTTGGCGGTGTCAAAGCACTTAACGAAGTCAGCCTGGACATTAACGATAACGAGATTTTGGCTATCATCGGACCAAACGGTGCCGGTAAGACCTGCATCCTAAACTGTATCAACGGCTTCTACAAGCCACAGAAAGGCGAAATATTCTACGAAGGCCGGCGCCTCACCCGAATCCGTCCGGATAAGGCAGCCCAGCTCGGCCTAGCCAGAACCTTCCAGAATATCGAGCTGTTTACGGGCTTAAGTACTCTGGACAACATTATGGCGGCACGACACGCCCTTATGAGGCAGAACTTCTTTAGCAACGCCATCTATTTTGGCTGGGCTCAGAGAGAGGAAATCAGACACCGCAAAACAGTGGAGAACATCATCGATTTCCTTGAGATAGCCTCAATTAGGAAGCAGATAGTTGGTACCCTTCCCTACGGAATGCGTAAGCGGGTTGAGTTGGGTCGAGCCTTGGCTCTGGAACCAAAGGTTTTGCTCCTTGATGAACCGATGGCAGGCATGAACCTAGAAGAGAAAGAGGACATCGCCCGGTTTATCATAGATATATTTGAAGGACAGGGAGATACCTACCCGGAAACCCCCGTGCTGAGAGACGGGGTCAACTGTATTGTTCTTGTCGAGCATGATATGGGCGTGGTCATGGATTTGGCCAGCCGGATTGTGGTCCTCGACTTTGGGCGCAAAATTGCCGAGGGCACTCCGGAAGAAATCAGAAATAACCCGAAAGTCATCTCAGCTTACTTAGGACAGCCGGGATAGCTCCTATAGATACTGCTTCATTCGCTTTGGGAGGCTTCCCCTACTTCTATAACCACCGCTTTCGTCTTTTGTAGTGTTTTACCTCCCGATAGCTCTTCCTCGTACCCGTAGCCGACAAGCCCAAATAGAATTCCCGGACATCCTCGTTATGCCTGAGAAAGTCAGCGCTACCATCAAGCACGATACGACCATTTTCCATGACATAACCATAGTCAGCAATACCGAGGGCAACCCTGACATTCTGCTCAACAAGGAGAATCGAGGTTTTGTGTTCCGTATTAAACCGTCGGATAATATCATATATTTCCTCAACTAACATCGGCGCCAGACCCAGTGATGGCTCGTCTAACATCAAGAGCTTCGGATCTGCCATTATCGCCCGACCGACGACCAGCATCTGCTGCTCACCGCCAGAAAGATAACCCGCGGTACTGCGCCTCAACTCCCTGAGTCGCGGAAAATACTGGTAAACCATGTCAAGGTCCTCTCTAACCGCACGACGGCCTTGACGCTGATAGGCTCCAACCAGCAGGTTTTCCTCAGTGCTGAGGTGCTCAAAAACACGCCGTCCCTCTAGTGCCTGAATAACACCTAATTTACCTACCTCTTCAGCACTCTTGTCATCAATCTTTTCGCCGTTCCACTCAATGCTGCCATCGGTTACTTCTCCCTCCTCGCTACGGAGCAAGCCTGATATTGCCTTGAGGGTGGTACTCTTGCCGGCGCCATTGGCACCAAGCAGAGCCACAATCTGCCCATCAGCAACGCTCAGAGAGATGCCATGCAACACCCGGATAACATTGAGATAGGCAACCTCTATGTTATTCAGTTTAAGCATACTAAGCCCTCGGTAAGTAGGAGCCCCCGCTCATGCCAGGGGCTCCTACCAGAATAATTACTGACCAAACCACTCGAAGTCTTCGTACTTTATGAGCGGCGCCTCAGTCCAGGCACTGGGGTTTGTGATTTCGCCGTTTACTATTTGATAGATTCGGTTTAAGTTGGTTAGTCGGTTGTCTCCCGGGGTATAGCTTACCGAACCCTGCAGACCACCAGCGTCAAAGCCATCGAGCTTCTTGAAACCATACTCTTCTACCGCCTGCGGGGTCAGGTTTTCCACGCCGACATTCTCCACTGCCAGCCTCAGAATCTCGGCCACGATTAAGCCCTCTGCCCACGAGGTGATGTAGTCCATGTTGCCATAATCATCAGGGTGCAGCTCCTGACAGTATTCGGTCATCTTGGCCATAGCCGGCACATCCTCTCCCCACATCACGGTAGGAAAGGTGCCATAGATGCCTTCGGCATCAGCCCCAGCCAACTTAACCAGAACGCTAGTGAAGCTGGCATGGCCACAGCCAATGGTGATACCGGGGTACATACCCAGATCAACGGCGTTCTGGACAATGATAGAAGTAGGCTGCGGGGTGCTGGATATATAGAGAACATCAGGGTTCAGAGCCTTAATCCGGGTCAGGCTTTCCATCTCGGAGATGGTGGTGGCGGAGTGTTCTTCATCAGCCACGATCTCAATACCCAGCTCGTCGGCTAAAGCCCGAGCTGCATCTCGCGCCCCCGAACCGGTGGGGTTATCCAGAAGGTGCAACGCCATCCTGGGCTTATCCTCGCCCTGCCAGATATTCTCCAGATAGTAGGTGGCAAAGGCCGCCCAATCGTCGCCATAATCTGGTGTCTGCCCGTAGGTATGCTGCGGCGGGTGGGTGCACACCGGGGAGCTAAAGACGGTAAAGCCGGGGAAGCTAGCCCGGTTGGCAATCTCCATAGAGGCCGTCATCATTTTAGAAGAGTTGGTGGTGAAAAAGAGACAGTCCTTATCCATGAGCTCGTTAATAATGGTAACCGCTTTGGGAGCGTCATACTCATTGTCACGCCAGATCACCTCAATCTGGTGTCCGTCAACACCACCAAGCTCCTCATTGATGTATTTGATGCAGTCCAGTTTGGCATCACCCATGGGGCGTCCCTTTTCGGCAGCAACCCCGGTATAACAGATACTGAAGCCCACCTTTAAACCTGCTGCCTCTGAAGGGGCCTGACCGGCACCAGTGCAGCCACTGCTGAGTAAGGGTATCACGGCCATAGCCAGGGTCATGACGATAGCCAAAGCCATCTTTAGCGATCCTTTATATCTCATCTCGAATTCCTCCTTCGTTAATCTTCGTTAATTATAGGTACTATCTTCTCAATTGATGCTACATTACACCCCCTCTCTCAATTTTGTCTTAAAAAGGCCAAAGCCGATAGGAAGCCCTGAACAGCGCCCAGCGGTGGGCCAGCCCCCGAGGCTCTAGTATCAGGAATAGGATAATGAATAAACCAAATACCATGGGGCCGATGCCGGTAGTAAACCCGGCGGGCAAGGTCGGCAGAGCAGCTTCTATAGCCGGCGAAAGAAGCGTTATCAGTTTTTGCAGCAGCCGGATAAAAAGGACGCCAAAAATAGGCCCAACGGTGGTACCCAAGCCGCCAATGATTATCATACCAATATACAGTATTGAGTCCGTCATGGTGAAATTCTCCGCATTAAGGAAGCCAGTCCAGTGGGCGAACAATGAACCAGCGATCCCGGCCAGGAAACAACCAATAAAGAAGGCAATAAGCTTATAACGGAAGAGGTTAATCCCCATCACTTGGGCCGCAAGGTCATTATCTCTAATAGCAATAAAGGCCCTACCAGCCCGTGTTCGAGACAAGTTCCTAGCCAAGAAAACAACTATCATCACAATTATCATAATTAGATAGAACTGGCTGGCCTGACTGATGAAGGAGATACTCCCAATTGAAGCTGGAGGGACACTCATGCCGTTAAAGCCCCCGGTAACATTGGTCCAGTGATTAATCACCCAGATAATGATAAACTGGGCAGCAATGGTGCTGATCGCCAGGTAAAAACCCTTGACCCTCAGTGAGGGGATACCGAAAATCATGCCCACCAACCCGGCTACACCGCCACTACAGATGAGCCCGGCCAGGAAAGGGAGGCCAAAGCGATTGGTCAGTATCGCCGAGGCATAGGCACCGACGGCAATGAACCCGGCATGGCCTATGGAGAGCTGGCCACAATAGCCGGTCAGGATATTTAAGCCGGTAGCCGCGATTATGGTGATCCCGATAAGGTTGCCCACGCTTAACCATTCACCACCCCAATAAAGGGGGGCGGTAAACAGAAAGGCCAAAAGTACCGCCAGCCATACCCAGTGGGTCTTGGTGCGGAAGACAGCCATGTCCTGAGCATAGCTATAGCTACGGACACCGGTTGGTAAATCCAACTTCTATATCCTCTCTATACGTCGTTCACCAAACAGACCGTGGGGCCTAATGAACATGACAATAATAATGATGATAAACGGGATAACCTCCCTCACACCCGGCCAGGTTAAGGGAGTTAGATAGCCGCCGCCGAGATTTTCGGCAAGACCGATTATGGGACCAGCCACAATCGCACCGAGGAAAGAATCAAGCCCCCCGAGAATCACCACCGAGAAGGCCTTAAGACCAGTCCCCACCAGACCAAAGGTGATGCCACCAATACTGGACATGAGAATGCCCCCCACCGCCGCCAGCACACAGGCGAACATCCATGACCGTGAGAATACCTTGGCTACCGGAATGCCGCAGGCCTGAACTGCCATCTGGTCATCAGCCACCGCCCTCATCACCACTCCCATCCGGTGACGCTTGAAGAAGAGGGTTAACAGGACAAATAGGACCAGGGAAATTAGGGCGGCCCACAGATATTCCTGAGCAACAACGGCAGTGCCAATACGAACCGGCTCCTCAGGGAAAAGGCGCGGTAGCGCGGCAACACTTTTAGGCCAGATTAAGCTCACCAGGCCCTCCAGGAAAAAGGCCACCCCCAAGGTAACGGTGATTAAAGACAGGATTGGTTGTCCCACCAGTGGCCGCAGGACAAGCCTCTCAATTATCCACCCGACACCCAGGGCAAAGAGGACGACCAAGGTAAAGCCAAGCCAAAAGGGGCAGCCTGCCTGAACCAGCATCCCGTAGGTAAACCAAGAAAAAATTAGCACCAGCTGTCCCAGTGTTAAATTAGCAACGCCGCTTGATTTCCAGACCAAGACAAAGCCCAGAGCAATGAGGGCATAAACCATGCCCACGGTTATGCCGGTGATCACAAACTGGCTAAGCTCCGCCATTCTCCATAACCCTATCGGAAACTTCCCTTACTTTGATATTGGTGGTTACGGTACCCATTCGACCATCTCTATAGGTTACCGGAACCTTAACCTCTATTTCCCTAGCATCGCTGTATATGGTGCTAATCAGTTCTCGATACCGCTCTTCAATAAATGCCCTTCTTAATTTTCTGGTTCGGGTAAGCTCAGCCTCATCAGGGTCGAATTCTTTATGCAAGATGACAAATCTCTTCACCCGGGCTGGCTCAGGAAGGTAGCTGTTAACCCGAAGTAAGTCCTCCCGCATCAGATCAGCCACCTCCCCCTTCTGGGAGAGGTCAGCAAAGGTAGTATAGGTCACCCGATGGTGTTCTGCCCACTTAGCTAACATAGCGAAATCTGCGTTAAGTATGGCAGAAACAAAACCCCGGTCCCTACCGCCAATGACAATGGCGTTCTTGACATAGGTACTGAACCTTAGCTGGCTCTCAATGTACTGGGGAGCATATTGGACCCCCGAGCTTAGCTCACCCACATACTCCAGTCGATCTAGATAGACTAGCTGCCCATCCTCATCGATATTAACGGCATCCCCAGTATGGTACCAGCCATCTACCAAGGTGGCAGCAGTCTTTTCGGGGTCTTTATGGTAGCCGCTGAACATTGAGCCACTCCTAACTAAGAGTTCTCCTGACTCGGTTACCCTGACTTCAGTGTCCAGTGCCGGTCTGCCCATGCTCTCTAATTTGATTTCCCCACTGCTGTGGCAGGAAATCAAGCCAGCTTCGGTACTGACATAGTTCTGTCTAAGTTCAACACCAACAGCATGGATCAAGCGAAGGGCATCCGGACTCAAAACAGAACCTCCGGTGACGGCAAACCTGACCCTGGATAGCCCCAATCTATCCTTAAGGGATCTGAAGAGGATTAAATAGGCAATCTGGTGAACCGCCCGTGAGAACAGGCTGAGGTTTTCACCCTGCAGGTCGGCATCGGTAATCTTATGACCCACCGGAAGGAACAGATTAAAGACGAACCGCCTCAAGGGAGAGGTATAAATCATCTTTGCTTGGATATTACTGACCAGACCCTCCCATTGCCGGGGACCATAGGTCACTAAAGTAGGCCCCACCTCCCGGGTATCCTCAGCGATAGTCTCCGGCTTCTCGGGAAAGTTAAGTCTAGCGCCAGTCAGCAGATGTGGGATGGTAGCGAAAAAGCTATCTCCTACCCAGGCCGCCGGAAAGTTAGACATCAACTCATCACTCTCATTCAGTGGATAGCGACTGATGAACTTACGAGCCGTATTTAATAGAGCACGATGAGTAAAGGTAGCCCCCTTGGGCAGGTCGGTAGTTCCCGAAGTGTAGTAGATAAAGGCAACATCATCCCCCAGCCGACTGCTTACACCTTGCTCAAATGAACCGGGGGCAGTCTCTTCATAAAGCCGACCCATCTTCATTACTTCAGTGAAGCTAATCAGGGAAGGATCATCATAGTCCTTTAAACCCTTGGGGTTCCAATAGATAACCTTCCTCAGTGAAGGTAACTCATCCTTGATTTGCAAGAATTTATCGGTCTGCTCCTGATCGTTAACGATAGCGAATTTGGCGCCAGAATGAGCGGCAATATATTTCACTTCAGATGGGGTGGAGTCAACAAATATCCCAGTGGCGATGCCTCCCGCTGCCTGAGTGGCAAACTCACCCCAGAACCACTCCGGCTCATTGTCACCAACGATACAAACTACATCCCCCACCTCAAGACCAAGGCTCACCAGTCCCATCGAGAAGTACTTCACCCTTTCATAGTAGTCCTGCCAGCTATACCGCCGCCAAATACCGAATCTTTTCAGGCACACTGCCATTCGGTATCGCCATTTCTGGTAGTTATGCATAATGAGCTCAGGAATTGTATTACAGTTTTCCGCTGGCTCCATATTGTCCCCTAGTCTAACCCTTCAGCCCAAGATGGGATGCTGAATTCACCCAATAAAATACCTCCCGCTTGGGGAGGTATTCTGTGCTTCAGATTGTAATTAATCTTGCTCCCTAATTAAGTATGTTCCCATACCCTACCCCCAAGCGCACCTAAGTGCGCTTGGTAAAGACGAATTTTATCGTTCTCCACTGCCTCTTACTATGAGTGAGCATCAGTCTGATCTATACCTAAATATAACACGTAGAGGGTATCACAACATACGCAGCTCTGTCAATAACCACAAGCTCTCTCCATACCGGAAACCCTTAACAATCCGGACGAGAGGAGGCGCATCCGTAAAGCAGATCAGCGGTTCTTTTTAGCTACCGGGATGGTAGTGCCGGTGGCTTTAGCAACCAGCCTGCCTTCTTGGTTGGTCACCGCTATCTCCGAGACACCAACCCGCCGTCCACTCCTGACGACCCGACACTCAGCGGTGAGTTCATCACCCACCTCAGCACCGGCCACGAAATGGATATTGAACTGGGAGGCCAAACTGGGATAGGCCAATGAATTGGAGGCATAGGCAAACGCCTGGTCTGCCACCGCCATAATCATACCACCGAATATCAGCCCGTTAAAATTCTGGTATTCCGACCTCAACTTCATACTTACCCTAGCACAGCCTGGGGTAACCTCCAGTAGCCTCATTCTCAGGAAGGAGGCGATTGGCTCACTCTCCCCTTTGTCCCTTAGTTCGGTAATATTTTGAGACGTCTCTTCTACACGCTGCGACATTTTGTCTAAAATCCTCCATCCTTAAGAAGGTTTAGGTAATCTCCAAGATTTAACACAGGTCAAACTTTCGGGCTGCCTGGCGGAAACCATCCAGTGAGCCCGCTAGCGTCCTATCATCAACGCAGTATGATATGCGAAAATAACCCGGCGAGCCGAAACCACGCCCCGGCACCGTCAGCACCAGATGCTGCTGCAGTTCCCTCACGAAAGCCACATCATCTTCTATTGGTGATTTGGGGAACATGTAGAAAGCCCCCTGAGGTTTTATCACCGAGTAACCCATCTCAGTCAGATGGCGATACAGGAAGTCGCGCTTCTCTTGATACTCCAACATAGGCACCGTCACTGACTGCAGGGCCTTCACCACATGCTGCATTAGGGCAGGAGCATTAACATAGCCCAGCGTTCGGTTGCAGTAAACGCAGGCCGCCAGCAGTTCCTCTCGCTGGGGAGAGGCCGGGTGGACAGCGATGTAGCCGATACGTTCCCCGGGTATGGCCAGATCCTTGGAATGTGAGGTGACAACGATACTCTGCGGGTAATGAGGCCAAACGCCGGGACAGGTCAGACCATCGTAGATGATCCGCCGGTATGGCTCATCACTGATCAGGAAAATCTGTGTCGCGTATTGAGCCGACTTTTTTTTAAGTAATTCCCCAAGTCGACGAATAACGTCCTCACCATAAACAACGCCGGTAGGATTGTTAGGGGAATTTATCACTACCGCCCTGGTTCTTACCCCGATGGCAGACTCCAGAGCATCAAACCGGGGCATAAACTGCTCATCGGTAGCCAGAACCCTGGTTACCCCGCCGTGATTATCAATATAGCTCGCGTACTCCGGGAAGTAAGGTGCCAACAGGACAACTTCATCTCCCTGATTCAGTATTGCCTTCAGCACCACGTTCAGGGCTCCGGCAGCACCACAGGTCATAATAATATCGTCCAGGGTAAACCTGATTCCGGTCACAATCGAGAGCTGGGCCGCGACCGCTGCTCTTGTCTCCGCATAACCAGCATTACCCATATATCGGTGCATACCCGGTAGGGGATTCGCCACCAGCTGCCCTAGCTCCTCGCGAAACTGGTGGGGAGGCTCCATTACCGGGTTACCCAAAGAAAGATCGAAGACATTCTCTTCACCATACCGCTCTTTAAGATCAGCCCCCTCCTCGAACATCCTTCGTATCCACGATCCCTCAACCATCCCCTGGCGCACCCGATCAGAGACAGACACGTCGCATTTCCTTCCTGCCCCGACTAAAGGCAGCGATATTAAGCTCTCGAACCCTTGGCGGTACCCGCTGAGAAATGACATCCTGCCAGACCCTAATCTTGAGCGGTAGAAAAATAGAGGCACATCCCAGTAAGAACACATTAAGCGTCCTGATGTTACCCATTTTTCGTACCCGGTCGGTACCATTAATAAAGCAAACGCGCTCCGAACCCAACCTGAGAATATTAACTATCTCTTCATCACTGGGGTAGCGCTCATCACCCAGATTGACCGAAAGTGGCCGCAGGGCGTGATTATTGATGATAATTATCGCTCCGGGTCGAAGATAGTGAATGCACCTGGCTGCCTCTAGCTTCTCAAAAGCAACCAATATATCAACCTCACCCGCCTTGATCAAGGGTGAGTAGACCTGATGGCCCAAACGCACATGACTGACGACGCTACCCCCGCGCTGGGCCATACCCAAGGTGTCCGTCTTCTTGACATCGTACCCGGCGGCCAAGGCCACCTCACCGATTATGTTACTGGCCAAAATAACCCCCTGGCCACCCACGCCGGTAATAAGCAAGTCAAACTTCTTCACGATGACACTATTACCTCACCCTAGATTACTCCGTCAGGATAACCTGCCGACCTCGACTCTGGGTTGCGGAACTATTGCCTGCTGAGGGCAAACCTGCTGACAGATCGTACAGGCATCACCAACACATAAAGTGGCATCAATATAAATCTGCTTACCTTCCCGCTGAATGGCCGGGCACCCGACGAGAAGACACATCTCACACTGGTTGCACCGCTCAGTATCGACGACCATGGTCCCGGAGGATCTCGGCGCGCCCACTGAGCAGGCACCACGGACGATGATTACGGAAAGCTCAGGGCTAGCTAGAGAACTCCGCACTACCCCTCTAAGACCACTTATATCAAAGGCGCCGACGACCCTGACATCACTAATACCCATACCCCGAACCAGACTCTCTAACCCTACGGCCTTGGTCTCCTTACCCTGCGCCGAAATTCCACTGCCGGGATGAGGTTGGTGACCGGTCATAGCCGTAGTCCCGTTATCCAAGATGACAACCGTGAGCTGCCCCTTATTATAGACCGCATCTACCAGCGGCGTTATGCCAGAATGCATAAAGGTGGAATCGCCGATAACGGCAACCACCTTGCGACTGACTCCAGCCTTTTCCATACCCAGGGCCTGACCGATACTGGCCCCCATACAGGCACAGGTATCCATGGCATTAAGTGGGGGATAGGTACCCAGAGTATAGCAGCCGATATCCCCAGTGATGATTAACCTTGGTTCCTTTGGGGCCCTACTCCTGGACTTCGGTAATCTGGAACGCCGCCCCAGGTTACTGAGGACAAAGAATAGACCAGTATGCGGGCAACCAGGACACAGTAGTGGCGGACGCTTGGGTAACCCCGGAGCCGTCTCCAGCCTTGGTCGAGCCGGACTCTCACCCAGCAAGCCGATTCCACGAGCTCCCTCCTCAATGATATCCGGGTTCAGTTCACCTACCCTAGGTATGAATTCCTTGCCGCTGACCCCCACCCCCATCGCCCTGATACTCTCCTCAAGAAACGGGTCAAGCTCCTCGACAACAATCAGCCTGTCTACCTGAGCCGCAAAGTGGCGGATTAGGTTCTCTGACAGCGGATAGACCATACCCAGCTTGAGGAAGGAAGCCTGGGGGAACACCTCTCTAGCATACTGGTAGGCAACACCGCTGGTCACCACCCCAAGGCTACACTCACCCCACAGCACCCGATTAAGGGGAAAGGTCTCGGCAAAGTCAGCCAACTTGACGACGCGATCTTCCATAATAGGATGCCTGAGTCGAGCGTAAACCGGCATCATCACATACTTCTCTACCTTACACTGGAAACCTACTGGCCGATCCGGCACGATCCGGCTCCGCTCCGTTCTAACCACCGACTTAGAGTGGGATATGCGAGTGGTGGTACGCACCAGAACTGGGGTATCAAACCTTTCACTGATATCAAAGGCGTAGGACATAAATTCATAGGCTTCTTGACTGTCACTGGGTTCTAGGACAGGTACTTTGGCCAGCCTAGCATAGTTGCGATTATCCTGCTCATTCTGAGAGCTGTGCATCCCCGGGTCATCAGCCGAGATAATGACCATCCCGGCATCGACCCCGGTGGTTGAGGCAGCCATAAAGGGATCACTGGCTACATTGAGGCCGACATGCTTCATAGAGACCAGTGAGCGAACCCCGGCGTAGGAAGCACCTAAGGCTACCTCCAGAGCCACCTTTTCATTCGTTGACCACTCCGCATAGACATCGTCAAAGCGCGCTATAGTTTCAAGTATCTCAGTACTTGGGGTTCCGGGATAGGCAGTGGCCACTCTGACGCCAGCATGGTAGGCTCCCAAGGCTAGAGCCTCATTCCCAGATAGCAGCTTCATCATTTTTGCCTATTATACCATAACCCAGTCGTCAAACGAATAGTGTCATCCATACTAAGATCCAGGGCTGAACTAATTCAGCTTTGACCGTATTGACAAATAGCTAGTCTAGACCCACATAATATAGGTAAAGAGCCCCGTTTAGGAGGAGGTCGCGATGTCCATCTATGTCATGCTCACCAGTCTCACTGATGCCGGGAGAAAAACCACCGACGAAGACCCAGATAGTCTCCGGGAAATAAACAAGGAAGTAGAATATTTGGGGGTCAAGATCCTGGCTCAGTATGCTCTTCTAGGGCAGTACGACTTTGTTAGCATCCTCGAAGCCCCTAGCAATGAAGCGGTAGCCAGACTGGCGACGAGACTCAGCGGCAAAGGGACTATGCAAACCTTAACCATGGCCGCCATGAAAATTGACGACCTTATTGATGCCCTGAAAAAGAAGGAAACCCCGTGGTAGTTAACCTCACGTCAAGGACTCGCCGTACTTATTTTGTCAGCGACCGGCAGCGTGACGTGTTACCCGTAGAAACTGATTATTAACCACCTTGGTAAGACGCGCTCCATGGCAAGACAATGCCCTGAATTTCACCCACTTGAGCATAACAGCTATACCAGCCATGATGAGAGGAGGTAGATAAATAAAGATGTGGCAACCCCAGTATGAAGCGATGCCGCGTACCGAGCTGAAGGCTCTTCAGCTGGAGCGACTGAAAAAGCAGGTTAAAGCTGTATATAATAAGGTCCCCTTCTACCGAGCCAAACTTCAAGAGGCGGGCATAACTCCTGATGATATCAAATCCCTAGACGATGTCACCCGGTTACCTTTCACCCAAAAAAACGACTTCCGGGATAACTATCCTTACGGTTTAATGGCAGTACCGCTTTCTAAGGTCGTCAGGGTACACGCCTCCTCCGGCACCACTGGTAAGCCCATAATCGCTCCCTACACCGCCCGCGACATAGACACCTGGGCTAACCTCATCGCCCGAAACCTGGCTTCTGCCGGCATTCACAAGGGCGATGTCATTCAGAATGCCTATGGCTACGGGCTGTTTACCGGTGGCCTGGGTTATCACTACGGAGGTGAAAAACTCGGGGCCACAGTTATCCCGTCATCAGTAGGCAACACCAAACGCCAACTCATGCTTATCCAAGACCTAGGCACAACTACCCTTGCCTGCACCCCTTCTTATGCCCTGATTTTAGCCGAGACAGCGCAGAAATTAGGTATTGACCTGGTCAATACCAAGCTCAGGGTTGCCGTCTGTGGTGCCGAGCCGTGGACAGAAAAGATGAGAGCCGAAATCGAAGCCAAGCTGGGCATCATTGCTATCGACAACTACGGCCTGACGGAACTGGTGGGGCCCGGGGTGAGCTGCGAGTGCCTCTATAAGCAGGGTATGCACATCTGGGAAGATCACTTCCTGGCTGAGCTGGTTGACCCGGCTACCGGAGAGCCACTACCATATGGAAAGCTAGGCGAACTGGTACTTACTGCCCTCACCAAGGAGGCACTCCCGGTGATACGCTTTAGAACCCACGACCTGGTTACCCTGTACTCGGAAGAATGCGAGTGTGGTCGTACCTTTGTACGCATGTCCAAGATTCGAGGTCGCACTGATGACATGCTCATCATCCGCGGGGTGAACGTCTTCCCAACCCAGATTGAGAGCGCTCTCCTCTCTATCGAGGGTGTGGAACCGTACTATCAGATAATTGTCGATCGAGAGCGCCACCTGGACGAAATTGAGATCTGGGTTGAGGTCTCCGAAGCCATCTTCAGCGACGAGGTGCGGGTCCTAAAAGAGATGGAGGAGAAGGTAAGAGCTGAGGTAAACAGCGTCCTCGGGATTTCGGCCCGAATCAAGCTGGTAGAGCCCTATACCATCACCCGTACCGAGGGCAAAGCCAAGCGCGTCGTAGACCGTCGTGAGCTTTAGCAGAAGTCATCCCTGCTAGGAGGAAACGAGATGAGAATAAAACAGGTATCGGTGTTTGTGGGCAATGAGACCGGGCGCTTGGTAGATATGCTTACCCCACTAGCCCGCCATAAGATAAATATCCTGGCTCTGTCCGTAGCTGATTCTGCCGACTTCGGCATTGTGCGTCTGGTAGCTTCAGATACCGAGGGGGCCGTCAAGGCACTACACGACGCCGGATTTACCCTGCGGGTCAATGAAGTTCTTAGCTACGAGCTGCCTAATGTCCCTGGTGGGCTGCTGGGAAGTGTGGCCGAGCCACTAGCTAAAGCTGGCATCAACCTAGAATATTTCTATGCCTTCGTCCAGAGTGAGGCGGGAAAAGCAACCGTGGTCCTCAAGGTAAATGACCTAGACAGAGCGGAAGAGATTCTTAAAACCCGGTAAAGACTATCCTGTTAAGCACAGCCTCAAACCTTTGCTAGATATGAATAGTTGACAGCACTGACTGAAATATGTTAGAATATAGAAAAGCCTTGAGAGAACTCTCAGGGCTTTCATCTTTTCGACGGGGTTTCCTAGACGAAGGCGGATACGGTAGTGACCTCCAGACTTCAAAATGTGTGGTGATATAAGGCCACAGATAACGGGTAAAGATTATGATACAATGAATCCGGGGAAATTTTAAAAAATACACTATGCTCCCCAGCCCAATACCCTAAAAAGAGAAAATACTGAGAGGCAAACCTGAAGTATGCCGACACAAGAGGATTGGAGAAACATCTATCATAATCTAGTCGAAACGGGCTTTTTTAACTCGGCAGGAAGGCCGAACACACTGAAGGCTATAAGACGAGTCATGGAGAAAATGCCTGCTGATGAACTGGAATGCCTCAAAGACAAGGTCTCTATCATCTTCGCCCCAGTTCCGGGAATGGACGGGCAGGTATTTTCCCTCAAGGAAGCGCCTCTTTCAAGCAACGAACCAGTAAAGCGTCGACGACGGCAGGTTTTGGTCTATCTATCTCCTGAAATCGAACGCCTGAGCCAAAGGCGAATCGAGTCAATCGTGGCCCACGAATTTGCTCATGCCTTGCTCCACGCCCCCGCTGCCCTTGAGGGGTGGTTCATTGAGCAGGAGGCCGACCAGAAAGTCCGATCTTGGGGCTTCAAGGTAGCCTATCCTGACCACCAAAATCATTGAATAAGTATCAAGCCCCAATATTACTCCGCCTTACCACGAAAACCTCCTAAAACTCAAAATGCTTGGGGTGCCGCATCACAGCCGGTGGGGATACACCCAGGCTATAACACAGCACCCCAGATCTAAGCAAGAACGAATGCCTAGTTTACCGTTATTTCCTCACTCAGGGTCTCACCCTTAATCTCCGGCTTGTAGTAGGAGTAAGCTTGAGAGCTAACCCCCTTGGCTTTGACCGGATAGGTGGCTTTCACCTCAAAGCTAAAGGAAATACTGTCACCCGGCAGCATATTTTCAATGTAGAAGATGACCTTTCTGCTGGCAAGCTCATAGCGCTTCAGCCTCGCCTCTGCCGCAACCACCTCCGCGATAGAATCGGTAACCGCTTCGAAGCCGGTGGGTACGGAAACATCGAGGACTATCATGCCGGCCTCCATGGGTATGGGCGGCTCGAAACCCAGGTCTACCGAAACGGTAACCAGGTCGTTAACCTCAACCTCGGTGGTATCATAGTCCACGCTGACGGTTATGATCTCATCACCCGGCTCTGCCTCAGGCACGTTAAACCGCCGGACTACCTGAGCCACCACTTCACCCTCCCCCCTCACGCTTATCTCAATCTCTTCATCAATCGGCAGCTCAATCATCTGGAGAACGTCGAAATTCTGCGTATTAACCCTTATTTCTTCATCAACCCCGTTACCCTCCACCATAACCGCCAGGTCAACATCGGCCCGGGCATCGGTAGCGTACTCGATAAGTGCCTGCAGGCTAACTACAGTATCCTGAGTTGAGCCGAAGCCACCGTAGGCGTTCCGCTGTGAAACCAGCCACTTGGCCGCCCGCGAAGCATTAAAGGCATCGCCATGCTTTATCAGGGCCAGCGTGGCGTAGGCCGTGGTCTCGATATCGGCACTCAACCCACCCTCCCACGGCTCCGAGGGCAGAACACCGCCGCTACCCCAGTGCAGACCATACTCATCCTCAACAGCCATCTCCATTAGCTTCTCGTAGGTTTCATCTTGCTTACTACTCTGGCCAAGCTCCAGGGCATAGGCAGTAATCGCCATAGTGTAAGCATCGTCTATCTCATTTAGCTTTCCCTCGAGATAGCTAATTGCCCTATCCGCACTGGCCTCCTCCCCCGCCTCCATCAGGGCGATGGCCGTATAGGCGGTGAGGGCGGTCTTCCCCTGAAGGCCACCGAGTATCTCCTGATGGTGTATAAAGCCAACCGGATCAAAGGAACCGTCGCTATTCTGGTGATCGGTAATCCAGTCTCTAGCCTCATCCAGAACCGCCTCGTCAATAAAGATGAGGTCGGTTGCCTCAGCGAAGGACTTGAGGACAAAGGCGGTCAGCCACAGGCTTCCCTCCTCATCACTCTGTCCGAAGGCGGAAAAGCTGCCGTCGCTGCGCCGGTAGGTAAGCTCCCGCTGGTAGCCAGTAATCATCAGTTTCTCCGCCTTAGCCATTATCTCCGGCTTGAGCTGGCCGCTCTCCTCTAGGTATTTCGTAATGTAAACGTCAGGGGCAAAGAGCATCATGTTCTGCTCCCCGCAGCCCATGGGCATCTGAATCAGTTCCTCCAGTCCCTCCATGGTCTGAGTCAGGTAGCTTGAAGTGAGCGCCAGATACGCCCGACCGGAATCGGCAACCACCAGGGACGGAATAAAGGTCTCAATCAACTCATCATCGCCGGCCGACAGAACCAGATTGTCTACCACCTCACGGGCCACACCCTCCGGTTCCACAATCAGGGTCTTAATCGCGGCGTCAGCCGCCTGCTGGCTCCGGGCCGTTATCTTGATTTCGCTAATGCCCAGCTTTTCCGGTCTGATCATAAACTCAACGCCGCCAATATTATTGCCCGCTACCTCAACCGTCTGTGCCGAGTCATCGAGCAGGTCGAACCAGTCAGTCTCCTCAATCTCGACCAGGATACGTTGCGACTCCTCAAGGTAATTATAGAGAGCCACCCTGACCGGAAACTCCTCGCCCCGGATTGCCGAGTATGGCAGGTCAATCTTAAGGAAGAAGGGCTGAAACGCCGTAAGCTCATCCTCGGCCACCCCAAACCCCTTTTCCTTGGAGAGCCCCACCACCCGCAGTATCCAGGTGGTAATGGTGTCGGGAACACTGACCTCAAGGGAAGCCCGGCCCTGAGCATCGGTAACCAGCTCCTCCCAAAGCCAAGTCTCGGGGAAGTATTGCCTCACCCTCTCCACCTCGACCAAACCCTCCCCCGAGGTCACATCATCCATCCCCGGCGCTGATGGAGCCAGGGGAGGTGCCTCTGCCGCCGGGGCCTCCTCCAGCATGGGCATTACACCCTGGAAGAAGCGCAACATTTTATCCCAGACACCGGATTGCCCCTGCCACTCGTACTCCTTACCCTCCGGCACCTGATTATTGGTCAGGACGACGACACCGGCACTCTCAAAGATATCCTGAGCGCCCCGGGTAGTTATTTCAGGGTAGACAACCACTTCGTGCAGCTCAGCCTGGGGCTCCATATACAGCCTCTCCAGCTCGGCAAAGACCTGCTGCAGGTTCAGCCGGTTCTCCGCCAGGATAAAAACTGACTTGTCCACGGCGGTAAGACCAACCTTGGCTTTCCCCTCAGTCTCAATGTTGATGAAGATATCTTCACCAGGCCTAGCTTCTCCTTCGCTAAAGGCCACGCTAACGGTGTGGGGATAATCTGCCTCAACCTTGAAGGGTATATAGTCCGCCGCCACCTCACTGTTGGGCAGGATCTGATAGACCAACAGCTTGGCCCCCGGTGCCATCAATGGGGTAGTCTCAAAGGCTATCTCCCGGCTCCCGGTATAGTCCGAGAAGACCACCTTATCCCGGGCGACAACCTCATAGTAGAAATTGGCGGCCTCACGGGTCGAGTAGACCCGGAAGCTAATCTCCTCACCCACCTGGGGCACCGCCTCGCTTGTCTGCTCAACATGGATAAAGTTAGCCGACGGTGAGTAGGAAGCCTCCAGCATCTGGGAAGCCTCGCTGCCCTCACCGGACGCCTCGATTACCAGAGCCACACTCTTCTTGGGCGGGGTGACCTCCACAATCGCCTTGCCCCCCACAGTCTCTATCTCCTGACTATCGGTATCGATTTCCTCAAAATCCTCACCAAGATAAGTCACCTCAACGGCTACCTCGGCTTCTTGAGGTTTATTATCCGGGGTCTCGGTGACAATCAAAAAGCTAAAGGGCAGGCCCGGCTTGAAGACGGAGCCCTCCGGGATTATCTGGATATTCACCGGCGAGTCAGCCACGGTAAGCAGCCGACTGGTCGTCTCCTCGTAGCCGGTAGCTGTCTCCCTAACCGTAATTTCCAGGGTAACATTACCCATCCCCCCAGCTTCAGGAACGCCAGCCACATAGCCGACCGGGGGCAGCTCAAAATCGGCTTCGCCGCTAATCGCCTTGGAAAAGGTGGCGTACTCCTCCCACTGCCCGACATAACGGGATGCCCTGATCTCCAGCTCACCCGTCACCGGCTTACCGAAGCTATATTCAGATAAAACCCTGCCCACTATGGGCTCACTGACTAGGAACCACTCCTTGGGCAACTCAACCCTCACCTCATATTTGGGCAGCACATACCTTTCCACCCTGACATCAAGCTGAGTCTTCGTCTCCTCGTCAATAGCGTTTATCTTCCATGTTCCCAGATTGGGTTCCGAAGAAATAGGCAGCTCAAGGCTCGCCAGACCATAGTCATCAGTGTCTACCTCCTGGCGAAATATTTTTATCCCCTTGGCATCCAGAATCTCTACCGTAACCGACTCGCTTACCGGCTTGAGCTCCGGATTCAGGGTCACCACCCTAATTTGAATAGTCTGGCCCGGCTTATAAATCGGTTTATCGCTTTCCAGAAAGATAAGAAGGCTCCTTTCCACCCTAACCGAGGCTCTATCCGTAAAGCCGTTACCCTTGACTGAAATTTCATAATCGCCTTCTTCGATATCAGGGATGACCAGCTCGATAATGCCCTTTCCATCAATACTCCCCTGCTTGCTAACGATGGTTTCGCCCCCCTTCAGCAAGGCTACTTCCACCCTGCCCGGTACTAAGTTATCCCCGCTGAAAAGGCTGAGCGAAACTGCCTCCAGACTGCCGCTATGCAGGACTTGGGGAATAACAGCTATGTAGCTTTCGGCAGCAGCTACCGGTCGGCAGCAACCAGCTACCGGTAGCGCAACGATAGCCGCGGTCAACGCAACTAAGAGACTTTTGAACTTCACGAGAACCACCTCTCTTTCTGGACACGCACCCAATTTATCCGGTTTGCTTTATATAACGAAACGGGACAAAAAAAGTTAGTCGCTGTGGGATAAAGCCAGCAATTAAGTGGTAGTGGAATAAAATAGTTGGTTGGCGGTCGCATCGTTTACTTCAAGTTTCGCCCACCGCTACTGATTATGGTCTTACATCGAGTCAGGAAACGGACTCACAGATAGGCACCGTGAACAAAAAACAGCTACCCTTGCCTGGTTCACTCTGTGCCTCAACCCAGCCGCCATGAGCCTCGACCAGGTATTTAGCAATAGTAAGCCCCAACCCCCGGCCACCGGTATCCCGAGCCCGGGACTTGTCCACCCGGTAAAAGCGCTCGAAGACATTAGGCAGGTCCTCACGCGGAATGCCTTCACCGGTATCAGTGATGCTTATCTCTACCCAGTCACCCCGCTGTTTGGCACCTATCTCTATCCGGTCTCCCTTAGCAGTATGGACCACCGCATTCTCCAGCAGGTTCAGCAAAACCTGGCTAATCCGCTGAGCATCAACATACACGAGAGGCAGGCTATCGGGCAGGCGGACAGACAGGGTTACTCCTTTGACCGCTACCTTCGTCTGTACTGCTGCCACCGACTGGTCAATTAGCACACTAATGTCCTCCGCCTGGCGAACCAGCTTTAGCTCCCCGGCATCAGCTAAGGCTAGCTCCTGAAGGTCGTCAACCAGCCGTGTCAGCAGCATAACCTCCTCATCGAGAGAGCGAACGGCAGCTGCATCTGGCTTCACAATACCATCCCGAATCGCCTCGATGTGACCACGAATATTGGACAGAGGCGTTCTTAACTCATGAGCCGTGTCAGCTACCAGGTTCCGCCGTAACCTTTCCGCACGCTCAAGATCACTGGCCATGGAGTTAAAAGCCTGGGTCACTTCTCCCAGTTCACCCCTAGTCTTGAGATTAATCCGGTGCGAAAAATCGCCACGCCCCAAACGTCTGGCCGCCAGGCTCAGAGCCTGGATGGGAGCCAAGAGCCGCCGTGACTGCACGAAGGCAACTATGAGAGCGGTGGCTGCCGCCAATAGGCCGCTCCACAGGAGAACGAGCTTTGCCGAGTCAGCAAGCCTTTGGGCCAGAGCATAACCTATCGATGGTTCCGGGTTAATGTAGACCGTGCCGATAATTCCATCGCTCTCCTGTGGTGAAAGCGTTCTCTTCGCCCAGTCAGGATGAAACTGCTCACCCAAGAGCTCTCCCTGGGAATCAGCAACCACTATCTCATGGCTATCAGTGAGCACAACCTGTTGCCCATAAAGAGTCCCCATATTTTCAACCAGGAGCTGGACGCCCGCCCAGTCTCCCTCCTCCGCATAATATCGGGAGACTAAGTGCTCTATTCTGGTCAAGTTAATCTGCTGCATATCCGCCTCGTATTGCTGCACTTCCTCCTCAATACCCCGGTTGACAAAGAAGAATACGATACCAATGCCAACCGCGATCACTAAAATGAAAACCAAGATGAGTTGAGAGCGCAGGCTATGCATCACTCAGCACCTGTAACAAACTTGTAGCCAACTCCGTAGACCATCTTTATATATTTCGGGCGGCGAGGATCTGACTCCAGCTTGCGGCGCAGATTAAAGATATGAACATCAATAGTACGATCGAAGCCGTTAAAATCGTAGCCAAAGACCTTCTCAATAAGCTGTGCTCGAGCGAAAACCCGGTCTGGTTCCCGCACCAGAACCCCCAATAGCTTGAACTCAATGGGAGTAAGGTTTAAGGCTCTACCGCCAATATAAGCCTCATGCTTAGCAAAATTGACCAAGAGCTCACCATGTCTAACCTCCTCAGGTCCGCGCTGAACCGCTTCCTCTGGCAAGCGCCTAAGGACCGCCCGAACCCTAGCCGCCAGTTCCTTGGGGCTAAAGGGCTTGGTCACATAGTCGTCGGCTCCCAAGTCGAGTCCGGCTAGCCTATCCTGCTCAGTAGTCCTGGCGGTAAGCATGATGACAGGCACATCAGAATCGCCACGGAGTACTCGGAAGACCTCGAAGCCATCAAGCCTAGGTAACATCAGGTCTAGAACTACGAGGTCAGGGTGGCTCTCCTTGGCGAGGCGTATGGCCTCAACACCATCGTAGGCAGTAATAACCTTGTAACCATCTCGTTTCAGATAGAGCTTGACAAGCTCGGTAGTCTTAACATCATCGTCAACCACAAGGATCCTTTTGCCAGCCATTTCTAAGCTCCTGATGATTCCTTATCCGTTACTTAAAGTTATAACAGAAATGTTAAGTAAATGTGAAGGCTAAACCCGCTTTTTTCACTAAAACGCCGTCATCGCCACCAGTCGGCACAAAATTACGGTATTCCCCCGAATCTTAACAGTAACTTAACATTTACCTGTTATCATCAAAAAATAGGAATGATGACTGCTGACGGCCAAGATACTACAAAACCACGAAGTAGTCAGGAATTAACGTGGGTAAAGAGAAAAAATCTCTCAGTATTATGATTATGGCAGCCGCCCTCTGGTTAGGCCTAGTCATCAGCAGCTGTGCCGGCCCATCCCCTCAGCTTTTAGCCTTAGAGATAACCTCCCCACAATCTAACTCTGAAGTCACTAAGGATCTGATAACAGTAAGCGGTATTATCTCACTCCCCCAAGCCACGGTGACAGTTAACGGCCACGAGGTTGAGACAGTCGAGGACGGCAGCTTCTCAACCTCGGTTGAGCTCGACTACGGCCAGAATATCATCTCCGTTAGTGCCACCGTAGAGGGACAGGAGTCGGTGACCAAAACGGTAAGCATAACCCGGGTACTAGCCCTAGAGCTAACCTCGCCAGAGGACAATGCCGAGGTTAACGTGAGTCCCATCACCGTCAGCGGGACCGTCTCCGACCCCCTGGCCAGGGTCACCGTTAACGACCGCAGGGTTGATGTGGATGAGGACGGCAGCTTCTCAACTCTCGTCGAGCTTGACTACGTCAAGAACACCATCTCCGTCAGTGCCAGCGTAGAGGACCAGCCGCCAATAACGAAAGCGCTAACGGTGAGCCGGGTTCTAGTCTTAGAGCTAACCTCACCGCTATATAGGATTGAGATTACCAAGGGACAGGTGACCGTAACCGGTACTGTCTCGCCACCGTCAGCCACAGTCACGGTTAACGGTCACGAGGCCGATGTAGCCCAGGACGGTAGCTTCTCGATCACGGTTGCACTTGACTACGGCGAAAACACTATCGCCGTTAACGCTACGGACCCGGTGACCAAAACTGTGACCGTAGTGCGGTTGCTAACCCTAGAGCTAACCTCACCTGAAGACAATGCCGAGGTTAGCGAAAGCACCATCACCGTCAGCGGGGCTGTTTCCGATCCCCTAGCTATAGTCACTGTCAACGACTACGAAGTTGAGCTAGCTGAGGATGGCACCTTCTCAACTACGGTTGAGCTTGACTACGGCCAGAACACCATCTCCGTTAGTGCCACCGTGGAAGGGCAGAAGCCAATAACCAAAACGGTAACGGTGAGCCGAGTTCTAGTTTTAGAGCTAACCTCACCTGAAGACAATGCCGAGGTCAGCGAAAGCACCATTACCGTAAGCGGGACTGTTTCCGACCCCTTAGCTATAGTCACCGTCAACGACTACGAGGTTGAGCTGGCTGAGGACGGCACCTTCTCGACCACGGTTGAGCTTGACTACGGCCAGAACACCATCTCCGCTAGTGCCACGGTAGAGGGGCAGGAGCCAGTAACGAAAACAGTAACGGTAAACTATACCTCGCCTGAGTAAATGATCTCTCAAAATTAGCCAGGCGATAAACTGAATAGCACACTGCAAGGAGGTGACAGAGTGCGCCCGGAGAATTCAGAAAATGGTAAGCGAATAAGGCTCGTTCGTACCTCTAAACCAGACATCGCGGTGAAACCCGGAGATACTGGACCCATCTGGCGGGCAACCCCAATCGGCACCAAGTTTGACCTGAACCCCAAAATTAACCAGTGGGAAGTGGTTAACTGATGAGAGTTAACACGCAACCCCACCGATTTGAATCAGTATCGAGAAGTAACCAAGAGACAATTCGGCCTGTCTCTACGATAGAATTGTGCCAGCAAGACGAGCCCAAAGTAATGAGAGATGCTGACATTAAGTTGACCTGCCGTGAGTGTGGTAGACAGTTCATATTTACCGGAGGTGAGCAGGAGTTCTACAACCAGAGAGGCCTTACCCCTCCTGCCCGCTGCAAAGAGTGCCGCCCAAACAAGGAGAAGCCACCATCTCATCTCACTTGTTCTCAGTGTGGAACCAAGCTAGAAAAAGTTGCCTCCGTCTACTGTGAAACCTGTGCCAAAAACACCCAACCCACTCATCTCACCTGCTCTCAATGCGGAGTTGATTCAGAGCAAGTTACCTCCCTTTACTGCGAATCCTGCGTCAGAAACCTTCAACTTGACTCTGAACGAAAAATCAACAAAATACAAAGGGCAGCCAGTACGACACAGGCGAAGCTACAGGTTGCCGAATCCCGAAACGAAGAATTACAGAGGTCGCTCTACGAGATGAAGCAATGCGTCGCTGAACTGGAGTTAAGGGTTAAGAACCTAAACCAAGACTTGGAGAAGGTTCACCAGTTTTACGTAGCCTCAGGCTGGCTCCAACCAGCACTAGACACCCTAGCCGAAAGATTGAAAGCCCTGGAGCAGGCTCAACGGGAAAGCACCCAGAAGGTATCCGTGGCGATCCAGAAGATACAAGAGAGATACGAGAATGTCAACCTCTGGGAAGTGATCAGGCACAGCTTTCAGCCATCCCGAATACATAGCTCCCAAGAATAGAACTACCCAAGAATAGCCGGGCGCGGTTATTACCAGTTTGCAGTAGGGCAGAGCCATTTGAAGCTTCGATAGTAATCGTAGCGTTAAATAATCGGCGGCATTATACCCGCTCCCATATAATTAGCAAACACGTAAATAATAATGCCAAGTTCTATCGCCAGGGCGGCGATAGTGAGAAATGTAGCACGCTGTAAATGCTTGTATTTCACAGCATTTATTTGAGCCAAGTTAAAGATTTGTCGGCTGTAGATATTAAAGGTGGCTAATTCATCACTGATAACGCCCTCAAGTGCCTTCCTATAAGCAGCTACGGTGGAGAACTTGCAGATTCCCGCAAAAAATGCTGGTTCACACGAAGACGCATTATCTGCCCCCAGCTGTTTTGCTGGCTCTTCATGATAGATTCTAGGACGCACCGTCATTACCAGACTCACTATTGATAATGCCGCACAAACAAAATAAGCCACAATTAAAATAACCGTGGTTAGATTTACCGGAATCAGCCGGTAGTAAACGATGAAAAAAACCATAAACACTCCCAAGATAGATAGCAACGCTATTGCTTTTCGATCAGCGCGCTCTATAAGCTGCGACTCACTATCAAGTATTCTCAGCACCAAAGAAATCTTGTCCTTAATCATTCTACACTCCTTTCCAGTCTTTCTATTATTTTAATATATAGATAGGCGGCTAGCCACCTCTATAAGATTGAGCGGATTGACAAGTCCGGTCTTTACCATTATTATCTTTAAGATATGGCAAAAACAATAGCCGAAATAAACAAGAGGATAAAAGAGGGTAAGGCAGTCGTCGTTACCGCTGATGAGATAATAGATATTGTAAAGCAACGGGGGGTCAGTCGAGCGGCGCAGGAAATAGACGTAGTTACTACCGGTACCTTCGGTCCCATGTGCTCCTCCGGTGCTTACCTTAATATCGGACACCCCAAGCCACGAATTAAGCTGGGCGGGGGCAGAGCTTATCTCAATGATGTCCCTGCGTACACGGGGTTTGCGGCGGTAGATCTATTTATCGGAGCTAATGCTCTACCTGATGATGACCCCAGGAACCGGGTACACCCTGGTGAATTCAATTACGGTGGCGGGCACGTAATAGAGGAACTTGTCGCCGGCAGGGATATCCGCCTGGTAGCTACTGCCCACGGCACGGATTGCTACCCCAGAAAAAGGCTGGAGACCTGGATAAACATAAAACACCTCAACGATGCCGTGCTGTTCAACATGAGAAATGCTTACCAAAACTACAATGTGGCGGTGAACCTATCAGACAGAACGATTTATACCTATATGGGGGTGCTAAAGCCTAACCTGGGCAGTGCCAACTTTTGCAGCGCCGGACAGCTCTCCCCTCTGCTTAATGATCCGTACTATAAGACCATTGGCATTGGCACCAAGATATTTCTGGGTGGTGGTATTGGCTATGTTGCCTGGCCAGGCACCCAGCATAATCCGAATGTACTGCGCTCGGATAATGGAGTGCCAAGAAGGGGGGGCGGTTCCCTGGCCGTAATCGGCGACCTAAAACAGATGAAGCCGCGGTGGCTGGTGGGCACCAGCATGCTGGGGTACGGCTGTACTTTAACCGTCGGCATCGGTATACCCATCCCAATACTTTCTGAGGAAATCGTGCGTTATACCGCAGTAGGTGATGATGAGATCTTTGCCCCGGTAGTAGATTATGCGATGGCATACCCCTCTCTCAAGCCGGATATCTTGGCTGAGGTCAGTTATACCGAGCTAAAGAGCGGGAAAATAGTCGTTCGGGGCAAGAAAGTGCCGACTGCCTCCCTATCCAGCTATTCACGAGCCTTGGAGATTGCCTCCACTCTAAAGGAGTGGATACTGAGTGGGGAGTTCCAGCTGACTGAGCCAGTAGCACCACTGCCTCAAGCCGGCTCTGACAGGGTGATCACACCGCTTAAGGAACGACCCATAGAATAGATTAGCCAGCACTCTTCATTCGGGCGGTTAATTTTCAGGTTAAAGTGTGTTAAAATAGGTGTCAAGGTAGGAGTGTAGCTCAGTTTGGGAGAGCAGCGGTCTCCAAAACCGCCGGTCGGGGGTTCGAGTCCTCCCACTCCTGCCAATTTACTGAATTAAATCAAAAAGGGCCACAAAGGCTGTAAATGGTAATCAAAGCCGAGGTGGCGGAAGCAGGTAGACGCGCTAGCTTGAGGGGCTAGTGAGCGTAAGCTCGTGGGAGTTCAAATCTCCCCCTCGGCACCACGACATCGGGGTGACATCAAGGTATAGGGCAGAAAAGCTGAGATTATTATGTAAACTTGAAAGGGCGGAAGTAGTTCAGTGGTAGAACGCTTCCTTGCCAAGGAAGAGGTCGCGAGTTCGAATCTCGTCTTCCGCTCCATCAAGCAGGGGCTTAACCCAGACATATTAGATGATATGGGACATCCCGGCTAGAAGCAGGGATAATGAAAGCGATTGTATATACCAAATACGGACCGCCTGATGTTCTTGAACTAAAAGAGGTAGAAAAACCTACTCCCAAGGCTAACGAGGTACTTATAAAAGTACATGCCACCACTGTAACCCCGTTCGACTGGAGATCTCGAAATGGTAAGACATTTATTGCCCGAATGATGTCGGGGCCTATTAGACCAAAGAATAATATATTGGGGATTGAGCTAGCCGGGGAAATCGAAGCAGTGGGCAGAGATGTAAAGCTATTGAAAAAGGGTGACCGGGTTTATGGAGGCGGACGTAGTGGTGCTTACGCAGAGTACATCTGCCTTTCTGAAGAAGATGTGGTCACCAAGCCGTCCAATATGACCTATGAGGAAGCCGCCGCAGTTCCTTTTGGGGCCTGTGTAGCATTGCAATTCCTGAGAGATAAGGGGGGTATTCGGAGCGGGCAGAAAGTCCTTATCAACGGAGCCTCTGGAGGGGTGGGTACTTTTGCGGTACAACTGGCCAAACACTTTGGGACGGAAGTCACCGGAGTATGCAGTACCACGAATCTGGAATTAGTGAAATCTCTCGGCGCCGATAAGGTAATTGATTACACTAAAGAGGATTTTACCAAAAATGGTAGGGCCTATGATATTATTTTCGATGCGGTAGGCAAAAGATCGTTTTCACGTTGTAAAGGCTCACTGAATCAAAGGGGAATCTATCTTTCAACGGTAGCTACGCTGCCACTTCTTCTGCAAATGTTTTGGACTTCGAAGATAGGCAGTAAAAAAGCCATATTCATGATGTCGCCACGTAGAACCGAAGATTTAGTTTTCCTTAAAGGCCTCATTGCGGCTGGGAAGGTGAAAACGGTCATTGATAGATGCTATCCTTTAAGCCAAACTGCCAAGGCTCAGCGGTATGCCGAAAAAGGACACGCCAAAGGAAAAGTAGTAATAACTTTATAAGGTAACACCTATCCTGGAGGGGATGTGCCTTAGGTTGCCTTCTGGAAATAGTAGCCGACACCGGGTTCAGTCATAATGTATTTCGGCTTAGATGAGTCCGGCTCTATCTTCTGGCGCAGGTGTGAGATGTAGATACGCACATAGTCCACGTCATCGGTATATTCCCACCCCCACACCTTTTCCAAGAGCTGCGGGTGGGTTAGAATTCTGCCAGCATTCTCGATTAGCAGGCTAAACAAGCGAAATTCTCTCGGCGTAAGCTTGATCCGCCTATCGTTTACCACAACTAGCCTCCTGGCGATATCAACGCTGAGATAGCTATCGCTATAGGCGACTCCCTCCCTTATGGATTGCGAAGGGACTAGGGCAGCACGTCGTAATGCCGCTCGTACTCTGGCTAGCAGCTCTTTATTTCCTACCGGTTTGATAAGGTAGTCGTCAGCACCGTGGTCAAGCCCACATACTACGTCGTCCTCATCTACTCGATTGCCGGTAAGCATGATTACCGGTACATCTGAAACATCGCGAATACGTTCACAGACCTGCCAACCATCCATTTGGGGCATGACTACATCTAAGAGGACCAGATTGGGCCGGTGGTCAAACAGAAGTCTCAGGCCTTCTTGACCGCTATCAGCCAGGAGTACCTCATATCCCTTATGGGTAAGTACCTGTTCTACCATTCTGAGGAAGCGGTCATCATCGTCAATCACGAGTATCTTCTTTCCCATTTTGCCCCCCCTATAAGCTGGTGGTTTCCTGCCTTCGCTTTGATAGCATTTGGGCAACTATGCCAGGCAGTCGGCGGGTGTCGACAGGCTTTGACAGGTAGGTATCACACCCAGAATTAATGACACTTTCCCTGTCCCCGGCCATGGCATGAGCGGTAAGGGCAATAATCGGAGTATGTCTAAATTCAGGGTTCTGGCGGAGCTTCTTGGTTACCTCAAAGCCGCTCATTTGGGGAAGACGGATATCCATCAAAATAAGGTCGGGCTGTTCTCTTAGCGCCATGTCGAGCGCCTCTTCACCGCTGGTTGCCTTAAGCAGGGTATAGTTCTGGCTTCTCAAGGTCATTTCCATCAGTTTCATATGCAGCAGGTGGTCTTCTACAATCAGTATCTTCTCTTTCACGATTTGTTTCCCTCCCTCGGAGGTTTATCCTTGGTTACCAGAGGCATGGTGAAGGTAAACTGGCTTCCCTTACCATATTCACCCTCTACCCAGACTTCTCCTCCATGCTTTTCAACGATCTGTCTGACGACGGCTAGCCCCAGTCCGGTACCAGCCTTGCCATCAACTGGGGTGTAGTCTAGCTGGCAGAAAGGCTCAAAAATCCTTTCCTGGTCTTCCTTCTTGATGCCAACGCCGTTATCAATTATGCTGAGCCGGCACCAGCCATCATCACTAGTGGCCTTAATCCTCAGCTCGCCCCCAGCCGGGGTAAACTTGGACGAATTGGTCACTAGATTGCGGAGTACCTGCCCCAGCTTGCCTTTATCGGCATAGACCGGGGGAAGCCCCTCTTCTATCTCGACATTGAGGCTTTGCTTCTTTGGCCTGAGTATCGGCATCATAGACCTAGTTAGTGGTGTTACTAGCTCAGCCAGGACAACACTCTCCTGCTTGAGTTTCGTCCTGGTTGATTCAATCTTGGAGAGGTCAAGAACCTCGTTGATCAGATTCAGCAGATGCTGACTGCTTTCCAGGACATCGCTCAGGCACTGCCCCTGTTCAGCATTAATCTTCCCCGGCACCCCATCTATCATCAACTGAGAAAAGCCGATGATGGTATTGAGCGGGGTGCGTAATTCGTGGGACATATTAGCCAGGAACTCAGACTTTAGCTGGTTTGCCCTGGCTACCTCCTCTGTCCTCTCTACAAGTTCCTGCTGTTGTGCTATTAACTCTTCACTCTGCACCCGGAGCTCTTCGTTTTGTTCATCAAGCTGCTCATTCTTTTCCTGAAGCTCCCTTTCCATCCGCTTCTGTTCAGTAATGTCTCTAGTCACCCCCATTACGGCTACTATTTCGTTGCTCTCATTTCTTATCGGACTAAGGCTGGTACTTGCCCATATCTCCTTTCCGCCAACATTTAGTTTAGCCTCAGCCATTATGGTTTTCCCCGTTTTGAATGTCAGTCTAAATTCTTTTGAGAACCATGCTGCCATTTCTGGCGGGAAGATATCAAAGACCTTACTGCCGATTAATTCCCCGGCTTCTTTCCCGAGAAGCCTGGCTGCAGACTGGTTCAGAGACAGTATCCTATCATCAGTGTCGATCATATAGATGAAGTCGGTGGCATTTTCCACCAGAGTCCGATACTTTTCCTCGCTCTCCCTAAGCGCCTCCTCTGCCTGTTTACGCTCGGTGATGTCTCTAGTAATTCCTCGGTAACCTGCTATCTCACCGTTTGTATCGGAAAAGGGAACACCACTTATTTCTAGGAATCTAATTTGGCCAGTGCCATCAAAACTAGGAGCTTCTAAGTTTGCAAAAGGGGCTCCGGACTCTAATATCGCAGAGAATGCTTTAACAGCCTGCTCTCTATCTTGCTCCGTTGGCAAGAGGTCGAATGGTGTCTTTCCGACCATTTCCCCTGGTTTGAACCCCCAAAGTTTTTCCATTTGTGGGCTGCAGTAGGTGTAAATACCATCGAGATTCATCTCCCAGATAAAGTCACTGGTGGTTTCTACGAGTGCTCGGAATTTTTTCTGGGTTTCCCGCAGTGCCTCCTCGACCTGCTTACGCTCGGTGATGTCTTCAGCAATGCCGTCGAAGTAAACAACATCACCCTTCTCGTCTCTGACACCGGTTATAGTAGTCGATGCTACTATTTCCCTCCCGTCTTTCCTACGCTGTAGGAACTCTTTCTTGACCTGACCCACGGACAAGAGTTCACGAGTAAGCGCTACCCTATCCTCCGGATGCACATATAGGTCAGAGACTTCCATCTTCAGTAGCTCGTCTCTCGAGTAACCATAAATCCTCTCCATAGCGGGATTAACCCCTAACAATCTTCCCTCAGGCTCCGGCGTTGACCTAAATATGCCCACCTGGATATTATTTATCAGACCTCGGTACCTTTCTTCGGACTCTCTTAGTGCCTCTTCTGCCAATCTGCGCTCGGCAACTTCCTCCTGCAATTCTTCGTTGGCTTTAAGCAGCAGCTCATTGAGGCGCTGGAAGTCATCTAAAAGCCTCTTATTCTCCAGTACGAGTCTCTGCTGCCTAAGGGCATTAGCAATATCAATCGTCAGCTCGTCCGGGTTAACCGGCTTGATAAAGTAAGCATAGGCACCTTGCCTTACCGCCTCTGTTGCTGTCTCCACACTGGCATATCCGGTGATTATCATCACTACTGCTTCAGGCTTTATCCTCCTAACCTCGCTTACGATCTCCATACCGCTGGCGTCAGGCAGCCTTATATCAGTAATAACTAGGTCGCAAGAGTTCTCCCGTATTGTCTTGAGGGCATCGGTGGCTCTTTCCACCTCAATAACCTCATAGCCAGCGTCCTCCAGTATGCCGCACAAGGTTCTCCGGGTGCCGCCGTCATCCTCCACTATCATAATGGTTGCTCCTGACATTACCCTGCCCTCACCATGGTTGGATCATCTACCAGCGATAATATCTGCTCCATATCAAAAGGCTTGTATATGCAGGTGCGTGCCCCCTGGTTTAATGCCTTCTCCGCCAGATCCTTTTCATCGTAGGCGGTCATCATGATCACCACTACTTTGGGGTCTAGCTTCCTGATTTCTGTGAAGGCTTGGACCCCATTCATTCCCGGCATCTTTATGTCCATAAAGATGATATCAAAGTGGCTGCCTTTGACCGACTCTATTGCCTGGTAACCATCTTCGGCAGTGACCACGTGGTGCCCCTCATCCTCCAGTATCCCCCCCAGGGTATGGCGCATGTTCTTCAGGTCATCAACAACTAAGACCTTGCTACTCCTGTTCTTCATCATCCTACCCTCCCTCACTCTTAGTAATACTTAGTGGTAATTCAATGGTAAAGGTGGTGCCCCTGCCCGCCCTGCTGCTTACACTAATCCTTCCTTGGTGGTTCTCAATGATTGACTCACACACGGCTAACCCCAGCCCAATGCCCTTGGCTTTAGTAGTGAATAGAGGGTCGAAGATCTTGCCGACTATTTCCTCAGGAATCCCTTGGCCGGTATCGGCAATCACAATCTCCAGGTACTTTTTCCTCACCCGGGCACTGATTGTCAGCTTACCTCCTTCGGGCATGGCCTGCACAGCATTGGCAATTAAATTCAACAAAACCTGGCGAATCTGGGTAGTGTCTATCTCAATCTCGGGCAGGTCAGCATCCAGCTTCTTAGTCACGGCTATATTCTCCGGGATAGCAAGGCGTGACAGTGCACTATCAATCACCGTCTCTATGCTGGCTAATGAGACGGCAGGTTTACCAGTGCGGGCAAAGTTAAGCAGGTCGTTAATGATTTTGTTGGAGGTAGCTATCTCCTCATCCATAATATCAAGGAATTCCATAATTCTTGGTTCCTTCTGGAGTGACTCAAACTTAGACAATTTCCTTCTTATGTAGTAGGTAGCGTTCTTAATAGCTCCCAGCGGGTTTCTGAGTTCATGGCCCACCCCACCCGCCAGTTGTCCGATAGCAGCCAGCTTTTCCGAGCGGACTAGCTGTTCCTGGGTTTCCCTTAGTTCCTCGTTGGCAGCCTGAAGCTCTTCATTAGCATTGCGCAACTCCTCTTCAGCAGCCCTAAGCTGCTCATTAGCGGCGCGGAGCTCCTCGTTCTGGGCATCCAGCTGCTGATTCTTGTTTTTTATCTCCTGCTCCATATGCTTTCGTTCGGTAATGTCCCTTATAACGGCCCTAGTACCTACTACCTTGTCATCCTCTACTACCAGACTAGGCCTAAGCTCAGTGAAGCCTCTACTCCCGTCTTTTCTAATAATAGGGCATTCTACCCTTTGCGGAGGAGCTTTTGCCTTGAGGCTATCAGAGAAGGCTTGCACCTGGTTATTTCTTGCTTCAGGAACTACAAACTCCATAAATGGGTGGCCGATAAGCTCGTCGGGATAGCTAAAGCCCAAAATCTGAGCCATAGCCTGGTTGACAAAGGTGACAATTCCCTTATCGTCGGTAGCAATGAAGCCGTCATTTATTTCTTCTACCAGAGTGCGGTATTTTGCCTCGGATTGCTTCAGCACTTCCTCCATTTGCTTACGCTCGGTGATTTCAGTCTTCAGTTGCGCGTTTCTTTTCTGTACCTCATCAGTCATCTGATTAAATGAGTTAGCCAGCTCTCCGATTTCATCTTTTGTTTTAACCTCGGCTCTCTTAGTCAAGTCGCCTTTACCAATCTCAATGGCGACATTCCTTAATTCTTTGACGGGGTTCAATATGCTTCTGGAGATGATATATGCCAGACACAAAGCGGCAACAACCACCACTAACATAACCGTAAGTATGTTCCGTTGAATTGATGCCGCACTTTGTAGTGCCGTCTCTTCTGCTTCAGCCTCAAGCTGAATCTCAAAATCGGCCAGTGCCACCCCATTCTCACGCACCGCCGAGGCAGCATCATGGAAGGTCCGTACCATCTCCTCATGGCTTTCGAGGTCGAAATCCCCGGTTCTCGCCATATCCTCATCATATGCCTCAAGCAGGGCGATGCCCGCGGTGAGTAATTCATCTGTCTCGGACTTAATATCATCCAAAAACGCCCTGCCTTCCGAAGTCTTTACCCTCTCATCCAGAATCTCAATCTGCTCGAGTAGGGATGTATGTCGCATAAAGAATTTTTCCCTGTCTATTTCATTGTGCAGGATTACAAACAACATCAGATGACCTTCGGCTCTCTTGGCATAGCTACTCACTTCTGTAGCAGCAGTTATGGCGGCCTGTTTATTAAGGAAGTCCGTCTCAAAGTTTGCTAGTTCCACCCCATATCGACGTAAAGCCGAGCTAGCATCGTGGAACGCCAGCACTAGCCCTTCGTGGTTTGCAGGCTTAAAATCACCGGTGCTTACTATATCCTTATCGTGCGCCTCAAGCAGGGCATTAGCCGCCACGATAAATTCGTCTGTCTCGGACTTAATATTGTCTAAAATCGCTCTACCTTCCAGGGCCTTTACTCTCTCATCCAGAATCTCAATCTGCTCGCCTAAATGTCCGCAGTGCCCCCAAAATTCCTCTCTATTCGCTTCATCGTGTAGCGTCACGAACAACATCAGATGACTTTCGGCTCTCTTGACACAACTACTCAAATCTATGGCCGTTGTCACAATAGACCTGAAATATTCCTCGCCCCCCTCAAAAGACGCTGCGATTTGTTTACTGGCATTTAGACCATAAACTCCAACCACTACCGCTAAGATAGCTAGCCCGACAAACCCTAAAACCAACTTCGTACCAATAGACATTTTCATCCTTCCACGCCTGCCTCTCGTCATTTCCCACCTCTGCTCTTCTTATATATCTTTGCCTTGGCACCAAGGCACTCCAGCTTGGTGCGCAGATTATCTGTCGGCGTCTCCACCTCTCCCAGAACCAGGTAGCCTGGTGTTGCCAGCACCTCATAAAGCATACCGAGTAGCCTTTCCTGCAGTTGCTTTCCCAGGTATATCAGTACATTGCGGCAGAATACACAATCTATCCCCGTAAAAGGCGGTTTTATGGCTGAGGCTAGGTCAAAGTAAGAGAAGTGAACTATCTCTTTGATAGGAACCCCCATAGCATAGCCGTCACCAGTGGCAGTGAAGTAACTCTCCAAAATGTTCGAGGGGAGGTTTTCTACCTCCTTCGGAGAATATATCCCGGTCCGAGCTTCTTTTAAGATTTGTCGGTTAATGTCGGTGGCATATATCTGGATATCAAAGTCCCCAAGCCTGTCGCCTAAGAATTCGGCTAGCGTTATGGCTATGGAGTAAGGTTCTTCACCCCGGGCACTGGCAGTGCTCCAAAATCTCAATCCTCGTTCATCACGATCTGTCTTATGGGATACCAGTTCGGGCAGCACCACCTCATTTATACACTCGAAGGTGGCATCACCTCTAAAAAAGCCACTCACGGCTATGGTCAGGGTGTAGACCAGCCTTTCGTACTCTTCAGGGTGAGTATCCAGAAACTGCATATAGTCCAGATAAGTTTTTGCCCCCGCGGCTTGCAGTCTCTTCTCCAGGCGACGCACCACGGTTCCGCGTTTATAATCGCGAAAATCATACCCGCCGTCTTGATATATCTTCTCAAGCAGTAGATCAAGGGCACCGGCCTTACTGCTGTCCATAGCTACTGTATTGTCCATGCGAAGTACTGCCCTCTACTGAAATGTCAGTGGTATTATAAAAGCCATAAAATTGCCAATAGTCATTATCACCTTTATAACACATAACTCAGTAAAAAGCAAGCCCAATGGAGAAGGACATTTGCAGGTTAGAATGAAAAGAGGCAAGGACCCTCTCTAAAAAATCTCTCCCCCTCCTCTCATCTGGTTAACTATCTGTTACAATGCCCGGCTCCGTAGCGAACCCAGTTCCGCCCCTGCGTGATTTTTAATGGATTTTTAATTGAAAGTTTATGAGCCCCCTAATATCAACCTCCTACAATAAGATATGCCAATTAGCAAAAAAGTAATGAATAATAGGATTAGCTAACTAATGAAGAGATTTACCTTCGGTGTAGTAGTGGGAGTAGCCACAGCCTGTTTTATGGCTGGCGGTGCCCTAAATGAAAATTTAATAGAGCCTGAAATCATTGAGGTCCCGGTGGCGGTGGAGGTGGTGAAATGGCAAGAACCGGAGAGGGAGGTTGTCTATTTAGAATCTGAGCCAGTTGTTGAAACAGTGGAGGTTGTTATTGAGGTACTGACTGAACTAAGGGATTTTGAAAGCACCGATGAACTTGAGAGGTGGCTAGCCGAAAATCACATAGATGAAGCGGTGATGCTCTACGCCAGTGGTAAGGAGTTTGATTGCGATGATTACGCTCGGAGACTGATTAAGGATGCCAGAGCCGATGGCTATCAACTGTGGTTTCAAGTGTTACTACCCAATTACCGGCATCCTGACACCAGGGAGAGAATAACCAAACATGATCAGGCTCATGCTATTTGCAGTGCTATTATAGGGGATAAAATCTTCTTTATTGAGCCTCAGACAGACGTCTACTGGTTTGTAGCCGAAGTGGACTAACCGAAAAAGGAACTGTCTAACTTTTTTTCAGGGGTAGACGACAGGTCTATTCCCAATCTTTTACGCACCTTGAATAGACAGAGATAAAGACGTGGTATAATCATTGTTAGAACGGCATTACCGGTAGAAACCGTCGCTTATCCTCAAAACGGGAATAATCCGTGAGGAGGCAAATATGGGGGCACTTAACATTTTCAAAGGGAAAAAACCGGGGGCAAAGGCAGCGCCAACCAAGCGTAAGACCCGATCGGAATCGCCGAAGCCGACTTCCCCACCAAAGGCGAAGAGGCAAAGAAAGCCCTTAAAGAAACTAGAGTGGGGCAAGTTTTTCAGGCGGATAAGGGCTCCAAAATGGCGGATTCCATGGTGGCTAAGGCCTATAAATTGGAGAGAGATTCCCTGGTGGAGCAAGCTCCTCATGGTGCTGGGTATGGTTGGGGTCGGATTTGCAATCTGGTTTGCTGTCCAGTCATCATTGGCACCGCCGCCTGAATACCGTCTTAGCACTACTGTGAACCCCGCTAGTGGTGGCCAGGTCAATCTTAACCCCAGTTATGATAACTACCGCAAAGGCACCCAGGTTACCCTAACAACGACGGCGGCGGCGGACTATGAATTCGTTTCCTGGTCTGGGGATGCCTCAGGAGTAAGTCCCACGGTCACCATAACCATGGACTCAGATAAAGAGATAACCGCTAATTTCCAAATCATCCAGTACGGCTTAACGGCAGCCGTCAGTCCCCCTGAAGGCGGCCGGGTCAGCCCGAGCAGTGGTACCTATGATATTGGCAGTCCGGTAACCCTAACGGCGACGGCATCGGCGGACTATGAATTTGTTTCCTGGTCTGGGGATGCCTCAAGAGTAAGCCCCACGATCACCATAACCATGGACTCGGATAAAGAGGTAACCGCTAATTTCCAGGTCGTCCAGTATGACCTGGCGACAACCGCTAATCCCCCTGAAGGCGGCCAGGTCAGCCCGAGCAGTGGCACCTATGATAGTGGCAGCCCGGTAACCCTAACGGCGACGGCATCGGCGGACTATGAATTTGTTTCCTGGTCTGGGGATGCCTCAGGGGTAAGCCCCACGGTCACCATAACCATGGACTCAAATAAAGAGATAACCGCTAATTTTGTAGCGACCGTGCAGGAAATAAGGCTTATTATGCCCACTGGAATTTCAGGCTCGGCGGTTGTTTATACTAATGACCTCGAACGGGGTGAAATTATCGAAGGCTTTGTTGAGCTCACTGGGGAATACCGCGGCCAGGATTGGAGTTTCGACTGGACCTTCGAGATAATCGGCCCGGAGGGCAGGAAAATAGACTACTGGGAGGGACACTGGGTAAAGGATAACCATCACAATTTTAGCTTTAAAGCGCAGTATAGCGGTACCTATAGAATAAGGGTGCGTCATAACAGCCTAACTGACAAAGACCTGCTAATTAAGATTATACCTATGGGATGGCAATAGAGAAAACCAGGGAGTCAGGCTCATCTTTATTAGCGGGGAAAAAGATTCGAGCTGCTAAAGCCGCCCACAGATTTACTACTATCTTCCCCCATCGCATGCCACTATTGAGGTATTGACACGCAGCTTACCTGGGATACAATTTACCTGTGGCAGTTCAGGGTATATCAATTGTGGGGTGTGAAAGCCTGTGAGGAGTTTGGGAAACTATCCCAAATTGACCATCCGGATCTCTAAAGTCAGGGTTTTCAAACAGGACAGGGGTAACGGCTATGGCATACGCTTTTTATTTAAGTGTGATGAGATACCTGAGTGCAGTGGCTATGGTTCGACTATCTCAGAGGCACTAGAAAGGTTTCAAAAGCAGGCCAAATTATGGGTTAACCTAGTGCGATAGTCCTTCTTCTTGAGGTAACCTATCCGTGTTTCATTCCACTGGCGGTACCCCGGCATGAATTGACTCAAGGTCACGCCGTCGAGCGACTAACCAATAGGCCTTTTTACACTAAACCACTCCCACATCGAAAGCATCAGAAACCACGATCATGATGCCCGAGCGGCTTTCCTTAATTATAGGAAAATGGAAAAACTACTGAAGATATATGGTTGCCAAGACTATACAACAAAAAAATAATATGATAGAATAATAGAGATTAACAAGGGAGGAGCGGAGAATTCCGAAGGAGGTTTTAAGTGCTCTGAGATTGCGAAGCATGGCAATAGAGGTGGGGATTCCTCTCTATTTTACCACCTTAGCAGCTAATGATATCAATTAGTCCATCTTCCGCAAGTTGCCTTAAGACACCAAAATCTACCCCTCCAAAGCTTTCCCCAAGAACCCTTTCCTATCCTAAAATCAACCCTTTAGTATCTATTCCCCATTTTTAAGGCCGAGTCGTGTATTTTTGCGGCTTGTGCAGGGTAGACCTCTACATGCCTTCTACGTTCGTGAAGCAGCCTAGTAAAGGAAGAAGAAAATGCTAGCTATCAGAAGCAAACTTAAACTTGACAGGAAGCAGCTACTAAGCAGTATCGGATATGGTGATTCCGTACCGCCGGCACGGGTCATGTCCTTGGCAGATGATTACCTAGAGAATATCCACGAACTTATCGAACCATCATTTTCGTATGTTATCAAGGATATTATCCTGGTTTGTGGTTCCAGCACCGTTATCGAGGGCCCAGTGGTCTTTGAGAGTGAGATTGTCAGCCGACTGCTGGAGCGCTGTGACAAAGTAGCCATATTTATCGTGACCATAGGCAGCTACTTGGAAGAGATGATACAGTGCCTGGCCAAGGACAAATTGATCCTGCAAGCGGCTGTCCTGGACGCCGTTGGATCGAGGGTTGTTGAGGTGCTAGCCGACTCTGTGCAGGATCGGATCAGGCAATCAGTCAGCATTGAAGGGCTCAGCGTAAGCCGTCGTTTCGGACCGGGGCATTGTGATTGGGATGTGAGCCAACAGGAGATGGTTTTTCGGGCTCTAAATGGGAACCACGCTGGGGTCTGCTTGACCGACAGGTATCTAATGCTACCTCAAAAATCAGCGTCCGGGATTACCGGAATCGGCCCCGCTTCCGAGGTTGAGGATTATAACCCGTGCCACACCTGTGAAAAACAAGATTGCTCAGGTAGGAGGTAGCATCCTAGCATATGATACGAAAAGGCCTGGCGGGGGGGAGCTTCAAACCCCTTAGCCAAGAAGACGTAAACAAAATACACCAGACTGCGATGCGGGTGATGGCGGAGGTTGGTTTTGAGGTAAACTCACCAGCAGCCTTGGAGCTCTTCGCTGGTTACGGTGCCCGGGTCGACGAGGAGGAGCGTCGGGTCTATCTGTCCCCAGAGACGGTCATGGATCTAGTAGCCAAGGCACCCTCAGAGATCAGGCTCTGTGGTCAGGATGAAAAACACGACCTTATCCTGGGGGGTAACCGGGTGTATGCTGGAACCGGGGGCACCGCACTCTACATCTACGAGCCAGACACAGGGCAGAAGCGAAGAGCCACCCTGGAAGACCTTAAGAAAATCGCCAAGCTGGTTCATCAGCTCGATAATATCCACCTGTTTATGCTACCTACCTACCCCGACGGATTGCCGGTGGAGCAGGTTGATGTCAACCGCTTTTTTGCCGGGCTGGATAATACCACGAAGCATGTTATGGGTGGCGTTTACACCCTTGACGGAGTAAGAGAGGTTATCCGCATGGCAGAAACTGTCGCCGGTTCGCCAGCATCGTTACGGGAGCGTCCTCTTATTTCCATGGTTACCTGCAGCATAAGCCCGATGAAGATGGATAAGCAGTATGGCGACCTGGTAGTGGCGATAGCTCAAAGCGGTATTCCCCTAGTCTGTCCTGCCGAGCCGCTTTGTGGGGCAACCTCACCAGTTACCTTGGCTGGTAACCTAGTAATCCAGATAGTGGATTCTCTGATGGGCGTGGTGCTCACCCAGATTGCCAATCCGGGCACTCCAGTTATCTTCGGCTCAGTAGGCACCAGTACCGACCTGAGAAATCTGGGCTACCTTGCCGGCTCAGTAGAAATGGGGCTCATCAATGCGGCGGGGGCACAGATGGCACAGTTTTATAAGCTACCATTTTATGCTACCGGCGGCATGACCGACTCAAAGGTGCTGGATACCCAGAGTGGCTATGAATCAGCGCTGACCAGCCTGCTTTGTGCCCTGGCGGGAGCCAATTTCATCCATGATGCGGCCGGGTTTATGGAGTTTGCCCTGACGGCCTGTTATGAAAAGTTTGTCATTGACAACGAGATACTGGGGATGGTGATGAGGGCAGTCAAGGGTATCCGTGTCGACGATGAGACCCTGGCCTTTGACCTTATTAGACAGGTAGGCCCGGGGGGTAACTTCGTAACCGCCAAGCACACCAGACACTTTATGCGTCTCGAGCACTACCAGCCCTCCCTAAGCGATCGACATAGCCGCGACGAGTGGGAGACAAAAGGTAGCCATACTACCTACGACCTGGCAGCAGAGAAGGTACAGCAGTTACTAGCCAATAAGGGCTACCACCTGCCAGATGAAGTAAGAAGTAAGATACTCGCTGAGATAGACGGTATCGTACCCTAAGATTCAGCGATAACAGAGGAGCCAGATGGCACGCCAAGGAATTCTGGTAGACCCCTACCGGAGACTCAATCAAGAGCAGATAGAACGGATACACCGGGCGTCACTGGACATACTGGTTAGTCCCGGAATAGTATGCTTTAACCGCCAGGCGACTGAGATATTCAGCGACGCCGGCGCTGAGGTCGCAACCCTAGAATCTGAGGGGGCGCCAAGCTGGCTACTTAAAATACCGAAAAGAATGGCGTCTTCGGCATTAGCCTCAGCACCAAAGGTGGTCAAGCTCGGGGCAAGGGATGAGCGTAATTGTCTTATCCTCGATGGAAATGAGCCCCGGGTCCACTTTGCCTCAGGCTCAGAGGCTAACATCTGGCTGGATGTTGAAGCGGAGACCTTTGTCAGCAAGAACAAGCCAAGTCTTGAGGTGAGCCTGCCAACTTTTAAGGCGCAGCGGGGAACCATGGCTAGGCTGGCTAAAGCAGCTCACCTCTGTGAATATCTTGACTCCTGGGACAGCTTCCTGCGCACGGTTAACATTCAAGATGATGACATAAGCGACGGTAATAAAGACGTCAATAAGTTCTTTACCTCGCTTAATAATACTAGCAAGCATGTTATGTCCGGGCTAACTGAACTCAGCCAGCTGGATAACGTAGTTAAGATGGCTCAGATCATAGCCGGCGGGGAAGACAGGTTCCGGGAAAACCCGATTATTTCCTTTATTACCTGCACTGTAAAGAGCCCGCTTCAGCTTACAGATGACACGACACAGAAGGCAATAGAGATAGCCCAGCGGGGGATCCCCCTGGTAATATCCAGCTCTCCCCAGGGTGGCTCTACCGCTCCTATCCAGGAGGGGGGTATGGTCGCTCAGATTAATGCCGAGATCCTTACCGGTATCATCCTTACCCAACTAGTGAACGAAGGTACTCCCGTGCTCTACGGCAGTGTGCCGGTGAGGGCACGTATGGATGACCTGAACGATTCCTACGGTGTCCCGGAGTTCAGTCAGTATAATATCGATTGTGTGCAAATGGCACGCCATTACGGCCTGCCCTGCTACTCTACCGGCGGTATTTCAGACGTAAAGATACCGGGCATACAGGCCTCGGTGGAGAAGCTCTTTTCTCACATTCTGGTAGCTATTGCCGGGCCTCAATATCTGCACTATGCCTTTGGTCTCCTCGAGAGGACTAACACCTTCTGCCCGGTTCAGGCGGTACTGGATGATACCCATATCGGCATGGTGAAGAGGTTTGCCAAGCAAGCGATAGTAACTGAGGCAACCATGGCCCAGTGCCTAGAACAAGTACACAAGGTAATGAGTAGTTCGCATAAGCTCTATGTAAGGTATGTACGCGGAGCACTCCGCTCCGGAGAGATTGCGCCCCCCTATCCCTTCGAGAGCCAGGACATGATTGACGAGACTCTAATACGGGCTCAGGAACAGACGCAGGCATTACTGGCCTTACCGCCACGCCATATTGATAAAGAGACTATCGACAGGGTTTTCCGAGAAGTACCCGGTCTACTAACTAGAGCCAAGACTACTAACACAGGAGAGTAAGCATGACACAGGATATAATCAGATTGATTCGTGAGAATGTTATTCAGGGCAGAGTCACCAGCGAGGATGAAGGCCTTAAGGAAGGGATGGTCGGTCAGCCTGGAGTGCATGAGCTGGTAAGCGAAGCGCTTAGCTCTGGAATCGATGTCAAAGAATTAATCAGCAAGGGACTAACTGAGGGCATGAAGGTGGTGGGGCAGAGGTTTGAAACCAAGGAGTATTTTATCCCAGATATGCTAGCTTCTGCCGAGACGGTAGGTGCCGCTATGGAACTCCTGGAACCTCATCTTGCTCAGAGCGGTATTGCTGCCAAGGGCAAGATAATTGTGGCTACGGTGAAGGGTGATCTTCATGACATTGGTAAGAATATAGTCACGATATTGCTTCGGGGAGCCGGCTATATGGTTAGAGATTTAGGTAATGATATCGATACCCAAGTCATTCTGGACGCAGTCAGGGAAGAGCAACCACAATTTTTGGGGCTGTCGGCATTACTTACCAGCACCATGGTGCACATGGAAGAGACTATTCAAGCCCTCAAGGAGAACGGGCTCCGGGACAATGTCAAGGTCATCATCGGGGGTGCCCCGGTCTCTGAAGAATTTGCCCAAAGCATAGGTGCTGACGGGTATGGTGCTGACGGCTTCCAGGCACTAGCAATGGTAGAATCCCTAAGTAGCAGTAAGAAGAACCAGGAGTGAGTATATGGCAGAAAAGGATGCCTATAATGAGGCGCTCAGGAGTGGCCAGTACCAGAAGCCCAGCGGCCTTCTGGGTAAGTATGATAATGTACGCCGCTTCTGGGAGGATGAGCAGCTCGGGCTGTATCTCAGACCGTACCTCGAGGAGCTGGTAGCTAGTCGGAGAGAGCAGGGGGTGGGGCTGCGTGTTCTGGACCTAGGCTGCGGTGGTGGTGATGGGATTGAAATGCTAGCCAGTATAAATCGCCGCCAACCGGCAATCTCCGACCACAACACCAAGGTTATCCCTCCCAGTATGATCGACCTCTACCACGGGATTGATATCAATGAGGGGCTGCTACGGCAGGCACAGTCAATCTACGGAGGAAAATCAAACCTCGCCTTTTTCCCCGCCGACTTCAATAATTGCGAGCTGGTCAGCGAGCAGTCCTACGACCTCTATCTGGCCAACTATGGTACCTTATCCCATAACAACGACGAGCTGACCGTCTCACTGCTGAGTAGAATTGCCCGCCGGGCCAAGCCGGGGGCGGTCATTATCATTGACTGGCTGGGGCGCTTTGCCTACGAGTGGCAGACGCTGTGGACAGAAGACTTTGAACATAACCAGTGGATGGACTATGTCATTTCCTACCTGTATTCTGAGGATGGTACTCCGAAGCAGAGCCTAATCCGTTTCCCGCTACGGATTATGGGACGCAGTGAGGTCATGCAGATCTACAAACGGATTAGAGAGGAACTTAACGGCAATATTACCCTGCTCAAGCTGGCGGACCGTTCCTCACTAGTCGGCCGTCACATGGATACCGCCCAGTACAACCCGCACTGCCAGCCTATGCGCAGCGTGGTAAACTCGCTTTTCGAGCCTAACCTGAGCACCAACCTAGACGAACTAGTAATTCGCTACGTCCCCAGAGTAGGCTTTGACGAAATAAACGACTACTACCAGCGTCTCACCGAATGCTGGAACTACCTGGTGCTCTCTACCAAAGCACTGCTTGAGCAAGATACCCTACCAGAAGCACCAATGAGATCTCCGATTACCGTCAAACGGGCACTCAGTACCATGAGGCGAATTGCGAGAGCGGCCGCAGCTATTAAGATTGGCCACCCCCGTGCTGACCTGGTTGAACCCCAGCTGGGATACTGCCTGAAGGAAATCGAGATGGGGCTGCAGCGAGGGCTGGGTTGCGGACACGGCCTGGTAGCTATTTTTAAGGTCTAGAATAGAGGAGGTTTTATAATGAGTGGGTTAGCCGCTGCCTACGGCAAACCTAAACGGAGCGCGGTAGAAGCCATGATGCGCAGCATGGCGCACCGAGGACCACACGCCTCGGGTATACTTGAGAGCGACCGTGTTACCCTAGCACAGAACTATCTTGAGGCAGACAATACCGGTGACACTAAGGGGATCACTATCCCAGTACGAAGCCCCCACAACCCAAATCTGGCGATCTGCTATGACGGTCAGATGGGAAACTGGCCCGAACTGGCCTCAAAACACCAAGTGCCGGACGGACCCTTCCGTGAAGAACGCTTGCTACTCACCCTCTATAAGAAGTACGGCAAAGATATGTTAAACCAGCTGAACGATGCCATCTTTACCCTGGTTATTACCGACGGTCAGGAGCTGTTTATAGCCCGTGATTTACTCGGTATCAAGACCCTCTTCTATGGATGGGAAGACGGCACCTTGTACCTCGCCACCGAGCTCAAGGGGATCTTACAGGTAACCGATGAGGTCTATGAATTCCCCAACGGCTGTTACAGGAACGGCACTGATAGCTTCTTCGTCCAATTCGCCGCTCTACCCGAAGATCCACCGGAGTTCGCGACGGCCACCGTGGAAAAAATGACCCGTGAAATTCGTGAAATTATCGAGCGGAGCTTTGATAATCGGATAGACTTCTCGGTACCCACCGGCGGTCTCCTCAGCGGTGGCATGGACAGCAGCGTTATCAATTATATCGGGAGCCAGAGATACAAAGAAAAGTTTGGCCAGGAAGCCAGGATGAAAACCTTCGCCCTCGGCGTCGGTGAGAGTAACGACATCCACGCTGCCCGTATTATAGCTGACCACATTGACTCGGAGCACCACGAGCTTATAGTAGACCTGAAACAGACCCTAGCCATGCTCCCGGAGGTAATCTACCACCTAGAGAGCTTTGACCCCTCCCTGATGAGGAGCTCCGTCTCCAATTACCTCATTTCTCAATACGCCCATGAGCACGGTATTCATCTGCTCCTGTCCGGTGAGGGAGGCGATGAAGTGTTTTGCGGCTACAAGTATCTCGGGCACTTCCCAACTGAGGAGCTATTCGCTAAACAGATGGAGTGCATCGGCTTCTTGCATAACAACGCCTCATTGCGCCTCGACCGTATGAACCACTGCCACTCTATCCGCGTTGTCGCCCCGCTAATATCAGGAGAACTACTACAGTACTCTCTGACAATACCCCCGGCTTACAAGCAGAAACCCGAGGGAGCCAGCAAAGTCGAAAAGTGGATCTTCCGCAAAGCCTATGAGAACTTACTTCCCAGCCCCATAGTATGGCGGAGTAAGCAGGAATTCTCACAGGGCTCCGGCTCGGCTGACGTCCTGCCCACCTATTTTGAAGAGCACATAGCAGATCAGGAGTTAACCAAAGAACAGGCCAAATACCCGTTTATTCGCAGCAAAGAGGAGCTCTACTACTTCCGCATTTTTCATCAGTACTTTGGTAGCGATAGGGCGATAGAGACCGTCGGTCAGTGGCATACTCTGTGAAAAAGCATGGCTAAGAAGCTGCGGGAGCATTCAAGCTACTACCACCTTGGCCCCTTCTTCAGCGAATCTGATCGCAGGGTTATTCAATAATCCTGTCGTGCATGGTTTCAATCATAAACCGCTAAGGTATATAAATCAGTCTTCCATCCTGGTAGGTAACCAGTATTAACTTCTGCTGCGTACAGCCGTAATGATCATCCGCTGACATGGTGTAAGTTCCGGATAAGAGATCAAGGTCTTCAGTATTCTCCAGAGCAACCCGAAGTTCACTCCTGGCTTTTTGAATGTCATTAGGGTGCGGGGTAGACCTTTCCAAACCGTCTACCAGAAATAGCACCATCTGCGCTCCAAGTACATTCCACATAGACGGAGGTTGTCCATAAACACTCTCGCACAACTCAGCATACTCACCCAGCCTGGCTTTGTCTGGGTCGTCGTCAGGTAGCTGCAGCCACACATCAATCTTTGAGGTAGTAGACACAACGGTGGGTTCTATCTGGTAGAATTCCCCGAACGATTCAACCATATTTGGGGCCGCCTGAGACGGCGTAGTTAAAATAGGAAGATAGATGCCCATTTCCCTTATCTGCTTAATCGCCATGGAAGCAGTCGGGCTACTACCCCATACTAATATAGCTTCCGCCTCAGAATCCCTTATATTAGATAGCTGAGGAGTTAAATCAGTAGCCCCGGGATCAAAATATTGCTCTTCAGCAATCTCCAAATTATAGTCCTGGCTCAGCTGTGGCAGGAATACTTTGCCCCCCTGACCATAGCCGCTGTTTTCCAGCAGTACCGCATATTTGGCAATACCTAAATCTACGCTCATGTACTCCACGAGTAAGAAAGCGTAGTCTACCTCAGAGCCCATCGGCCTGAAGAACCACTCTCCAAGCTGGTCATCAAACAAGGCGGTGCCGGAAATCCCTGCTGCCGGTACCCGAAGCTCATTGGCCACCGGTATCAGACTAGTCGCCATTTGGGTTACCGTACCTTCTAGTATGGCAATGACTTTGTCCACATCGCTCAACTGTTTAGCCGCTAAAGCCACCTCAGTAACCTCGCTTTTATCATCACAGACTACTAGATCTAGGGGAAGACCATTTATGCCACCTTCTTCATTTATTGCATCAACGATTAACTGCATCCCTTCCAGAGACTGCATACCCAAGCCAGCATAGTTCCCAGTTTGAGACACAAGAGCCCCGATTTTGTAAGATCCTGTCGGCTCCGCCTGCTTGCAAGAGAAAACCCCACTGATACTACATACCAGCACCATTAGTAATATGGCTGCCCTTTTCATTAGTTGCTGCCTGCCTCCTTTCATTTACACAACTATTACCAGTTAGCCTGCCTATGAGCCTGAACAAATTTAACGCCTAGACCCGGGAAGATATTAAAAGCCTTTCACTCTATATTTACCAAGAATTAGTTCGGTAATTTCAGTCCTCACTCCACCAACTGCATTTAAGATTACCTAAGCCCTCATGATAGGTGACTACCGGTAATGATTGACAAATAAACATTTCACAGCACCGAAACGTCGATAGGATTTTATCCCTAAGCTCTTCAGCCTCAGATAGAGTATCGGCGTGATTAATAACCACATGTAATCTCCGGTTACCATTTCTCTCTTTCATTATCTCAACGATTCTTTCCAAGGCCTTCTTCCTGGTGCTATACCTGCCCAATGCCTTGTGTTCTCCGCCGGTAGCCATAGTTGCCTCCATCAACATCGTGTTAGCAACCTTAGAGCCGGCTAAATTTCGAGCCCGGTGGATCCTCCCGCATTTAGCCAGATTAGAAACGTCGCTGGACAGGTTAATGTAGTTCACCCTTTCCGTTATATAGCTGGCATGCTTCACCACTTCATTCAGGCTCCTGCCAGCGGCAGCAGCCTTGGCAGACTCCAAGGCGATAAGCATTTGAGCCCCACAAACAGTTAAGGTATCAAATAATTCGAAGGCAACATCAGGCATTTCACCGCCGGCTATCTTCTTCGCTTCGAGGGCCGAACCAAAAGTAGCACTGAACTTAGAACTCAAACAAACGGCTAAAACAGCCTCCGCCTGCCTACTAAGCTCTCGGAAAGCATCTAGGAAATCTCCCACCGATGGTGCTGAAGTGGTAATTACTCTGTTCTCTTTCTTCCATCGGGGAAGCTGTTTACAGAACCAAGATAAATCGATCTCATTTTCAAGAAATGATTTCCCATCTAGGTGAATATATAAGGGGACAAGCCTGATATGATAATTATTCGCTATCTCCCTACTTATCTCACTAGTAGTATCTGTCGCGATAGCTACTTTTAGCATACGATGCCCCAAACTATTATCTAACTGGCTAGTCTACTGTAAGTAGACTGATAAATATTATAATCAGTATACCATTTATGCTACTATCAATCAAAGCCTTTTTCAGGAATAGTGGTTGGTCATCTGCCATTGAAATCTTTATCTTGTCACTGAACCCAAACAAGCTGACCGATCCCGACTAATCATAGTCATAGAATCCCTTGCCGGTTTTACGCCCAAGCCAACCGGTATGGGTATCCTTCATTGATATAACACCAACACACCGCTGGAAGCAACAGGCTGTCCTCTGCTCCAATATTCTCTGCAGCTTTCCCTCATTGACGAGGTCGTCGGTGCTAAGAAAGAGAGAGTTGAACTTATTTACCTTCTCGTCGCTGAGGCTGGAATCCACACTGGCTAGTGCCCCATTTTCGGATTCATGGGCAACCTTATAGGTCATAGCGATAGCATTGATTGAAGGCCTGATAATTGGATGGTCAACCCAGTCTTCGACCTTGTCACCTAAGAGGTAGAGGTTCAATTCTAGCTTACGCAAGCTATTGATGTATTCTCCGGCTGTCATTAACATCGAAGTTATCACCTACCTTCCCTAATTAAATTCCTAAGCGCAGCCACTTCAAATAGAACTCCCCGCCTAATCAGCGGTAAGTTTCACATCACGGAAATAGTGCCTGAGGGAAATCCAGCAATCGGATCCGGGGGAAATAGCTGCCACATGATTATTATGCCATCCGCTACCAGACATATAATCTGGGGAACTAGCTCAGTCCCAGCTGGCATCACATTAAGGGTGATGGCCATATTTATTAAGCAATATCACCATTAGCGAAACAGAAACCCGCCCCTCGACGTTGACGGTGTGTAACTACACCTTGCAATGCCCCAGCACAGAGTCTTATAATGCAAGTGTTAAAAATAGATGCGAAGGCATCTCTGTTTATCAAGAAAAAGGAAGGGGAAAATGAAGAAAGCCGATGTTGTAATCATTGGTGGCAGTGCCGCCGGAATAACCGCTGGTATAAGCTGTCATCGACGCTACCCAGGAAAGAATGTAGCCCTAATCCGCAGGGAGGAGCAGGTAATGATTCCCTGTGGAATACCCTATATTGTGGGAACTGTAGAGACTCCGGAAAAGAATCTAATCTCAGACGCAGTGTTAGATAATAACGGCATTGAGCTCATCAAGAGTGAGGCCACGGACGTAGACCGGGAGAAGAAAACCGTCTCCCTAGCCAGCGGAGAGATGATTGGCTATGACAAACTCATCATGGCGACGGGCTCGCAGCCGATAGAGTTACCGATCCCCGGCTTGGATAAGGAAAACGTATTTACGGTGAGAAAGGATGCCGCCTATCTAACTAATATGGTGGAGGCAATGAACCAGGTCAAGGATGTTGTCATCATCGGCGGTGGCTTCATCGGCGTGGAGTTTGCTGATGAGTGTCGTAAGCACCGCGACTGCGAAGATTGCAGTGTGAGCATCGTCGAGATACTACCCCGATGTCTGCAACTAGCTCTCGATAGCGAGTTCTGCCAGGAAGCAGAAGATGTACTTACCGAAAGGGGTGTAAGAGTTCTCACCAATAAGAAAGTAGAATCTATCCTCGGGGATGGCAGGGTTAGCGGGGTGAAATTATCAGATGGCGAGGAGCTAAAGGCCGACATGGTTATCGTCGGCATCGGAGCTAGGCCTAACACTAAATTAGCTGAAAAAGCAGGCCTAGAGATAGGCCCAACCAAGGGAATACGTGTTGACCGACATATGTGCACTCTCGCTGATGAGAACGTATTCGCCTGCGGTGACTGTGCCGAAAAGGTTTCGTTTTTTAGTGGTAGGTTAAGTCGCCTGATGCTGGCGTCAATTGCTTCGGCCGAGGCCAGGATAGCTGGCGCCAATCTCTACGGAACCTGCTTTTCTAACCCCGGGGCACTAGGTGTCTTCTGCACAATCATCGGCAATCGTGCTTTTGGTTGTGCCGGCTTAGGAGAGGCAGCGGCCAGAAGAGAAGGCTTTAACGTGATAATAGGTGAGTCGGCAGGTCCGGACAGGCATCCTGGTAGCATGCCGGGAGCATCAAATGTGAAGCTCAAGCTAGTATTCTGTAAGGAGAAGGGATTGCTGCTCGGAGGCAGCGCTTCAGGAGGAAGTAGCATCGGGGAACTAATGAATGTTATTGGCGCCTGCATCCAGCACTCAGTCACTGCCTATGACATGTCCTTGTTCCAGATGGGAACCCATCCCGCTCTAACAGCTTCCCCAATTGCCTATCACTTCGTCAATGCCGCCGAGATAGCCGCCAGGGCTACGAAGTAAGAAGGTTTTAAGAGCTGGAAAGGGAAATTAGTAGGGGAGACAAAAGAGCTAAGCCCGCGACGCATAGCTCTCAGGGTTGTCCTAAGCCTCAAAAATAACCTCTCCCCTATGCTACCCAAACCCTACGCTTTTCTTCCAAGGCACCAAGCAGCTGGTCAAAGGAATCGGCGAATGCCTTTACGCCATCTCGTTGTAGCTGCTCTGTAATTGACTCCAGATCTACGCCGGTCTTTTTAAGGTCGACCAGTGTTTGCTCGGCTTCTTCCAGCCCCTCAACTAGCGTGTGGCGTACTCGACCGTGGTCCTGGAAGGCATTAATTGTCTCGAGAGGCAGGGTATTCACCGTATCTGGTCCGATTAGACCCTCGACATAGATAACGTCGGAGTAGTCTGGATTCTTGGTACTGGTGCTTCCCCAGAGGACACGCTGAACGTGGGCACCACGCTTACGCTCTCCGGCAAACTCTTCCCCGGAAAAGACCTCGTGGAAGCGACGGTAAACGAGCTTCGAGTTAGCGATAGCTGCCCTACCACGCAAGGACAGGGCTTCTTTCGTGCCTATCCTTTCTAGCTCTCTATCCACATAGGTATCTACCCGGCTCACAAAAAAGGAGGCGACTGAGGCCACCCGCTGTGGGTTCAGATTCCGCGCGGCACCCTTTATGTAGGCCTGGGAAACAGCCTCATAATGCTTTCGAGAGAACATGAGGGTAGCATTGACGTTAATTCCCTCTGCGGCAAGGGTTTCAATGGCTGGCCTACCCTGCAGCGTGGCCGGTACCTTTATCATAAGATTGGGGCGTGCCACAAGCCGCCACAAACGCCGGGCATCAGCGATAGTAGCCTCTGTATCATAAGCAAGATGGGGGGAAACCTCAAGGCTGACAAAGCCGTCAATACCACCACTTGCCTCATAGACAGGTCGTAAGATATCGGTAGCCATTCGGATATCTTCTATAGTCAGGTGTTCATAGATAGCCTTGGCATCAGTAGCCGGGTTCGCCTTAAGAAAAGCCTGCAGCGCTTCATCGTAATCATTACTTTGGGCAATAGCCTTCTGGAAAATAGTGGGGTTACTGGTCAAGCCGCTAATGCCGGCCTGCACCAGTTTCTGCAGTTCTCCGCTGGTGATAAGATTCCGGCGGATGTAGTCAAGCCAAATCGATTGGCCCAGCCGCTTAACTTCCTGAATGGGACTCACCATCTTACTTCTCTCCTTTGTCCTCTCCATCCGCTGGCCAAGCCCACGCCTTCAGAACTAAAGCCCTACTATTTAGCCGCAGCGGATGCCAGATTAGTTCAGCCGATTGTAGTCTAAGAAGAGAAACATTTCTTGTCAAGCCCGCCAGGATTCTCCGCCATAGGGGAAATTCAAGCTCACCTCAAGCGATTCGGGTTCTCTCAACGTCCCATTTTAGTGGCCGGTATCACCAAGTCTCGCATTGATGGCAACTCTTCTTTTCTATGCCCAAACTCAAATGCCAGCTCACTAAAAACCGCTACGCAAGCATCTACAACCTCAGGATCGTACAGCTTGCCTTTATTCTTTACAATCTCATGTAGTGCACAGTCCAACCCAAGTGACGGTCGGTAGGGTCGGTGGGAGGCCATGGCTTCAACCACGTCGGCCACAGCTAGTATTCGCGCTTCCAAGAGAATTTCTTCCCCTGATAAACCTAAGGGGTAGCCAGAGCCGTCCATCCGCTCGTGATGTTGATGAACGATCTGGGCAATAGGCCATGGTAACTCAAGGCCCTTCAACACCTCGTAGCCCACGGTAGGGTGCATTTTAATTATGTTGAACTCATCTGCAGATAGTCCGCTCGGATTGCAAAGAATTTCGGAAGGCACGCTCACCTTTCCGATATCATGAATAAGTCCCGCTAAGTAGAGACCGGTGAGATTGTCTTCGGGGAGGTCCATAGCTTTGGCTATGGCACAGGCAAGTTGGGTTACCCTCTGTTGATGATTGGCCGTATAGGGATCTCTAAATTCAACGATGGTGGCTAATGCCTCCATTGTTTCACACCCAATCGTCTTGCACAATGTCTTCAAGAACTTCTGTCGGATTAATTCCCCGGTTACAGAATCAACATTTGCCAGCCTCTCTAGTTGTTCGAAGTTGCCCCTTGACAGCATCAGACCTCTCCACTTTTCGATGGCATCATCAATCGTGCCAGCCAGATTTTCTGCCGAAAGCCTTCTTTTTGGTAAGTAGCCAACTGCTCCCTGTTGAAATGATTCTACGGCGATATCTTCATCTCCGTATCCCGTCAACATGACCACAGGAGCTAGCTGCCTTTCAACAATCTCTTTGAGCCACTCCGTCCCCGATTTACCCGGCATATTGATATCCATCAAGACAATATCAAACTCACCTATGTCGAGGGCCTTCTGGATTTCTGCTTTTTGCCCCGCCTCCAGCGTAATAACATCCCGCCCCGCTATCATTCGCAGATAGGTTCGGATTAACTTACGGTCCTGCGGGTCATCGTCACAAATGAGGATTTTAAGACCTTTCTCTTGCTTTTCCACCGACTAATACTCCTTACAGGGGAGCCTACACAAAGTAAACCAATATTTTATAATTTCACTGACGACCCGTTCCAGCTCAGTTAGGCCGGCAGGTTTAGTTATATAGCCAGCAGCCTGCAGCCGGTAGCTATCTAGCACATCCGCCTCTGAGGTTGAGGAAGTGAGAATAACTACCGGTATCTGTTTTAGTCCGTCGTCAGTCTTAATCTGCTTTAAAAGTTCTCTCCCCCCCATACCCGGCATGTTCAAGTCCAGTATAACTAAATCAGGTCGACTAAACTCGCTAGTGGAGTTTTCACGAGAAAGTAAAAGGCCAAGGGCTTCCTCGGCACTAGACACGGCACGGAGGTTACACGCCGTATTCTGCTTCTCCAGCATTGATCTAATTAGCTTCTGATCTGCCAAGTCATCCTCTACTAACAATATATTAAGCGTTGCCACGGTAGGTACCACGCTCTACACCTCCTACACATTAGCTGTTAAGAATGGTTAAACCTTGGCAGCGTAAACCAGATTACGGTTCCATCTTCAGGTATTGACTCAATTCCAATCTCGCCGCCATGACGTTGCACGATTTTTTTACAAACCGCCAGCCCGATACCAGTCCCCCTGTAACGTGTCGTTGGGTGAAGACGCTTGAACATGACAAATATCTGGTCGTGATACTTAGGATCGATACCTATACCGTTATCCTGAACGGTAATACGAACCATATTGCCCCGCGCCGGCTGGCTACTGATGGTAATACGGGGTGGTATATCTTCTCTATGGAATTTCAAGCTGTTAGCGATTAGATTCTGTAAGAGCTCGTGCAGCTGGGATTGGTCCCCATATACGACTAACAATGGGTTGGGAATCAATATCTCTCCCTTGGTTTCCTCAAACGCAGCTGCCAGCTCAAAGTTGCGCAGGTTATCCAGCACCTGATTTAGATCTACAGGCTGGAACGGTTTGGCCCTGGTAGTGATGCGCGAATAAGCCAGCAGGTCATTGATCATGGACTGCAATCGCTCGGCACCATCAATCATGAAGTCAAGATTTTCACGCTGGTCGCCATCGAGTTTATCCTCTAGTGATTCTTGAAGTAGGGCACCGAAGGAACCTATTTTCCGCAGCGGTTCCCGGAGGTCATGTGACGCAATATGGATAAGCTCCTCGAACTCGCGTTTGGACTGCTCCAGCTTATTTTCAATCTCACTAATATGACTCAGGGCCGCCTCTCTCTCAGCCAGTTCCTGTTTTATTTTGGTGACGTTGCGCAGAATCCCGCGGGTGTAAACTGGTTTGCCATCCACAAAGCGGCAATTGATGGTACCCTGAACGTTAATCCTATCTCCGCTAGTACTAACTAGGACAGCATCAACATTATAGGGCTGCTCTCCGGATATCGCTTGATTCAATACCTCGAGCCAGTAATCTTTATAGTCTTGGGGTGTAATTTCAAACAGTGACAAATTATTAATTGCGCCCTCATTATAACCCATGGTTTGTCGCCAGGCACGATTAGTGTAGGTAATCAAACCACCAGGGGTAGTACACTGGATCATGTCATTGGCATTCTCACACAAGTCACGATACTTTTCTTCATCACTCCTGTCAGACTCCTCTACCTGCTTTAGCTCAGTGACATCTATTAGATTGGCTATGAATGCCTGTTTTCCATTGCCAAATATAGGAGATGCACTCTCTATCACCCATTTAATCTTGGCGTCCTTAGTAATGATCCGGTACTGATGAACCAGTAATCGTCTTTTTTTCAGCAGCTTAATGACTCTTTCACCAACTTCACGGCTATCCTCGGGGACGATAAGACTCAACGGACTTCTGCCGATCAGTTCATCTTCAGAGTAGCCTGTTAACTCCCGTAATCGGGGACTAGTAAATTTGAAAACGCCGTCTTCGACAACATAGAATGCGGCCGGTGAGTGATAAAACAGGTCTGCCGGCAATTGCTCTTGAGATTGACTACCCACTAACAATTGCTCGAGTTCTACAAGGTGCTCCCGAATGGTACCTATTTCAGCAACAACTCGGCTGGTACTCTTATTTGATGTAGTCACTTATCACCCCAAACACCTGTGCATAGTGATTTGACTAGCTTCTCCCCTTAACAGCTCTACTTCATCCTCGGTAAATATTCGCCATCCTCTTCTGTCTCTCCGTTCGCATTCGCCGAGCAGGCCCTGTTTTAACCAACGAAAAAGGGTATTTTTACTGATGCCCACCATTCGGCAAACCTCCGAAGTTCTATAATAGGTTTGACTGTTCATCTCCACAGGCATACCAATCTCACCTCGGCAATACTCTGGTATACCTTAACCCTTTTTTAGCCCAGAGCATATCACCTATTCGAACTATTCGGTATATACTTTCGGTGCAGTACCATGGTATATGAGTTGCCGATGGGGAGTAACTAACAAAACGCTATAGAGTGCAGTGAGGTAACAAAACAAGCTTCTGTGCAAAGTAGTAAAGTCTACTGAAAGCCTTAGTTCTTTTCTGGATTACAGGATATCTGCCAGCTATAGTCCCCTACTCAGACATCTCTGTAGAGAGGTAACCATACCCGAAATGTGCTTCCCGTGCCCACCTTACTCTCGACTTCTATCTTACCCCCGTGTATTTCGGTAATACGCTTGGCAATGGCTAAGCCAAGGCCACTGCCTCCCTCGACACGAGAGTGAGCTTTATCGACGCGATAGAACCGATCGAAGATATGAGGGATATCCTCTGGAGGGATACCGATCCCGGTATCAGAAACGGACACCACCGCCATATTCCCCTCTGGCTGAACTGAAACGGATATCTTCCCGCCACTCGGAGTATATCTTATGGCATTATCCAAGATGTTGAGTAGCAGCTGCCTCAGCTTGGCACGGTCACCCTTTACTACGAGGTTTTCTCTTTGACCCAACTCATAATCAAGGCCTTTATCCTGACACAGCATCTCCACGTCTGAAGTTAACTCGGTAACTAACCTGCCTAGGTTAACCTTCCGGAAAGAAAGCTTTTCCTTTCCGGAGTCAGCACGAGCCAGACCCAGTAGCTGGTCGACAATGCGAGACATGCGCTGCGCCTCTTGGGAAATTGCCTCCAAAGACTTCCGATAGTCACTTTTAGTCCTGTCTTTATGTAAAGTGAGAGTGGACTCCGCCTCGATGATAGCTAAAGGTGCCCGCAGTTCGTGGGAAGCATCGCCGGTAAACTGCTGCTGACGCTTAAATGCCTTCTCCAATCGCTCAATCATTTCATTAAGCGTCGACGCCAGTCTTCCTAATTCATCCTTGGTCTTAACCTCAATCCGCTGGCTCAAATCGCGCTCTTCTATGCTTCGTGCCTTTTGAGTTATTTCATCCACAGGCTTAAGAACCCGCCTGGCCAAGAAAACACCGCCACCCCCAGCCGCTACCAGCGTCAAAGGTACCGCAATCGCCAGAGTGCGCAACAAGCGATCCAGGGCCTGCTTGATGTCTTCCGTGGACCGGCCAATAACCAACACCGCCGACTCAATATTGAATCTCTGGGCAGCGGGGCTAGGCATACCGGGCATTGCCGGTACCATAACCGGCCTTTCAGGGATAAAGGGGGTGGCAAAGAGGCGTAATTCCATACCTTCGGTTGTCTCCACCGTGGCGAATGTGCTCTGACCAGTAATAGCCTGTTCCACCAGTTCTGTACTGATGGGAACGTCTATATCTCGAGGAGCCAGATACAGTAGTTGATCTCCCGAATGAAAATAGAAGTAGACTACTTCACCAACTTCTTCCTCGAACTGCCCTTCCGCGACTGAAATTAATACCTCCCTAATATTTGAAATTTGTGCCGCACGAAGCTCAAGAGAATCATCGAGGTTCTGGTACAGCGTACGCGCAAGGTAGTGATAAGCACCGACGCTGAGTGCGGCCAGGGCAACCCCCAGCACGACCAGATACCAAAGGGTAAACCTGAATTTAATACTATGAATGAATTTCATGATCCCCTCAGCCGGTAGCCAGCTCCTCTCACCGTCTGAATCATGCTCCCCTCACCCTCCGTATCAATCTTACGGCGCAACCGACGGATATAGACATCAATAAGGTTAGACAGGCTGTCAAAGTCGTAATCCCAGGCGTGTTCCTCAAGCATTCGCCGGGTAACCACTGCGTTCGGATGGCGCATAAAGTATTCCAGAATAACATATTCCTTGGTGGTCAGTTCAATGGCCCTCTGCCCTCGCCACACCTCCCGGGTTAGGGTATTGAGGACGAGTTCACCCACCTTTAACTCAGGCGACTTTGTCATGCCTTTACGGCGCAGCAGCGCCCGAACTCTGGCTAGGAGTTCATTGAAGGCGAAGGGCTTCACCAAATAGTCATCGGCACCGGCATCCAGACCTCTAACCCTATCTTCTACGGCGTCCTTGGCGGTAAGCATCAGGATCGGAGTGTTTATGCTCTTGGTGCGAAGCTCTTGGCAAACCTCAATGCCATCTTTCTTGGGCATCATGACGTCCAGGATGATAAGGTCATAGGGGTTGACCTCAGCTAAATACCCGCTTTCTTCTCCATCGTAGGCAACATCAACCGCATACGCCTCTTCCATAAGACCCCGTTTGACGATGCTGGTGAGCCGCCTATCATCATCAGCGACCAGAATCCGCATAGTTAGGCCTCCGGGTGTGAGCTATGACCAACATTACAGTTCCATTATATCAAATTAAGATGAATAGAATATGAAAAATCACACGCTAGTTGTTTACTCAATGTTTAGTTTCAGTTCATGGTGGGTTCATGTTGTTATGCTAGGCTTAATACAGAAGGTAAAATTAAGCGATATCAATAAGAGAAGGGGGTGAATCCCTCGACACACCAGTAACTCAGATCTAAGGGAAAGGAGAGCTATTCAGAGAAAAAATACTATCAACAGATTACATTCAATCTTTAATGAATAGGAGGTGAGATGAAAAAATTTAAAAAGAAACCCCTGATTATTGCTCTAATAGCCGTTGCCGCAGCAGTTGGAATTACGACCGGCGTAGTTTTCGCCCAAGACGAAAATGAGGAGGCCGCCGCTCAGCCTGAGACTCTATTAGAGCGGGTCTGTGAAATCTATGAGGATAACACCGGCGTTGCCCTTGAACCTGAGGCACTCAAGGATGCCTTCGCCGAAGCTCAAGATGAGATGATGGCGGAAGCCATGGAAAGCCGTCTCGACAAGCTGGTAGAGGAAGGCGTGATCACCCAGGAAGAGGCTGACCAGTTTAAGGAGTGGTGGCAAGCGAAACCTGACATGTCCCTGCCGGGCCGTCCCATGCTCAGAGGTGGTCGCTTTGGTCCCGGGCTAGATGGATTTGGCTTCCATCGAGGACAATGTATCCCCGATGAGGCTACTACCGAAACCTCGTTTACCTACTGATGCCAATCCCGGCAGATATACTTAGCCGGTACGGTGCCGTTAAATATAGGGGAGCCTGGCTCGACTGAGGAGCCGGGCTCTTCAACAAAAAGGCAGCAGAAGATAGTGTGAGCAAGATAAATACGAATAGTCGAAGACGCCGCATCCTCTACATCTTACTAGGTTTTAGTATTGCGGCAGTTATTGTTGGTCTGGTCTTTCTCTTTACATGTGCGTCATGAGGTTGGGTCATTTAATGACACCTCTAACTACCTGATGTCAAGGTACTATGAATAGAAAATTGAAAATAATAACGCTAATTATCTAATTGCTTGTCTACCGTTCAGCCTTGGTTCATGTTAGGTTCATGTTGGTGTGCTAAGCTTTAACCATTGGTATAGGGGAGTTAATTGAAAATGAATGAGGGTAAGGTTGGCCAACGGGTGCGGCTTATCTCTACATCCAGACCGGATTCAGACGTGAAATGCGGCGAGGTACTATCTGGCACATAGTTGCTAGCAGTAGTATTAGGCGTATCAGGTGGGATAACGGTGCCAGGTTAGACCTAAATCCAGAGGAGGATAAATGGGAAGTATTAGCTTAGGATTAACAAGAAGGAAAACAGTTCTTCTCCAAGGGAGGTATTGATGAAGAGAAAGCTACCCAAAGTAGTGCTGGTAGCCGTTATCACCGGTGGGCTTGCCGTCCTCCTTTCAAGTTGTACCGTTAACTCTGAAGAGACATCGATAGCGGAGAACCAAATAGCAGCTGTAGAGCGTGGTGATATTACCATTGATATCGCCAGTGCCGGTAACCTATCATTCTGCCGTGAGGAGGAGCTTGCCTTTGAGATGGCGGGCACGGTGGAGGAGGTTCTGGTGGAGATGGGGGACTCTGTAGTCGAGGGTCAGGTGCTATCTAAGCTGGACACCTCCGAATGGGAGGACCAATTGTTAGCGGTGGAGCTTGACCTAATCCAAGCGCAGATTAACCAAAAGAACGCTGAAATCGCCCTGGATAAAGCCATAAACCCGTATACCGATGAGGAAATTGAGGACGCTGAAGAGGCGGTGGAGGACGCTGAATATGAATTGAATCGGATTGAAGGCGAGCTGAGATATGCCCTAATCCATGGCAGCGATCATGAAGTTACCCAATGGCAGACGCAGGCCTATAGCGCCCAGAGAACGCTTGACCTTGCTGAGGAAACCTTGGACGATATGCTCTATGAGCGTGACGAGGATGATATCGACATTAAGGGAATGCAGTTAGAGATAGCGGAGGGGCGTCTGGAGAATGCCAAGAAGGCAGTCGAGGAAGCTCTTGATGCCATCCCGGAGATTATCGCGCCCTTTGACGGCTTTATTACCCAGGTCAATGTTTCCGGTGGTGATGAGGTAATGAAGGGCACCGTGGCCGTGCAGATTGCCGACCCAACTAGGTTCGAAGTCGAGCTGCTAGTCAGCGAGATGGATATATTTCAGATAGAGATCGGGGGAGATGCCTTTGTACAGGTCGATTCTCAGACCTTGCCTGATCTACCGGCCAAGGTAACCTATATCTCGCCGACGGCCACTATTTCATCAGGAGTCGTGAATTACGAAGTAACAGTCGAGGTAGAGTCACTAGAGACCATCCGCCAGCAGCAACAGGAAGCGATGCAGGCACGTCAGGAAGAAATGCAGCAGGAACTATCTACCGGTGAACTCCCAGAACGGCTTCAAGAGGCTGTAGAACAGGGCCAAATTACCCAAGAACAAGCGGAAGAAATGGGGCAACGAATGCAGCAAATGGAGGGAGCAGCACCGGAGCAAATGCCCACGCTAATACCGGAAGACTTTGAGCTCAAGGAGGGCCTCAGTGTCACCGTCAGTATCCTGATTTCGCAGGCAAGCGACGTGCTGCTGGTGCCCAACCAGGCGATTACCTACCGAGGGAGAGAAACCTACGTCCAGGTGGTATTGCCTGATGGCGAGGTGGAAGAGCATTCTATCCAGACCGGTATTAGCGACTGGCAGTACACCGAGGTAACCGACGGTCTAACCGAGGGCGAGCAGGTAATCGTACCCCAGACAACAGGTAGTGACACCTCGACCACTTCAGAACAGGGATTCCAAGGGTCACCAGGAATGATGATGCCAGGGATGGGAGGGCCACCAAGGTGATTCGCCTAAATGACATCACCAAGGTCTACCCCATGGGCACAAGGGAACTGGAGGTGCTGAGGGGGGTGAACCTTCACATTAAACAGGGGGAGATGGTGGCCATCATGGGCCCCTCCGGCTCAGGCAAGACGACCATGCTTAATCTGATTGGCTGTCTGGATATCCCGAGTTCTGGGGCTTACTACCTGGAGGACAGGGAGGTCAGCCGTCTCAGCAGTAGCGAACTGGCGCAGGTTAGAGCCAATAAGATTGGCTTTATCTTCCAGACCTATAACCTGCTGCCCCAGCTTTCGGCGCTGGCCAATGTGGAGCTCGGCATGAGGTATGCCGGCGGCGTTGACTCCGAGCGGGCTGTGGCAGCACTGGCCAGGGTGGGGCTTTCCGACCGCGCCTACCACAAACCCAGCGAGCTCTCCGGCGGCGAGCAGCAACGGGTGGCCATTGCCCGGGCTCTGGTAAAAGACCCGCCCCTGATTCTGGCCGATGAGCCGACCGGTAATCTGGACAGTCACACCGGCGAAGAGGTAATGTCCATCCTGGTAACCCTGCATCATGAGCAGAACAATACCCTGGTCATGATTACTCATGAAGCTGATATTGCACGTCACTGTCAGCGTATCGTCCATCTAAAGGACGGTCAGATAATCGGGGAGGAGGAATTATGAAGAGGTGGCTGGAACCTTTACTTAATGCTTGGGAGGGAGTGAGAACACACAAGCTACGGAGCTCTCTAACCATCCTGGGTATCGTTATTGGCGTGGCTGCGGTAATCGCCCTGATGTCCATTGGTAGAGGTGTGCAGACACAAATCCTATCCAATATCGAGTCTCTCGGCTCTAACCTGATTACTGTCACGCCCGGGATGACCTTCGAGAGAGGAGGAGTTATGATAAGTTATACCGGTGGTGCCTCTACCCTCACTCTGGAAGATGCGGCGGCCATAGCAGAACAGGTTCCTTATGTAGCCGCAGTAGCACCTTATTCTTCATCAAACCAGCAGTTAGTCTTTGGGAGTGAGAATGTGAACGCCCAGGTCATCGGGGTAACCCCCGCCTACCAGGAGGCATATAATCTGGAGACCGTAGAAGGTGCTTTTATCTCGGAATATAATTATCAGAGTGGGGCTAAGGTAGCCGTTATTGGTGCTAATGTAGAGGAAGAACTGTTTAGCGGTGTTAGCTCAATAGGACAACGGATAAGAATGGGGAGTAGCATTGTCACCGTGATGGGTATCCTAGAAAGCAAAGGGACATCCATGATGGGCTCAACCGATGATGCCATCCTGATTCCACTAAGCACTCTACAGCAGACAGTTAGCCAGCAACGAACCAGCTCCGGAGAACACCTTGTTAGCTCTATAGCGATAGCGGTTAGCGACCAGGGACAGGCGGATTACGTGGTCAGCGAAGTCACCGATTTGCTACGCTCCCGGCATCGCCTTGCTTCAGGGGAAGAAGATGATTTCAACATACGCTCAGTAGAGGAGCTGGTGAGTGCCGTCTCGGAAACGACGGAAACGATGACCTTGTTTTTGGGTGCCATCGCCGGTATTGCCCTGCTGGTAGGAGGCATCGGAGTCATGAATATTATGCTTGTTTCCGTCGTCGAAAGAACCAGGGAGATAGGCATCCGTAAGGCACTGGGAGCCAGGGAGCGTGACATCTGGGGTCAATTCCTTGCCGAATCAGCCTTCCTATCGTTTAGTGGTGGTATTATTGGGCTTGGCGTCGGCTGGGGGCTCTCGAAATTAATCTCCGCTACGGAGATCATAGGCTCGATAACAACCGTGGTATCTTCCGATATAGTTATCCTGGCCCTTGCTGTATCAATCGGCATCGGGGTACTCTTTGGATTTTTGCCGGCGCGACGTGCCGCCCACCTTAACCCCATCGAAGCACTGAGATATGAGTAGGCATTGGACTGTACTTAAACAAACTCAGCTACTCATTGATGTAACAGCACTGAACTTGCTGTCTTCCAAAGGAAACTGTTAAGCTTCATTGCGCACAAATTCTGCTGTCCAAGCGGCAACATGATCTTTATTCTTCTTGGTTGCCAACTTGACTACAAGCTCAGAGATGTCTAAACCGGCAACGCTATGGACATGTAAAGCATATTTACTTAAGAAGTAGCCATTTCCGCAAGCAACCTCAGGGAGGTCATCTTCTGACTTAAGTCCTGCCTATTGTCACCCCTGGTGGGCCAAACATCACTTTTGCGAAACCAATCGAAACATTCTTTGAACTGTCGATGGGCACTGCTCCCTCCACATTGAGGGAGCAATTTTATGAGCCCAAATGATCAGTCCCAACTCTCTCTAGACCATGACCCTATTCTTATGCCTCCCGGGCTTCCTCACAAACGGCTACTCGTGTGGCTTGGACGTAGGCGTAGCTCTTGGCGTAAGGATTTATCACGCTGGTCTCTTTCAACTAAAAACCGTGACTCCGTAAGTATCTCGCGTGACTTAACCAATGATATACTCCTACGTTGCCAATCTGTCAAGCCCGAATATGTGCACTTTGTTGGCATATTAAAGGTTTCCCAAATCTCACGGAATGCGGCAACTGCTGAGCAGGGCCTACGACAGTTAGTTTACAGCAAAGTAGCCTCGCTACAGCTACCAGGCTCGGAGAAAGAAGTGCTGGACTACTTTCTCCATGAAAGAGATTCCCTTTCAGTTGGGCTAAGAGAAAGGGCCAGTATATTTTGGCAAAACAAGTCCCCGTTTACTTGGAAAAACATAATGCTGCAAATCGTGAATAGTCAGCAGGTCATACCGTTTTGACCGATGGGTCTACATTACGATTTGTGCACGGAGGTGGTATATGACTATTAGTTTTAGAGAACCCAAGCTATTTCGCTTTGGAAGCGCTCAAAGAGCAAGCAAAAGAGGTCTACCTAGGAAGTGTTCCCAGGATGCACAAGATCAGCCGAGGAGCTATTGGCTTGGCGAGGTCTTTTTAGACCAGGGATGGGCATGGACTCTAGACCTTGTCGATGTCCAGCCCAAAGAAAACGAGGTGAGGCGGAGACGGGTTATCCCTATTTGCTTGGGCATGGAGGAAGAGGTGATGCCGGTTCTGAAAGGCCATAGCCCCATACCTGACAAAATGGGCCCACGATGTAAGACTATCTTGGCCCGGTTATTGGAGGCGCATGACAATGGAGCAGTTGAGAGTACCGCTAGAGCATACGGTATACAGCGAGGTAGCAATGCTCGAACTACTGGGAATAGACAAAGGCATCCTAGACGACTTAAGGCGAGAAAAGGGCTTTCCCTTCGTCAGACTCACTATAAGGGCTAGAGTCTATCTGGCAGACGAAGTCCTGGACTGGCTAAAACAGCGTGCTAGAAGGCAATGATAGGAACTCCCAGGAAGCCAAAAGGTAATCAGAGGCAATGATTTTTTGTTGGCAATAGTTTGATATTACTAGAAAAATCGTGAGGTGCAAAATGAAAACAACCGAGCATATCGAGTATCTACTGAGACAGGGTAAGAAACCGAAGGAACTACAAGAACTCGGCTTCCCCAAGCGAGTAATTACCCGGGTAAGTAGGAAACTCAGACAGGAGAAACATAAACCGGAAGAGAATCCTGCGAAGACAGAAAAGGTGATTAGTGGTGTCGGAGGCACCGCAGTTACCTCACATAACGAAATCGTAAAACTGGAATCGAGACTGGCGGCCATGGATTCCGATCTTAAGGAGTTGAAGGAACAGACTTCAGAACTTCGAGAAGCTGTCCTTGGAGCGGTCACTCCCGAGGAGCTCGAAGAGCAACTCGATGGCACAATCGGCTTTGGTCTTAAGCAGAGGTTCGAGTGCCAGTGTGGTGCTACTGGCCTTGTTGCTATGCGTGTACGGTGTACGAAGTGTGGCAGAGAAAGCTGGTGGGGTTGGTTCGCTAAATGACGACTGTTGCTCTGAGACAGGACTGATAGTAAGCAAAATGAAGACGTACCTCGATATTGGAGAAATCGAATCTCTGGAAAAGGCGGCGGACAATCTGCGAGACTGTCTGCTAGTCAGACTATTGGGACGACTGGGTTGCCGTGTTTCGGAAGAGCTGGGTATTACAGTTGAGGACGTAGACTTCAGTAGAGCCACCATCACGATACAACACCTCAAAACAAGACTGAAACTCGTCTGCCCTCATTGCAGAAGCAAACTAGGCAAGGCTCATGTCTACTGCCCTCGTTGTGGGGACAGGGTTGAACAAGCGGTTGCTCATTCAAAAGAACACCGGCGAGTAAGAACACTGCCCATAGACGATGACACTCTGCAAATGATAAGGGAATATATCGACCGAGGTTGGGCCGTGGTACGAGGAGAAAGACATTTCCTGTTTAAAGTCAACAGGCATAGAGCCTGGCAAATAATCAAAGACCTGGCTGAGAAGGCTGGATTACCCAAGCTGGTAAACCCTGAAACCGGAAGAGTCCATAATGTATCACCGCACCGATTAAGAGACGGATTTGCGGTAAATGCTGTTAAGGTTGACGATTCAGGCGACGGACTCCGGCTACTTCAGGAGCATCTGGGCCACACCAGCTTCAATACCATCGCTAGATACCGTAAGGTAGCTGGCGAGGAGCACCGGCAGTGGTATCAGAGACTATGGGATAAGAAGACAAATGGCGACCCTACCAATAAAGCCTAATCGAGGCGGCTTTCTCCGTCCCTTCGGCTGTGGGTTGTTTATCCGGGAATTCCTACTGGGCAATGGCCCTTATGATTCCCCTTTGATCGACCCTGAGGTGGGAGCTCCGCAGGCAGACATCTTTTACCAATACAAGCAGGCATTAAGGCGGGTTACGGCTGAGGACATGGCCGTAAGGCGCGAAGAGAAGAGGGCTAAGAAAGAAAAACGCCCCATCAATCCCGATAACATAGAGAACTTAACCATAAAATACCTTGAGAAATTGCCTTACAAATCAAGAGGCTGCCGCTATCACTCGTTCGTAACCTATTTCTCGATGCTCCAGCATTTAGAATGGGTAGAACCGTCTGGCAAGGTGGAGCCCTCTGAATTTCAGCAAAACTATCCTCTAGGTAAGCCACGCATTTTCTTCCGTCTCACGCCGAAAGGTAAGACGGCATCGGACTATCTGTGGGCTAATCCCAGGAAAGCGCTCTATAGACATTAGCACTACTCTGGGTTATGGCCCAGAAGCCTCTGTCAATTCCCAGAATGAGATTCTAAGCCTCTTTCTATCTCGATAAGAGGTATTCCATAAGCTTACTTCCGGTTAAACAATTGCCCTGCCTTGTAACAAAAAGTGCAGCGCCTTTTCGCCTGAGAGCGACTATAGTGCCTCTAGAGGCTTCAGACCGTTAAAAGCCTCGTCACAAATTGTTTAATCCGAGGTAGTTCCAATCGTGAAGGCGCAAAATGGCGGTTTTATTCACGGACGCAAAAGGTTCGTAAATATAGGTTCATTCTGATAATGAACAATCGTTCCTTTTGTTGGATGATTGAAGTTGAAAAAGCAAACGTACGTTAACAACCGAATATGACGAAGCCTTGACCTGAGCGCTTGCCCATAGTTGGGCAATAAAACGCCCTAGCCAGCCTGTAACTGGACTAGGGCAAGTCTAACAAAGGAGTGTGACCCCATATGCTAGACTGGGACAAGTATATCTCAGTAGCCGATAGGTTTCAATGCAAAGCAAGACGTGAGGATAGAGAGGACTTAAGGCAAGATATAATCGTGAGGCTTGCCGATGTAGAGAGGAATAACGGACACAAGCCCTTTACCGAAATGGCTATGCTCAGGATTGCCAGCTTTACGGTAGCCGAGTATTGGCGGGCATACTACCGCAGGACACACGGTATAAGCTGTGGTGAGTGTAGCCAGAGGCAAAGGCGAGAGTGCCGAAAGCGTAACTATGCCGAATGTCCAAGAGCTATCAAGGTTGAAAGCCTGTCAAAGCCTATCATAGACGGAGAGGGCAATATAACCGAGCTAGGGGAATTGATAGCCGATGACAAGACAATTGACCTTGAGGATTGGCTAGATAAGGCTACCTTCTTACTCGGTTACCCGACAAGGCTAGTTGAGATAGCTCAAAAGAGGCTCGGTGGAATACCACTAGAGGCAAAGGATAGGGATTATCTAAGGCGATTTAGGCAAAGAGAGCAAAAAGTCTTGGTTTAGACCTCACAAAATACCCCCCAAATCCCAATATATATAGTGGAAGCGCTGATTATGCCAGCGGGTTGCGGGTAATCGGAGCTTACTACTGGAGCTAAGAGGTAGCCTTGCCCTCTACCGAGTAGCTCAATGGGGGTGAAATAGATAGAACAATTGAATATCGAGGGCAAGCGTTCAGGGGACTGTTTAAGGCAATTGCTTCTTTAGGTATTTCCTTCGGAATGGTGAAATCCACTTCCACCCTGCCGTCATTGGTAACGTTAACCCTGGTCCCCAGCGCCTCGAGAATCTCCCGGCGGTCGGTAAACTCGGTAGAGGAAAGCTTCTGTTCAAGGCCCTTCTGAAGCTGCTTGAAACCTACCATAGACGAGAGTGTGTCCTTGAGATTAGCCAGCTGATCATCTATCTCCTTCCTTCGCTCGGCAATGTACTTACGTTCCGTCTGAATTCTGGCCAGGGCACGCCGGAAGGCTTCCTCAGTGATATCTTTACCGTAGAGGTTCTTGTCGAGCAGAAGCTGGGTCTCGGCATTGGTGTTGGCATTATCCCGTCGCTCCAGTTTGCGCAGCTCATTCTCCAGGTTGGCGATACTCTCCTTTAAAACCTGGTCTTTGAGCCCGAGTTCATTATTGAGCACGGTTTCATCACTGAGTAACCTGCGCGCCATATCTTCAACGGCCTTTTCCAGTCTGGGGCCATTGATATACGACCTGGGGTGGTGGTTACGGTTAAGTCCGTTATCGGGATACTCATAAGCCCAGATATTATCCCTGATATGCCGTCCGTGGTAACGGCGGCCATCGAGCTCATAGTGCACCATGCCCTTTAAGAGGAAGTTGTGCTTACCATTCCGTCTGGAGTTGAGGCGGTTCTTCGCGAGGCGTTTCATGATCCAGTCGTGCTCTTCCCGGGTAATGATAGGACTGTCTATCTCTATATTGGGGAGCACGATACCGGTAACTTTCCTTGATGAGGTTTTACCATAAGTTGGGTTGCCGTTAAGCTTACCTCGGCGCTCTTTAGGCTCGGTATTTTCTCTGCGTAGAGCCCGGTACTCACCGAAGTTAACGCTGTCAACCAGTATTCCCCAGATGGTAGGCTCTGGCCAGTGATTAAGTCCCCTGGGGCTGGGTATAGCCTGTCTCTCAAGCTCCCGCTTGATACCGTGAATTGTGCCTCCCTCAAGGAACATAGTGAGAATAAGCTTACGGTTTGGCCAGTTTGTAGTGGATAGGAGCCTTGTCCTACTCTCATCCCATCGGTAACCATAAGGCGTCTGGCAGGTAGTTGGCAGCCCCCTCAGCTTGGCCCGGTTATGAAGGCCGGTCTTGGAGCCTTCATCAGCTCGTTCTACCTGTAACGCCTTGGCAATGGTAATCACCATCGCCATCGCCTCACCGAGAAGACCGGCCTGCAGGGGAGAGTTCCTGGCGAGAAGCTCAACGCCGCCCTCTCTAAAGGCGTCGAGGATCTGTCCCATCTGACCCACGCGGCAGGCAAAGCGATCAAGGTGCAGCGCGCCTACCGCCCCGACCTCACCATTCTTTACCCAATCCAGGAGCCTCTGCATGTCGGGGCAGGCGAGGATGTTCTTCGAGGTCCAGTGGACAGTGACAATCCGCTCCCTGGGCACTACCCATCCCTGACCTTCAAGCCAGGACTTTACTTCGCTTACCTGGCTTTCAAGGGAAGGCTCCTGCTTATGCTCAGTGCTGACACGTGCCCATATCGCCGCTATTTTCGAGTCCATTACTACCTCCTTTGATTATATTTCCCCATAGTTTGTCCCACTGGGGATTACGCTCTTCACAGTTGATATTGAAGTGAGGCGGCTCAAGGCCAAACCATCTTTTAGCTTCCATAACCCGGTCAGCCACCCATTTACCATAGCCACTGCTACTGCTACTGAGTAAGGCGTCTACCGCCTCGAGCTTGCTTCTCTCGCCCCTTTCAAGGGCGAAGTGATAGTTGATGATCACATGATAACCATGCCTATCCATAAGGATATCATTGGCTCGCTCGGCAAATTCTGTTCCCTCTGAGGTTAAAGGGGCCAGGGCCAGGGCACAGATTCCCCTCTCGACTATTTCTTTTGCCACCGGTAGCCTCTCTTCTCGGGTAAGCCTCAGGACTCTCTTTACCAGTTGCTGAAGGCAGTTGCCCGCGGCCACCGCATCACGTGGCTCCAGATACCTTTGAGCCTGGTATTTCCCAGAGAGGCTATTGACCCGCTTTGGAAATTCCGGGCTGACTTCAGACGTATTTACATATTCGATGTTCAAGGCATTAGCCCAGGCCATAAGGATCCAGTCGGGTACCCGCCTGAGCGCCCGTCGGGTCGCTTTCTTTGGTTTATCAGATAGAGGCGCGATCTCAAGAGTATTAAGCAGAGATTCACGGAGCCACTCAAGGGCTTCCGCATTTACGTTTTCTACTGTCATTATATTCCTCCTTGTCAAGCAATTTTCACGTGGTTATTGATGTAACGACGCCCTTTGGTTAAAATAGCAAAAGGGACAGGGCTGGATGCTTATCGCTGGCTGGCGACGGTTATTTAGCTTGTCCTCAGGGCGGTGACCTTGGGCAGAGGCACCGCCTGTTTATATCAGGTTTTATCACCTCTTGACTCCTCTTCCTGTACTTCTCTAATCTCCGCGGCCTGGCCTAGAATCTGACTCATAAACCGCATCATCTTCGAGTTAACCTCTGATGGAGACTGCTCCAGGACCCACTTGGTCAAATCCTCATCCAGCTTTACCGCGCCGGCTTTTTGTTTTGCCTTCTCGGCGATAATGAAGTCATAGAAGGCACCCGCGTTCTGAGCAAGTGTGCGTAGGAGCTTTGACCGGGTCGTCTTCTTAAGCTTGGCCACCTCATCTAACGACTGAATAAGCTCCGGCTCTATCCGAATGGAGAGCATCACCTTCTTTTCCCTGGCCATTATCCCCTCCTTTATCTCTTGCCCATATTGTAATACCATATTAGATTAATGTCAATACGTAGCATGTCACCGTATTAACATTACTGAGTGGAAGGCATACATAAACAAAAAAGGGGCAGCCGGAATATAATATCCGACCGCCCCTGAAATAGGCACGAAAAAAGGCAAAAGAAACCCCTGTAATCAAGAGTCTCTTTTGCCTTGAATATCTACCTTTGGGCTTTAATTGATTGTAAGCTCTAGCTTAAAGAGGTTAGACTTTCCCCGCTATTCTGAGTAACTTTTACCTTGTTTTTTACTCCAGCCCTCTATCATCTCAAAGCCTCTTATCAATAGCCCGCAACCCGCTGGCACTATCGCTTGAGGACTAATCCTCAAGACAGCTTAAGGCTAATAGAGTAAGCCAGAGTAAGGCTAGACACCCAAAGTAAGCCTTACTCAGAACTATTAAAGCCCTCACTATTCAGTTGTCCAGAGCCTTGCCAATCCGCAACCCGCTGGCATTGGTAAGTTACTCCGCAAGAGGTTATTAGCCTCTCAATATATATACCGTAAAAACCAGCCAAAATGTTACGCTAAAACCAAACTTTTTTGAGCCTTTTTTCTTTGCCTGTCAAGATATGTCCTATCTCTATTGGTAAGCCGATAGCCAGCTACTTTTTTAACGGCTACTCTTACCAGTCGCTCAGGACACCGATATAGCCATAACCTTGCGTCTAGCCAGTCGCTTAAGTTTATCGCCCTGTCGTCGGCTACAGTCTCAATTAGCTCAATTCTGTTACCGTCGCTATCCTCTACCTCAGTATTGAGGCTGGCAAGTGGCGGGTGTCTCAGTTCTTTGCGCCAGTATTC
>DAOULZ010000021.1:0-2534 GCA_034414575.1 Dehalococcoidales bacterium | reverse complement strand
ATTGTGTGGAGAACCAAACTGCATAAACGTCAGTATGGTGTATGATCGTGACCAACAAGAGTCGATTACAGGATTAGGTATAACCGTTTAACAAAGTGACGAAATGTTCAAAGTAGTCCGGTAAAGTCCAGTTCTAGTATTCCACCTTATTCTATAAACCCATAGTCTAGTCTGACCAGGATTTTTTGAATTGAAAACTTTTATTCAATATTTTGATTACAGTCTGAGTGGCTATGATAAATGACGATGCATGGTGAATAATTGAGAAACGCTCCCCCCCACCCATAATATTTAGGCACTAGTTACTTAAAGTCAGGTTGATAATGTATCCAAAGCCTGTTATACTCCCCCATATTGGGGATTTTTTTCCTCCTGGCGACTGATTGAATAGAGAGATTAAGTTTGATATAGGTCATTTGGGTCAGAATACCGAGCGGTTAAGTCTCCTCGTTTCATATTCTATACGTACATGAAGAAAGCATTTGGCTGGGTTGCCACAGTATTACTGCTGCTAATCATTGCCGGGTTTGCCTTTGTCTATTTCTCGCCTGATTACAATATTTATCTGGTGAGAAGCGAGAGTATGACACCGAGCATCAATATGGGGGATATGGTGGTGGTTGGGCCGCTGAATAATCCACTTGGCAAAGGGGTGGAAGCCGGCAGCGTTGTAACCTACGAGCGCGGTGGTGAGCTCATCACCCACCGGGTACTCTCGGTGGATGGAGAAGTCCTGCTCACCAAGGGAGACGCTGTGGAAGACCCGGATGCCCAACCGGTTAAACTGTCCAGTGTCACCGGTGTTTACTTATTCAAGATTCCCTATTTAGGATATGTATCGAGCTATATCCGGACCAAGGTCGGTTGGTTCTTGGTGATTGTAATTCCGGCAGCAGTGCTGGTTGGCTTTTTAATCAGGAGCATACGTAAAGAACTGCGAAACCGCTCTGCCGAGGTAACTCGGAAGAAGGAGGTGATGCCTTCAAGAATAACTAAATAGCAGCGTAAAGAAGTACGCGAAAATCTACATAAAGGAGGAGATATGAAAAAGATAATTGGTTTAGTAGTAGGGATAGCCGTTGTGGTTGCCCTGGTTGGTACCGGTACCTGGGCGCTATTCAGTGATACCGAGCAGAGCGTTGGTAACCAGATGACGGCCGGTGTCATTGACCTGGAGATAGACTGCGCTGGTGATACCACATTCTCAGCACAGGATGATGTTGCTACAAGTGACGACCCCTCCACCACTTCATTACCCAAGATTTTTGATTACCTGCCCACTGGTGCCATCGAGCCGGGGGATTCAGGTGAGGTAACGCTGAGTCTACACCTAAAGGCTGATATTCCCGACGGCAATGGGGGCACTGTTGATAGCGAGAATGCTGACCTGTGGATGGCGGTGCGAACTCTGGTTGACTATGGCGGAGCAAACCCTGAGTCGGAGACAGCCGGAGATGATGTAATCTCTGATGCCATCGAAGTCCTCATCTGGCTGGATGAGGGAGCAACGACTGGATGGCAGGGTACCGGCACCGACTCAGAAGAGGGTGACAACACCTACCAGGATGGTGAGACAATTCTCTTCGGGGATGTTTCGACTCCAGAGACGCTCTATGACCTGTGGGATGAATGCGATCCTGACGGAAAGTTGACTGTCGTAGAAGATGCGGTTGCCTGCACTACCTACTACGTCGGCTTTAGCTGGGAGCTTCCTGACACGGTTAGTAATGAAGCCCAGGGAGATTACTGCACCTTTGACATCGTCTTCGGTGGTGACCAGATAGTCGATTAGGCATAGAGCACAGGTCTTGGAACTGGTATCTGACTAATGACATCTTGTGATGTTATTAGTGAGGTGCATATTGTTGAGGCTAATGTTGAAAGCTATCGCTGATAAGATGTTCGTTAATAGCTTGGCTTTCACTCTGGGGTTAGGCAATGGATAGAAAACTGAAAGAAAGGAGGTGCCATAGGTGAAGAAGGTCTTGATTCTATCACTGGCTCTTGTCCTTCTTCTGGGCATGAGTGCCCATGGCACTTTCGGTCTTTCCAGTGATACCGAGACCTCAGAGAGTAATACCTTTACTGCCTGGGTAGAGGACGTATGTGCCAAGTTTTGTGTTTGTGACCATAGTGATAACTGGGTCTACAAGTATGATGCTTCGGGGGCTCCGGTAGATGACTTTGGCCTTTCCGGCGGACCGGTAAATCCACAGGGCATCAGTGTCTTGGGAACTGATATTTATGTCCTCAACAGCGGTGGTGATTATGTCTATCACTACACCTGTTCCGGGGACTTCCAGGGTGTGTCCAAGAGACTCCTGCACACGATGCCTAGTGGCATTGCCACCAACGGTTTAGCTATTGATGGTGATGAGGTGTGGCTGGTGAGTTCTCCACCCCATAAGATTTACCGCTATTCACTGAGCGCGGCTTTTCCCGGCGGCGATGATTTAAGCGCTGCTCAGGAGATTATACTTGATAATTGGAACAAGGGGGCTACCGGCCTAGCCATTGATACCAACTATCTCTAT
>DAOULZ010000020.1:0-63510 GCA_034414575.1 Dehalococcoidales bacterium | reverse complement strand
CGGGTGCCGCTCCGGAGTGGATGAGTGAGAAGGCAATCTCCATCGGCCAGTACTTTGTTGCCTCGGGGGTATTTACGGTATTCGGTGTTACCTGGCCTACCCTGGGTAGTAAAGAGGTGACCGATTTCCTGTTTAAGGATTTTGAAGAGATGTATGGTGGGATGTGGGCCTTTGAACCAGACCCGATTAAGGCAGCTCAGCTTATGATCAGCCACATTGATAAGAAACGTAAGGCCCTGGGCATTGATAAAGCCAGGGAAAGGGTTCTCTACGATATGGCGATGAGGCGTGAGCTGGCTGCAGACTGAGCACTATAGCTAGTATAAGAGAAAGGAGCGTTTGATTAGATATGTCTAAGATTATTGCCTCAGCCGCGATCCGAGGGGCGCACAAAATCGTAGATCGGGCTGAGAAGAAGTGGCAGGAGGCGATGGACAGGTGGGGAGCTAACGAACCGGTAGGCTTCCCTAACACTGCCTATTATCTCCCGGTGATTTATGGAATATTAGGCATTAAGGTGGAAAAACTGGGTGATATGGAGGGGGTCCTGAAAAAGTGTCGCTTGATTTTGCCCCCGCCAGTAAGGGAGGAGCATCCCCTGCCTTATCTCGCCCCGGCCCTTGATGCCGGGATGGCGACCTTCTTCGCTGAGGAGATAATTGAAGCCGTAAGGTATCTGGAGGAGCCGGATTTCTATACGAAGCAGGAGGACATTACCGATGGTAATATCTGGTTAGGTGCCGCCGATGATGTCATCCTTAGGAAGCGAGGCATCGAGTTTGTCGATGGTACCGCCCCGGGCTTTGCGGCTATTCTGGGGGCGGCACCGACTAACGAGATAGCGGTCAACATCGCTCAGGAGCTCCAGCAGAAGAACATCTACGTCTTTATGGCGGCTGAGTATAACGGGAAGCGATTCTCGGAGCAGCTGGTGGAGGCTGGGGTACAGATTGGGTGGCCAACTCGTTTGGTGTCCTATGGCCCCGATATTACAGCGGCAGTCTTCGCCATGGGCTTTGCTACCAGGGTGGCTATGTCCTTTGGTGGTATTCAGCCCGGTGAGTTTAGAAGGAACCTCATCTATAACAAGGACCGTACCTTTGCCTTCGCCCTGCCCTTAGGCTATGTTAATGATGAGTGGTATGCTAATGCTGCGGGGGCAATCAATTGGGGGTTCCCCACTATTGCTGACACCCCGATACCGGAGGTTCTGCCGACCGGCATCTGTACCTACGAGCATGTTGTCTCTAATGTTCCCCACGATAACATCGTGGCTAAAGCCATAGAGGTGAGGGGACTGAAGGTTAGCGTGGCTGAGATACCCATCCCGACCGGCTTTGGCCCCGCTTTTGAAGGTGAGAGGATTCGCAAGGGTGAATGGTATTTGGAGTGTGGCGGTAATTACACTCCCATGGTGGAATGGGTTACCTCCAAACGGATGGACGAGGTAGAGGACGGCAAGATTGAGGTCATTGGTCCGGAAATAAGCGATGTGTCCCCTGAGTCCAGGTTACCTTTAGCCATAGTGGTTGAGGTTGCTGGCCGGGAGATGCAGGAAGACTACGAACCCATTCTGGAGCGGCAGATTCATCACCTGATTAACTACACTCAGGGTGCCTTTCACAATGGGCAGCGGGATATCGGCTGGTTAAGGATTTCCAAAGGGCTTTATGAGAGGGGCTTCAGGCTACATCATATTGGTTCTCTCCTTCATGCGGCTCTGCACCAGAATTTTGGCCGGATATTCGATAAGCTGCAGGTGAAGATCTATACCGAGGAGGATAAGGTAAAGGAGATGGTTGCCAAGGCAAGAGAGGTGTATGCCCATAGGGATGCCCGGATTGAGGGCATGACCGATGAGCAGACGGAGACGTTCTACTCCTGTACCTTGTGTCAATCCTTCGCTCCCAGCCACGTCTGTGTCATCAGCCCAGAGAGGACTGGCCTCTGTGGCTCTTATAACTGGATGGACTGTAAGGCTGCCTATGAGATTAGCCCGACGGGAGTTAATCAGCCGGTGCCCAAGGGAGAGGTTCTTGACCCCAAGCTGGGGCAGTTTAAGGGGGTAAACGAATTTGTATATAAGGCTTCTCGTGGCAAACTAGACCATTATAATATGTACAGCTTGGTACATGACCCGATGACCACCTGCGGCTGTTGTGAGTGTGTGGCGGCCATCCTCCCCTTGTGTAACGGGATCATGACAGTAAATCGGGAATATACCGGCGAGACCCCCTGTGGCATGAAGTTCACCACCCTGGCGGGTTCGGTCGGTGGTGGGCTCAGTACTCCCGGTTTCGTGGGTCATGGCAAGTACAATATTTGCCAGAGGAAGTTCCTCATTGGTGATGGCGGGCTGAAAAGGATGGTCTGGATGCCTAAGATGCTGAAGGAGGAGATTAGCGAGCGGTTTCAGGCTAGAGCTAAGGAAATGGGCGTCCCTAACCTCCTCGACATGGTGGCCGATGAGACGGTGGGTACCACTGAGGAGGAGATCCTGCCCTTCCTTGAGGAAAAGGGGCACCCGGCCCTTACTATGGAGCCAATACTAGAGTAGGAAAGGAGATTAGCGATGGCGCTTACTGGAATACAGATATTCAAGCTGCTGCCTAAGACGAACTGTGGTGAGTGTGGGGTACCGACCTGTCTTGCTTTCGCCATGAGCCTGGCTGCCGGGAAGGCGGAGCTATCCGCCTGTCCCTATGTCTCCGAGGAGGCAAAAGCTGAGCTCAGTGAGGCTTCGGCACCGCCGATCAGAACGGTGACTATTGGCGTGGGTGATAGAGCTCTGAAGGTGGGTGGTGAAACAGTCATGTTTCGCCACGAGAAGCGGTTTGAGAATCCTCCAGGCTTTGCCATTCTCATCAGTGATACTATGGATGAAGCCGAAGTTAGTGCGAGGCTAGCGAGGTTTAAGCTCCAGTATGAGAGGGTAGGTCTAATTCTGCGTCCTGAGCTAGTTGCCCTCAGGGCTGATTCTAAAGATGCCGGCAAGTTTGAAGCCTTGGTTAACATGGTGAAACAGAATAGTGATGCCGGCCTTATCCTGATGAGCGATAACCCCGACATCCTGAAGGCGGGTCTAGCGGCCGCTGGTGATCGGAAACCACTCTTGCATGCGGCCACTAAAGAGAATCTGGAAGCCGTGGCTGAGCTTGCCAAGTCCAGTTCGTGCCCGGTGGCGGTAAAGGGCTCAAGTCTGGAAGAGATTGTCGAACTGACGACTAAATTGACCGAGGCAGGCATTAAGGACATTGTTATTGATTCCGGATCAAGAGGCCTCCGCCAGGCATTTGAGGATCAGATAGTCATCAGGAGTGCCGCTCTAAACAAGAAGTTCCGTCCCCTGGGCTTTCCGACGATTTGTTTTCCGGCGGAAATGACGGATGACCCGGTGAAGGAGGCCGTGATTGCCTCCGTCTTTGTGGCGAAATACGGTGGCATTATTGTGCTTTCTGATTTTCAGGGGGAGAGCCTGTTCCCGTTGCTGGTAGAAAGGATGAATATCTATAGTGACCCGCAGCGGCCGCTGGCGACCACCGAGGGAATCTACGACATTGGCGGTCCGAATGAAAACTCCCCAGTGTTGCTTACTTCTAATTTCTCCCTCACTTACTTCATAGTCTCCGGTGAGATTGAAGGCAGCAAGGTGCCCAGCTGGCTGCTGGTTAAGGATACCGAGGGGCTTTCGGTGATGACGGCTTGGGCGGCGGGTAAATTTGTGGCTGATATCATTGCCCCCTTCGTTAAGAAGTGCGGCATTGAAGATAGGATTAAACATCGTAAGCTGATAATTCCAGGGTATCTGGCAGCTGAGAGCGGCGGTCTTGAAGAAGAGCTGTCAGGCTGGGAGGTTCTGGTTGGTCCCCGAGAAGGGGCTCACATTCCAGCTTATCTCAAGACATGGAAACCATAAGGAGGCAGGAGATGATCCTTATCGGCGAAAACATAAATATTATGTCGAAAACTATTGGTCCGGCGATGAAGGGTAGGGACCCTAGGCCTATTCAGGAGCTGGCTAGGGCTGAGGTCGAGGCGGGGGTGGATTATCTTGACCTTAACGTTGGCCCAGCCCGGAAGGCGGGCGACGAACTAATGGAGTGGATGGTTAACACCGTGCAGGAGGTCACCGATAAACCGCTTTCTCTGGACACGACTAACCCGATAGCTATGGAGGCGGGACTCAAGGCGTCTAAGAGTAAGGCGCTGATTAATTCTATTGCTCCGGCACGGTTTGATGAGGAGTTGCCCTTGGTGGAGAAATATGGTGCCGCCATGATCGGGCTTCTCTGGGGGCTGGATGGCATGCCCCGGGACGCTAACGAACGGGCGCTCATTGCCGTTGACCTTATCTACAAGGCTAATGAAGTGGGCATCCCTAATGAGGACATCTGGATTGACCCGATAGTGAGTCCGGTATCAGTTGAAATAAATCAGGTGAAGGCGTGCCTTGAGTTTATGGGTATGCTGGATGAGATAGCCCCCGGTTGTAAATCTACCGTGGGGCTTTCCAATATCTCCAACGGTACGCCTACTGAGTTGAGGCCATATCTTAACCAGACTTACCTTATAATGCTTATGCGCTACGGGCTGCATTCGGCGATAGTTGATGCCTTTGACACCGAGCTCAAAAAGATAGCCCGTGGCGAAATGCCCCAGATTGTCGAACTGGTGCATCGGGTGATGGGTGGTGACATGCCTGATCTTGGCTCGCTAGACGAGGAAGAGGTGAAGTACGTCAAGACGGTCAGGGTGCTTACTGGTGAATCCCTCTATTCTCACTCTTGGCTTGAGATATAAGGCCACCTAGCACCGCAGAAGGGAGACGATAAAGTGAGCTTAAAATCTCAACTGGAAGGCGGCAAATTCGTGGTGACCTCCGAGATCGGTCCGCTAAAGGGGACGGATACCACTGAGATTAAGGAGGTGGCCGAGCTCCTGCGCGGCAGGGTAGCGGCGGCTAATGTCACTGACCAGCAGAGCTCGGTGATGAGGCTGGGTTCACTGGCTACCTGCTACATGGTAAAAGAAATTGGTCTTGAACCTGTTTTCCAGATGACCTGCCGGGATAGGAACCGGATCGCCCTACAGTCGGACCTTTTGAGTGCCTGGGTCTTAGGGGTAGAAAATGTCCTGGCGATTACTGGAGACCTGCCGGTGCTGGGTGACCATCCACAGGCAAAGCCAGTTTATGATATAGATTCAGTACAGCTGCTCGAGGTGATAAAGGGGCTGAACGAGGGTCACGATATGGTGGGTAGCGAGCTCCAGGGTAAGACCGACTTCTTCCCCGGGGCGGTGGTAAACCCGGGTGCCGATACTGAGGCGGCCTTTGAACTGCAGCTTATTAAGATGGAGAAGAAGATTGAGGCTGGGGCTAGGTTCTTTCAGACTCAGGCTATCTACGATGTTGACATCTTTGCTAAGTTTCTGAAGAGGGTGGAGGGATTCAATGTCCCCATCCTGGCGGGTATCATACCCCTGAAATCAGCCGGCATGGCTAAATTCATGAATAAAAACGTGGCTGGTGTCTCGGTACCGCAGGAGATGATTGACCAGATGGCCAAGACTGAGGATAAGGTTCGAACCGGGATAGAGATTGCCGCCAAGCTAACTGGAGAGCTTAAGGATATGTGCCAGGGCATTCATATCATGCCTATCGGCTGGGATAAGAAAGTGCCTGCTATCCTGGATGCGGCGGGACTGTAGCGGTTCGACCGAGAGGAATTACTGATCGTGGCATGAAAAGTAAACGACCCTCGCCGCCAAGCCAGCGTAATTACGAATATGCCTATACCCAGGCCTATGCGCTTGCCACTGAAGAGCTGGCTAAGGTTAAGGATATTGAGGAGCAGTGCCGTAGGAGCGGTGCTCAGTATCTAGTAGCTGGTTCGCAGAGGTTTATCACTCTTCAATATCTGAATCAGCGGTATCAAATTACCCTACCCAGGGTTGGGGTTACCTTGTTGGATAGCCAGCAGGAGGTGCCCCTGAAGACCAAGGTTCTCTTGCTCCATTATTTAATCCGTGCTGAAGGCACCCCTCTCTCTGGCAAGATGATTGACTTTAAGAGTCTGCCGGAGGGGGTAATCTACTTCCCCACCTTTGCCAAGCGAACGATAAACCCGCTCACCAAGCATTTTGGCAATGAGCCTCTGAGGCTGGTAGATATCGCTGAGAAACTGGGGGGACAAAAGGCTGACTTCGGGGATGCTTCGGTAGCCATTAGTGCTTTCCCCCGCGTTCCGATAACCTTGATTTTGTGGCGGGGTGATAGCGAGTTCCCTCCCTTAACCAGCATCCTCTTTGACACCACGATTTCCGATTACCTGCCCACCGAGGATATTATTGTGGCCTGTGAAGCTATCGTCTGGGCGCTGGTCAGGTCTCTAAAGCCGGGCTAGAGTTTCATCCTTACTTCGCCGGCTTTACTGGCTGGTCTTTTCCAACTCTTGCTTCACAGGCTTTACTGGCTGGTCTTTTCTACCCTTACCGCGCAGACCTTGTATTCTGGAATTTTGGCTACCGGGTCAGCGGCGGGATTGGTGAGCATATTGGCCGGGCTTTCGGCAAAGTGGAAGGTCATGAAGACGACCCCGGGCGGCGAAGCCTCGGTTATCCGTGTTTTAGTCGTTATCTCTCCCCGGCGGGAGCTAACCTTTACTGTTTCACCATCAGTGATATCTAAGGCCCGCGCATCCTCGGGGCTTATTTCCACCAGCCCCTCACCCATGAAGGTATTCAGGCCGATTACTTTGCGGCTCATAGTGCCGGTGTGCCAGTGAAACAGGCTCCGCCCCGTAGTCAGTATCAGGGGATACTTATCGTTAGGTAGCTCCATCGGCGGCTTGTACTCTAGGGGAATAAATTGCCCTCGGCCCCGGGTAAACTGGAGGGTGTGGAGAATGGGTGTTCCCGGGTGTTCCGGGGTGGGGCAGGGCCACTGGAGACCCCCAGACTCCAGGCGCCGGTAGTTGATACCACCGTAGCTGGGGGTGAGGGAAGCAATCTCCTCCATAATCTCGCCGGGGTGGTTAAAGTTAAAGCCCCTACCTCCCAGTCGCTGGGCAATCTGGCAGGTAATCAGCCAGTCTGGCCTGGAGCTACCTACGGGTTCCACCGCTTTCCTTACCCGCTGCACCCGCCGCTCGGTGTTGGTGAAGGTGCCGTCCTTTTCGGCAAAGCTGGCTCCGGGAAGGACGACATCGGCTAGCTCAGCCGTCTCCGATAGGAAAATATCCTGAACCACCAGAAAGTCGAGTTTAGCCATCATTTCTCGGGCATGTCTGGTATCCGGTTCACTCAGTGCCGGGTTTTCCCCCATAATATAGGCTGCCTTTAGCTTGTCGCCGGCCGATTCAATCATCTCAGTAACGACTAGCCCTGGCTTGGGGGGTAGGGTGACTCCCCAGGCGGCCTCAAATTTGGCTCTTATCTCCGGGGCAGTTACGGCTTGGTAGCCGGGATAGACATTGGGTAGGGCTCCGAGGTCACAGGCGCCCTGCACGTTGTTCTGCCCGCGGAGCGGGTTGACGCCGGCCCCAGGCTTACCGATATTGCCGGTGAGCATGGCTAGATTGGCGGTCGCCATTACATTATCAGTGCCGTGGGAGTGTTGGGTGATGCCCATGGAGTAAAGAATGGTCGCCGGCTTATTGGTGGCATATATCCTGGCGGCCCGAGCTATCTTATCTTGGGGGACACCGGTAATCTGTTCTACGGTGGCTAGGTCAAAGCCTTCAAGCGACTCCTTAAAGGTGTCAAAGTTCTCGCAGCGTTCGGCGATAAAGCCTGAGTCCAGCAGTCCCTCATCCACAATGACTCGCATCATTCCCATGAGTAGGGCGACATCGGTGCCCGGGTGATGGTTCAGCCAGAGGTCGGCACGGCGACAGAGTTCAATCTCTCTGGGGTTGGCCACGATAAGCCAGGCTCCCTGGCGCGCCGCCTCTTTCACCCTGAACCCGATTACGGGGTGGGCTTCGGTGGTGTTGGTGCCGATAGCCAGGATACACCGGGCGTCACTAATATCATTATTGGAATTGGTCATGGCCCCGCTGCCGAAGCTCTTTACCAGCCCGGCTACCGTGGGGGCGTGGCACAGGCGGGCGCAGTGGTCCACGTTGTTAGTGCCCAGCACGGCACGGGCCAGTTTTTGAATAACGTAGTTCTCCTCGTTGGTGCACTTGGCTGAGGAGATGACGGCTATTTCGTCCCCTTTATAACAGGCCAGTCTTTTGGCCACTAGGTCTAGCGCTTCCTCCCAGGTTGCCTCGACGAACTCTCCGTTACGCTTGATGAGGGGAGTGGTCAGGCGCTTCGGGTGGTGCACAAATTCACCGATACCGAAGCGTCCCTTGACGCAGAGCTGCCCCTGGTTGGCCGGATTATCCCGATCACCTCTGACGGAGATGATGCGCCCGTCGCGGATGCCAAGGTACATCCCACAGCCAACGCCGCAGTAGGGGCAGGTAGTGGCTACTTCCCCGGTCAGCGGTAGGGGATAGTCCTTCGGGGTTAGGGCGCCAACCGGACAGCGGGCCACGCACTCACCGCAGGAACGACAGATTGAATCCATCAGTGGCTGGTCGCCAAAGGTAGCAATCTTGGTCTGGTAATCGGACTCGGTCAGCGAAATAGCCCTGACGCCGGTTATCTCATCGCAGGTGCGGGTGCAGTTGGTGCACAGTATGCATTTGTTGCGGTCAAGGGTGAAGAAGGGGTTGCTCTTGTCAATAGTAAACCGCTTGCTTCCTCCGCGAAAGCACGGCTCATCAGTGCCCACCTGGTAAGCGGAGGCCCACTCACGCAGCTTGCACTCCAGTATATCGAGGCAGCCGCAGCCGAGGCAGCGCTCCGCCTCCCGCTTTGCCTCTGTCTCGGAGATGCCAAGCTCAATTTCGGTGAAGTTCCTCTTTCGCTCTTCCGGTGACAGGGTGGGCATCTTGGTTCTCGGGATGCGGTCTACGTCTTCGTAATCGCTGACGCTAACCTCATCCAACTTGCCTCTACTGGAGTTGAAGCGTCTTGGCTCCGGCGTGACTTTCTGCCCGCTTAAGTATTGGTTGATAGATATGGCAGCCCTATGTCCGGCACCGATGGCTTCAACTGCGGTTGCTGGCCCTGAGGCACAGTCACCACCAGCGAATACCCCGCCGGTTGAGGTTTCCATTGTTGCCTCGTTAACCTTGAGGTAGCCTCTGCGGGTTAATTCTAATTTACTATCTTGGTCAAAGTTGGCCTGGTTGAGCCTCTGCCCGATAGCAGCAATTACATTATCTACCCTCATGGTGAATTGGGAACCAGCTATTGGCTCCGGTCGTCGTCTGCCAGATTCGTCAGGTTCTCCCAATGCCATGCGGGTACATTCCATAGAGGTAACCTTACCGTCCTGGGCGGCGACGCTTATCGGTGCGGTGAGGAACTCTATGGGGATGTCTTCTTGCTCCGCCTGCTCGACTTCCTCGTCATTGGCTGGCATCTCTTTTCTTGACCTTCGGTAGACAATGGTTACCTCACCTGCCCCCAGGCGTAGGGCAGTCCGGGCAGCATCTATGGCTGTATTACCGCCACCGATGACGGCGACCCTCTCCCCCAGTGTTATCTTCTTACCGCGAGCGATATCATTTAGGAACCCGATTCCGGAGAGAACACCGGGCAAATCCTCCCCCTGAACTCCCAGTTTCTGGTCTGCCCAGGCACCGAGGGCAATAAAGATGGCTTCATAGCCCCCAGTTTTGAGACTTTTCAGGGTAAAATCCTTCCCCCATGAGGCGTTCAGGTTGACTTCGTGGCAGAGTCTGGTGATAGTAGCTATTTCTTTATCCAGAATCGCCTTGGGCAGCCGGTATTCGGGGATACCGTATCTCAGCATCCCCCCGAGGTCGGGGTTAGCATCAAAGATGGTTACTTCATGCCCTTCCCGAGCTAGATAGTAGGCGGCGGATAAGCCAGCGGGGCCACCACCGATGATCGCTACCTTGTGCCCTGTAGCTGGTTTGGGCTCCGGGGTGTAGGTTTTGGCACCGTTAATATCATAATCGGCGACAAAGCGTTTCAGGGCGTTTATCGCGACTGGCTCGTCTACTATATTTCGGCGGCACTCAGCCTCACAGAAACGCGGGCAGATGCGCCCGCAGGCGAGGGGAAGCGGGTTCGATTCCTTAATCAGTTCGAGCGCCTCTTGGTACCGGCCTTGGGCGATAAGAGCGAGCTGCCCTTGAATATCTATGCCCGCGGGACAGGCAAGCCTGCAGGGTGCCAGACAATCACCATAGTGGTCGGCGATGAGAAGCTCAATAACGGTTTGGCGCATCCGGATCACGGCTGGCGTCTCGGTATGCACTATCATGCCGTTGCTAGCCGGCGTCGTGCAGGCGGTGCATAGTTCGGGCCTGCCTTCAATCTCCACGACGCAGAGACGGCACTTCCCGTTTGGTTCCAGGTCAGGGTCGGCACAGAGGGTGGGGATACGGATGTTAGCTACTTGGGCTGCCTCCAGCACCGTCATCCCTTTTTCGACAGTAACTCTCTGACCGTTAATGGTCAGATTAATCTGTTCCCGCGGTGCTTCATTCATAGTTCGTTTGCCTCCGGCTCAGTTTTGCGGTCGTTGTCGGAGTGGTTCATCGTGGTTTATTACGGATTGATGCCTAACTACTTTACCAGTAGAGTATGCTTAAACGGGCGTAGAAGGTGCTTAACCTGTAAACGGTGCCGGGCGATAACTTTAGAAAGTGGGCACCCCAGTTATTACCTTCTGAAGTTAAGGCCAGTTTCTAATCTAAAAAAGAAGGCCTAGAGCCCCCTAAACAGCATCTTCACCTATTTTGTTTTTAGCACCAAACGCATTATAATATCTAGAGGTGGGGATTGTAAACCCTTCTGTTTTTTTGCTCATCGGATTCCCCAGGTTGGCAGAGAGTAGATACCGGTATAAGGTAAGAGCCAGAAAGCTCAGCCCTGAGTTTATCGGCGTTACAAGGAGGAAGATTGGCTAATAATTCTTATAAGCTTCTGGTGATTGATGTTGACGGTACGCTGGTAGGTAGGGACGGAAATATCTTGGCTGAGGACAGGGAAGCCTTGGCTAGGGTTTGCGATTTGGGGATAAAGGTTTCTCTATCTACCGGTCGAGCTATTCAAGCCTGCTTCGGCATTATTGGTGAGTTGGGTTTGGACGGCAGCCATATATTCTTCGACGGGGCTTTAGTTTGTGATCCCCATAACGGCGAAGAGGTATATGCGCAGCCGATTAACAGGGTGATAGTGAAGCAGCTAGTTGAATTTGCTCATTTAAATGATATAAGTCTTGATTTCTACTCTAAGACCCATTATTTTGTGGAACGGGAAACATGGTCGTCTGTTGCACACCGTGATTTCTTTGGCGTTCCGCCGACGATAGTAGACTTCACTATGCTCTGGGAGCAGGAGCGAATTATTAAAGGAGGGATGGTGGCTATCTCGCCTCCGGAAGTCGCTAAAGCCGAGTATTTCCATCGTGAGTTCGGTGATAACCTCTATTTTTCCTGGGTGACCACCCCGAGTTACCCGGGGGTTGAATTTATCAATGTGGTTGCCCCTGGAGTGACTAAAGGGAAAGCCTTAGAGACACTGGCTTCTCATCTGGGAATAGCCCTGGATGAGGTCATCGCCATCGGAGATGGTAATAATGATGTCTCCCTGCTTTCTTCAGCCGGTTGGGGTGTTGCCATGGGTAACGCCACTGACCGGGTTAAAGAGGTTGCCGATTATGTTACTCTTGACGTTGAGCACGGTGGCGTAGCGGCAGCAATCAAGAAGCTTCTGTGGTAACGGTATGATGGTCAGGTTGCTAGCTTGAGCGGATCTTTTGAGGTTGCATTTCGCGAGGTATACTGGGTTTAGTCTTTTAGCTGATTGGCGATGATGATCCCGAATTCCTTACACTTGGGGAGCTCCCCTTCTGCGAGTGGGCCCCTCACCCCCTCCACTCTCAGTGATAAGCCGGGGGACGCCAGCTTCAGCCCGGGGGCCTTGTCGGTTATCTGCTTTTCCATTTTCTTCACGGCCTTCTCGTATTCGTTGCCGGCGTAGGTATCAAAGACGGTAGTCAGTTTTCCCTCCAGCTTGAGCTTGCCCAGTTTATCAATGAACTTTCTGATGCCCCTGGTGGCGCCACCCATATGGTTTGGCGAACCGATGATGATGGCGTCAGAGTCGGTGAGCTGTTTTTCGTTAAGCTCCTTCGGTGTGCCGAGGGCGGCTTCCACCCCGGCCTCCTTTATCCCCTCGATAATCGTCTCGGCGGCACGCTTGGTGTTCCCGAACATCGACTCATAGATAACGATAGCTTTTGGCATCTCAGATTTACCTCCTCTCGTTAAATATCTTCACATGTGTAGCTCTATTATATCACCGTCCTCAAGGACGTGGTTTCGTTTCGCCATCACCCCGTCGTGCTTACCGGAGCCCCAGATGCGGGCATACTTCAGCCTGGCGCGGAAGTCCTTGTGCACTTCCGCAGCAGCATCCTCAAGGGTGCTCCCCCTCGCCAGCACGATGGGGTCGCTGAGCTCTGGCTTCTTACCCGGGGCCTTGGTATACACCCGGATTATATCCAGCATCTTATAGATTTCATATCGTAGCTGTTCCAGCCCGTTTCCCTGACTGGCGGAGATAGCCGTGACCGGGAGCTGCTTCTGGTATTTATTCCTCAGGGCGATATAGCTTTCACCCTCGCCCAAATCTACCTTGTTAGCGATGACCAGCGCCCTCTTCTGGTGCAGGATTAGGCTGTCTTCTTCGCCTGCCTTGGCCTCGCCGATGCCGACCCGCATCTCCTGTAGCTGTGCCAGCATGGTTTCCATCTGGGCTAGCGGGTCACTGCTTAGGTCCACCACCATGAGTATTCCGTCGGCGCGGATAATGGTATTGCGCAGCCACCACTCGGCTGGCTGCTCGATAAGGGGTGGGGTATCAATCAGCTGTATCTTGATGTTCTCAAACTCCATCATCCCCGGGGCGGCAGCCTGGGTAGTAAAGGGGTATTCTGCTACCGCTGGGGAAGCGTTGGTAATACTGGCGATAAGTTGAGATTTACCGGCGTTAGGTAGCCCGATGACCACCACCTGGGTGGCCCCCTCTTTCTCGATGAGCATCGAGGCTCGCCTGGCCACTGACTTTTTCTCCGCCTCCTGGGTCAGCCTAGCAATCTTCCGTCTCAGGTCTGCCTTGAGGTGGTCAGTCCCCTTATGCTTGGGCATGATGGCCAGCATTTCTTCCAGGGCCATAATCTTCTCTTCGGCGCTCCTGGCAGAGCGAAATCTCTTCTCAGCTTCAAAGTAATGTGGTGGTAGATTGGCGGGCATGGCCTTACAAATACTCCTTTACCTTCTGGGCAAGCTTTATATTCATGTCTTTGGTGGCGGCTAGCTCTTCCTCAGAAGCATCGCGGATTCCCTGGACCCCCCTAAACCGTCTCAGCAGGGCTCGCTTACGCTTGGGCCCAATACCCGGTACGCTGTCTAGAGCGGAAGCGATGCCTTGTTTGCTGCGTGTTCTCAGGTGATAACCCAGAGCGAAGCGGTGCGCTTCGTCGCGGAGACGCTGCAATAGCTTGAGCCCCGGCGAGCGTGGGGGCAGGCTGATTGGCTCTGGCTGCCGGGGGATGAAGATCTCCTCCTTCTCTTTGGCCAGACTGGCGGTGGGTATGGATGCTACCCCAGCTCCAGACATGGCGGAGAGAGCGGCGTTAAGCTGACCCTTGCCACCGTCAATCAGTACTAAGTTGGGCTGAGCGGCCCAGGTGCTGGAAGCATCGCCCAGGCGCTTAAAGCGCCGGCTGAGCACCTCATGAATCATGGCGTAATCATCAGCCCCGGGCACCGTCTTAATTCTGAAGCGTCGGTAGTGAGCCGGTTTCGGCTTTCCTTTCTCAAAGACCACCATGCTGCCCACCGCCATTTTACCTTGGATGTTGGAGATATCATAACCTTCCATGCGGTACGGTAGACGGGGCAGGCGAAGTTCCTGCTGTATTTCAGCTAAAGCTTTCTCCAAGACCTTGGGTGCTGCTAGCTGCCTGATCTTGAGCTGTTCCAGGCCCTGCCGGGCATTTTCAGCAACGATGTCCACCAGCTGTTTCCTGACCCCCCGCTGGGGTACTTGGATGCGAACCTTAGCGCCTCTTTTGCTCGCTAGCCATCCTTCGAGGGTGTTCTTGTCGGCTACCGGGTGCTGGAGTAGTAATAGAGGGGGGATATGGGGTGCTTGGCTGTAAAACTGCTTAATAAAGCTGGTCATAATCTGGGGTGGCTCCTCAGAGCGGGTGCCCTCCAGGGTGAAGCTCTCCCTGCCCACCAGCTTGCCACCACGAACGAAGAAGACCTGGACATAGGCTTGATTTCTATCCTGGCTAAAGGCGATGACATCCTGCTCGCCTCTTACCGTGGTCGCAATCCGCTGCCCTTCAATCACCCTCTCTACCGCCCGGATTCGGTCTCTAAGCCGCGCTGCCTCTTCAAAATCCAGGGCCTCCGCTGCCTGCTTCATTTTGCGTTCTAACTCCTGGGTGACTCTTTCCTGCTTACCCTCAAGGAAAAGGACTATCTGCCTTATTACCTCGGCATACTCCTCTTTGCTCACGGCACCAATGCAGGGTGCTAAGCAGTGTTGTATGTGATAGTCGAGGCAGGGACGGGAGTCAGTGCCAGTGATGGTCCTGGAGCAGGAACGGAAGGGGAAGATCTCCTTGAGCACCTTTAGTGTCTGGCGTACCGACTTAGCGCTGGCGAATGGCCCAAAGTAACGGCCTCCGTTCTCCTCCAGACGGCGGGTGACATAGACGCTGGGCCAGGCGTGGTTAATGTCTATCTTGAGGTAGGGGAAGGTCTTGTCGTCCTTGAGGCGGACGTTGTAGCGGGGGCGGTGCCTCTTTATTAGGTTCAGCTCAAGGACAAGGGCTTCTTGTTCTGATGAGGTGACGAAAAAATCGAGGTTGGCGAGGCGGCTTACCATGCGCTCCAGTTTTGGTGAAAGCTTTTGCCCCGCCGTAAAGTATGACCTTACCCGGCTGCGGAGGTTAGCCGCCTTACCAACATACATTATGTTCCCGTTAGCGTCCTTCATCAGGTAGACGCCGGGACTTAGCGGTAGTCGTTCCAATTGCTCTGATACCAGACTGCTTACCAACTCTAACTCCCTGATTTACAAGACAAGATTACCCACTTTGTGGGAGTAATCTGCTCAAGGGAAACCTTTTAGTTTATTCCAGCACCACGGCGGTGCCGTAAGCCAGTACCTCGGAGGCATTCTGCATTATCATTGAGGTCGCCAGCCGCATACTGACTACGGCGTTGGCCCCCTTGGATTTGGCGTCTTCCGTCATACGCTTAATCGCCTCTTCCCGGGCTTCGCTCATCATCTCGGTGTAGGCACTTATCTCACCACCGACTATCTTCTTTAATCCGGCCATAAAATCCTGACCCACGTGCCTCGCCCGGATGGTATTACCCTTAACCAGCCCAATCGTTTTGACAATTGATTTGCCCTCCACGTGGTCTGAAGTGGTGATAATCATTTCTCTACCTCCTCGGCTTTCGCCGTTTTAGCTCTGGTTATTCTGGCTCTGATGTTTCGTATCACCAGCCACAGTACCCCACCCCCGATAATCCCCACGCCTATCCTGAGCCCGATGTGGACATCGGGATTGGCGAAGAAGTCCCTCATCCCGAAGCCCATCAGGCACAAGATGATGATACCAACAATGATAATACCGGTTTCCATTCTTTAGTCCTTAAACCTTATCCTCCAGAGTTATCCCGAGTTCAGTGAGAAGTCTATCAAGGAATTCTTGAGACGGGACGCGTTTATATGTTACGTCCGTTCCTGCCTTGGTATCTTCCAAAATGACCCCAAGCTCAGCCAGCTTTTTGCGTATTTCGTCAGCCCGTTGCCAGTTCTTCTCTTTCCGGCAGTTCACACGCTCCTCGGCGAGGCGGTTAACGCAGGCTTTAATGGCATTAGGAATGAGTTCATGAGGTATAAGTTTACCAGGTATGACTGTAGCGTCTGCGGTCGTCTTTATTGAAATATTGGCTGAGGCTTGTACGCGAATATGCCGCGGAAGTTTGAGTCCTAGTACTCCTCGTGCTAGCGATAAGAGTGTGTCTTGGGCATTGTTAATACTAATACCTGCATCGGCTGCCTGGTTAATTTCCCGTGCCAAATCGAAAAGAACGCCCAGCGCCTGGGAGGTATTGAAATCATCGTCCATCGCCTCAATAAACTGATTTTGGTATGGCTCAGCATCAAACTCCTCCTCTGTGCTACTGGGTTCATACCTCGAAACCACGAGTTGTAACCTCTCCACTCCCTCTGCTGCGACCTTTATCATTTCCTCCGAATAGGTAAGCGGGCTGCGGTAGTGGGAGCTCAGGACGAAGATGCGCAGGGCATCGGCGCCGTATTTTTTAAGAGCCTCCTTGATCGTTATCAGGTTGCCCAGGGACTTGCTCATCTTCTCCGCGCCGAACTGAACCATTCCGTTATGTAGCCAGTATTTGGCAAACGGCTTGGTCCCGGTGAAGCACTCCGACTGGGCAATCTCGTTCTCGTGGTGCGGGAAGATTAAGTCCTGCCCGCCCCCGTGAATGTCGAGGGTATCCCCCAGGTATTTCAGGGACATGGCGCTACACTCAATATGCCAGCCCGGTCTACCCTGCCCCCAGGGGCTCTCCCAGTATGGTTCCCCTGGCTTGGCGGCCTTCCACAGCGCGAAGTCCATGGGGTGCTCCTTTTCCTTCCCCATTTCAATACTGCAACTACTCATCATCGATTCTAAACTGCGGCGGGACAATTTCCCGTAATCCGGGGAGCTCTTTACCCGGAAATAGACACTGCCTCCGGCGGGGTAGGCATGCCCCTTATCGATTAAGCCCTGTATCACCTCGGTAATCTTGTCTATTTCCCCGGTGGCATAGGGATAGTGGTCAGCCCGCTCAATATTCAGGGCGTCCATATCCTTAAAGAAGCTATCGGTATACTGCCGAGCTAGCTCGTTGGCCGGGATTCCACGCTGGTTGGCCCGGTCGATAATCTTGTCATCAATATCGGTGACATTCTGCACGTACTTAACCTGGTAACCCCGGAACCTGAGGTAGCGTCGGATAACGTCAAAGATGATATAGCTCATGGCATGCCCGAGGTGACACTCATCGTAAGGAGTAACCCCACAAACATACATCTTAACCTCACTGCCTTGGGGGAGGAATTCCTCCTTTTCTCCCGAAAGCGTATTAAATACCTTCACCTTATCTCCCTTCAATCTTGCTGAGACGCTTCTCTAGCTCGGCTATTTTCTTCTCTAGGTTTTCCAGCTTTTCCCCGACCGGGTCAGGTAGTTTCTCCACGGTATCGGTGTCCGGGTTTCTGACGGCGACTACTCGGCCCGGCACCCCGACCACGGTAGCATTAGGCGGTACTGAGTTTAAGACCACGGAGCCGGCGCCTACTTTAGAGTTTTCCCCGATGGTGATGTCACCGATAAGCTGGGCACCAACTCCTACCAAGACGTTGTTTTTCAGGGTAGGGTGACGCTTCACCCGCTGGGTGCTGGTGCCGCCCAGGGTAACCCCCTGGTGTAGGGTGACGTTATCGCCGATTTCGGATGTCTCACCAATGACCACCCCCATGCCGTGGTCAATAAAGAGGCCATCACCGATTTTAGCCCCGGGGTGAATCTCGATACCGGTAAGGAATCGGCTGATATTAGCTACCAACCGGGCCAAGCCTCGAAGACCCCGCTGGTGCAGGCGGTGGGCTACCCGGTGGTACTGACGGGCATGAAACCCCGGGTAGGTAAAGAATACTACTAGTCTGCTGGAGGCGGCCGGGTCCCGCTCGAGGGCAGCTCTAATATCTCTTTTGACGCTGGCGATAAGCGACATTGAACTACATCTCCTTTCCCGACTAGACTTTTCGCCTAGTTGCCCCGGATACACCGGGGCTTGGGACAGATGCAGCTAAACACCTCTAGCAAGAAATTAATTGATAAGCTTAGCGTAAGTTTATCCATAACAAGTGTTACCTAACCTGAAGTACTTTCAATTAGGGCGACCGCTCGGGCTTCTATCCCTTTTCCCCTGCCAATACAGCCGAGCTTAGCTGAGGTGCTTGCCTTCACGCTCACCTGGTCCAACTCAATACCAAGGGTTTGACTGAGGCTATGCCGTATCTGGCTGATGAATTCGGCAAGCTTCGGCTGCTCCGTGATAACCGTGGCGTCGATGTTAGCTATCCGCCAGCCTTTAGCGGCCAGCTCATCCCTGACCTTTTCAAGCAGAACTAGACTCGAGATGTCCTTATATTGCGCCTCCCCCGGCGGGAAATGGCTGCCAATGTTGCCCAAGGCTGCCGCCCCAAGCAGGGCATCAATAATGGCATGGGTCAGGGCGTCGGCATCACTCCAGCCACTAAGCCCCTTGTTAAAGGGTATCTCCACCCCCCCCAGCACCAGCCTCCTCTTCTTGACCAGGGGGTGGGTATCATAGCCAATACCAATTCGCAGCTTACTTTCCATGCTTCTTCAGTAAGACCTTGGCCAGGGCTAGGTCGCTGGGAGTCGTTATCTTTATATTATCATAAGCGCCCATATAAAGCTTAACCCGGTAGCCTAACTGCTCCACCAGTGAAGCGTCGTCGGTTACCTTATTCCCTATCTGGCGATAGGCGCTGCTTATAATATCGAAGCGAAATACCTGTGGCGTCTGCACCACCCACAGATTGCGTCGTGGTGGTGTTTTTCGGACGAACATATCATCAACAGCCATCTTAATGGTGTCGGTGACGGGTACTGCGGCGGCGGCGGCACCGGTTTCCGCGGCTGCTCTCAATCCCCGACTGATTAGGTCCTCGGTTACCAGAGGTCTGGCTCCGTCGTGGATTACCACCCACTCACAGTCACGGAGTCGGCCAAGACCGGCGGCTACAGAGTCCTGACGCCGCCTGCCCCCGGGATAGATGTCAGTTACTTTAGACCAGCCGTTTTCCTTAGCCAGCTGTTGCCATGGCTCCAGATTCACTTTATTTACCACGATAACGATCTGGTTAACGAGACTAGAGTTGTGAAAAGTACTGGCCACCCGGGCTAGGATTGGCTTCCCCCCTAATAAGGCCGAGACCTTGTCGATACTACCCATCCGCTCACTTAGGCCCGCGGCGACAATGACGGCGCCTACCTTTGGCTGGTTTGGCATCTTTCAGTCTGACTCCTTACCTGATTATAGGGTAAAACCTTTTTGTTCTGACTTCCTGCCTGATTATAAAGCAAAACTACTACTATATCTACCGTTACACGGTGGCTTAAGGGGAACGAGTTGCAGGCGAGTTATAAAATGATATAATAGCCTAGGCATATCTAGGAGGTTTAGGTTTATGAAAGTGCTTAAATATATTGATGTCGAGCCCATAAAAGAGACACCCGGAGTGGCTAAGTACGAAGTTATTACCGCCGATGACGGGGCCCCGAATTTCTGCATGAGGGTCTTTGAAGTTCAGCCGGGCAGCTCCACCCCGTCTCATGCTCATCCGTGGGAACACGAGATTTTTGTTATTTCTGGTAGGGGAATCCTGGTAGGTGAGGCGGGAGGAACTGAAATTGACAAGGGCAGCGTTATCTTTATTGCACCTGACGAGAACCACTGTCTGGTTAACAAGGGCAACGAACCACTGCGCTTTGTGTGTCTCATTCCGCTAATTACGGAACAGGAGACTTAGCTTTGCATAATGTAATACCTACCTAGTAGCCGAGTGATGGTTATAGTAGTGGTTTGTACCTGCTGATACTATGCCATGCTTGTTCACTGGTTTTCGGGCTTGCGAAACCCTATCGTTTTTGGTTTATCTGCAGTAATGATTTCAAAGTAGCCAAGGATAGCATCCAGTTTAGTCAATATGAATGGCTTAGAGACGTATTTTTCTTTAGAATAATGTTTACTCTCTCGTTGCCCCTGAAAAGTCAATGAGCTAATAGGGGAAATATCTAGATGTTTAACTTCTGAATCCGGGATAAAGAACTCCGGCACGTTTATCCCAAGGGCTTGAAGACTGACAAGTACACTGTGAAATTCATTAACGTATTTTTCCTCAATATTGCTGGGTATTTGATCAATGTTTTTCTGAGTGCTTGAAGCATTACATAGGCACGGATAAGTATGTCCTGCTTATTTTCTGCCATATCGCCCATCCACTTATGGTTTACCCTTAATCAGCCCCAGCCCAATCGCTTCCCTCAGGGTGCTGGCGGGGATAAGCTCAATATCCCTACCGCTGACCTTGACTCCTACCTTGGGCACCAGGCAGCGCTTGAAGCCCAACCGGGCTGCCTCACTCACCCGTCTTTCCAGCTGGGAGACGGCTCTTAGCTCACCGCTCAGGCCCACCTCGCCCACTGCTACCAGCCCCGGGTCAACCGCCGTATCCCGGTAGCTTGAGGCAATAGCTAGAGCAATGCCCAAATCGGCGGCTGGCTCTTCAATCCTGAGACCACCGGTAACATTGGCGATAATATCCTGATTACCTAGCTTCAGGCCGACCCGCCGGGTGAGCACTGCGGTAATAAGCAGGAGTCGGCCAAAATCAAGGCCGTTGGCGGTGCGCCGGGGCAGGCCGAAGCTGGTGGGATTGGTCAGCGCCTGAATCTCAACCAGCAGGGGGCGGCTGCCCTCAAGGGTGGGCACCACCACTGAGCCGACGGCTTGACTGAGGCGTCGCGACAGGAGGGCCTGTGATGGGTCGCTCACCTCGGCCAGGCCCTCGTTTTTCATCTCGAAGACGCCGACCTCATTAGTCGCCCCAAAGCGGTTTTTGGTGCAGCGCAGCAGGCGATAGGCGCTGAAGGGCTCACCCTCGAGGTAGAGCACGACATCAACAATGTGCTCCAGCACCCGGGGGCCGGCGATAGCCCCGTCTTTGGTTACGTGTCCGGCAATGAACACGGGCGTGGCACTGAGCTTTGCCCAGCGCATCAGCCGTAGGGTACTCTCCCGTACCTGGGTGACACTGCCCGGGGTGGTATCAAGCTCGGGGTGATAGACGGTCTGAATGGAATCAACGATCACCAGGCTGGGTTCTAGCTGTTCCAGCTGACTCAGGATAGCCTCCAGGTTAGTCTCCGCCAGGAGGTAAAGCTTATCCCCCTTCATTCTGAGGCGCTCTGCCCTAAGCTTGATCTGGCGGGGTGTCTCCTCGCCGGAGATATAGACCACGTTGCCCTGGGTCTGGGTTATAAGGTGCGCTGCCTGAAGCAGGAGGGTTGATTTGCCGATGCCTGGTTCGCCGGCGATGAGGGCTAGAGAGCCGGCTACCACTCCGCCGCCGAGCACCCGGTTAAACTCAGTGAGGGGGATGGGAAAGCGGTCTTGGGTATCCGTAGCAACCTGTGATAGCTCCTGGGGTGGACTAAGTGGTGCCATATGGTGGGGGGTAGTCGGGGTAGCTACCTTGGTTTCAATAAAGGTATTCCAGGCTTGGCAGTTAGGGCAGCGTCCCAGCCATTTCAGGCTCTCTTTACCGCACTGCTGGCAGACAAACACGGTACTCTGGCTATGCTTGTTGGTTTTAGCCACGTGATAACTTTACCCTATCCTGAGGGGTAAGGCAATAGGCGCTTTGTGGCAGGCGAGAAGAGATCCTAAATTAGCTTAGGTAAGAACTTAGCCTAGTATACCTAAGAATATACCGGCGGCAGTAGCTGTGCCGATGACGCCGGCGATATTGGGTCCCATGGCGTGCATCAGGAGAAAGTTGCGGGGGTTAGCCTCCTGACCCATGCGTTGGACTACCCTGGAGGCCATGGGCACTGCGGAGACGCCAGCGGCACCAATCATGGGGTTGATCTTTTCCTTAAGAAAGAGGTTCATGAACTTGGCTAGGATGATGCCGAAGAAGGTGGAGGCGGCAAAAGCGACGATTCCCAGTACAAATATCATCAGGGTCTCAGCCTTGAGGAAGGATTCAGCGCTCATCAAGGCACCAACCGAGATACCGAGCAGGATGGTAAGGATGTCGATAAAGGTGGTGGCGGCAGTGTTGGCCAGCCGGTCGGTAACCCCAGATTCCTTGAGTAGGTTACCCAGCGCAAACATACCAACCAGGGGAGCTGATTTGGGTACCAGCAGAATGATGAGGATGGCACCGATGATGGGAAACAGGATTTTCTCAAGCTTGGATACCGGGCGTAGCTGGGGTTTCATGTATATAGCCCGCTCTTTTTTAGTGGTCAGAGCTTTAATCACCGGTGGCTGGATAATGGGTACCATGGCCATATAGGTGTAGGCAGCTACTGCCGTAGTCCCAATAAGTTCGGGGGCGAGACGGTTGGCCAGAAAGATGGTGGTCGGGCCATCAGCGCCGCCGATGATGCCTATAGAGGCGGCTTCGCTGATATTAAAGCCGAGAGCTAGGGCGATGAAGAAGGCGGCGTAGACGCCAAACTGTGCCCCGGCACCGAGTATGAGAGTCTTCGGGTTGGCGATGACTGGTCCGAAGTCAGTCATGGCCCCTAGACCGAGAAAGATGAGGCAGGGGATTATCTCCCAGACCAGTCCGTAGAGGAATATTCGGGAGAGCAGCCCTGCCGGCTCGCTGCCGATAGCGTATGCCTCAACTATCCGGCCCTCAACTATAGATTCCATCAAGCCGCCGAGAGGCAGGTTAATCAGCAGTATCCCAAAGCCGATGGGTACCAGGAGCAGCGCCTCCATCTTTTTGACGATGCCCAAATATAAAAGCAAACCGCCAATAGCCAGCATTACCCCGTTACCCCAGGTAAAACTGGCAAACCCAGTTTCAAAGAGACCGAACATATTTCCTCGACTTAGTAATCGATAATAGCTATTGTTTCTCCGGGCTTGACTACATGGTCAGCCTTAACCCCTACTTGGCTGACGGTGCCATCCACGGGGGCTAGTATCGGGTTCTCCATCTTCATTGATTCCAGTACACAGAGGGTATCTCCCTCCTTGACTGTATCTCCCGGTTTAACGTTAACACTGAGGATCTTACCGGTTATCGGAACTTCGACTATCTCTTGTGGCAATTCTATTCTCCCCTCCGTGTATTATTAGCTTTATCTCGGCTGAACTTTTTAACCGCTAGTCCAATCAGTGATATGGCTACGGCTAGAATAATTAATACCAGAAATACGAGACCGAATCCGGTACCGCCAATTCTAAGGGCTTCACCCCAATCCAATTCCATGCCATTAACTCCCTTGCAACCTTCTTGGGTAAAATTAGAGGGTGGATTTCCTGTATTTTCTTAGGTCTCCACCCTTCATACACAACAAATCGGCTTTGGACTATCTGGCAAGCTGAACAGCAGTTTGTGTCCCACTTACTTAATTTTCCCCGCCCTTCTGGCAATCCATTGGTGCTCTAAGACCTAGGTTTTCCCTTTCCCTGGCAAAGCGCCTACGGTTTGGGGGTGGACGACAATCTCTTCCTCTTTCAGGTCAACTATCACCGTGTCTCCCGACTGGAACTTACTGCTGAGTAGACCCTCCGAGAGTTTGTCCTCAACCATATCCTGAATTACCCGGCGCAGGGGTCGAGCTCCGAAGACCTCATCATAACCCTTCTCACCCAGGAAGTCTTTAGCCGCATCGGTGACCTCTAGCTTCATTCCCTTCTCTTCAAGACGCTGGGTTACGATGTTGAGCATTAAATCGACTATTTTTCTAATATGTTCTTTATTTAGCGGGTGAAACACGACTGTGGCATCAATACGGTTCAAGAACTCAGGACGGAAGGCTTTCTTTAGCTCACCAAGTAATTTCTCCTTCATTCGCTCGTAGGACTGTGCCTGAGTTTTTGCCTCGTCGCTACCAACCGCAAAGCCGAGGACAGAACCCTTCCGAATCAGCTCGGCGCCGATGTTACTGGTCATAACGATGATACTGTTACGGAAGTCGACACGGCGGCCCTTGGCATCGGTGAGATGACCGTCGTCAAATATCTGAAGCAGGATGTTGAACACGTCGGGGTGGGCTTTTTCAATCTCATCGAGGAGGATGCAGCAGTATGACTTGCGCCTCACGGCCTCGGTTAGCTGTCCACCCTCGTCATAGCCAACGTACCCCGGAGGTGCTCCCACCAGTCGGGATACTGCGAATTTCTCCATGAACTCGCTCATGTCAAGCCTGATTAAGGTCTCCTCACTGCCAAACATGAACTCGGCCAGAGCTCTAACCAGCTCTGTTTTACCCACCCCGGTCGGGCCGAGGAAGACAAAGTTGCCTATCGGCCGCCGGGGATCCTTGAGGCCGGCTCGGGCTCGCCTTACGGCTTTAGCGATGGTGGTGATTGCCTCATCCTGACCGATAATGCGACGGTGCAGCACCTCCTCCATCTCGAGTAAGCGGGTGGTCTCATCCTCAGCCAGCTGGACCACGGGAATACCGGTCCACATGCTAACCACCTCAGCGATGTCCTCAGCGGTTACGATGGCTTTATGTTGTACCTGCTCAGCGTGCCACTCAGCCTCTAGTTCCTTTATTTTTTCCTCGATCTGAAGCTCACGCTGGCGTAATTCTGCGGCGTAGTCATATTGCTGAGTAGCCAGCGCCGAGTCTTTATCCCGACGTATGCTGTCCTCAAGACGTCTGGCATCCTTCAGGGTCATCGGGATAGTCCGGTGTCTGATTCTTACCCTTGAGGCTGCCTCATCAACTAGGTCAATAGCCTTGTCGGGCAGAAAGCGGTCAGGTATATATCGCGCTGCCAATGTTACCGCGGAATGCAGGGCTTCATCACTTATCGTTAGCTGGTGATGTTCCTCGTAGCGCTCTTTAATACCACTTAGAATCTCCTGGGTTTCCTCAACCGTTGGTTCCTCTACCAGCACCGGCTGGAAACGGCGCTCAAGGGCGGCATCTCGCTCCACATGCTTCCGGTAGTCATCAAGGGTAGTGGCACCAATGCACTGAAGTTCTCCGCGGGCTAGAGCCGGTTTTAGTAGATTAGCGGCGTCTACGGCTCCCTCAGCGGCTCCAGCTCCGACCATGGTGTGGAATTCGTCAATAAAGAGGACGCAGTTACCGGAGGTTTTTATTTCCTCAATAATCTTCCTCAGTCGTTCTTCAAACTCACCCCGGTATTTTGTCCCGGCGACTACGGCGCCTATATCCAGGGCAATCAGCTTTTTACCCTCTAGTGTCTCCGGTACATCGCCAGCTACAATGCGGTGAGCCAGACCCTCGACAATGGCTGTTTTACCTACCCCGGGCTCACCAATGAGGGCTGGGTTGTTCTTGGTGCGGCGGCTTAGTATCTGGATTACCCGCTCAATCTCCTTGGTTCGTCCGATAACAGGGTCAAGTTTGCCCGCCCGGGCAGCTTCAGTCAGGTTAATACCCAACTGGTCCAAGGCTGGGGTACGGCTGGTGGTGCGGGACGGACGCGACTTGGGTGTTCCGCCACTTAGGACACGTTCGATTTCAGCCCGGGCCCGCTCCAGGGTGATACCAAAGCTGTCTAAGACACCGGCGGCGATTCCCTCTCCCTCACGCTGTAGTCCCAGCAGAAGGTGCTCAGTACCAATATAATTATGACCTAGATAGCGCGCCTCATCTATGGCTAGTTCGATGACCCGCCTGGCTCTGGGAGTAAGCCCGGTCTCACTGGTGCTGGGTTTCTCGCCGCGGCCAATGACAAACTCCACTGAAGCGCGTACCTTGCTCAGGCTCAGCCCTAGATTAATCAGGACCTTGGCGGCGGCTCCTTCTTCTTCTCGTATCAGGCCAAGCAGGATGTGCTCCGTGCCGATATAGCTGTGGTTAAGGTTCTGGGCCTCTTCTTGAGCTAAGGTGAGAACCCGGCGAGCACGCTCTGAGAATTTTTCAAATCGGCTGGCCATCCTTTTCCCCCTAGATTTGCCTTGTACCTCTCTGGGAAGTGTTACCTATAAATTATAAAACACCTGAGGTGATAGGTCAAAGGGTAAGCCTAAATTATATCTTAATCCAGATTACTTACTAAATAAGCCTCCTGGCAGTGGCATATTTTCCACAAAGGGTTGCCCCTCCAGTATCGTCTGCGCTGAGGCGTTTCACTTCCGTGTTCGGGATGGGAACGGGTGGTACCACCTCGCTCTAACCACCAGAAGGCTATTTACTGCCCATAATTATACCACATTCTTGACCCAATTGAAAAACTACTCTTCTTTTGAGCTGCTACTGCCCCTCGCATGTTTCTTAGCCTTAGTTACTGCAGTCTACCGCTTGTTTTTGGCTCTAGCCGCCGTGGCTGCGGGGTGCTGTTGACAGGCTGTCGGCAACGGATTAAACTTGCGTATCAACTTAATAGAGGCTGCGTGATGATACGCCACCCATATGAATACAAAATACTAGTTGAGTATATTAATCCCGCGCTAGAGTCCCGAGTACCTCACTATAGCCATGAAACTGACCAGGGTGAACTGACATCAATGCTGGAAAAGGTGGTAACACATTTGCCAGAGGCAATTGGTGAGGGGTGGGAAGTTAGCTCGCATAGCCTTACTCTGGCCAAGAATACGGTCATCGTTACCGTATTACTGCGCCGGCCTCGTTCTTAGTTGGCCGAATACGGGGCAGCTAGGCTAAGGTGGGGCTTTAGCTCTTTTATATTGACTCGATGAGTAAGTCATCAGCGGTATTTATTGCTGCTTCCCAATTGGCAATGGCTATGGTTCTCAGCGGCATGTAGGCGTAAGAGGTGAATATCGTTAGGCAGCGATTGCCATACATAACCTGGGGGCTTTGTGGCTGGTGTGACCTCACCAGAATACCCTTGTTAAGCTGTTTCATTACCCGGTCAAAATATCCTCGGCCAAACTGCGGCCTCCCGGTATAGGCATCTACTCCGAGATAATCGCCGCTGGTTTCCTGCCAGTCTCCCCAGACCAATTGTTGCCAGGCTTCGTCTCCGGCCCGGATCTTATTGATTTCGGTGAGAGTCTCGATATCCGGTAGCGCTCCGTGCAGGCCAATTATGTTGCCCACCGAGACGGCTAGGGGGAGCTTAAGCAGTACCCTTTCGTACCGGGCGCGTAGTTCTGGCTCAGTTGCTTCCCAAAAGTCGGCGGGATAGAACTTGAAAACCCCGTATCCTTCGTGATTCCCTTGTAGTAGGAATAGGTTGGCTGGGTTAGCCAATTTAAGGCATAGTAGATAGTTGATGTTGGCCCTGGAATCTCTCCCGCGGTCAACATAGTCACCTAGAAATACTAGCTTCCGGCCCTCCTCAAGATATCTCTTGACCACGGTCTTGGTAGCGTCGAAATCACCATGAGTGTCGCCCACAAACACAGTTTGTCCTCTGCTAGGCAGCTCTATCAGTTTTGACTCCATCTCAAAGGTATGCTCTGCCTGCTCCAGTAGTTCCTGGGTTTCCCCTCGCGTTAACTCTGAGACCGTGTCGGGGACTCTGGCTATTTCCCTTATCTTTTTGTCCTGCATATCGTCATATCCATGGGTCTTATCAGGGAATATTTTACACTCTCGTCCTTAATAATTAAACCTACTCTGGCTTCGAGTGGCTTTCAGGGTGATGGTAGCATGGTTGCCCTACGAAAGTAGGTTCCGAGAGGCTACTGATGGGGGATTTACCAGGTGTGGCGTCTGGGATATGGTATACCTAGGTATTCCCGTGGTGTGTAGCGATGTCGGTGATAATAAATGGCCAAACCTATTATAGAACGGTTGAAGTCTGCCGCATGGTTGGCATAAGTAGAAATACCCTCTTTCGCTGGCTGAAGAATGGAATCTTGAGCCAGCCTGAGTATAGAGATTGGAGAGCCTGGAGGCTGTTTACTAAGGATCAGGTGAATGTACTGAAGGCAAAGACTACCCAGGTGATTAAGGATGGGTAATCCTCCGATATCGTGGGTTGGCTAATTTAGGTCGCTGTTTTTCCTAAAAACTACTGGAGTTGTAAGGTATTATGGAGATAGACGAACTGCTGAAACGAATGTTAGATAAAGATGCTTCAGATTTGCATCTCACCGTACCGAGTCCACCAGTATTCCGCATTGACGGCGTGCTGGTATCGCAAGAAGACCTGCCCCCGCTTACCGCCGAAGATATTGAGTCTGTGTTAGCCAAAATTGCGTCCGAGGAGCAGAGGGCTGCTTTTTCTAAAGATCGAGAGCTGGATTTCGCTTATAGTATCTCTGGTCTGGCGAGATTTCGCATTAATGCGCTGCAGCAGAGGGGAACGATGAGCCTTGCCTTCCGGCGCGTCCCATTCAAAATCCCCTCCATTGATGAATTGGGACTACCACAAGTTTGTAAGGAGCTTATTCTTAAGCCAAGAGGGCTTATCTTGGTAACGGGCTCCGCAGGCAGCGGCAAGTCGACCACACTGGCTACCATGATTGATCACCTTAATAAGAGTGAGACGCGAAATATTATCACTATTGAGGATCCGATTGAGTTTTTATTTCGAAATGACCGGTGCCTTATCCGCCAGCGGGATATCGGGGATGACACCAGATCCTTTGCCACGGCTTTGGTACACGCCCTTCGTCATGACCCGGATGTGCTTGTCATCGGAGAGCTGCGTGACTTGCCCACGATAAGCACTGCCATGAGAGCGGCGGAAACAGGGCATCTTGTGCTTGGCACCTTACACACTATTGACGCTGCCCAGTCTATTGACCGCATTATTGACATATTCCCGCCGGCACAGCAACGTCAGATGAGACTGCAACTGTCGCAAGTCATCGAGGCAGTACTATCGCAGGTTTTGCTCCCCTGTACCAATGGCGGACGAACCGCTGCTTTTGAGATTATGATAGCGACTAACGTGATACGAAGACTTATTCGTGAAGAAAAGGTCTTTGATATCCTCCCCAACATTGAGACGGGCAGACTTGAGGGAATGCAAACCCTGGAACAGGCCTTGGCTGACCTAGTAATGAGGAATATGGTTACTAGAGAAGAGGCCATGATGAAGAGTAGTAATCCAAAGAAGTTGGACGAGTTACTTCGGTGCTCAGCACAGTTTGCCTAAAGCCTCGCTGGGTGTAACGTCTGCTATGGCAGCGGGAATTACTAATCAGATTTGGACTATTGAAGAAATAGTATGCCTTACCAACTAGGCGGTTTAGAAAACACACCTTGCGAATCGCTAAGTGTAACGGGGAATTGGCAACGTCTATATATTCCGATATTTATTGTCGGATAGTAATTTGTTGCTACATTCGCCAATTGATAGCTAAGATGTCTTTTCCTATGTGGGTTTATAACCATGACATCCTTGCTATAATGTTGTATTACCAATTCAATTGGTTTGACCAAATCAGCATCGTTTGATATAACAACAGCATCATCATAGTTATTATCAAAACAATCAGACAATAACACTGAAGCCAGATTAACATCCGAGCCCTTTTCCTCCGTTTTCATCACCTGCACTGCCTGTGGTGCTTGGGTTGGATTTTGGGGGTTCTTATAAGCATAAGGGAATTGGGGCAATAAACGCTTACGGTCGACAAAGTGTCCATAATCGTGTATTTCTATATTTGGGATTGTCCTAAGTGCTCGTAGATAAACTTCTTGCCTAGCTGGAGCATTAAGATCATGTCGTCTTGCTTTCACTATCGCCGTGAAGTAGTGAATTTTATTGATAGTGCGAGATGGCAACAATGTTGAACAAAGGGTGGATAAATCCAACCATTTGTATCCAAAGGGTTTAATAGCATAATAGAGATTAAATCCGTCTATATATATGTTTGTGCTCAATGTTGTTCAAATATGCGGAAGCCGTCCTTGGGACGGCTTCGCTCCCTGCCACCTAAGCGACAGGGGAATTCATAACTGTATATACTTTACACCATTCTATGCCATTTGTCAACACTTTGGGTCATTCTTTGTCACTTTAAGCATTTCAAACTGACCCACTACCCTTGGTGCCGGACTTATGGAATATGACCTCGGATTGTGCTAATCTTTGGGGAAGAATTAGCCGCCATGCTGAATATTCGCCAAGGAGAGTGAGATGAAAATCATGGTGCTGCTGGCTGAGGGTTTTGAGGAGGTGGAGTTTGTTACCATTGTGGATATTTTACGGCGGGCTGGAGTGGAAGTAACTATCGTCGGCTTGAAAGCTGGATCTATAAGTGGCTCGCACGGGATAAGAGTCATGCCTGATACTTCAATGGATAGCATAAGCGGTGATCAGTTTGACGGTCTTGTTCTCCCCGGTGGCTACCCTGGATTTGCTAATCTAGGTGAGGATGAGAGGGTATTGGAATTGGTCAGAGAGATGAGTCTCAGCGGCAGGTATCTAACGGCTATATGTGGGGCACCATCTGTCTTGTCTAAGGCTGGTGTCATCGAAGGTAAAAAGGTAACCATACACCCTGGTGTTAGGGACCTGCTGACTAGTGGTAGCTATGTAGATCAGCGGGTAGTCGTCGATGGCAGAGTAGTTACCAGTCAGGGTCCGGGCACGGCCATGGAATTCTCCCTGAAGCTCGTTGAGCTGTTTGCGGGGAGAGCCAAAATGGAGGAGGTAAGAGAGGACATCCTGGCAGTGTGTTAGCCCATCCTTACGGAGAACCTAGTTACTTAATATCAAATTAATTCCTTGATCCGCGGCTCACGTTCCTTCCTTGAGGTAAGCCAGTGTGGAGGGACATGGCTATAGCGGTGGTGGAGCTGAGGGGATTCGAACCCCTGACCTCCTCCGTGCAAAGGAGGCGCTCTCCCGGCTGAGCTACAGCCCCGTATGTTACAAGTATTATAAACAAAGAGGGTTACTAAGCGCAATTGGTCTCGGAGTCAATCATAGTCTAGTGTTACCAAACAGATAGGGTGCCCAATGACGTTAGCCAATATTGCTACTCTGTTGGGAGCTGGTCTTGGTGCTGGCTTTGCCGGTGGTCTGCTTGGCGTGGGGGGCAGCTTCATCATGACACCAGTCCAGTATATGGTCTTCACCGGTATGGGGCTGCCGGTGGATATCGCTATAAGGCTGGCTTTTGGCACCAGTCTCGCGGTGATGCTACCCACAGCAGCCAGTGGTACCTGGCGACATCATAAAGAGGGTGCCGTATGGTGGCGGGCTGCCCTTATCATGGGTAGCTGTGGTCTGTCCAGTGCTTTTGGGGGTGCTACCCTAGCTAGCTATCTCCCCGGGGTGATGCTGAAGATAGCCTTCGGGGCGGTGGTTCTGGGGGCGGCTGTCAGAATGCTGAGCTTTAAACCGGCAGATGTTGATACCGAACCGAAGAACGCTCCTCGGCTTTGGGTAGCCTGGGGGTTACTTATCGGTTTGGTCAGCGGACTGATTGGCATTGGCGGTGGCATGCTGGCCGTTCCCATAATGGTGCTGGTGCTCAGGTTTAAGATGCACGATGCCATCGCCACGTCCCTAGCGGTGGTTATGATTACCAGCATTGGGGGAATGGTGGGCTATATCGTTAACGGATTCGGTGTGCTGGGGCTGCCCGCCCATTCTCTGGGTTATGTTCAGCTTGAGTCGTGGGCTCTGCTGGCAGCTACCAGTATCGGTATGGCACAACTGGGGGCGAGGACGGCTCATCGGCTGCCGGCTAGGCCACTACGATACGCCTTTGTCGGGGTGCTGTTCTATATGGGGCTAAGGATGATTGGCGTCTTCGGCTAACCTAACTACCGATAACCAGCCGACCAATCTGGTAGATGAGGGTGGCTGCAATCCAGGCGACCCCCGTGGAATAGACTATGGAGAACCAGGGCCACTTCCAGGAATTGGTCTCGCCCTTTATAGTGCCGATAGCCGCTACACAGGGGACATAGAGAAGGCTGAAAGCCATGAAGGCAAAGGCAATGAGTGGTGTCCATCCCAGCTGAGCTATCAAAGCGCTCCCCAGCACTCCTTCCTCAGCGGTAAAGATAGCCCCTAGACTACCGACCACCGTCTCTTTGGCTAAGAACCCGAAGACGAGACTGGCGGCTGCTGGCCACTGACCAAAACCACAGGGGATAAACACCGGGGCGATCGCATTACCTAGATGGCCGAGGACACTGGTCTCACCGGCATAGTCAACACCCCAGGGAAGACTGGCTAGTACCCAGACTAGTACTACCACGGCGAAAATGATGGTCCCGGCCCGCTTTAGAAAGTGCCTTCCCCGCTCCCACATATGCACCGCTACTCCGGTGAAGGTGGGCAGCCGATAAGGAGGCAGCTCCATAACGAAGTGTCCGGAGGGACCGCGAAACAGGGTTTTGCGGAAGATGAGTGCGGTGATGATGGCTACCCCAATACCGATGCCGTACATGGCAAAGACAACCAGACCGGCGCGCGCTGGGAAGAAGGCACCTGCCAGCAGGACAAAAATGGGCAGGCGAGCGCCACAGGCAATAAAAGGGCTGACCAGTATCGTCGTTATCCGGTCCTTGGGGTTTTCTATGGTACGGCAGGCCATTACCGCCGGGATAGTGCAGCCGAAGCCTAAAATCAGAGGGATGAACGAGCGGCCATGTAGCCCTATCCTGTGCATCGCCCGGTCCATGACAAAGGCGGCTCGAGCTAGATAACCACAATCCTCAAGAATGGATATGGCAATGAAGAGAAAGAATATGTTGGGTACAAAGCTGAGCACCGAGCCAACGCCGCCGATAATACCATCACTGAGTAGTGAGCCCCACCAGGCTGGTGAAACCCCGGCTGCCATCTCAGCCAGTCTACCGAAACCAAGTCTAATCAAGTCGGCTAGGGGGGCGGCGGCGTTAAAGACAAATTGAAACACGCCGTACATTATCCCCAGAAATATGGGGATGCCCCAGACTCGGTGAACCAGCACCCGATCAATCTTGTCCGAGGTGGTGGCTTCTTCAGCTAGTGGCTTTTTCAGGGCATCCCTTAGTAGACCGCTGATGAAACCGTACCTTTCCCCAGCAATTACGGTTTCGCTGTCTCCACCAAAAATACCTCTGAGGTGGGCAAGGCTTTTATCTTTAGCCTGTATTATCTCTTCTCGACTCAAACCTTAAGGCCTATCTTCTCTAGTACTTCGCTGTCCTCTTCCAGGAGCTTTATGGCCAACCATCGGGGGGGAAATTGACGTGAAAGCTCTTCATCTTGAGAAATAACCGTCTCCAGTTCGGTAATGTGTTCCTCTAATTCGCTGCCGTAGTAGAGTCTAATTTTTTTAAACGTCTTCTTTCCCTCAAAAACATCTACTATTTCTTGAAGCAGCTTATCCTGCCCCTGCCGCCGGGTGGCTACTATCGGTACTACCGGTGCCCCTAACTCTTGGGCAAGGCAGTCAACATCAATCTCATAGCCGCGGGATTTGGCAACGTCCGTCATGTTGAGGCAAACCACTAGATTCGCTTCTAGCTCAAGTAACTGGACGGTAAGGTAGAGGTTGCGTTCCAGATTAGACGCGTCCACGATATCCACGACGACATCAGGCTTACCTTCCAGGATGAAATTACGTGCCACCACCTCATCGGGTGAATAGGCGGTTAGGCTGTAGACTCCGGGCAGGTCTACCACTTTAACTTTATACCCTCGGTAGTTATAGCTCCCTTCCTTTTTCTCTACGGTCACCCCGGGCCAGTTCCCCACATGCTGCCGGGCGCCAGTGAGATTATTAAACACCGTGGTTTTTCCCGAGTTGGGGTTTCCCGCCAGAGCAATGGTTATCTCTTTAGCCACCGGTCGTCTCCACCATGACCTTCTGAGTGATGCCAAAACCCAGCACCAGTCTCGAGCCCCTGAAATCAACCAGAGTTGGCCCTGCTCCCTGCCTACTGATAACTCTCAAAACCGTCCCCGGGGTTAAACCCATGTCGGCCAGGCGTCTGGTTAAACCACGGCCGGCTCTAATGTCAACCACCGTCACTGCTTCACCCGGATGCACCATAGCTAATGGCATAAGATGCCTTGCCATCTATGTTACCTCCACAAGCACGCTAGCCGCTTCATGCTTACGTAGCGAGAGGTGATAGCCCTTGAGCCTAATCCAAATCGGATCTCCTAGAGGTGCTACCCGCTCTATTTCGACCATTGTCTTGGGGATTACCCCCATGTCCAGAAGACGCCTTCGGATTTGTCCGCTACCGCCTACCTTGTTTATCAGGCCTCTCTCCCCAACCTTCATCTCACTCATAGATTTAACCACGATACGATTTTCCCTCCGGCATCGGTAAACTCATAGGAACTACCGCTAAATACAGAGGCTACTCATTTGCAACGAGTTGACCAGTAATTTACTTCTTCCTCCGGCGACACCGGGCGCAGTAACCGGTCATATGAACCTCTACGCCACTGACCTCAAAGCCACTTTTACGGGCTATTTCCTGCCTCATCTTTTGACTTAGCTCACACCCGAACTCCACAATCTTGCCACAGCCCAGACACACTAGGTGGTGGTGCTCCACCGACGGCTTGGCCTCGTAGTGGTGATGCGATTCATCAAAGTGCAGTTCTTCAATTAGCCCTAGGCTCTTGAGCGTGCGCAGATTTCGGTAGACCGTGGACAGACTGAGGTTAGGCTGCCGCTCCCGAGCCAGACGGTAGACTTCGTCGGCATCTAGATGTTCATTCCCCTGGCTGATAATACCCAGAATTAGGGCCCGCTGACTGGTCATCCTCAGACCGGCTGATTTTAATGCTTTGCTCTCTCTCTTTAGAGTTTGCTCTTTCGCCATAGTATCGCTAATGCTTATTATTTGCAATAACATCATAGCACACAGAGGACTTACTGTCAAATCATAGGGAATTCGATGGTTGGCTAAGAGTCTAGGCTTCTAGCTGCCTTTTGATTTTTGGAATAGCCTGCTGGGCGGCTCGTTCACCTTGAAGGATACACTCCCGGGCGCGGTTGAAATTATCGGGGCGGATGTGAGCTACACCGGGGGCAATGGTGATGTCGGCTTCTCTGAGTCCGCCCAGTGCTGCCTGATAGCCTACAATGTACATCATCCGTACCACCACACTGAGAATATTGGGCTCCTTGGGTTTTGGGGAACCATTGGCATCTGGAGGTTGAACTCGGTCACTAAGGTAGGGTACCACGCTCACCGCGATGATAAAATCGGCACCCATTTCTCGGAGGATCCTTACCGGTATCGGGTTAACCAGCCCTCCATCTACCAGATAGCGACCTTGCCATCTGGCCGGGGTAAATATTACCGGCATAGAAGCGCTGGCTCTTACTGCCGCCACCACTGGGCCCTCTTTAATGACTACTTCCTCTCCAGTGCTTATGTCAGTAGCCACACAGGCAAAGGGTGTCTTTAGGTCCTGGAAGCTGATGCCCCCGATAACCGACTTTAACCATTCGGTAATTTTCTTGCCTTTAATAAACCCCCTGGTGGGTATGGTGAAGTCAGCTAGGGCCAGCATCTGCCGCCGGTTCAGGTTCATCACCGCCTTTTTAATCTCGCTGATATCTTTACCAGCGGCATAAAAAGCGCCCGCGATAGCCCCGATACTGGTACCGGCTATCAGGTCAATCGGGATATCATTCTTTTCCAGAACCTCAAGCACGCCCACATGAGCCAGCCCGCGGGCCGCCCCACTACTCAGCGCCAGTCCTACCCTTTTTCTGGCCAAATCTATCCACCCTTCGCTTTCGAATCTAATCCCAGAGTTCTTCGATATCCTTTTCCGCCTCTTTTATTGCCTGGGCACTGGTGCTGAAGTCTTTATAGGACTCAGCCGAGCCGTATTCTCTGGTTCGGATTATTACCGGCATGGGGACGGCATGACCAAAGATAAGGGCCTGTTGCCGGGATTTCAGTCGGGAGAGCACTGATTTGAGCTCACTCTTGCCGGACATTCCAGCCAGGACGCTGTCAATATCCCGCTCGTTATCCAGGAGGCAGGTTATCTTAGTTCCCATCTGCGACATAACCTCATCGTCAATACCGCTGGGTCGCTGGTCAATCACCAGCAGGGTAACGTTGTACTTGCGCATCTCACGGGCGATGGTGCCGAAGATGGTCTGAGAAGCTACCCCAGGATTTAGGAATCGGTGGGCTTCCTCAATGGTTATCACCAGAGGAACGGGCTGGGCACTCTCCTCGCCCATTGCCCTTTCCATTCCCTCGCGGTACTGGGCATGGATGCGGCGGGTAAGCAGATTGGCTACCAGAATGTAGGCGGTGATATCAGTATACCGGCCGAATTCAAGGACAACGTTGATACCTCGCTCCAGATATTCCAGAATGCGAGCCACTGCATTATCCGGAGCGTGTGGCTCTAGGAAGGGAAGCCGGCTGATGGTAGCCAGCCCGCGTCTCAGGTTCTGGTGGGTGCTCTCGTGAATGCTAAGTTCCTCAAGCAACTCTTTGGTCTCGTCGGCGTCTATCTCCAGGGTGCGCTTGAGCCAGCTTCTGCCAAACCTCCGGGATAGCTGGTAGACTGCTTCCACCGCCGGTTCGGTGAGATTCAGCGTCTGGCGCAGCAGCCCCATATCCTCCGGGGTTATCTCGTCGTAGCCAATCCGGACCACAAAATCAGTGCTCACCCGCCGGCGTCTTGAGTTTTCTTCATCAAGGGTGAACACGGCAACCTTAGAGGGGAAAAGCTGCTTCAGGGCTTTAACCTTGAGCCCGCTCTCACTAGAGCCCTCCCAGCCATACTCGCAGTGCATATCGAAGACAAGGTTTACCGCCTTTCCCTTCTGGAGCATGCCGATGAGCAGCAGGCGGGTGAGGAAGGTCTTGCCGGTACCACTCTTGCCGAAGATGCCGTTAGAGCGCTTGACCAGTTCCTCCAGATTGAGGCAGATCTTGGTCTCCATATCCAGCGGGGTGCCGATGAAAAAGCTCTTGCTGTCCTCCCGCCCGAAGACCATTTCTATATCCTGCTCCGAGGCCAGCTTCACCGGCGAGAAGTGGCTGGGAACAGTCTTGACTGGCTGCGGCCCTTCGATCAGGCTGTCAACGTCACCTCCGATGGTAAGATAGGGGACGATGTGGAGTGTACCATAGGTGCTGGTGCCGGCCAGTACTTCAGCCACAAACGGGTCGGAGACGTCGGGTGGGGTAAGGGTGAGTTTAGGGTCAATCACCTCCAGGCTGATATCGGTGATCATGCCGAAGAAGCGCTGTTTCTGTCCCTCAATGGTTACGTAGCGTCCCACCGCCATATCCTCAACCGAGGCTTGGCTATCCAGCCTGACCTCTACCCCCTTATTCAGGGAACCGGAGGTAACAATACCCAGACTCTGGCTCTTTTCCTCGGTCATGTTTTAAGCCTCCCCAGAATGGCTTTGAGCTGGCTGTAATTGCCGCTGAGCAGAACCGCCAGTTCCTTACCGGCGCTAACCAGAAAGTCGTTGGGGTTTTCATGTACCCGGCTCATCTGGCGCAGGGCCGCGGCGATAATCTCATCGGTGGCGATGGGCAGGTGAGTGTTAACCAGAATGTTGAGAAAGCCGAAGGCCTGGCTGAACGCTCGTGTCTCCTCCGGCAGGCACTGGTAGACGAAGCCGTGGATGCGGGCTGGTCTGGGTGCCAGGTAGTGGTGTGGTTTACCGTCCACACTGTGCCCTACCACCAGAGCCCCGAACTCGCTCCTTAAGAGCTTCAGGAGTTGCGGGTTGGCCTGGTAGAGAGCTTCCTCACTGGCCTCGTCTTTACCCCGGGCAATGGGACGCCGTCCCGGCTCAAAGCTGGTGGTGGTCGCCCGGTAGACAACCCCAAACAGCTCTACCTCCTGCTCTTTGGTCTTTACCAGACTACCCAGAGGCGGGAGCTCGTAAAGCTCGTAGCACTGGGCGACAAAGTCAGTGGTAGAGGCTTCAATGACCTCACCGACCCTCTCTGCTTTACCCATGCTGGCTCCTATTTCTTCTTCTCTTTCTTGTCCTTAGCCTGCTTGGGCTTCTTTACATTCTTTCGGCCCTTGCTGCCCATTTTATGCTGCCTCCTATTTTAATGCATCTATATTTCTGTTTCTGGTTTCTGTTTTTCCTCTGATGGTACTTTGCTTCTCTTGGGAGTGGCTTTCCTTGGCTGTTTTTTCTCGGGTAGAGATATTCTAATCTTCTCCATTTCACCGACTGCCGCTTCGTTTAACATATGACGAATGGCTCCTACAATCTCTTCTGGGGAAACTGTAACATCCGTTGCTTTCTTTATCTCACGCCGGATTGATTTTAATGACTGTTCGGATAGGATAACTTTAAGTAGGTTCTGTGGAGTTAGAACATTACGCTTTTCCCATAGTTTTGCTAAACCATCCTTTTTAACACTTCTATAGCTGATTAGGTTAAATTTTTTGGCTAATGTTGCGGGGTCATTATCAATAATATTCCAAGAATCTATAAGTTTCGTCTGAGGGGGTTGGGTAAAAGAGACGTGGTAAAGCCTCCACTCCTTGCTATTTGTTAGCAATAGCCATTCACACCCAATATTAATAGCATAGGACGCAGCTTGTCTCAGGTGCTTTGGGACAAGGTCAACGCCCACCCGTTTTATTTCAACGACTATATCAGGTCTTAATTCATCTTTGCGGTCAAGTTGGATAACGAAGTCACAATGTACGGTATTACCCACGCCGGAAATTGCGTATTCCTGCGTAATATGCTTGAACCGGTCGTATCCCGTGAGTGTTTCAAGGATATGGTCTATATATTTACGCGTTTCGGCCTCGTTACTATCTGCTTTGGCAATTTCCCCTATCATCTTTTGTACAATTAATATGGCTTTCTTGGTGTTTTTATCCAATTTCTCTTTACTAGCCATGTCTTGCCCCTCCTTTATCTTCAGAGCACTTTACCATCTTATCCCTATTCCCTATCTCAATCAACCCTTCTCCCGCCGCCAGACGCCCCAGATATACTTCAGTATCAGCGGGTAGACGGCGATAAGCGCTGCCAGGAGCAGGATAGCCATTGCCTGGCTGAAGGGGTGGGCAGCTTCCGGGGAGGGGAGAAAGCGGACAGTGTGGATGGTGAGGGTAGTTAGCGCCAAGGTAACCACTACAGTAACCCCGATTCTCACCAGCCGGGCTTTTAACTTGTTAATCAGCTTGGGCTTGATGAGGAGGATGAGAAAGAAGTACCCTCCTGCAACTACAGCGAAGGAGAGACCGAGAACGACCTTGCTGATGGGGGCGATGGAGAAGGGAGTCTTCTGAATCAGGTAGGCGGTGGCGATACCTACTCCGCTAGCAACAAAGGCGATAGTTCCTGCCCTTGATTTCAGGCTCGTCAGCCTTTCCGTCGGGACGGGTCGGGACAGGACGCGGAGGATAAAGAAGTAGCCGGTAACAGTGGCGCCGGTAACCACCCCCCACAGGGCCTGGCTCGCGGTGGTGGCGGAGAAGAGAATATTCCAGCTGAGACGGAAGGCCGCTGCCCCAAAAATAATGGTCAGGGGCAGGATAGTCCATACCCTTAAGGGTAGATTCCTCAGGCTTTTCATCCCTAAAGTCTCCCTGTGCCAAGTAATGGGTTAGCCTCTATGAGCATTAGACCCAACGGGTTCTCTTGCTCTGGCTCTTGGCGGAGCACAGGCTGGGCAGGTGTTCTGTGGCTAGTGATGCCTCCACCAGTTGCCAGAAGTTTTCCCTATCTGCCGCCGTCACCACCGCCTGTTCGTGGGCCTCGCTCAAGGCTACCGGGTACCCCTGTCCCCGCTGACACTGGTCTAGAATCAGAGAGTGGGTCAGATTGAGCAGGTTTTCATCTAAAGCCGCCCAGCGGGGAATCTCAATGCGGGCAATCTCGTCATCCACCCTGAGATAGAAGAAATAGACTTGGTGCCCACCGTAGTGCTTCTGGACGATAGACGAGCCGCTGGTAAACAGCGCCGACCTTTCTCCGGGGCGTAGCAGGTTAGTGAATAGTTCCCTATCCATAGTACCAGCAACCTGGTCGCACTCCCTGGTTTCAGTAACTGAGCAGTAGCGGTCGCAATCTGGGGGGTGGTGGGGGCAGAGAGCCACCCGCAGCGCATTGACGACCTCGGTGCTGCGTGGGAAGCTGATGTAGCTGGCGAGAGCCACTTTCCTAGCTGTCTTATTGAGCTCTTCTATTTCGGTGAGATAGCTCAAAAAGCCTCTCCCTAGTAGCACCTCGGTGACAAATTCGGGATAGGCTTCCAGGCCCCAGAGAATGAGTGAGCCGTCAACAAGGGCTAGACTTAGGCTATCTACCGGTAATTCTGAGGCTATCTTGGCTAGCCGGTAGCACTCATCGACACCGCGCTTTATGCCCAAAAGGTTACCCTCTATCAGCTGCTCGCGGCCTTTAAGGCCACTGGGAGCGATAACCAGTTCCTCATCCCCGGAATAGAGGCTGGGGTAACTATCAAGGCTGGCACCGGAAGCTTTGCCGTAACGAAGGACAACCGTCCCTATGTTTATCAGGTAGCACCGGGTTGAGCGGTGCCGGTCAACCGCAATGTGAGAGCCGTCAGTTGCCAGAATGGTGAACTCAGCCGGGGTCGGAGGCGGTTGGTAACAATGGTCAAGACCATCCACCAGCCCCGCCACCAGCCAGGTGGTCTTAGCGGCGGTGATCTTTCTGCTCAAGTCACTGAGGTTACCGGCTTGCTTATGAAGCTCGGCCAGGGCAAACTGGAGGCGCTTTTGTCTTTGCGCCCCCTCAGCCTTCAGTCTGGTTATCATCCCCCCCACTTGGGGGAACACCTTATTCAAATCCAAAGGCACGTTAGGCCCTCCGTTACTTCTGACCAGCGGGTATTATTTAGTTGACTGGCTGATCCACTCTAGAAAATCAGGGTAACCCCTATCTATGGGCAAACAGACAATGCACGGGACTTCGTAGGAATGAAGTTCCTTTACCCGGTTAGTGAGCTCATCGACTAACTCAGCTTTGGTCTTGGCCAACATAGCCACTTCATTCTCCTGGTTGATTTTCCCCTGCCACCAGAAGATAGACTTAATGGGATGGATGTTAACGCCGGCAGCCAGTTTTTCACTGACCAGGACACTACCTATTTTCCTGGCCTCTTTCTCGTCTTTAGTGGTGATGTAAACTAAGCAGTACTGAGTCATCTCTCGAGAGTACCATAGCTTAAGGAGCTGAATCCCTTCCTGATTGCCCTATTATAGCATTTATGCCCGCAAAAACAATTCTTCAGGCAAGCTTCGCTGCACAACCTCATCGTCTTAAGTGAATACCAGCGCTCATCGGTGCTATAATGGAAAACCAAGGCCATTTTCGTTCACTCGGGTTAAAAAACCAGCCATCTAGGAAGGTAATTGATGATCCCCTTTTTATCCAGCGTGGCGGTAATTTCACTATCCGGGGTAATGATGCCTGGCCCGATGTTCGCCGTTGCCGTCGCCCGGAGTTACCGTTCCCAGTTTGCTGGCGCCAAGATGGCCCTCGGGCACGCTATCGTTGAAATCCCTCTGATGCTACTTATATATTTTGGCCTAGCCCGCTTCTTTGATAGGGAACCGGTCCAAGTCGCCTTGTATCTGGTGGGTGGGTCGATATTGATCTGGATGGGGGCTTCTATGTTCCGAAAGAGGGGTGGGTCTATTAGTGAGGGCGCTGAGTTACCTTATAACTCAGTTGTTGCTGGGGTGGTTACCAGTGCTGCCAATCCCTTCTTTTTTCTGTGGTGGGCAGCCGTGGGTAGCATGCTGGTCATGAAATCGCTCAGTTTCGGCGTAACCGGGTTTATTCTGCTGATCACGGTTCACCTAGCGTGTGATTTTGGCTGGCTATTCTTCATTTCCAGTGTTGTCTACCGGACGAAAGCAATGTGGAAGGAAAAATTTCGGTTGGGGCTGTTTATCGCCTGTAGTTTCCTGCTGGTCGGTTTTGGGGTCTGGTTTCTCTCCTCGGGCGTTCGGCTGGTGGTCTAGCTCCTGTGCTGGTATTATTTATAGAGATGGATTATCTCTATTTAGAGGGGATGGTTATGAAGGTAGGCTATGTTTATGACCCTGTTTATCTAGAGCATGACACCGGCCAGCATCCAGAGAACGCGTCCAGACTAGAGGCGATTATGTCCCATCTCAATGAAAGTGGCCTTAAGAAAAGGCTGTATCATATACCACCCCGCCCGGCGACCATTGAAGAATTAGCCTTAGTGCATCACGAGGAGTATATCGCCTATGTTCAGGCAGTAGCTAAAAGTGGTGGTGGCCAGCTTGATCCCGATACCGTAGTCTCGCCCGGCTCCTACAAGGCGGCCCTCTATGCCGCGGGCGGTCTTGTTAGAGCTACTGAGGTGGTGATGACTGAAGATGGCAGCGCCTATGCCCTGGTAAGACCACCGGGTCACCACGCTACGGCCACTCAGGCGATGGGGTTCTGCCTCTTCAATAACCTGGCGATTGCTGCCCGGTATGCGCTCAATAGATTCAGCCTGGAGCGAGTTGCCATCATCGATTTTGATGTGCATCACGGTAACGGCACCCAGGATGCCTTCTATAGTGATCCCAAGGTACTCTATGTCTCGACGCACGAGTTTCCTTTCTATCCGGGAACAGGTGGTCTTGAGGAGACTGGCATTGGAGAAGCCAAAGGCACCACGGTTAATATTCCGCTGCCGGCTGGTAGTGGCGACGCTGAGTATCTCCGGGTCTTTGATGAGGTAGTCGTCCCGATAGTTAGGCGCTTCCGCCCCGAGCTTATTTTAGTCTCCGCCGGCTACGACGGCCACTGGTCTGACAGGCTGGCGATGATGGAGTTGAGTGTTACTGGCTATGGTCGAATGGCAGGGATCATTAAAGGATTGGCTGACGAGCTGTGTCGTGGCAAGCTCGTCTTTACCCTGGAGGGTGGTTATCACCTGTCGGCGCTAGCGGCTTCGGTTAAGGCTACCTTCGATATGCTTCTGGATGAAAAAGATATCGGCGACCCGTTGGGTCCACCGCAGTCCGGGTTCAAGATGCGTGGCTTTGGAACCCCTGATATTACCTCGCTGGTTAAGTCGCTCAAGGGGATACATGAGCTGGCCTAGACCCGTTACCGGCTGTTAGCTTTAGTAACTGGCTGCGAGGTTCGCCGGAAGAGCCTGCCCCACTCGCCTCTTTCCCAGACGACCAGCAGGTTGGGGGCAATACATATTGAGCTGAAGGTACCGGCCACGATGCCGATGAGGAGTACCACGGCGAAGTTCTGAATTGTCGCCCCGACGAAGAGGAGTAGGGCCAGGGTAACGAGCAGGGTGGTCAGGCTGGTATTGAGGGAGCGGCTTAAGGTTTCTGTCAGGCTGCGGTTAACCACCGTCTCAAAGTCACTGCTTACCCCGAGTAGTAGATTCTCCCTGATTCGGTCAAAGACGACCACGGTGTTGTTGATACTGTAGCCAAGAACCGCCAGGATGCCGGTGATGAACATCAGGTTGGTTTCCCAGCCAAAGGTGCTACCGAGAACAGAGAAGATACCCAGCGCTACCAGGACATCATGTCCCAGGGCAATGATGGCACAGGTGCCGTAGCGGAAGGGCTTGGGCATCTTGCGGAAGGCCCAGGTGATGTAGAGCAGGATACCGACCGCCGCCACCGCAATGGCGATACCGGCATTCCGGGCTGTCTCCGAGGCCACCATCGGCGATACCGAGTTGAATTCGGCTTCGGTGACTGGGCCAAAGCGGCTAGTCAGACCTGCCTCCAGTTCCGTCTTGGCCTGACTTCCTAGTTCACTGGTGCGGATGATGAAGCCACCCTCGCTGGTCTGCTGCACGATAGCCGTGCCGTGACCCAGGTTAGCCAGCTCCTGTTTCAGGTCATCCTCATCCACGGTCTGCTCGAAGCTAACCGTGAGGAGTGAGCCACTGGAGAGCTCAATCCCGGATTTAAGGCCGAAGCGCCCTAGTGAGACAATACAGAAAATGATAACCGCCCCGGCGGCAACGAAGAACCAGAACCTCTTACCAACAATATCAGTCATTTGTCCTTCCCGAATACAGGCTAAACATCGAGACCTTCTGTGCTAGGCGAGTGCCGGCGGCGATGCGGAGGAAGGTGCGGGTGACGACCACGGCACTAAACATACTTACTGCTACCCCGATCGCCAGGGTTGCCGCAAAGCCCATGACCGGAGCGCTGGCAATAATACTGCTGCCCAACCAGTAGAGAATACCACAGACAATAAAGGTGGTTATATTGCTGTCCCGGATTGCCGGCCAGGCTCGCTTGAAACCGCTTTCAATAGCTGCTCCCAGGGTTCGCCCCAGCCTTAGCTCCTCCTTCATGCGTTCAAAGATAAGGATATTGGCATCTACCGCCATGCCGATTGACAGTACAAAACCACCGATTCCAGCCAGGGTAAGGGTGACCGGCACCAGCTTGAATATTGCCAGCACTGAGAAAGCATAGAACATGAGTGCAGCACTGGCTAAAGCACCGGGCAAGCGGTAGTAGACCATCATGAAGACTATTATTAGTATCAGTCCGATTATTCCTGCCTTGAGGCTCATATCAACAAAATCAGACCCCAGAATGGGGGACACCGTCTGCTCGTAAATCGGGGTCAACGGCACCGGAATACGGCCGGCATTAAGCAGCCTCGATAGCCCTGTAGCCTCGGCTAGGCTCAGGCCCTCGATTATGCCCCTATCGCTGATAACGCTGCGGATAATGGGCGCAATCGGGACCCCGTCATCTCCACGCAGCGGTTCATCACCGAGAAATATGCCTAGGGGCTGCTCTAGGAGACGCTCGGTAATCTCCTCAAAGAGCTTGCTGCCGGTTTCATTCCACTCAAATACTAGTACTACCTGGCCAAAGTTATCCTGACTGACGTAGGTGTTTTCTTTAAAGTACCGGCTGCTTAGTTCTATCTCCTCGCCATTGAGTTCTGCCGTAGTCGGCTTCCACTCGCCCAGCTCATCAACCCACTTTGCCTCCTCACCCTCCTCAATGAGCTCTCCGAATTCAAGCAAAGCCGTCTGCCCGATGATATTCTTGGCCTTTTCGATCTCACTAATACCGGCTAGCTCGACCACGATGCGGTCTTCTCCCAGTTGCTGAATAACCGGTTCGCTTACCCCCAGGGCATCAACCCGCTTTTCGATTACAGCAATCGCCCCGCTCAGGGCTTCGGCCTCCGTGCCTGGTTCTACTGAGGAGAAATCAGACTGGTATACCAGATGAGTACCGCCCTGCAGATCAAGCCCCAGTCGCATTCCTTTCTTACCCAGCACTCCCTTATCAATGGGGACGACCACCAGCAGGGCCAGAACAAAGATAGCGAGTATTATGATAAAGGGTACCCTATTCTTTCTGATCATGGTTCCTCTTCTTTAGCGAAAGACGCTGGCTGATATAGGCCAGAGCCTCTTCTCTAGTGCTAAGCTCGCCTGAGGCCTGAGCTTCGCGTACTAGCTCCAGTAGCTGCCCGACTTTAGGGCTGGGACTTAAGCCGAAGGTATTGATTAAGTCATGTCCGCTAAGTAGTTTAGGCGGCGTAACCACGCTTTCCTCTCCGAAACGTTTGCTCAGGACATAGTCCACCAGTTGGCAGTGCTCTCGCCACTGTCCTAGCCTTAGATCTGGCCCCCTGGTGGCTAGGTGGTCAGCCAGACTCAGGAATAGGATATCGACACCGCTGTCACCACTGTCACGGAAGTAGCGATAGATTGCCCGCGGCGACGGAAGCCCCTCCTGGCTCATCTGGGTTGGTCTCAGGTGATAGTTTATCATATTCGCCACCAGTTTTATCTCTCTAGAACTGAATCTCAGTCGCTCCAGGATGCTGGCTGCTATATCAGCCCCTTGTTTGGCATGTCCCAGAAAGCGTATTCGACCGTTAGCCTCGGTAGTCTTCGTTTGCGGCTTGGCGATATCATGAAGCAGGGCGGCCAATTTGGCTAGGGTTCGCCTGGTGCTGCCGCTGCTGACCGGCTGGTTAAAATGCTGATTCAGTTGGTCTGACCACGGTACTGCTGGCAGGATCTCGCTGGTGGCATATTCCCAGCCTCCCTTATGGAGCACGAAGTCGGCACTGGCCACCGCTTTTAGAGAGTGGTTAAAAACGTCCCAGAAGTGCTCCTTGGGTTGCCTGACGCCTTTCTCCTGAATCAACTCCGGGATTAGAGCCGTTAGTAGGCCCAACTCGTCAAGGTGGCGTAGTGGCCTTTCTCCTTCGGGGATAGCCAGGAGCCGGAGCAGTTCTTCTCTTACCCGCTCACCGGCGACGCTAGCTACCAGGTAAGAGTAGCGCTTAATGAGAACCTCAGTGTCACTGTCAATGCTGAAAGCAAGCTCGTGGGCCAAACGCACTCCCCTTAGCAGGCGGGCGGCGTCTGATTGAAAAGCCTCCGCTGAGACTACTCTAATCACACCCTGACGGAGGTCGCTCAAGCCACTAAAGGGGTCGATAATTGGGACGTCGCGATGTTCCTTAGTTAATCGGCTAAGCTCAATAGCCATGGCGTCTATGGTAAAATCACGCTGGGCAAGGTCCTCTTCAACACTGCCCCTAAGTGGCGAGAAATCAAGCTCCCGCGGAGCTTCTTTACCAGCCAGGATTACTCTGCCGATGGCGTTAACCTTATCCAGCAGTACATATTTACCGCCGAGGGTGGTAGCTACCTGGGAAGCAATTCCCAGTGAGTCGCCGGCTACGGCAATGTCGATATCTGCGGTCTCCCTCCCCAGCAGTGCGTCTCGGATGAAACCACCGACAATATACGCCGAAATATTCTGCCCGGCAAGATAGTCGCTTAGGTTGCTAAGTAGAGACAGGGCACCGGACCCAACCAACCTGTGGTAAAAGTCATTGGGAGCCTTTTTAGCGGCATTCATCTGGCTACTCGTACTTTTAGTCTTGACTAAAAACTGCATTCTTATGAGTTATGGTTGAAAGTCCCGTTCCTGCGTCCTAGGCACGTCTAAGGATAAACTATACTACACAAGCTATGTCTTTAGCAAGGAGGGCTTGGGTGGCAGGATAATCTAGCGGAACAGGTTGGTCTCCCTAAAGTAGGGCTTAAAAGTCGGGATGGAATCCTGTTGGCTGAGGGAGGTTAGGCCAGTCATCCCGCTGTCCAATTTACAGGCTATTTTGTGTACTTTAAGGCATATTGGCATCGCTAGGTTACGAGACTACCCGAGGAATTTTGCCCTAATATATTGACAACTGGCAAAAAATATGCTAATATAACGTCATTAGTCTCCAGGGGGTAGTGATTATGATAGTTAAGACAAGAATTTTTCAGCTGCGAAATGGTGGCTACAAGAACCTGTCAGAGGTGGCCCAGGCTATGGGAATATCGGTAAGCCAGATTTATCGGATTCGCCAGGGTAAGCGTAGCATAAACCAGAAATTTATCGTGGGGGCAATAAAGGCCTTTCCCCAGTATAAACTTGACGAGCTTTTTTATCTGGCTCCTGGGTCTATGGAGATGAGACTTCCGGCAGAGGAGCCGGCTTGTAAGCCATAGCGTGATGACCTGGAGGTAAATTTTAGGTTAGACCTACCGGGTCAATATCAACTACCAAGCCCGGCGGCATGGGTATCCGGGAGAGAAAGGCGGAGGGAGCGTTACCGCGGAGGATAAGCTGCCAGCGGAATCTTCCCCGCAACCGGTGAATGAAGGCCGGCGCCGGGCCAATCAGACTGAGGTTATCTATCCCCTGTGATGCTATCTCCTCGGTAAGTCGCTCTCTCATCCTTTCGGCTGCTCGCTGGCAAAGAACATCATTGGTGTGGCTATAGGTAAGGCGCGCCAAGCGGGTGAAGGGGGGGTTACGGAGCTGGCGTCGGTAGTTAATCTCTTGCTCGTAGAACAGGGCATAATCGTGCTTGGCGGCGGCTTGAATAGCGTAGTGTTCGGGGAAATAGGTCTGGATGATAACCTTCCCTCCTAATCTACCCCGCCCGGCCCGGCCTAATACCTGGGACAGGAGCTGAAAGGTTCTCTCCCCGGCCCGGAAGTCAGGCAGGTTGAGACTGATATCGGCGTTGACGACACCCACCAGTGTCACCAGGGGCAGGTCTAGCCCCTTGGCAATCATCTGGGTGCCGATGAGAATATCAGCCTTGTGAGCACGAAACCTGTTTAGTATCTCCCGATGAGCATCTTTTCCCTTAATGGCGTCGCTGTCCCAGCGCAGCAGTCTGGCTCCGGGGAAGCTCTCTCGAGCCGCCTGCTCCAGTTTCTGGGTGCCAATGCCCAGGAACTTTATGCGGCGGCTTAGGCAGCGGGGGCAGGAGTGGGGAACGGCCGTTCGGTAGTTACACTGATGGCAGACCAGAGCGTCTTCATCAAAATGATAGGTAAGTGGAGCCGCGCAGCGCCGGCAGGTAAGCACGTAGCCACAGTTTCGACACTGGATGAAGGTGGCTCCCCCCCGCCGGTTAAGAAACAGGATCACCTGCTCTTTGTTTACCGTAGCTCTAGTAACGGCTCGGGATAGCGAGCGGCTGAAAATACTGCGGTTCCCTGCCTTAAGCTCCTCTCTCAAATCTACTATTTCAACGCTGGGCAGGGGCGAACCTTCATCAGGCACCACCCTCTCCGGTAGCTCGAGTCGGTGGAAGTCTCCTCTTTGGGTATGGTAATAAGTCTCCACATCGGGAGTGGCGCTACCAAGAATGACTACGGCGCCGGTTAGATCGGCCAGCTTTAGGGCGACGTCGCGAGCCCGGTAGCGGGGTGAAGCGTCCGTCTGTTTATAGGTCCATTCGTGCTCCTCATCGATGACGATGAGTCCCAGGTCGGGTTGGGGGGCAAAAATAGCGCTTCTGGGGCCGATAACGACGTCAAATTCTCCCTTACGTATCCGCTGCCACTCGTCAAACTGCTCACCCAGGGAGAGCTGGCTGTGAAGGACGGCCACCCGCTGGGGGAAACGGGCGGCAAACCGCTCTATAGTCTGGGGGGTAAGGGCAATTTCGGGAACCAAAACGATGCCCTTTCGTCCCAGCGCTACCGCCTGGGCCAGAGCCTGGAGGTAGACTTCGGTCTTGCCGCTCCCGGTAACCCCGTGTAGCAGAAAGACCCTTGATGCGGTATCGGTAGTGGCCTTATCTGTAAGACCGGTTTTGATTTCCTCTAGCGCTCTCTGTTGCGCTGTGGTTAACCTCGGTGGTGCTGAGTGGGAAATACCCTGGTAGGAAAATGGCGGGCGCCTTACCTCAAGATGACTAATGGCGACCAGACCCTTATTGACCAAGGCGTCGGCCACCGCCTTGTCGCAGTTAAGTTCTCGTCTGGCTTCAGCCCACGGTACCGCCCCGGGTTGCCGGCCTAAGAAGCTAAGAAGAACTGCCTGTTTTTGGGCTCGCCTCTTGTGCAGCTTGTCTATTTCCGGCTGGATTTCATCAGCGCTCAGCGTTAGGCTGAGGTAAGGCTCTAGTTTTGGTTTTGCCCTGACCGCCTCCAACTGATAATTTCTCACCGCTAGCCCTTGTCTCACCAGTTGGGAGCCGACACTCTGAGCCTTCTTCTTGCCCAGAGTCTTCGCTAGCTCTCTCAGGCTTACCCGGTCCTGACTCCCGATTAAATCAAGGACGTACTTCTGTTCTCGGGTGAGCGAGGAGATATCGGCTTCGCGGGGGGCTACCGGTGCGGAAAGAAAGGTAATTAGGCGGCGCTTAAAGCCCGGGGGCAGCATCAGGGCCACGGCCTCGAAAAAGGGCGCTAGGTAATACTCGCTTAGCCACCGAGCTAGTAAAACCTGGGATGGAGATAGTAAGGGGCGGGGTTCAATGACGCCCGCTATTTCTCTGGTCTCGGCAAACGAAGGGTAATCGGTCAGCTCTAGAACGACGCCCTGGAGTTCTTTATCACCGAAGGGAACCCATACCGCCTGACCAACCTCGATACTCAGGTGTGGGGGGACAGTATAACTAAATGTCTGGCGCCGGGCTACTGGAGAATTGACACTGACCTCCGCATACTTCATCCAAGGCTCCGGTAGCTATCGTCTAGCCCTCCTCTGGCTCTACTGTCTCCAGTTTATCTACCCGCTTTTCCTTGAGGCGCGCCGTCTTACCGCTGCGTCGGCGCAGGTAGTATAACTTGGCGCGACGAACCTTCCCGTGCTGTACTACCTCTACCGTTTCCACCATCGGTGACTGAAACAGGAAGGTACGCTCGACACCGATACCTCGGCTGACCCGCCGTACTGTGAAGCTACCGCCGTCAACACTACGGCGGATCTTAATTACTACTCCTCGGAAAACCTGAAGGCGCTCCTTGTCTCCCTCGACAACCTTAACACTGACCTTTACTGTATCGCCAGGAGCAAGAGTGGGGATGTTAGGCTTTGGTTTGACTTCAACTAGTAATGCCATATTCATTTCTGAGACCTCTCGTATAAATATAATTTCTCTGGTTCTTAGACCTTACCTGGACTTCGGCCTTTATCCTGCCGGATGGACTAAGGCTTCAGGCTGTTTATTAACTGCCTTTCTTCTGAACTGAGCTTGGCTTTGTCCAGCAGTTCTGGCCGGCGTTCTAGGGTGCGTAGCAGAGCCTGCCGGCGGCGCCAAGTGGCAATCTGGACGTGATTTCCGGAGAGCAGTATCTCGGGTACCGCCTGATCTCGGTATACTTCAGGGCGAGTATACTGCGGATACTCTAGGAGCCCGGTGCTGTGGGAATCATCCCTTACTGAGGCCTCCGAGCCCAGAACTTCAGGTAGGAGCCTGAGCACCGCCTCGACGACCACCATGGCGGCCAGCTCGCCGCCGTTGAGCACATAATCTCCGATGCTGATCTCATCGGTGGCCAGGTACTCCCGCACCCGTTCGTCAACCCCCTCGTAGCGACCACAGATAAGTACCAGGTGACTATGGCCTGCCAGCTCCTGAGCGATCTGTTGGTTGAAAAGACGCCCCTGAGGGGTAAGCAGGATGATGGGTAACCCGCCGTCCTCTTCCTTGGGACAGATATCCTTCTTTATTTGCTCAACCGCTTCGAAAATGGGCTCGGGCTTCAGTACCATGCCGGCGCCACCGCCATAGGCATAATCATCAACGGTGTGGTGGCGGTTATGAGTGAAGTCCCGTATATTATGAAGCTTCACCTGAACGAGCCCGCGCTCAATGGCCCGCTTGGGAATGCTCTCGCTGAACGGACCGGGGAACATCTGGGGGAATAGGGTCAGAATATCAATCTGCATCTATCTCTGCCTCACCATATGGAGCTTCGTGCTCGGTTACCTCTCCCTTGATAATTTCTACCGCGTGCGGGATGACCGGCAGTATTACCTCAAGGCATTCCCGCACTGCTTTGGGGCTGCCGGGCAAATTCATTATCAGGCACCTGCCTCTAACCCCGGCTACCGCCCGACTCAATATTGCCGTTTTAGTTATCTTGGCGGTCTCCACCCTCATGGCCTCGGTTAGGCCAGGCACCACCTTGTCCACTACCGACAGGGTTGCTTCCGGGGTGACATCCCGTTGGGCAAGTCCGGTGCCACCGGTAGTTAGAATGATATCAATATTACCCTCGTCAGCCCACTCAACCAGCTTGCTTGAGATAGCAGCTACCTCATCAGGGACGATCTGGTACCTGACTACCCGGCTGTCTTTTGAGGGTAGGATATCCCTGATTACCTGGCCACTCTTATCTTGACGCTGACCCCGAAAGCCCTGGTCGCTAACCGTGATTATACCAACAGTAAACATAGCCCTAATTTTGAGCAACTTATTTTACCACAGATAGGGTTGATAATAAAATTTAGCTCTTTCGGGGGAATTTTGTGCCAGGGGTATTGACAAAAATGGGGTTTTGTGTAGTAGAATGGTAGAAAGTGGTAAGAAGTGGTATATATTGGGGAAGGTGTCATGTTCTTCGGCGAGTTTGAGTATCGGATTGATGAAAAGGGTAGAGTGCCTATCCCGCCCAAGTTCAGAAGCGAGTTGAGGGAGGGAGTGGTACTGACGCCGGGTGTGGAAAAATGTATCACCGGCTACCCCCTTCCAGAGTGGAAGAAGCTGGCTACGGCGCTCACTACCGGTTCCATTACCCGTAGTAAGGCAAGAAAGCTGAATCGGGCAATCTTTGCCACTGCCTTTCATCTCAATATTGATGGGCAGGGCAGGATAGCCCTACCCCCCAAGCTGAGGGAATATGCTGATATTAGCGACGAGGCTGTTATCACCGGGGCGAATAATTATTTTGAACTGTGGAACAAGGAGCTGTGGGAGACAGAAAGGGCTTTTAGTCAGGAGCAGGCCTGGCAGATTATAGAGAGCCTGGAGAAGCGTGAATGAACCGGAATATGTCAGCTTCCACCCATATCCCGGTGCTATGTGAGGAGACAGTCAGGGCGTTGGCGGTTCAGCCTGGCGGGCGCTATATTGATTGTACCCTAGGTGGTGGCGGTCATGCCGCCGCTATTCTGGAACAGAGTTCACCAGGTGGGCAACTCCTGGGTATTGATGCTGACCCTGAAGCAGTAAAGATGGCTAGCGAGCGCCTCCAGGCCTACCATAACTCAACCCTACTAATTAATGAAGACTTCGCTAATCTGCAGGCCATCTCCTTTAAGTATGACTTTCAGCCGGTACACGGCATTCTATTTGACCTGGGACTTTCCTCACTGCAACTAGGCGACCGTAGTCGTGGTTTCAGTTTTCAAGTCGATGGGCCTTTGGATATGCGCCTGAGTCCCCGTCAGGAGGTTACGGCGGCCGATATTATTAACCAGTCTTCCGAGGCGGAACTGGCTGACATTATCTGGAGATACGGTGAAGAAGGCTATAGCCGCCAGATAGCCCGTCGTATTGTTAAGGAACGTCCGGTAGAAACTACCCTCAGGCTAGTCAAGATAATAGAACAGGCTGTCGGTGGCAGAAAGGGTAGGATCCACCCGGCCACCAAGACCTTTCAGGCGCTACGGATAGCGGTTAATCACGAACTTGACAATTTAGAGTCGGCGCTAAGGCAGGCGGTTAATCTTTTGGGATTTGGCGGCAGGTTAGTTGTCATCAGCTATCATTCTCTGGAGGACCGTATCGTGAAGCAATTCATGCAACGAGAAGCAAGTAACTGCATCTGTCCGGTAGAGGCACCGGTCTGTGTTTGTGGTCATATTGCCTCTCTTCGGCTGGTCAATAGGAGGGTCATTACTCCGTCACCGCAAGAGGTGGAGCTTAACCCACGCAGCCGTAGCGCCAAACTGAGAGCTGCTGAGCGCATCGTTTTTCAGGATGCGTATGGTGATGCCGCTGAGAAGCTGTGCTTTTCAATTGCTGATAGAGCCAACGGGTGGAGAAGACCGGCACTATTAGAGAGGCTTCGCCTGGCCTTTTTGGCCTCCTAGATACAGAATACCTCACTCATAGTAAGGGGGTAGTAGAAATGTGAAAGTTAAGACAGTGACCAAGATTAAAATCTTAAATGGGAGGTGACAGATGAAAAAGCGTGCTACCTTAGCCTCGATCGATGTTGGCACTACCAAAGTATGCACCATTATTGCTGAAGCAAATGGGGAAATCGGACTTCGGATTGTCGGTGTCGGTGTCACGCCGTCTAACGGGTTGCATAAAGGGCTGGTGGTCAACATTAACGAGGCCAGAGAATCAATCCGTGAGTCGGTGAGAAAAGCGGAGCGGTCTAGCGGCTATAAGGTGGAATCGGCCTATGTCGGGGTTACCGGCCGGCATGTAAGCTCGATGAATAATCGGGGGGTAGTGGCTATTACCCATGGTGATCGGTTGGTACGCCGAGATGACCTGAAACGGGTGCTTTCCTGTGCCCAAAACATTAAGGTTCCTAGTGACCGAAGGCTGCTCCACGTCATTCCTCGGGGTTACGCCATTGATGGACAGGTGGGCGTCAAGAATCCGGTCGGTATGCATGGCTTCAGATTGGATGTTGAGACTCATATCATCACGGCGGCCATAACCTCTGTTCAGAATCTGGTAAAGTGCATCCGCAGTATCGGTCTGGATATTGACGACCTCATCCTTGAGCCCCTAGCCAGCAGTGAAGCGGTACTGACTGAGGATGAAAAGCAGGTCGGCGTTATTCTGGCTGATATCGGTGGCGGCACTACTGACATTGCCGTCTTCAAAGAGGGCAGCATCTGGCATACGTCTATTCTACCGGTGGCTGGTTATCAGCTTACCCGGGATGTGGCCATTGGTTTGGGGCTGCCGTTTGATGTGGCTGAGGAGATGAAAAAGCGGTATGGCAGTGTCATGCCGGTCTACGAAACTAAGGCGGATGCAGTCAGCACCATATCCGCTGATGGTCACGGGGTTTCCTATCAGGACCTCTGTGATATTGTCCGAGCTAGAGTTGAGGAAATCATAAGACTTATCCTGCTTGAGATGCCGCGCGCTGATTATGAAGAATTAGTCCCCGCTGGGCTGGTTCTTACCGGGGGCAGTTCTAACCTAGCCGGCATCGAGGCACTCGGGCGCGATATATTGCGGCTCCCAGTAAGGGTAGGTGTTCCCACCACTATGTCTGGCATCAGTGATGTTCTTCGTGACCCAGCCCACGCTACCAGTGTTGGCCTATTGCTCTGGGGGATGAAGCACGAGGGCAGGCAGCTGTGGAAATCTAGGGGACTCTTGGGACGATTTATTTCCCGAATTAAGAGTCTGTTTCGCTAGGGGATACTGTAGGAAAAGCTATTATTAATTGGTATAGAAAGGAGGAGGAGATGGCAAAAACAAGTTTTTTGGCTAACCCAGCGAAGATTAAGGTTGTCGGCTTGGGTGGTGGTGGCTGTAATGCTATAACTCGTATGGTGCAGGAGGAAATTCGGGGTGTAGAGTTTATCGCCATGAATACTGATGCCCAGGCCCTAGCTATTACTGAGGCCCCAACCCGCATTCAGCTTGGGGAGAAGCTTACCAAAGGGTTAGGTGTGGGTGGCGATTATGTTCTGGGCCAGAAATCAGCTGAGGAGAACCGTGATGATATTAAGGAAATTGTCAACGGTTCGGATATGGTGTTTGTCACCTGCGGTATGGGTGGTGGCACTGGCACCGGCGCCGCCCCGGTTATTGCTGAAGTGGCCAAACACAGTGGTGCCTTGACTATTGCCGTGGTCACTAAGCCATTCGCCTTCGAGGGCAGTCGCCGCTGTCAGGTCGCTGAAGAGGGCATCAAAGACCTCCTGAGTAAGGTTGATACCCTGATTATCATTCCTAACGACCGCCTGCTTTCCCTGTGCGACGAGAAGACGGGGGTGGATAATGCCTTTAAACTGGCTGACGATGTCTTGAGACACGGAGTCCAGGCGATATCTGAAGTGATTACTGTCCCCGGGCTGATTAACCTTGACTTTGCTGATGTCAAGGCGATAATGAAGGATGCCGGTCCAGCCTGGATGTCCATCGGTATCGCCTCGGGTAAGAACCGAGCGGTAGAGGCAGCTAAGGAGGCTCTATCTAGCCCTCTGTTGGATGTTTCTGTCGGCGGGTCGCGGGGTGTGTTATTCAACGTTGTCGGCGGGAGCAGCCTCACCCTGTTTGAGGTTAATGAGGCCGCTGCGGTAATCAAGGAGGCGGTAGACCCCGAAGCTAACATTATCTTTGGTGTGGCTCATGACCCCAACATGGATAACGATGTGCAGATTACCCTGATTGCCACCGGGTTTGCCTCCAAGACAGGAATGGCTGAAGGTGCTCAGGAAGACGAAGTTAATCAGTTCCTCAAGAGTCTGAAGAGTGAAGAGGAGCTGGATGTTCCCTCCTTCCTGCGTCGCCCTCTATTTAGCCATCGGCGACAGGCGATAACCTCGTCTACGAAACCCACGGTAAAGATGCCACAACAAACTCCGCTTCGGTAGTGCTCTCGGGGAGACAACTAATTATAAAGCCTCGAGATCGATGTAAGGCTGCAGGCATTTCCTTGCCCGCAGCCTTCTTGGCTTCGGGCTATCCCAGGTTGCAAGATGGCTTTAGGGGTAAGACTGGGGGGCTTGATGGGTGGTGTGCTGTCCATGAGTTTTAAGAGTGACTTCGGCAGGGCAGTAAGTGAGCTCTAGTTAGGTAGACCTTATCTCTTCACGGGTGAATCTATAGTACGAGATTCCAAAGCAGATGGCAGCTAGGGCTACAAAGGTCACCAGATGGGGCCAGATGGTAATCATGGTTTGTCCTAGCGGCAGAGCACCGGGCATCCACTCAGCCCCCGAAGCGTAAATCTGGAATACTTCTGTCGCCGTTCTAGCACTAGGAGCGAGAAGGACATATATTGCCTCGTGAAAGAGGTAGATAGGCGAGACGCGCATCGCCGTGACCTGAACCGTGGCATACCTGATCAACTCTTGGGTAGTCGATGTCTCGCTGATAGGAGCTCGTAAATTGGCAATGGCACTGGGGATAAAGCCGGTGAGGGTATAGAGGAGAAAGAATACCCAGACGGCGATCGATGCCATGGCCGAGGTTGCCACTCGATTAAAGAGGACGGAGAATAGCATGGACAGGCCGAGCCAAAAGGATCCGTAGAGGGTGGTCAGCACCAGGAATAAAAATAGCCGGAGAGCCTCTTCCGAGCTTGGGGGGACTCCAATTACTCTCATGCCTAATCCGGACACAAGCAGGACGATGCTCGTCAGTATGATGGCTATAGTTACTAGCCCAGCCAGAAACTTACCATTGAAGACGGTATCACGGTATATAGGTTGAGAGAGGAGTCGGCTCAGCGTCCCGCTACTCCTTTCTCTATTTATGGCATCAAAGCCGAGAACTACGCCGACTATGGGTATCACAATCATGGTCATAAAGAAAAGAAATGTGTACGGATCTTCCTCAGAACCGGAGGTAGTAAAGAGCCTGAGGAAGATAAATTGCGTTTGGCCAAACTGGGTTGACTCCTCCAGTCCAGCTCGGATGTTTTGCAGCGCTCCGGCTGGCCCATAGATAGTAATTACGGCGAACAGGAGGGCCACGGCAAATAGTATTATGCCACGCCAGCTCATAAGATAGTCAGCCAGTTCTTTGTTAAATATGGTGTAAAGCCCGCGCAATCTAGCCCTCTCTAAAGTATTTCAGATATATATCCTCCAGAGCATAGCTCTGGATCTTCATTTCTACCATTAAGCCGCCGGCCTCGACGATTGCCCTGGCTATTTGGGGTCTCAAATCTTCCGAGCAGCTAACTGAAAGCCCGTCTTTTAAACGTTCCACGCTAAGCACACCCTTGATTCGCTTAATAGCCTCAATGATGGCTTGCGTGATTTCGGTTAGTTTAACCTCAATCCTGAATTGGCCGCCGCCCATGGCTTCTCTACTAAGCTCATCTAATAAGCCCTCCACTACCAGCCGCCCGTTCATTAACATTCCCACCCGATTACAGATTCGCTGGACCTGGTATAGCTGGTGTGAGGACATAACTACTGTCATCTTCCTTTCCTTGGCTATCTTGGCTATCAGGTCAAGCATCTGGACAATGCCTTCAGGGTCTATCCCTGAGGTCGGCTCATCCATGATGGCAATCTTGGGCTGTTTAATCAGGATATCAGCAATGGCTAAACGCTGCTTCATACCGCGGGAGAACTCCCCCACCTTCCGCTCCGCTGCCTTTGGCAGCCCAACTATAGCTAGCGCCTCGGCAATTCTTTCGTCTGCCAACTTGTCGGAAAGACCATTTAACCTCGCTGTGTAGGTTAGGTTATAGGCTGCGGTCAGGTCATTATAGAAGCCCACATTTTCCGGAACGTAACCGGCAATACGTTTGACTTTGAGTGGTTCCCGGGTAGAGTTATACCCAGCCACATAGGCGGTACCCGAGGTTGGTTCGGTAAGCCCAAGCAGCATCAGTATGGTGGTTGTTTTTCCGGCGCCATTGGGGCCGAGGAAGCCGAAGATATCACCCTCTTCGATATGCAGGTTTAACTGGTCGACAGCTGTAATGGTGCCGTAGGTTTTAGTCAGGTCTTTTGTTTCTACTATGAACACTGTTTTACTAACTCACTTACCGACTACCGGATCGTCTAAGCCGGGCTGCGGCTCGTTTAAACCAAGAGTCAGAGCCGGTAGTCTCGGCTTCTCCTCGCCTACCGGATTGCCTAAACCAGATTGCTAGGCCAACTATAATGGCGATCGCGATACCAATGCCGGCTGATCCCCAAGCGGTAGAGGTTGCCACCGTTATTCTAAGCTCACGTTCGGTCTCAATCTGGTCTCCGGCGGCTTTCACGATGAGGTTATAATCACCGGCTTCGGTACCAGCGGGTGGCCTAATTACGAGATCTATCTCCTGGGTAACCCCCGATTCTAGGGATGCTAACTCACTTGGAGTGAAGATTATGTCCCAGCCCTCTGGTGCTTGTGTCGTAAAGATGATATTATCCACTCTCCCGGTCTGTACGTTCTGGAGCAGAATTGATACGTGATTATCTTGGTTGGGTTTTACCTGAAATTCCGTCATTTGTGTGCTGGTAGACATATACAGTAGATAACGGGGTGGTGCGGCAACGACTACTGCCTTGAGATCAATGCTACCCGTCAGATCGTCGGCTGCTACCCTAACGGTGAACACATATTCACCCGGTCGCGGCAGGTCTTCTGAGCTTGAACCGACTGTGAGGTTGATGGTCTCATTCTCCTTTCCTGGTTCGACAGTAAAGACCGGTATTTCTGTCTCTGGGTAGCCGCCGGTAAATACTCCGGCCCATCCTTCAGGCAATATCACATCAAGGTCAAAGGTTTTGGGTTCACTACCCTCATAATATAGGGTGATTTCAAACTTGAAGGTGCTGCCCACTACATTTTGTAGGACAGGGTAGCTTGAAAAGACTTCAAGACTATCTTCAGTTGCCTCCTCGGGTAGTGGTTCTTCCTGCCCTGGTGGTGGCAAGACGTCGGCCTGGCTACTCTTCTGAGCGGCCAGGGCAAGTTGACTTTCAAATAACCCACCAAATACTCCAAAGAACAGAGCTAGGCAGAGAAGGTGACGAGCTCCTCTAAATTTGCCCATAGCTTATCCCCTTTTACTGACAAGATTATTGACCTACTAGAAATTCCCTACCGAAGGTCTTAGGGAAACGCCTCTTCACGGTACCGGCTACTTCTAGGCTTAGTAATTCCAGCTTTAAGATTATAGCCTGTACCAGAAAATAAATCAAACTCTGATCCCGAGGTCGCACCATGACTCTCAGATCATAAGGAATCAAAATCTCCGGGAATTGCGCGGGTATTGCTAACCCCCACCAGCTTTGTGCTACACTCTAGAGATGCCTTTGCTCGGCTGAGGTAGCATAAAGGGGGTTAGATGCTTCAGTTAATAATTATCTTCGCTTATTTTGTGGCAATGGTTGTTATTGGGGTAGTTAGCCGTAAGAAGGCAAGGGGAATTGATGATTTCTTTGTGGCTGGTAGAAGGGGTGGGGGGTTTTTCATTACTGGTTCACTGCTGGCTACCATTGTCGGGGGCTCGGCTACGGTGGGGATGGCTGGGTTAGGCTTCAGCCGGGGTCTCACTGGGGCCTGGTGGTTATTAGTCGGTAGCGTTGGTCTGGTGGTGTTAGGTATTTTTTTTGCGAAAAAGGTAAGGAGCTTCGGGCTTTACACCCTGCCCGAACTGGTGACCAAGCAGTATGACAAGCGGGTTGGTCTGGCCGCCTCAGTTCTAATCATAGTTGCCTGGGTAGGTATTATCGCGGCTCAGATTATAGCTTCAGGAACGATACTAGGTGTCTTAGGTGTCGGCACTCCGATGCTATGGATGGTGGTCTTTGCCATCATCTTTATCACTTATGCCGTCTTGGGTGGTCAGCAGGCTGTTATTCGTACCGATGCCGTACAGGCGGGGATAATCATGGTCGGTATCTTCGGCGGCTTGACCTTGGTTTTATCATGCCTTGGGGGCTGGGGGGGATTAATCAGTGCTCTGCCGGCGGAGCACTTTTCTTTTCCCGTTAGCTCTCAGTTTAACGGTCATGAACTAATTTCACTACTCTTACTGGTCGGACTGACCTATGTCGTCGGGCCTGACATGTACTCCCGGCTGTTTTGCGCAAGGGATAGTAATACGGCGAGAAAATCAGTACTCTGGACGGCTCTGATTATTATCCCTATTGCCTTGGGTATTACTGTAATTGGTATGGGAGCCTCGGCTCTATTTCCCCAGATATCTCCGGAACAGGCCCTGCCGGTAGTAATGACCGAGGTTTTGCCTCCCTTCATGGGTGGGGTTGTCCTAGCGGCACTGCTTGGAGCGCTTATGTCTTCAGCCGATACCTGTCTCTTAAGTGCCAGCACAATACTGACTGTGGATATCATCGGGCATTTCAAGAAGGCACTCAGTCCGGCAAATACCCTGTCTTATTTCCGCTGGGCGATGGTTATTATTGGGGTGGCCTCTCTACTGGTGGCTTTAGTCATGAAGGGGGTGATAAGCACTCTTCTTTTTGCCTATACAGTATATACCGGTGGTTTAATTCTGCCGGTAATCGTTGGTTTCTATAAGGACAGGTTCCGGGTTACCCCACTGGGGGCGCTGGCAGCGATTATCGGTGGTGGGACAGCTGCCCTTGTTAGTAAAATACTCAATATAGCTTATCTGGACTTGGGCAGTCTGGCGATTAGTATCTCCCTCCTGTTTGTGGTGAGCTTCCTGGATAATAGAATCAAAGGCAAGTAGCTTGACGGTCGAAAAGACATCTAGTAGAATGCCTGTTGGGGGGCGGTTAGCTCAGTTGGTCAGAGCGCTGCGTTGACATCGCAGAGGTCAGTGGTTCAAGTCCACTATCGCCCACCATCGTGTCCAATAGACAGAACTGGTAGCTTTTCTTCTGCCAGTCCCCTTGGTAGCATGGGTATAGTATAAGTCACTAGCACTTCATCTTCTGTTACTCTCACCTCTTTCACGAAGCTTCTGATAAACGCTTTTCTTTCGGTAAGGGGACTCTCGTTTAGCAAATTGCGCAGGTCAGCTACACACTGGGCGACGGTTTCCGCATCTGCCAGTTCCACACGCCTGTCGGAAAGCTGCTGTTCCGATTCCCATCTTGCTGCATGCAATTGTTCACGCCGCTGCCTTAGCTGTTGAATACGCGGCGCTAGGTCAGCTAGTTCTACCTTCCCAGTTTCGAGAGCATCGTACAGTCTCTCCAGGCGACGGTCCACGTCGGCGATTTCGTCAATAATAGTCTCTAGACGTTGGTGGCACCCTACTGCCAAGCTATCAATATCCTCGTTTACAATATGCACTAACCTGGTAAGATTCTCGGTGTTTAAGACATGCTCTTTTATCTTGTCTACAACCAAGCCCTCGAAGTAATGGCTATTAAGATAGCGACTTGGACAAGAGCCGGCTCCTTTCTTTAGCAAGGTCCCGCAGACGTAATAGGTGAACTGTCCGCTCTTAGCATCCTGACCAACCAGAGCCTTGCCGCAGTGGCCGCACCGCGCCAGCCCACTCAACAGGTAACGACTCGCCACCCGCTTGGGATGAAGCCTGACAGGAGCCCGTTCTTTGAGCAGGGCATGGGCGTGTTCAAAGGTATCCCGGTCAATGATGGCTGGCCAGGCATTCTCCACCCGGATCGGTGGAAGGTTACGCACGCTACAACGCCCCCAAACCAGGGTGCCAGTATAAGCCTCGTTAGTGAGTATCTTACGAATTGTGGTCTTGAGCCAGCCCTTACCCTTTGGGCCAGCGACTCTCTCTCTGTTGAGCTCTTTGGCAACCTCCACCAAGCCTTTTCCTTCCTGTACCAGATCAAAGATGCGAGTCACTATCCGGGCCTCATTTGGCTTCACATCAAGCTTGGGACGCTCTTTCCCACCATCGCTAACCTTAACCTTGCGATAGCCATAAGGAGCCTGGGCTGAAAGATAGAAGCCACGGGAAGCGCTTTCCCTCATACCCCGGCTCACCTCCTCCCCAAGATTAGCCGAGTAGAACTCATCCAGGCTTTCAATCATAGCCTCAAGCAACTTCCCTGTGGGTGTGTCCTCCGCAGGCTCACTTATCGATACTACCCGAACCCCGTTCTTCCTGAGCATCGTCTTAAACACGATTGAATCTTCGCGGCTGCGGGCAAACCGTGAATACTTCCAAATCAGGATAAGATCGAACGGCCTTGGAGAGCGGCGAGCGGCGGCAATCATCTCACGAAAAGCCGGGCGTGCCGTTGTCTTACCACTCTCTGCCTCGTCCACGTATTCCTTCGCCACTTGGTGATTATTTCTCGAGGCATACTCTCTAAGCGACCTAAGTTGCGCGGAAATAGAAAGGTCAACATCCTGTTTTTCTGAAGAAACCCTGGCGTACAAGGCTACTTTCATGGATATCTCCTCCCTTGAATATCTACATACCCAAACGTCGGCAAATCTCGCATTGGCCCGGAATTAAGCCAAGCAACTTAATATGTTCAACGACCTGCCTGACTCTCGTTGCTGCTTCATCGAGAGCCTTACTAGTATCCACAACTGAAACAGCCTCGGCCGACCCTTTTAGCTCCCTGAAAGCATCTAACAGACTGCTCTTGATCTTTTTCTCATTACCAGGAGCTTCCGCCATAACTAAGCTCCCGTACCTGACGTCTCCGCCAGCGGTATTTGCCACGATATCACTTTCAAGGTCTATGCCTTTCTGGGCGGCAGAAGCCTGGCGAAGCGTTGCTCTAAAGAACAGGTCACCCGTAGTGTAGGAACAAATAAAGGGCCGTGGGACGTCATTCCCGTCAACCAGATTACATCCCGTCTTATCTTGTATCACAGCTACCGTCTTGCGTTGAAGAACCAGCCTCGCCGCTAAGTGGGCATCGTACCCCTTCTTCCATTGGGCAAGCACCTTCCAGAGGCGGTCATTCTTGAGGTGTTCCCTTAGCAATCGGCGCACAGCCCCACCTTCATTTCTTGTAGCTGCTCCAGGTTCAGAAACGTTACCCGCCTGCCATTTCTCGGCTAGAGTCTCGGCTTCTGCCAGAATGAAGTCACCACCCCGATGCCAGGGTATTACCACGTAATCCTCAGTAGGGGTGGTGAGAGCGGAAAGGATTTTGTCGAGTTCTTCCACAAGGCTATCCTGGTGCTTACGCAAGGCCTCTTTCAGGAGTTCTATCCTCGCCACCCTCCCATCCTGTTTCCGACGCGCTTCTTCAAGACCACGCCTGACCGTCCTCAGATCACATTTGGTATGCTCTTTGGCTATCCATGTTTCACTCTTACCGCTATCACAAAGCTCAAGCCACTTTCTCTTGTCGATATCCGAGAATTTCTTCGGCATTGGGGAAACCCTCCAGGATGCTTTTTATGTATGCTTTGCGAAATGTATCAGTATTTTACAGCATCTATCAGCATTTGTCAAGCATATTGATAGTGCTGAACTGTTTGGACAAGCTATATTCTTCATGTTACATTTCTTACAACATGAATGCCAGGGATCAATTGGCTGCAACATCAGATGCCTCAATCAGTGAAGACGATCAAGAGCGAGGTCTTCACATCCTAGGGATGATGATTGCCCGGCACCTTGCGAAGCAGCACTGCAGCAACGAGGACAAGACCTGTAAACAGGAAATAGATGATTTGCCTGATCATGGTCAGGAGACTAGTACATGAAAGCCTATCTTGACCTGGACCAGATAGCACTGCTGGAGAGAGCAGCGACAAATTGGAGAGATCGGTTGCTGGTCAGGCTGCTCGGTCATTTGGGCTGCCGAATCAGCGAAGCCCTGGCTC
>DAOULZ010000019.1:0-120599 GCA_034414575.1 Dehalococcoidales bacterium | reverse complement strand
GAGCAACACCCTGCTTCCGCCACAGTTCCTGGCGCTTTAATGGTGCCTTCCTCAGGGTTATAAGTTCGCCCTCCTGCCTGCCGAATTCAGCCAGGGCTATATTTCCAATATCAGCGGCTATTTCGTTGTTACTACGGTCTCCGATTTTGACACCCCAGTCCAGAGCTAGCTGCAGCAGTTTCTGCTCATCCTTTATCTCGTAGCCTGGCGCCTTGCCCTTAGCTACTGCCAGGAAGAGCTCTGCCACCCCCCGGCCATGGTCAGAGTGGGCCGATGCCCCACCGGCTACCATCCGGATAAAGTTACGGGCAGCAATAGTTTCCGCCGTTGCCCCACAAATACCCCTTCTCTTCAACTTATCTTCCGGAGTTTCCTCCTTGCCTTTAGGCAGCGGCACCCGGCACGGTCCCATTCCGCAGTGCTTACAGCAACTACCTACGGAACCTATAGGGCAAGGCTTCATTGTTTCCGCCCTATCAAAAGCAGTACTAACGCCATCACTAGCCGCCTTGGCTATCATCTCAACAGTACCTTGATCAATACTTTTCTTAACTTCTTCTTCAGCCATTTCTCTCCCCCTACTTTTTCTAATCGTTAAGTACTTTGGGAAGCGGACATTTCCGCCATCATCTCCCGAACCAACCTTATTGCCTCGGGATGCCTCATAACCACCACATCACCACCCGCCAGAAGCATCACCATCGCCGACATCGCCTCCATCAAGATACCCCTCTTTTTGGCATCACCCAGCGTCGGGTCTTCCTCAGTAGGAATATGAACCTCCTTCGTCTTCCACACCTCTTTAGCGATATTACAGATAATGGGAAACTGGAGCTTATCATCCTGCTGGGTTAGTCCCGCCATCCGCATTCTTTCCATCACCGAGTAACAATACTCAATCCCATAGCCGATACCACTGACCGTAGGGTCAATTACCAGCAGCTCATCAGGGACGCCGAGATTACCGAGCAGGATATTTAGCTGCTTAGCTAGGTTGATATCTATCGGTGTGGAGGCAATCAAGGTATGCTGATAAGCAATGCCTGAGGCACCAATCTTCTTATGGTCACCCTCCTCAACCGGACCAATTATCAGCCTCTTACCCTGGCAAACCTCAGCCACTAGCCTTAGTACCTCAGTATCTTTATCATGATTGGCAGTCCCCCAGACAATTAAAGGCACGTTAATGGCATCAGCCACCTTCTTGACCACCTGAGCTGCCTCGTCGGCCCCACGGTCAAGACCATTGGGGTCAGTGCTCAGGAGTTGCAGGCAAATCATCTCTGCCCCATAATCTTCGATGCACTTTTTTGCCCAGGCCACCGGGTCATCAGTTACCCCGGCGAAAGGCTCTAGGGCAGCCGGTGCCCATTCTTCAGGCGGGCAGTCATAAACCTCCATGGCTATTCTGGGCAGGTGCGGCATTTCGCCTTCAAAGAGATAGAAAGGATAACAACTCTCGCCACCAACCGTAATCGCCTTATCACCTTCGCCCAGTTTTATCTCTTTAATTTGACCACTATATTGGGTTTTTGGAATTTCAAATGCCATTTCTCACCACCTTACCTAAGCTGGATTCTTTCTCTTTTCGCTGCCATACCAATCTTTACCATACCAGTATCGCTCAGCGGTCTGTAAATACTTTAGCCTCTCTTCACGATCCGCCAGCTTCTGTCTCCATCTCCCCAGTTCCTCTTCATCAGGCTTACCGGCCTCAAAGGTTGCCCCCAATACTTCTACCTTCTCTCTACCAGGAGCACTCTTTTCCTCGATCCTGTACTCCATATTGTTATTGTCCCCCTTTCTATATCAAACCAGCTGCCAGCTTAGCTGCCTTTACGGTATTCAGCATCAGCATGGTTATGGTCATCGGCCCCACACCGCCGGGCACAGGGGTAATCGCTTTGGCCTTTTCCTTCACGGAATCAAAGTCAACGTCGCCAACGAGAATAGCTTTGCCCTCTGCGGTTTTCCCAATCCGATTAACACCGACATCAATGACCACTACCCCTTCCTTGACCATATCGGCGGTAACGGCCTTAGGCTTACCGGCAGCTACTATTATTATATCAGCCATCTTGGTGTGAAGGGAAATATCTCGCGTCCGGGTATGACAAATGGTAACGGTGGCATTAGCCCCCTCCTTCTTCTGGAGGAGGATATTGGCTATCGGCTTACCGACAATGTTGCTCCTGCCGACCACGACTACCTCCGCCCCCTCAAGCTCAACCCCGCTCCGCACCAAAAGCTGTTGTATCCCGTGCGGGGTACAGGGCAGATAATCTGGCTCCCCGATCATCAGCTTACCCAAGTTCACCGGATGAAAGCCATCGACATCCTTTTTCGGGTCAATAGCATAAAGAACCTTGGTTTCATTGATATGCTTGGGCAGGGGTAATTGCACCAAGATACCGTGAATCTTGGGGTCTTTATTTAGCCTATCAACCAGAGTTAGAAGCTCCTCTTGGCTGGTATCCGCCGGCAGGTCGTGCCTCTCCGAGTATAGACCCAAGGCTTGGGATGTTTTTTCCTTCTGGCCAACATAGACCTGGGATGCTGGGTCCTCCCCCACTAAGACGGTAGCCAGCCCCGGGACGAGCTTATGCTGCTCTTTGAGTTTGGCTATCTCCTCCTTGAGCTCCACACGAATCTGTTTAGCAATCTCAGTACCGCTGATAATCTGCGCTGACATTTTTGCCCCCTTAGATAATTATTCTATTTCCAGCCCCAGCCACTTCCGGGGCCTGTAAACTCTTCCTTACACAGGAAGACGGTTCAATTAAGAAGCCCGGCCATTAAATCGCTAACTGCCCTAACTGCTCCTGAGCTATCGGGCAGGTCAATCAAGGGTTTTAGCTCAAGGTCATACTTACGGACTTCATCGTCCAAAGGTATGGTAGCCGTCGGCTCAATTTTTAGCCTAGATAGCTCCCGACTAACCAGAGTGTCCAGTTCAGGCGGAGCGAAATTAATTATCACCGAGCGCCTCTTTACCTGCAGTTTGACCTCCGCGACTAACTCCGCTATCTGGGCAACCGCCCGCACCCCCTTCACCGAGTGGTTAGACACGATCAGCAATTCATCAACATTCTGCGTGGTACGCCGCGACAGGTGCTCCAGCCCGGCCTCATTATCCATGACCAGGTAAGCATAGTTGTCAGCCAGCTTGTCAATAACCTTCCTCAGGATAAGATTAGGATAGCAGTAGCAGTCGGGGCCTTCACCTCGACCCATGGCCACCAGGTCCAGCTCCCGGGTCTCAACCAGAGCCTGATTTAGTCTGTACTCCAGATAGTTCTCCTTGGTCATGCCGGGCGGAATGTTTATCTTCTCCTCATTAAAGGTAGCGATTATCGAGCCGATGGTTTCCTTCACCTCCAACCCCAAGCTCTCGGCCAGATTGGCATTAGGGTCAGCATCAACCGCCAAAATCGGCACGGAACCACCCCTCATAAGGTAACGAATAACCAAGCTGGCGACCGTGGTCTTCCCGCTACCACCCTTGCCCGCTACCGCGATAGAAACCATCAGCTAGCCGGCCCCCGTCCTCGATTTACTTTCAGCAAGCCCAGCCAACCTCCTAAACACCGAGGGAAACTCATCAGTATTGGTATGGGGTAGGAACAGGGCGGCCACATAATTATTCATAAAATCGACCCTTTCACTAAGTTCCAGGTTGGTCATCATCATCGCCACCTTTCTGGCATCATCGAGCAGGTCGGTAGAGAAGGAGGTCAATCTGGCCCCGGTGAGAGAGCCGTTGCCGACGAAGATAAATCTTTCCCGAGGAATATCAGGCAGAAGGCCAATGGTGATACTCCGGGCAATGTCAATATGACTACCAAAGGCACCGGCGATAATTACCTGCTCCATATCAGACAGGCTAATTCCCACGCTCTTAGCCAGCGTCTGACAGCCAGCATACATGGCCGCCTTAGCCCGGATAAGATTGTCGATATCCACCTCGGTAATGACAATGTCCCTGCCTGTCTCGGTTTCATCTGCCCGGGCAAGAACATACTCATGGCCATCATCGCCTTTTCTAATCCGGCTGGTTTTAAGGTCAGTGTTAAATTTTCCGTTCTGCCCGATGGCCCCCGCTTCCAGCAGCCCGGCGATAATGTTTATCAGTCCCGAGCCGCAGATCCCCCTCGGTCTTTCCCCACCGATAGTATGAAGCGCCGGCTCTAAAGTTACCGGGTTAACATCAAAATCCTGAATAGCCCCACTGGTAGCTATCAGGCCATGCTTTATGCCACCGCCCTCAAAGGCAGGGCCCGCTGAACAAGACGCGGTTACCATCCAGTCTGAATTGCCAACCACCACCTCGCCATTGGTGCCAATATCCATATAGAGGGTCAGGGTCTTTCTCTGGTGCAGGCCAACCCCAACCACTCCAGAAACAATATCGCCACCAACATAACTGGCTACCGAGGGAAAGGTGAAGAGATAGGAGTGCCTGCCCACCCGGATACCTAGAGAACATGCCTTCACCGGGGGAATGAAGCTAGCCACCGGCGTGTAGGGGGCTAACCTAACGTATTTAGGATCCAGCCCGAGGAGAATATGGGTCATTGCCGGATTACCGGCGACAACCATATGCCCGATATGCCTGACCTTAACCTGGCTCCGGGTAAGCAGTTCATCGATAATCTGGTTGATCGTGGTTACTACAACCTGCTGCAATTTCTTAAGGCCACCTGGCGTCTGGGAGTAGCCGATGCGGGTAATAACATCAGCCCCATAGCCTATCTGACCGTTATAAGCCATGCCCTCGGCGAGGATCCGGCCTCGGTTCAGGTCAAGCAGTTGACCACTAACCGTAGTCGTGCCAATATCGAAGGCAAGGGAATAGTGCTTCTGTCCGGTATCCCCTGGCTCAACCTTTATTATAGTCGGCTTATGCTTATCAGCCTTAGTCTTGACCGCCTTAACCAGAGTAGTAACCGTAACCTGCCCACCCTTTTTACGCAGGGCTTGCGGCAGGTTCCCGACCACGTCAAAGTCTACCGAAACGTTACGGAGGTTGCACCGCCGCTTTAAGCCTCTCAGTAGCCGCGACAAATCACTGACGTTGTCCCGCGAGGTTGGCGTCGGTAGCTCAACATAACATTTACTCAAGGGTGGGTTGAAACTCCACCCCGTAGCTACTAGCCCGGCGGCCTTAGCCTCAGCCGTGGCCATCTTCATCTCCCGGCTGAGCACCGCCGTCTCCAGTCGCGATTCTACCGGAATGTCAACCACCAGGTCGGTAACTATCCGACTCTGGCAGCCAAGACGGTATCCCTGCTCGTACTCCTCAGTGGAGAGCTTATCACTTCGGGTGCTCTCTGCCTGGCCCTTCTTAATCAAGACCTTACAGGTGCCACAGACGCCGCTACCCCCACAGGCAGCGTTAATATGTACCCCCGCCGAGAGAGCTGCCTTTAAAAGGTTCTCGCCCTCCGGCACCGCAAGATCAATATTATCCGGGTTAAAGTGAACCTTTAGCTTCTTCTTTGTACTCGCCATCTAAATCCAATGTTACCAAATAGTTAGGGAAAACTGCTAGAAAAGCCCGTTGACCTTCCCCGTATTGACATCGACATCAACCTTTCTAAATGCCGGACTGGAAGAGGTCCCCGGCATCAGGCTGATAGCTCCAGCACAGGGACAGAGGAACTTGGCACCGGAATAGATTAACACGTCGCGGATGGGCAGAGCCCAACCCTTGGGGACACCCTTAATCGCCGGCTCATGGGTGAGGCTAAGGTGCGTCTTTACCATCATAGTAGCGTAATCATCATACTTGGGGTCAGACTCAAACATCTTAGCTTTCGCCTCAGCATCAGGGCTCCAAGACACGCCGTCAGCCCCGTAGACTACCTGAGCAATCTTTTCTACCCTCTCCCTCAGCTTCATATCCAAGGGATAGAGAAACTTGAACTCGTTCTCATCCTGGCAGGCTTCCTTTACCACGTCAGCCAGCTCTAGGGCACCATCACCGCCATCAGCCCAGTGGGTAGATACGGCACAGCGAGCTCCGGCTGCCTCAGCCGCCTTTCTAACCATAGCGACTTCGTCCTTGGTATCGGTATGGAAGCCGTTGATGCACACCACCGGGTTGATGCCAGAGGTTCTGATGGTGTTGATATGATGCAGCATATTGGGCAGACCCTTCTCCAAGAGCCCGAGATCCTCTTTGGTGTAGGCATCAGGTAACGGCAGCCCAGCCACTACTTTAGGCCCACCGCCGTGCATCTTCAGCGCCCGAATGGTGGTGGTAAGCACCGAGACATGCGGCTTTAAGCCACTCAAGCGGCTCTTAACATTCCAGAACTTCTCAAAGCCGATGTCAGCAGCAAAGCCGCTCTCAGTAATATGATAATCAAATAGCTTTAAGCCAACACGGTCACCAATAATAGAGGACTGACCCACGGCAATATTGGCAAAGGGACCGGCGTGCACCATGCAGGGCTGATACTCCACCGTGCAGGATAGGGTGGGATTGATAGTGTTACGCATCCAGGCGGTCATGGCGCCACCCGCTTCCAGGTCGCCGGTAGTAATTGGGTTACCCTTCTTATCAAAGGCAACCGTAATCTTATCCATTCTCTCCCGCAGGTCCGCCAGGTCCCTCGCGATTGACAACATGGCCATAAGCTCCGAACTCACCGTGATGCCGAACTTAGACTGCATCATATAGCCGTTCATACGACCGCCGAGACCAATAATAATTTCACGAAGGCTCTGGGCGCAGAAATCCATCACCCAGCCCATCTCTACCCGGGTCGGGTCAACATCCAGGCGGCGCATCCCGGTACGCCGAGCCAGCTGCTCATCATCATAGTTACGTTCGTGCTGCATCCTAGCGGTAAGGGCAACCATAGCCAGGTTATGGGCATTACTGATGTCGTTGATATCGCCGGTAAGCCCCATAGAGAATTCGGTCATGGGGATGAGTAGAGCGTTACCGCCACCAGCAGCAGTACCCTTGATATTCATGGTTGGGCCACCTGAGGGCTGACGGATACAGCCGCCAACATTCAGTCCCCGCTTTCCCATGCCCTCCAGGATACCCATGGTGGTGGTCGTTTTCCCCTCACCAAGAGGGGTGGGTGTTATTGCCGTTACCTCAACATACTTGCCGTCCGGTTTATTCTTGAGTCGCTCGATAATCTTCAAGAAATCCAGTCGGCATATCCTCCCAAAAGGAATTATCTCGTCTTTCTCCAAGTTCAGTCTCTCACGCCACTCATCCGGAGTCGGCATGTTGCCTTCAGCCGCTTCGGCTATCTGCCAGTCCTTCATTTTTACCGCGTCGTAAGCCACTATAACCTCCTTTTTACTTTAGTGATTCACTATTAAGGATTCCTAACTACCACTTAAACTTCTCGACCAGACCATAAGAGGGTTTCTCATCTCACCCTATGTCATTTCCAAGCTAATGACACACAAAACCGCCGCCAGATTACTGATTTCACCCCCCTAATTACCACTAACTTAGCTAAAACTTTACCGTGCTCCAGTAACACCAGTAGCTACCAGCGTCTGATAGATATCCCTCACTGCCTGATTGACCGGCTGGCTGGCCTCAAGCAGAGAAAGGCTAGCCACATCGGCATCAACTATGGCCTGGTCGTAAGGAATAAAGCCAATGAACTCAAAGCCGCCCAGACTAGAGATTAGGAATTCCTTATCCTCAAGACTACGAATTTTGTTCCCGACCACAGCGATATTATCAAGACCGATATCCTTAGCCAGCTTGTAAACCCGGTAGGCCGAGTCAACGCTCCGCCGGCCCGGTTCCACCACTATAATCAGCTTATCCACCGCCTTGGCGGTTGCTCTCCCCAGGTGTTCAACCCCCGCCTCCATATCCAAAATAACGATTTCGTCTCTGGCGAGCAACAGATGGCTAACTAAGGCGCGCAGTAAGGCATTTTCCGGGCAATAGCAACCGCCGCCGCCCTTTTTTAGGCGGCCCATTACCATTAGTCTGATGCCACGATGCTCCTGGGAATAATCATCAGGCAGATCATCAACCTTAGGGTTTATTTTGAAAAAGCCGCCAGTTTTACCCGGCTTAGCCCCGGTCCTTTCTTCAATAAGGGCACTCATCTCAGATATGGGGACTATCTGCTCGGGGAGGGGAAAGCCTAAGGTAGCCGCCAGATTACCATCAGGGTCAGCGTCGATGGCTATTACCGAATAGCCAGACTCCGCAAACACCTTGGAAAGCAGGGCCGCCAGCAAGGTCTTGCCGACTCCCCCCTTACCGCCAACCGCAATCTTCATCGCTTACTGAAACCTTTTTGGGCATTAGCTAAGACTAAGATTTACTGGGGAAAGTGCACAACCTAATAAGACCAGCTACTGCTGGTCACCGCATAAGCACTTCAACCTAAGCGTTTCGGCTAAAGCATTTTAGCTTAGCTACGGGTGAAAAGTCAAATGTGGAGGCTACCCATTATGACGACGACAAAGACACCGCCTATTTCTTTAGGATTTAGCCTGCTGCCAGGACTCTATGAACCCCGCACAGACTATTATTCTCTAACCCATCCTCTTAACCCAAAAGGTAAGCCAAATGAAATGGACAATGGCGAAGACCATGGCGACCGCCGCCGGTATGGTAGCTCTAGGACTGAACAATGCTAGGGCGATGGCAGCCGCCAGGCCGTAGTTTTTCCTAGTACCTAATAAGATAAGGCTGATGCGGTTAGGCTTATTTCTACCCAAGAATCTAGCCAAGCGGTCTATTAAGTAGGCAAGGACAAAGGTGCTGACAAAGGCGATAAGGGAGATACGCAGTAAGATGAGAGGCTGCCCCAGGAAAGCAGCTTGATTCAGCCCGACAATAGTATAAACTACCACGAAGAAGCTCCAGTTAATAATAGGGCCCCGGTATTTCTCCAGCCTTGAAGCTATGCCAGTTCGCCTTAATAATTGCGATACGCCAAGAGGAATGGCAATTAGCTCGCCCAGAGTTATCAGCAGCCTCCCGGGCTGAATGAGGCTGGTTCCCAGAAATGCTATGGAAATGAGCGGGATGATGAAGAGGGCAGCTAGATATGAAGCTACCATCCCCACCAGTGAGAAATCGACATCACCATCCAGACGATAGGTAAATGGTATCACCGCCACCGCCGGAGGCACCGCTGCCAGGATTACAAAACCGGCCCATAGCTCATAATCCGGGATAAGGATGGAAGAGAGCCCAATGAGAGTAAAAGTCAGGACAGCGTAGTTTAGCAGTAAGGAAATCAGAATGGGGCGCAAGACTCTCTTAAAATCCAGGAATAACTTGGGGGAAGCCCCCATAACAGAGAGAGTCATGATTAAGGCCAGTAAGGGTGTCGCTGCAGGACTTGTCTCAGTGGCACCCTTGGGAAGAGCTAAGCCGATGATGAAAGCCAGGGCAAGGATAAAGCCCGTATTGCGCAAAAGGTGGCTAAAACGGTGCCTAGTTAACATTCCCCACCCCTTATCGCAGTTTCAGGACTCTAGAAAGATTAATGAGTACCCCGAGAGGCCATTATAAAAGACCCTAGGGCATTATACCTTCCCAAGGCACTGATTCCAAGAAAGCTATTTCTTTCAAGGCTTCTCCCCATTTGGCTCGGCCTCTAGCCTGTGCTATTATTGTCCCGTGGAGATTAATGTCCTGATTGATGAGGGGTTCGAGGAACACCTAGATGCCGGCTGGCTACAGTGTATCGTGGAACAGGTGCTTACCCTACAGGGCGCTGACCCCAAAGACGAGCTTGGTCTGGTCATTACCAGTCAGGAAAGGGTGCGGGAGCTAAACCGGAACTACTTAGGTAGGGACGCACCTACCGATGTCCTCGCCTTTTCTATGCTACCGGCTGAAGAAGGATCCGCTTCTTTTATCCCGCCTCCTGACGGAATACGCCACCTGGGTGAAGTCATTATTTCCTACCCCCAGGCGGTGATACAGGCTGGGGAGCAGGGACACTCTACCGATAAGGAAATAGCCACTCTGGTCACTCACGGGGTGCTCCACCTCCTGGGATATGATGATGAAACGCCGCAACTTAGGAAGCAGATGCAAGCCAAGGAACAGGAAGTCCTGAGTCGCTTCGAGATAGACTAACATTGGGAGGGGTATGAGGCTATGTCTCGCAAACTCATAGTTAAAGGTCTAAAACCATTTATCGGAAAGCACTGCGAAACCACCGCCCTAAAAAGGGGGCTGGATTATCACGGGCTTTCGCTATCGGAGGAGATGCTCCTCGGGTTGGGTGGGGGAATCGGCTTCATCTACCGGTATATGAAAATGATGCCTGCTCCCTTTGTCGGGGGACGCTCAGGAAAAGGCACCGACTTTGTTACTAATATCTGCCACCGAATTGGCGCTGAGGTAACAATTATAGAAACGGCCAGCGCCAAGAAGGGCTACCAGGAGTTAAAGGCATTACTCAGCAGCGGTGAACCGGCAGTCGTCTACGGAGACATGGCGTATTTACCCTATTTCGCCCTTCCCGAGGTAGCCCACTTCGGTGGTCACGTCTTTGTTGTCTTCAGTCTCGATGAGGAAGCCAATAAAGTCCATATCTATGACCGATCGAGGAAACCGGTAACGGTAACCATAGATGACCTGGCTCGGGCGCGAGGCTCAAAGTTCCCCCCTTTTCCCCCCAAACACCGGCTGCTCAGGATAGGATACCCCTCCAAGCTTGGAAATCTTGAGGCCGGTATTAAGGAAAGTATTCGGGAATGCTGCCGGGGTATGCTCAAGCCCCCCATCACCAACCTAGGGCTTAAGGGAATGGAAAAGTGGTCAAAGCTGGTGATGAAGTGGCCGAAACAGTTCACGGGCCTGAATCTACTGGGCGCTCTAATGAATGGCTTTATCTATATCGAGACCGGCGGTACCAGCGGCAGCGCCTTCCGCCCTATGTACGCCAGGTTTCTGGAAGAAGCCAGTAAAGCCATTAACCAGCCAGCCCTGAACGAAGTAGCCAAACTGATGCGACAGTCGGCGGCGGTCTGGAGCCAGATTGCTTCGGGTTTAATGCCTGATTCATGGCCCAGCCTTAAAAGAATGAGAGAACTAATAGTAGAGAAGAACCAACTGTTTGAAGAGAGTGGACCGGATGCCTTAGCCACCATGGAGGAGATTAACGAAGACTTAGACAGCCTGATGGGGCAAGCCGTAACAGACTTAGCGGAAACGCCCCTGGGATTTCTATCTCAGGTGCAAAAGAGTATTGTCGAATGCCTAGGTATAGAGAGGGAGGCTTTTCAAACCTTAAGCAGCCTCGTTTGACTGGAGGTTTGGATGAAGGTTCTTGGAATTGCGGGCAGTCCACGGCGGGGCGGTAATACCGACCTCCTGCTGGCCGAGGTCATGAAGGGTACCGCCAGCCAAGGGGCAGAGGTCAAGACCATCATCCTTAACGACCTCAAGATTACCCCCTGTCAGCACTGTGACGCCTGTCTTAAGGCAGGCAGGTGCCGCATGGATGATGACATGCAGATGGTTTATCGCGAGCTTAAAGAGGCTGACCGAGTGGTCATAGCTTCTCCCATCCAATTCATGGGCCCCACGGCCCAGATGAAGCTAATGATTGACCGCTGCCAAGCACTATGGGCAAGAAAATACGTACTTAAAATACCGCCACTGGAGACTAAGCAAGAGAGAAAGGGGCTCTTTATTTCGGTTGGCGCTCTAAAAATGGCCAATCTCTTTGAGCCATCACTAACTATAGTGAAGAGCCTGTTCCGGGTCCTCGATATCACCTACGCCGGAGAATTAGTATTCCCCGGGATAGACGAGAAAGGAGCCATTGCTAAACACCCAGAGGCTCTGAAACAAGCCTTTCTGGCAGGCCAAAAACTGGCTGCAGAGTAGAGGAATATTAGACCCCTAATCCCTAGATCCGAACAGGCTAAATTATGTCAGACGGTTACTTCTTTTGGTAATTATACTCATTCATGGCTGACACGAGGCCCTCGGTCAGCAGGCAGAGGATAGCCTCACTCACTCTAGGCACGACTTGAGTAACGACCCGCCTTTCCTCCTGGGTAAAATCACTGAGCACATAAGAGATTATGTCTTCCTCGCTCCTAACATGGTTCTCGGCAGTAGCTGGCCGCCCAATGCCCACCCGGAGGCGGGGAAAATTCTGATTTCCCAGAGAAAAGATAATAGAATCAACCCCCTTATGTCCCCCGGAGCTACCACCACGGCGAAGACGGATTTTGCTTAAGGGAAGGTCAAGGTCATCGTGAATGACGAGAAGGTCATCAAGAGCCACGTCAAATCTATTCACCAGCAAACTAACCGACTGACCACTCAGGTTCATAAAGGTCTGGGGCCTAGCTAAAATCACCCGCTCACCCCCTACCTCCCCGATGCCAGTTCGGGCCTTCCCCCGCCTCCTATCAAATCGAATGCCCTGTTTTCGAGCAAAGTGGCCAAGGCATATAAATCCGATATTATGGCGGTTATGAGCATAACTCCGGCCGGGATTACCCAGTCCCACAATCAGTTTCATCTCTTATCCCAACTTCCTCCTATCCTATCCCAGCCCCAGCAGCCTGAGAAACTCTGCTTCGGTGAGCTGTTTTACGCCCAGAGCCTGAGCGCGGGCTAGCTTCGAGCCGGGCTCAGCACCAACCACAAGGTAGGTGGTTTTGCGCGTGATATCGCTCTTGGCTATCCCGCCGAGAGCCTCTACTCGGTCCTCCGCCTCCTGTCGGCTAAATCTCTCCAGGCGGCCGGTAATGACAAACTCCTGCCCGGCCAGAGGGAGCCTCCCCCTCTCAGGTCTCTCCACCAGCTTCACCCCGGCATCCTTTAATTTCTTGACTAAGCGCTGGTTTGCTTCCTGGTGGAAAAAGGCAATGATACTATCAGCAATCTTGGAACCGATGGTGTCGATATCCATGAGTTCTTCTCTCGAGGCTCCAGTCAGTTCATCAATGCTGGGGAATTTTCTCGCCAGAACCTCAGCCATCTCGGCGCCGACATGCCGTATTCCCAGGGCGAAGATGACTCTAGCCAGCGATCTCTCCCTGCCACTATCGATTGCACCTATCAGGTTTTGGGCGCTTTTCTCTCCCATTCGCCCCAGCCCCGCCAGTTGCTCCTGTTTAAGATAATAGAGGTCGGCCACATCCCTGACCAAGCCCTCCCTTAGCAGCAGGGCACTCATCCGCTCACCGACGCCCCTGATATCCATAGCGCCCCGAGAGGCAAAATGTTCCAGACGCTGCTCCGCCTGAGCCGGACAGGCGGCATTAGGACAATAATACATGACCTCGCCCTCTGGCTTAACGACCTCAGCCCCACATACCGGACATGCCGGACGTCCTCTCCCCTGGTCGAATATCTTCTCCAAGAGGCTGAATTCCTTTTCCTCCCCGCTACGCTTACTCACCACCGGTCCCACTACCTCAGGTATCACCTCACCTGCCCGCTGGACGATAACCGTATCACCAACACGAATGTCTTTACGCCTGATATCGTCCTCATTATGTAAAGCCGCCTGTTTGATAGTTACCCCACCCACTGAGACCGGCCCCAGAATGGCGTAGGGGTTAAGGGTACCAGTGCGACCAACACTGATACCAATATCCCTGAGACGAGTGGTGCCCTGAATCGCAGGGAACTTATAGGCTATCGCCCACCGCGGCTCACGGCCAATATCCCCCAATCTCCCCTGCAGCTCAAGCAAATCTACCTTGACCACGATACCGTCAGCTTCGTAAGGTAAGCTCTCCCTTTTCCCCACCCAGTCTTGATAATAACCTTCAATCTCCCTAATACCGGCTAGCAACTGGTTATTGGGGTTTACCTTAAAGCCCAGCGACTTGAGATATTCCATAGTTTCCCAATGGGTGGGGGGCACCAGCTTACCCTCGGCATAACCCAGCATGTAGATATAGATATCCAGCGGGCGTTCCGCGGTAACACGGGGGTCGAGCTGGCGCACCGAGCCAGCAGCCGCATTTCTAGGGTTAGCAAAGAGGGATAGCCCCTCCCGAGCCCGCTCCCGATTCAGCCTCTCAAAGCCAGCCTTAGGCAAGAAGACTTCGCCCCGCACTTCAAATCGAGGTGGGACATCCTTGGACACCGAAAGGGGAATACTGCGGATAGTCCTCAGGTTCTGAGTAATATCCTCCCCCCGCAAGCCATCGCCGCGGGTAGCGCCAGTAATTAGCCGCCCATTAACATAGGTCAAGGCTACCGCCAGCCCGTCAATCTTATGTTCGCCAACGAAGTTAAACTGCTCCTGGCCCGCTAATTTGGAGAGGCGATTATACCACGCTACCAGCTCCTCCTCAGAGAAGGCATTACCCAAAGATAGTAGCGGTAGGGGGTGTTCCACAACGCCAAAGGCCGCCACCGGGGCCGCGCCAACCCGCTGCGTGGGTGAGTCAGGAGTCAAGAACTGGGGGTAATCCGCCTCCAGCCGACTGAGTTCCTTCATCAACCGATCATACTCAGCGTCGCTAACCTCCGGGCTGTCCAGCACGTAATAGCGATAGTTGTGATGGTTAAGCTGCGCCCTCAGCTCATCAATTCTCTTTTGTATATGGTCTAAGTTCCCCACCGATTAAACCCTCTAGCAGCTTCTCAAAATTATAACATATATTAACCATGCTGACGCCTACTGAAACTTGCGCCCCCTACATACCATACGATAAACTATGTCGGGTAAAGGGCTAGCTAGTTACAAGCGTGACTAAAGAGGAATGAGGCAGGGATGGCTGAGATTCGCCCCTTCCGGGGCGTGCATTATAATGAGCGACTGGTTCATGATCTGGCAACGGTTATCTGCCCCCCTTATGACATCATCACCCCGCAGACCGCGCAAGAGCTTTACCAGCGCAGTGAGTACAACTTTGTCCGGCTTGAGTACGGACGGCAGCTACCAGCGGCGGTAAGCCCGGAGGAGAGGCATACTCATTCGCCAGCCACCCTGGAGCAGTGGCTCAGGCTAGGTGTCCTTAAGATGGACGAGAAGCCAGCTATCTATCTCCACGACCACTGTTTCACCTACCAAGGAAAGGAATACAAGCGGCGTGGCCTCCTCGTCAGTGTGAGGTTAGAGGAATGGGATAGGATGGTGATTCGCCCCCACGAGGGCACTCTGGCCAAAGCCAAGGATAACCGGCTAAGCCTCCTGTGGGCACTTGGAGCTAATACCAGCCAAATCCTGACCCTATTTGACGACCAGAGATCAAAGGTCTCTTCACTACTAACTCCCGAGACACAAAACCAGCCGATAATCAGCCTGAGCAGTGCTACCGAGGGTAGCCATAACATCTGGGCGATTACTGAAGCTGAGGTTATAAAGCAACTATGCGCTAACTTAACTCATGAGCCGCTTTACATCGCTGACGGACACCATCGCTACGAGAGTGCCCTTACCTATCAGCGGGAAAGGCGAACCTGCGCCAGTGAAGCATCGGGAGATGAAGAGTTTAACTTCGTCATGATGACGCTGGTGGATTTTGCCGACCCCGGGCTTATCATTCTATCACCCCACCGGCTGGTCAGGGGCCTGTCACGAACCACCTTAAACGAACTGAGGGCCAAGCTGGAGTTACTCTTCACAGTGAAAGAGCTGTCACTGAGCACACCCGGAGTCTGGCAGCAAGTTGATACTTTACTGGCCGAGGATAACACAAATCAGGTTAGGTTCATTCTCCTTGGTCTGTCACCGGAGCACCTTCTGGTGCTTGGGTTGCACGACCTTAATACTACCCGCCAGATGATGCCCTACTTTCATGGTGAGCTATACTCGAAACTAAATGTCAGCATCCTTGACCACGTGATACTGGAGGAAATGCTGGGACTGGGTAGTGATAGTGATGAGACATTCCTTGCCTTTAGCTACGACAAACAGGATGCGGTCAGGAAAGTATTAGACCAGGAATACCAGCTAGCCTTTCTCTTAAGCCCGGTCAAGGTAGAAACGGTGAAAGCCATTGCCGACCACGGGGAACGGATGCCCCGGAAATCAACCTACTTCTATCCTAAGCCGCCGGCCGGGCTGGTTTTCCACCGGCTTGATTAGTAACTCCGCACAACTCCTATAGCTTTACCACTTTGGCAGTATAGACATCAGGGATTGACAGTATCCGTTTAATGTGCTCTTCAGTCAGGGGTTCATCCAGGACTAACACCATCAGTGCTTCCCCTCGGGGCTTCAGGCGACCGACATGCATCGAACTAATATTGACGTCAGCGTCACCGGTTACCTTGCTTACGGCACTGATGAGACCGGGGCGGTCCCGGTGGTCGCTGAACAGGAAATAGCCCCCGGTGGGCACGATATCAAGCCAGTAGCTATTAACCCGGACAATATGCAGCTCACCACGCATCAAAGTTCCCGCTACCGCGGTAACTCCGCTGCTGGTGGTAATCTCGATGGTAAAAAGACTGGCATAGTTTTCACAGGTGGCTTCCTTCTGCTCCACCACAGTTAGACCACGATTAGCCGCTATGATATTAGCGTTAACCAAGTTAACCCGTTCTTCACTTATCTCCTCCAGTATTCCCCCAAGGATGGCTGCCTTAAGCACGTTGGTATCATATTCGGCAACCTCACCCTCATACCTAATCTTTATGTCATTCATTTGTCCCTCGGCCAGCTGACTGGCCAGTTTAGCGGTGGTGGCCACCCCCCTCATAAAGGGTGCCAGCACAGCTAGAGTCTCCGGCGAGATGAAGGGGGCATTAACCGCGTATCTGGCTGGCTGTCCCTTGAGAACATCGGCAATCTGGACAGCAACATCCCTAGCCACCATAACCTGGGCCTCGGTGGTGGAAGCCCCCAGATGCGGAGTAACGATGATGTTATCACTTTCAAAAAGAATGCTGCTTGTGGTTGGTTCTTCAGGAAAGACATCCACGGCGGCACCGGCGACTCTCTTATCCTTTATTGCCCTAACCAGCGCCTCATCATCGATTAACCCCCCCCGAGCAGTGTTAATAATACGAACTTGAGGTTTAACTAAAGAGAGCTCCTTAGCTCCAATTAGCCTCTTGGTCGATGCCGTTAGCGGCAGATGGAGAGAAATAAAGTCAGATTCCTTAAGCAACTGCTCAAAAGAGACAAGCTCTACCTGCAGGTTACGGGCATGGTCGACAGAGATGAAGGGGTCATGAGCAATAAGCTTCATTTCCAGACCTCGCGCTCGCCTAGCTACCTCAGAGCCAATGCTACCCAAGCCAATAATACCTAAGGTCTTATTTCTGACCTCAGTGCCCATGAAGTTTCCTCGCTTCCATACCCCCGATTTGAGCAAGGCGTTAGCCTGAGGGATGTGACGGGCCAAGGCGAGCATCAGGGCAATGGTGTGCTCAGCAGCCGAGATAGTGTTGCCGGTAGGGGCATTAACGACCACAATACCACGCCGGGTGGCCGCCTCAATATCAACATTATCGGTACCAACCCCAGCGCGGGCGATAACCTGTAGGTTCTTGCCCGCCTCTATAATCTCAATAGAGACTCGAGTCTGGCTGCGCACCACCAGGGCGTCATAATCACCAATTACCTCCAGGATTTCCTCCGGCTTTAGCCCCAGCCTGACATCAACCTGAGCGCAGCTGCACAGAATTTCCAACCCCTCGTCAGCAATAGCTTCGGTAACCAGAACCTTCACGGCTAACCCCTAAATCCAGCCTGCGGCAGAACCGTCTTCAAGGCTGATATTAGCAAATTAATGTCGTCTTCGCTTACCCAGCCCAGATGTCCGATACGGAATATTTTACCACCTAATCTTTGCTGTCCGCCACCAAGCACAATCTGGTGTTCCTCCCTCAGAATCTTGAGCATCTTCTTAATGTCAAGCCCGTTAGAACCAGCTACGGCAGTAACCGTGTTTGAAGCGTATTTCTCATCAGCAAAAAGCGATAGACCCAGTGATTTTATACCATCTCGGGCTCCTCCAGCCACTCTGGCATGCCGGGCAATGATATTAGCTAAACCCTCCTTTAGCATCATCTTTAGCGATAACGATAGGGCGAACACCACCGCTATACACGGCGTCCACGGCGTTTGACCTATCTCCAGGTAGCTCTTAGCCTTGGCAAAGTCCCAGTAGAAGCGGGGCATCTTAGCTTGGGCACTCGCCCGCCATGCCTCTTCACTGACACTGACCATGGCCAGACCCGGGGGAACCATCCACCCCTTCTGAGAACCGGTAACCACGACATCACAGTGCCAGTCATCGATCGGCAGATTAACCGAGCCCAGACCGCTGATAGCGTCAACCAGCAGTAACTTATCAAACTGCTTGACCGTACTGCTGATTTGAGCCAAGTCATCGGTGACACCGGTGGAGGTTTCATTATGGGTGACCAGCACTGCCTTTATCTTAGGTTCAGCTTCAAGAGCACGGCGGATAGTGTCAATATCAGCCGCCTTTCCCCACTCAAACTCAAGCGGGATTACCTCGGCACCAAACTGCCGGGCAATAGTGGCAAAGCGCTCCCCAAAGACGCCAATGGAGACCGAGAGCACCCTGTCGCCGGGGGAAAGAGTATTCACAATCGCTGCTTCTAAACCACCCGTCCCGGAGCTGGTAAGCAGGAAAACGTCGTTCTTGGTTTGAAATAGCTGTTTTAGATCACCGGTCACTTCATTTATTATCCGCCCGAACTCAGGACCGCGATGATTAATCATCTGCCTGGTCATCGCCTGAAGGACCTCCTCCGGGCAGGGGGTGGGTCCGGGAATACGCAGCTGTTCCATTTAAGTATCTCCTTTACTAGTTTCGTCAGTATTTATTACCTTGGCAAAACGGCGCTTGCCAACTTTAATGATGCTCCCGCTTTTGACCCGCTCCTGCTCCCACTTTCGGGCAGCTCCTTTTGTTGTACGACGACCTACTTGCCTTATATGGCCATCAGGCCACTCTTTCCTATGCTCTCGCTCCCGCCTTGCTAAATCGCTAGTTATACCTATATGTACAACTTTTTTGCCGACTTCGAATTGATAGGAGATAATTTTCTTGCCATTTATACTAACAGCCCCCTGCTCAATCAACCTGTTAGCTTCGCTACGGCTTTTAGCCATATTGGTCTGCACGAGTATATCCCTGAGACCAATGCCAGCACGTAGCGCAACACGGTATTCCTTTATCTCTTTAGGTATTTCCCTCTGTTGAAAGACCTTGGTAAAATGCTCCTCAGCCTGGCTAGCTGCCATCGGGTCATAGAGCTGCCCTATAATTTCCCTCGCCAGCCGCTTCTTTAGTATCATCGGGTTAACCGTTTGCTTATCGAGCTGCCGCCTAAACTCCTCCAGTTCCTCATCAGCAACATCGGTCAGCAGCTCAAAGTAGTCCATGATAAGGTCGTCAGTGATGGACATCACCTTACCGTATATCTCGTTCGGCGCTTCGGCAACCCCGATATAGTTACCCAGGCTCTTACTCATCTTCTGGCTACCGTCGGTGCCGATGAGAAGCGGGGACAGAAATACCTGCTGAGGCGGCTGCCCAACCATGGACTGAAGTTCCCTTCCCACCAGCAGGTTAAACTTCTGGTCGGTACCGCCAAACTCAACATCAGCCCGAACTGCCACGGAATCATAGGCTTGCAGCAGAGGGTAGAGCAGCTCGGTCACCGCAATAGGGCGTCCCTCCCGATAGCGGTTACTGAAGTCCTCCCGCGCCAGAAGCTGGGCAACGGTAAACCGGCTAGTGAGCCTAATTACATCCGACAGGTCAAATTTACCAAACCACTCACTCTGCCACCTCACTTCCGTCCTCGCTCTATCAACTACCTTAAAAAACTGCTCCATATAGGTCTTAGCGTTAGCCTCAACCTCCTCTTTAGTGAGCATAGGCCTAGTGACGGAAACACCGCTCGGGTCGCCAATCTGAGCCGTCCAGTCGCCAACGATGAGAACCACCTGGTGCCCCAATTCCTGAAACTGGCGCAATTTTCTGAGTGTTACCATGTGACCGAGGTGGATGTCAGGAAAACTGGGGTCGAAGCCCTCCTTAAGCCGCAACTTCCTGCCAGAGCGCAGAAGTCCCAGCATCTCCTCCCTAACTATAACCTCGGCTACCCCTCGCCTTAGCAGGCGGTCAATATTCTGGTTAGACACAGCTTTGTCTTCGATGCCCATACTTAATTCCTGCCGGTAGAGCCCAAAACAGCTCTGCCTCGTTCTATATCCTTGGCTATCTGCTGCCTTAACGCCTCAGCACTATCAAACCGCTTCTCACCACGAAGCCTCTCTATTATATCAATTTTTAGCTCCTGACCGTAGAGGTCACCCTGATAGCCAATAATATAAACCTCCACGGTACTCTTCTCGCCACCGAAGGTCGGTCGCCGACCAATGTTAGTCATCGACTCATAGGCTTTACCACCAATATACGCCCAAGTAGCGTAAACACCCTCGGCGGGAAGCGCCTGCTCCGGGTCTATGTCCAGATTGGCGGTGGGGAAATCCAACTTCGCCCCCCGACCGGCGCCACGGCCCACCTGCCCGCACAGGCTGAAAGCACGACCGATTAAACCATTCACCCTCTCCAGGTTACCACCAGCTAGAGCCTCCCTAACGGCAGTGCTGCTTACCATTTCCCCATTTATCACTACCGGGGGAACCACAGTTACCGCAAAGCCCATGTCTTCACCTAATACGCGGAGAGCATTAACATTACCTTCCCTTTTTCGACCTAAAGTAAAGTCGGGGCCAATCACCAACTCTTTCAGTCTCAGGTAATTCTTGAGTAGCCCGACGAATTGTTTGGCGCTAAGCCGAGCCAGCTCCCGAGTAAAGGATAAAACAATGACTGCGGCCACCCCCTCATTTCTAAGAAGGGCCATCCTTTGGTCAAGGCCAGTCAGGAATGGTAGCTTGGTCTCGGGTGACAGCATCTTCTGGGGATGCGGGTCAAAGGTCACCACCCCGCTGAGCAGTTTACGCTCCCTAGCCCGCGCTACTAGTATTGAGAGCAGGTACTTATGACCGAGGTGAACACCATCGAAAACCCCGATTGTTAGTACGGTATCCCTATCAGGTGATAATTGAGATAACTCTTCCTCTACTGACATGGCTTTCTAAAGCAGGATCACCGATAGCTGGAAGGCAGCTAGGTGGCGTTACCAAACCCGGCTTTACTGCGGATGGAATACTTAGGTTAAATATTATCATAAGCCAATCTAGGCGTCAATTAAAGGGGGTATTGACAAGCCAGTAATCAGAGGCTAAACTCTAACTTTAGTAGCTCGTAACCGCCGTCGAGAGGGCGAGGCACTAACCAAAGGAGGTGACGGATGCCTACTTATGTAAGCTTGGTCAGGATGACCGAGGGGGGTCTCAAAAGTATTGCTGACTTCGGAAAGTCTTGGGAGGAGGGGAAGAAGCGGGCTGAAGCCATGGGTATTAAGCACGTGACTGCCTACGGAGTACTAGGATCCTACGATATGATGTTCATCTACGAAGCCCCCAACGAGAAAGCGGCGGCAGCTATGCCGCTATCATTCGCCCCTCAAGGAAGCGGGCAAACCACTACCTGGACCTTGATTCCCATGGAAGAATTTGCACAAATCTCAGCCAGACTAAGAGGTTGATTCTATATAGAATATCAAAGGCTCTACCAGTGTCCCGCCCTCGCTGAATTAAGATGACCTATAACAGGCAGATTCATGGACGAAATCCCGAGAGAAATAGCTCTCAAGCTCTGCGCTGAAATTCGTGAGCAGAACCTCAGTCAGCGGTTTAGTCTAGCTCGCATACAGTGCTGGGGCTGCACCAGATACGCTAAAGGAGACCCTGACAAGATGTGCCTCACTAACCAGGAGGGCAACCGCGGCTGTAACCTGGTCAACAAACGCTATCAGCAACTTAAACAAGGCTCGCCGCAAAGCTAGTCCCTCTGCCGGGGAAAACCGCTGGTGAGTTTCAATGGTAACCCTAACTACATATTGACTCCAAAACCCTAAGGCAATATAATCTAAACCGACTGGTGGTCTTTGGTCACAATTCCGTGAGCAACTTGGTATCTGCGGAATTTCTTGAATCAAGAAGACCAGATGTAGTATTTCATCAAAATATTTAAAAAGGAGAAACATTATGCCCGGACTAATAGCAGCCTTGGTTGCCCTGTTTGTGTGGTTACTTTACGAGACTAAATGGCTTACAATCCGCTTACCTCAAGCATAGTCACCATATTTTACGGTAGCGTGGTGACTCTATAGGCCAATGCTGAGATACGACCCAAGACCGATTGGACAGGGGTGGCATCAGGCAGGAAAAGCGGGGGTATTCAGTAATCCACAGCATCTTCAAACCTCTAGGGTAGAAGCAGTTCTGTGGATTGTTGGAGCTATTTAATTGAGTGAATTAAAATTTCCCAACCAAAAGGATTACTCGAACCTTGCTTTGGCTAACAAGAAGCAGCTTAGTTTTTGAGTCCTGTAGCCCACAGTTAGGAAGTTAGTAAGATTCCGAAAGCAGAGGTAGCTCTTTACAGTAAAGAGGGCATCATGAAAGATGCTAACGGCCGGCCAGATTTGATATCCCGCTGCCTTAGGCGGTCAAAGACTTCTTTTACGAAGTTGTTCAACAGTATTCCAAATCTTGCCACTGACGGTGATAAGAGTGTCCACCGCGACGCAAAGTCCGCAGCCAAGGAAGTAGCCAAGCCCGAGCAGAGGTATCAAGACCTATTGGCGAAGCTCCAAAGAGACCATGCTGGAGTGCCGAGGGCAATAGAAAGACCAAGAAATGTACGGCAACTTCAAGAAGCCGTTAATGATATAGTGCGTGAGCGAAAACAGAAAATGGCCAACGCCCACAGCAAAGAGGAGATACTACTGGAGTTTGTGGGTGGCCTATATAAGATCAAGTCTTTGTTATAGAATGGGAAGACCTCACGCTAGCGGCACCTACGAGAGACAGTGTCTTTCCCCTGCATAGCTACCAAAAACTGCTGTTCTTTATCCTCAATTTCAGTTATAATTCTACCTGATTCAGTCTGCCAGCGTAGCTCAGTGGTAGAGCAGCGGTTTCGTAACGGCTAGTCCTGTACCCCATCCTGTCGTGTCCTGTATCGTCCGATACAGTCCCCTGATGCCCTGCTACGTAGGACCACACCAAATTACACCTAATAACACGCGCGGGGAGCGTCAAAGGGAGCGTCAAAATTGGTAGGGGAGCAGTAAGCTCCTGTAAAGGAATGACTTACCTCTGTGGTGATATCTAGCTATCGCCTCGTAAAGCTTTCCACCTCTCTTCACCCAAACACTGCCGAGCTGAAGCGCACCATTCAATACAGGACGGTACTTGCTCCTTATAAACGTACTGGCCGCATTTCCTGCACTTAATCCTGAGCTCATCGGAAAACATCTCGACCTCATTACCGCAATTCGGGCACTTATACATTGCAGCCCTCAGGATCCTCGTATCCTGTCCCGGACATTTGCTAATCATAACGAACACCTCCCGCCATGTGTATTCTCAAATTCAACCGTCCTTGATCATAACCAGCATCTTGAATCTTTCGACCGCCTTAAGCGCGTGAGGCTTGTTAGCCGGCATGATAACCGCTTCACCAGCTTTCATTCGAATACTCTTGCCACTGATAGTAATATCAGCTTCGCCATCGAGTATACAGGCCAGAGCGTCAAAGGGTGCGGTATGCTCGCTCAATCCCTGCCCTTTATCGAAAGCGAATAAGGTGACCGATCCCGCATTCCGCTCGATTATTGTCCGGCTTACCACCGTGCCGCTCTGGTAATCAACCAGCGTGGCTATCTCCGCTGATTCAGCTATTAAAGTATTCCCAGTTTTATTTTCTACGTCCATAAGGTCAACTCTCCTTCTAAGCTGAACTCATATTCTTTGATTAACCTAACATAGCCTTCATATCCGCTTCTGGAGTTGATATCGGCTTGAGGTTGAATTTTTCGACCAAGACATTGAGTACAGAAGGGGATACAAAGGCAGGCAGTGAAGGCCCTAGATAGATGTTCTTGATGCCAAGCGAAAGGAGCGTAAGTAAGATACAGACTGCCTTCTGTTCATACCAGGATAGTACCAACGAAAGAGGCAATTCGTTAACATCGCAATCGAATGCCTTGGCAAGCGCTACGGCTACCTGAATGGCTGAGTAGGCATCGTTACACTGTCCCATGTCAAGTAAGCGGGGCAGGCCGGCAATCTCGCCGATATTGAGGTCGTTGAAGCGGTATTTACCGCAGGCAAGGGTCAGCACTACCGTATTAGTCGGAGTTTGTTTCACGAATTCCGTGTAGTAGTTGCGTCCCGGTTTGGCACCATCACAACCACCGACGAGGAATATGTGCTTGAGAGATTCTGATTTCACTGCTTCAATGACTTTGTCAGCTACTCCCATCACAGTATTTCTGGCAAAGCCAGTCATCAACTCGGTGCCTCCATTAATACCAGTGAATTGCTTGTCCTCATCCCAGCCACCCAGTTCAATAGCCTTTTCAATAACAGGAGTGAAGTCTTTCTTACCGTCTTTGTCGGGGATATGTTTTAGCCCTGGATAGCCGACCACTGCCGTGGTGAAAATATTCCCATCATAAGACTCTCTAGGCGGCATGATGCAGTTGGTAGTATAAAGAATCGGTGCAGGTAGGTTATCAAACTCCTTCTGCTGGTTCTGCCAGGCAGTTCCATAATTACCTTTCAGGTGCGAATACTTCTTTAGTTCCGGGTAGCCGTGGGCAGGCAACATCTCTCCATGGGTATAGATATTGATGCCCTTACCCTCCGTCTGCTCTAACAGGTGCTTCAGGTCCAGTAGATCATGGCCGGTCACCACGATAAATGGTCCTTTTTCCACCTTCATACTCACTTTGGTAGGTACGGGATGACCATAGGCTAAAGTGTTAGCTTCATCCAGCAAGGCCATACATTTGAGATTGACCTGCCCGAATTCCATGATCAGAGACAACCATTCATCCACGCTATGGTCCTCCCCAACGGCCCGCATGCCCTTGTAGAACCATGCAGTAACCTCCGGATTATCCTTGCCAAGGATGTGGGCATGCCAGGCATAGGCAGCCATTCCTCTCAGACCGAAGAGTAAGGTTGAGCGAAGAGAAACGATATCGATATCACCATGGAAGAGAATGTCCGGGTCGAAATCTTCGGCACCACCCAGTTTGTTCTTTGTAGCTTCAACTCGCATTTTGAGTTCGTCTATGCGCTCTGGGTCAAAGTTAACATTGGTCAGGGTAGCGAAAAGCCCCTGCATCATCAGTTCATCAACTTCTTTGCCCGGCGTTTTCCCTTCGGCAACGCGTGCCAGACCTATCAGGGCGCAAACCAGTTCATCATGCTTACGAGCTACCTCAGGTTTCTTCCCACAGACGCCTACTTTGGTACAGCCCGTTCCTTTCGCCGTCTGCTCGCACTGAAAACAGAACATATCAGTCATTTGATAACCTCCTATTTGATTTTTAGCAACGGTTTATTTGCACCATTAAATATAATTTAATACAATGACGATATAAAAGCGGTAACGTACGTTACCGAAAGGAAGATTTTTCAATGCATTTAGAATGGATTGACACCTTGAAGTCAACGTTGCTGTTTCGCGGCATCGGCAGTGAGTCTTTGAATATCATGCTGGATTGCCTCAAACCAACTGTACGCCGAACCAAACAGCGTGAGATCATCGTAGTTTATGGTCAGCCATTTCAGGGGATCGGGATTATCGCCAGTGGCAAGGTGGCTCTTACGAAAGAAACTTATCCCGGCAATCGTATCATCATGGGTATACTCGAAGCCAGCGATATCTTCGGGGAAACGGTGGCCTTTTCCGACCGCCGAATCTGGCCGGTGACCGTTATTGCCCAGGAAGATTGTGTCTTACTTTTTCTCCCGCCCGACAAGATAACTGGTAGCTGCTCAAATATCTGTTCTTCTCACAGTACCTTGATTATGAATATGCTGCAAATCTTATCCAACCGAGCCTCTATGTTAGATAAGAAAATAGAGCACATTTCAGCTAAGAATATCAGAGGTAGAATCAGTAGCTATTTGCTAGACATGTACCTTCAGTCGGGTAATAAGGATCTCACGCTCACGATGAAAAGGCATGAGCTCGCGGACTATCTAAACATGCCACGGCCTTCATTGTCCCGAGAAATGGGTTTGATGCGCGATGATGGGATTATTGAATTTGAAGGCTCACATATTACCCTTAACCATGTGCTAAAACTGGAGAAGTCAATTCAGTAACTCTCCATGGTTAACTGCGGCTTGAGACGGATGATCTAAGATAGTTAACAGATCACCCTGCTACGCAGGACCACACTAAATTACACCTAACCACACACGCGGGGAGCGTCAAAATATAAAGGCGAAAGCGTAAACCACTTTCTATGTACTAGTTAGGCTTTATCGCTGCTCTCAACACCAGATACCTGAAGCGAGTATGACCCTTCACATACTCGTGGGGTTTAATATGCGAATATTCCCACCAGTTGCATTCATAAACACCCTTAAGAACTATGGGGGATTCCATGCCCTTCTTGGTACCAAGCGCCGCATTAATTCCCCAATCTAGCTTCCCTGAAATTCTCCTACCTTCGGTTATCCTGAAGTCATCGCACACTGTCGAGTGGTTTCTCCCCGGATTCCAGTATAAGCTATCATTTGTGAGAAATATAGCGTAGCCAAGAGCGTTTGGCTTTCCGGTGACATATTCCTCGAGCCTCTGTAAATCTCTAAGATACTGATACTGCGCCTGATCCTGGGCACCTTGTTTTTTCAGGAGGAATAACTCTCCTCCTAAAGGTGCGAAGAAGTCCGAGGTCTTATACTTTAGCTCGATGGCTATCTCGCTGTTGCCGTCGAATAACAGGATATCCAAATACCTGTCCGTTTCCTGCTCTGGGGATAGAGGGCACTCTAATCGAACTCTACAAGCTGGATTCTGCAAGTGGATTTGCCAAGCCAGACCGTGCTGAAAATCTGCCTCAGAGTAAAATACTGGTCTTACTTGGCTAAGCATTCCCATTGTTTGACTGACATCGAACATCTCATATTCTCCCTCAGCATAGGTTAACAGGCTTGGATAGGGTTCGATTTCACGATTTGAGGCATACCTTCGCTAGTCTAGCTCTTCTCCGTGGTGCCAAGCCAAAGGTGATTTCTGAGGCTCTGGGGCACAGATCGGTAGCGTTTACAATGGATACTTATTCTCATATAATATCTGGTATGCAGGAGGACATGATGGCCCTCTTGGATGAGGTACTACCGTCGGGCGTCCGAGCGTCAAGGGAGCGTCAAAACAGGGAAGTCCACGATTGAATGCCAGCGTAGCTCAGTGGTAGAGCAGCGGTTTCGTAAACCGCCGGTCGTCAGTTCGACTCTGACCGCTGGCTGTGCCTGTTCCAGTTCCCTCTGCCGGCATTTTGCCGTAGTTTTTAGTCAGGTCTTTTGTCTCTATTATAGACACGGTTTTACTAACTCACACACTTCTCAGCGCTACACTTAAAACGGGTTGTCACTCGCTTAAACTAGTAGCCCGAGCCAGCCGTCTCACCTTCTCTGCGTGTTCCGGCTCGCCTGAACCATGTTACCGCACCAACAATAATACCCACCGCAATGCCAATACCAGCCTCACCCATAGCGGTCGAGGTGACCACCCTTATTCTATACTCACGTTCGGTATCAGCTTGGTCTCCGCTGGCTTTCAGGGCCAAGGTATAATCATCAGCTTCCGTATCGGTGGGTGGAGTAATGCCAACATTGATCTCCCGGGTAACACCTGGCTCCAAGGAGGCTATCGTGGCTGGAGTGAGGGTAATAATACCGAGCACCACCCGGCATTGGTGTGAGAAGCCCGCTGAACTCACCCCTTCTTGCCAGCTGTAATATTGAGCGGGTGAATTACATCAAGTCCTCAATCAGCGCTATGAAGAAGGGCTTACCTAACGGAGTGGTACAGGCTGAGAAACGATCTGCAAGTCACGGTCGGCAACCAGTATTGGTGAGCTAAGAAAACCGCATATTAAGACCGAAAATAATGAAATAGAGAGGGGGTTATTGCACACAAAACAGTAGATCCTGTGGAAGTGATTTGATGGGGACATTTATTGATCCGAATTATAGCGTTTTCCGACGGCTGGGGAGATACCTTGCCCGATTGGATTAAAGGTGCTATCACCATGGAAAGGCCGGAAGCCAATATCAGGGCTTCCAAAAGATAGAGGCCGACCGGAACGGATGCTGAAGCCTGTGCCTATCTCTATACCGCGTGACTTACCGCGCTGATGGACCACGACTGTAGTCGAATTTATCTCTACGTTGCCACCAAGACCTACGCCCGACATAAGGACAGTCAGGTACCTGAGGATATCTGGGTAGAAACTCTTAATGGATATCAGATGGGTGAGTTTAAGAGACATAAGGATTGGCTCTATCATCAACACGCCAAGGTTAAGCAATGAAGGGATAGAGTTGAGAGGAGACTGGAACGAGAAGAGGCCAAGGCATGAAGGAAAGCCGGGCATCCGGAGCTATTCTAGTTCTAGTATTCCCCAAATTGAACAGGAGCGAGAATTACCTCTCGCCCCTATTTTTATCCTCAACTGCACAAGTTAAGCTAGTGTGATTCCACCAATGTTCTAATTGTGTCCCATTTCACATTATGATTTACAGGAAAAGCTCAAAAGGGCTAGATCTAAATTGTCTGACATACTATACCAAGCTTCGGATAAGATGCGTTATAGTCACCTTGAAAAGGTACTAAACGATGTAGAGGTTGCTAGCTCTACTCGCCCGATGGTGAGATTAGGCTACCCAAATGCTTGGAAGTCTCCTTTTAATTTGCAGACTTGCAAACGTTTTCCGCTTCGAAGCATGGTCAGAATCTCTGCGGCACCACTACAGAAGATTAAGGCCTGAGTGGGGCAATTAGCCACACATCTTGGCTCCAATTTATTCTTGAGCCTGTGCTCACATATTGTGCACTCGTCAGTCATTTCGGGGATGAAATCCATTTGTATCTTACCGTTTAACTTTTTAGGGCCAACATGGACTACCTTTATCCATCTTGTACTCACAGGAATGTCATTCTCCTGCTTGCAGGCAACCTCACAGGCGTAGCAGCCATCACAAAGATCCAAATCAGCAAGTATTCCATAAAGCTCCGCCAATTTCTTTACCCCCTATACCTTTTTAATCACTTTAACTAAGAAGCATCTATTTGATGTGCTATCTGATATCGGACATCGTATGTCATGAGGTGTCAGGATGTTGGTAATAGGCTGAGGCGTAACATAACGATCACCCCAACCGTGGGTTATTGCTACCACTCTTGGATCCATAGTATCAATCGTTTTACACTTGATCTCAATGCTACCTCTCAATGACTCCACCACAACCAAGTCGCCGTCTCTGATGCCTAACTCCTCGGCTTTCTGGAAATGGATCTCTATCCATGGGTCGGGCATAATTTCTTTTAACCATGGCAAACTGTGAAACTGAGTATGAGTGTATAACCCCGGTTTAAGTCCGGCCATACAAACTAACGGGTATTCCTTTAAGAGGTCTGGCCTGCTCACAGGACTCTCACCGGGCTCTATATATCGCGGTAAAGGATCATATCCGTAATTCTCTAGTACAGCGGAGTAACATGCGTATTTTTTATCCCGTAGTAATGGTGATGAGAAGAATTTCTCGTATTTTCTATAAAGCTCCTCTGGTGAATATTTGTGCTTAAATACAGGTTCAGCACGCTTTTCTAGCTCTTTACAGGAGAGACCTATTGGCTTCAGCTCATAATCAATAGCTTCCTCCACGCTTTTCCAAGGGAAAGCCCAACCATATCCCATTCTTCGTGCTAATTCTGATATGAAGTCATAGTCAGATTTGCATTCACCCAGTGGCTCTACTATTTTAGGCATGAGTTGGTAAGACGTAGCATCCATCCTAGGCCTTGGCTCTTCACGAAAATGAGTGTAAAGCGTTCTTTCAAAGAAGGTAGTGGCAGGAAGAATTATATCAGCGAGTTCAGCAGTGGCATTCATGAAACGGTCAAAGACTACCAGAAACTCTACCTTCTTCAAAGCTTCCATGGCCCTTTTAGCATTTGAAGTAACGATAGCAGGATTCGTTCCCTGAGCAATAATTGCTTTAATTTCATAAGGTTCTTCAGTGAGTATCGAGTCTATTAGCTCTGGAACAGTAACATAATCTACGAGGAAATATACCGGATGTGTGCTTACCGATTCCCTGAAGGCATTTTCAATGTCTTCGGGTGCTGTTTTTCTCATGCTCATATCGACTGTTCTAAGAAATGGAGGCGCCTCAGGGTCAAATATATTCCCACCGGGCACATCTAGATTACCAGTTATAGCACGAAGGATATCGATAGCACGCGTAGTTTGAACCACAGCTGGGTTCTGGTCAACACCGTTTGCCTCATGGAGACAAGCTGGCTTGGTGGTGGCGTATACTCTGGCAACTTCACGTATGGCATTTGCTGGCACCCAAGTTATTTGTTCAACCTCTTTTGGTGGGAATTTCTTAACTAATTCTGTGAGCTTATCAAAGCCGTATGTCCATTTATTGACAAACTCCTTATCATATAAGTTTTCCCCTATGATTACATTTAACATGCCCAAGGCCAGAGCGCCGTCACTACCTGGCCTAGGTTGAATAAATAGGTCAGCCTTTGCCGCCGTTTTGGTAAAACGTGGGTCAATCACTATGAGCTTTGCTCCTCTCTGTTTAGCTCTCATAATGCGGCGTGTGGCACTACTCGCTGACCTGTTTACTGGATTATTACCCCACAAAAGCATGCATCTCGTGTTATCCCAGTCAGGATCTGGCATAGTACCGCAACTAAACAAGTGCCCAATCACTCTCGCAATATGGCAGACGTGGCTATAAGTGACTATATTAGGTGAGCCTATTGCATTCATAAACCTCTGGGGGTAGTCCCAGCCGCTTTCCCATCCTGGTCCTTGGCCCTTGAGCCAACTTATTGCACGAATGCCATCGGTTTCAATAATTCCCTTCAATCTTGTGACAATAGTATCCATGGCTTCATCCCATGAAATGCGCTTCCACTTCCCTTCGCCTCTATTACCGACTCTTTTCATTGGATATGAAAGCCGGTTAGGGTCATATTGAAGTTGAAGGGCCGCTAAGCCTTTAGCACATAGTCTGCCGTCATTTACCGGGTGCCCTTTCGTCCCCTCTATTTTTATGATTTTATTATCTTCAACATGCACATCGATTCCACATCCACCATAGGTACTCCCACACATGAAGCACACGGACTTGATAACTTTTGTCATTTTGACCTCCTAACTTTAACAGTTTCTATTTTGAGATAATCAACTTCTACATTCCGTGAGGTATTTTGCTATTTATCTTAGTTACCACAAACAATAGATAATATTAGTTAGCCACCACTTCTCCAAATCTTTTCGCAGCGGTTACTTTAAAATTGAGTTATGCTTAACTGAGTATAGCTTTTGCAAATTCATATAAGCAATTTTTCACTTTCTAGTCTCACTTTGAGACATCAAGATAGTTGTTCTTGATTTTCTCGTTCCTTTCCAAGTCCTAGGCTAGTATTACCTGTGCCTCTAACTTTAAAAATGGTATCTTTTGTTGGGGCAGGTAAAGTTAGGCCTTAAGCTTTTTAACTAAAAAGGCAACATTCTTGCCAAAGTCCCTCATGGATCTAAGCCCCCACTCATCCGTCTCTACGTCACCTTTTCTGAAACCAAAAGCAAGGTTGCAATATACCGTTGAACCGGGGACAACGAAACCCAATATATGAAACCAGAAGTTTATTTGGGCTATGGTAAATTGCTGACCTGACCGCTCTGCTACCACTAAGGGACCACCCACCTTACCCGCAAATATTCCAGTATGCCAATATGCCACGCAACCAACTCTATCCATAAGGGCTTTCAATTCAGGGGTTGTCGAACCAAAGTAAACGGGCGAGGCAAGTATTATAGCATCAGCCTTTTTCATCTTAATATATATTGGCCACAGATCATCCTTTACAGGGCAGCGCTCTTCCCTCTTATACAACTCACAGTCATTACAACCTTTGATTTCTAAACCAGCTAGACTTATGAGTTCTGTTTTGAGCCCCTCCTCTCCTATCGCCTGAAGCGTATGTCTGGCTACAATTTCGGTGTTGCCATTCTTCCTCCGGCTGCCTACAATAGCTAGAGCTTTCAATTTAGAACTACTTTACTGTCGGTAATGATAACAGCTATTAGTTGGTCAACGAAACTAAGTGTAGTCATGAATTCCTTCTCGACTAGCTTAGGCATTGTGGGTGGGAACACATATTACTTAGAACCTCGAACCACAAACTGTTCTTTAGTAGCAATTCCAACTTAGAAAGTGGATCAATATTTTGAGATAGGTTAGGTAATCAAGATGCGCACTAAGATTCACTAGCCACCATGCAACAATGTCGGGTCATGTAGTTCTAGCCGAGCTAACCATCATCCTCTCAATTTTTCGCCTATCGACTTCTCCAGGAGGCATAAAGGTTATTTCCCCTTCAAATATAACCCCTATCCTGTCAGATAATCTAAATATCTCATCCAGATCATAAGAGACTAGCAAAACTGCTTTTCCCTTCTCTTTTTGCTTCAACAGCACTTCATGAATGAACTCAAGAGTTTTGATATCCAACCCTCTGGTAGGTTGAGCGGTAATAATAATCTCTGGTTCCCAGGCAAGCTCCCTAGCGAGCAACATTTTTTGCAAATTCCCACCAGACAGATGCTTGACTATTTTGCTTATATCTCTTGGTCTCACATCATATGCTGCGACTGTCTTTTCCGAGAAACGTTTAATCTCGACGTAGTTCATAATGGGTAAATACCTCAAGAGATATTCATAAATAAAGGGCACCTCATGTTGTCTACCAAGCACTAGGTTGTCACTTATGGCCATATCACCAAGTGAGCCTAACTTTAAGCGATCCTCAGGAATATGAGCCATGCCCCTTTCTCTACGCAGCCTCGGTGTAAAATTTGTTATATCCTCCCCCTTTAGTATTATGCTTCCCCTTTCGGCTTTTCGCAGACCAGTTATAGCCTCACACAGCTCCGTCTGGCCGTTACCAGCCAAACCGGCAATACCTAAGATTTCACCTTCTAGAATATGAAAGGAGACATCCTTCAGGGCATTTACCCCTCGCTCATCTCTAACACTCAAATCACGCAGTTCCAAAAGGGGATGGCCCTTTTGAACTACTGATGCTCCCTCTTTATGGACCACTGACTGTTCTTTCTTGCCGAACATCGCCTCGACCAATTCCTCTTCAGTAGTGAGGTTGGCCTGCATTTCACAAATAACCTTACCTGATCTCATGATCGTTATACGATCGCAAAGTAACGCCTCCTTTAACTTGTGGGTAATAAATATCGTAGACCGCCCATGTTTCTTCCCGGCACGCAATACTTTGAATAATTCCTCGGTTTCCTGACTGGTTAGTACCGAAGTCGGCTCATCTAAAACAAGAATTTCCGCGCCCTTATATAGCGCCTTAAGAATTTCGACATGCTGTTGCTCCCCTACTGAGAGGTCTTCGACTACCACCTGGGGGTCCAGTTTAAAACCACAACTCTCCGCCAGATCTAATACTTTATTTCGGGTTATATCCTTATCTATTTGAAAGAAATGCTGGGAAGGAATATCTACCAGAACCACATTTTCGCTAACAGTAAGTAACGGGACAAGGCTAAAATGCTGAGATACCATGCCTATTTTATGGTTTATGGCGTCTTTAGGCGACTTGAAGACCACTTTTTGGTCATGGACATAAATTGATCCCTCGTCTGGTTGCCACAAACCATAGATAATATTCATAAGAGTCGACTTGCCAGCGCCATTCTCACCAAGCAGGCAGTGTATCTCGCCTGCTCGAAGGTTGAAGTCAACATAATCATTGGCCACCAATTCCCCAAATTTCTTAACAATTCCCTCAACCCTCAATATTGTATGGCTGGTCTCCGGCCCCGTTCGGTGACTTATCTTCTCATTAGTCATTGATGCACTCCTACTGGCAATCTGTTAAGGGTATTAACCAATGATTGTACTCCACATTTTTCTAATCCTATAGAATTCACGCTTCTCCTTTGATATAGGGTATAGCAAGTTTTCTGGGCATGTAGGTCCTCTTGCTGAAAATAGTCACACCGACTAAGACACCGATAGTTACTACATACGGTAACATCAGCAGTAGCGGGTACGGGACAGGCACCGATAAAGCCTGTAATTGCATCTGTAAGGCATCCACACCAGCAAACAGAAACGAACCACCAAGTATCGCCCATGGATTCCACCTTCCGAAGACGACCACACAGATGGCAATAAACCCACGTCCGGCAGTCATGTCTTCACTGAATCTATGAGCTACCGCGAGCGACAAATAAGCTCCTCCAAATCCCGACATAGCACCACAGATCAGGACATTAATATAGCGTATAAGTGAAACACTATGCCCCGCCATATCAACTGCCAAGGGATTACCCCCTGTAGCCTTGGTAGTTAGACCGAAAGTAGTCCGAAATTGCATAAAGGCGAAAATGCAAACTAAAAGCAAACTAATGTAGAACATAGCATTCTGTTGGAAGAGAATTGGGCCAACTACCGGCAGTTTACTCAGCACCGGTATTTTAGCCGCCGCAAAACCTGCCACCTCTTCCTTTATACCCATGGTCCTAAAGATGTAGGCACTTAGCCCCATGCCAAGTAACCACAATACCATGCCGCTAATTATTTGATTAAGCTTAAGTGTTACGCTGATATAAGCGTGGATTAGACTAATTGCTGCCCCAACCAATACACCAACCCCAATCCCTAACCAAGCATTGCCAGTGGCAACAGCCGCCGCGTATGCAGCTACAGCCCCCATCAACATATACCCTTCAATCCCTACGTTAATTACCCCGGATTGCTCAGAAGCTGATTCACCTAAGGCAGGGGTAACTAAAGCCGAGCTTTGCCTCAACATAGCTGCTAGCGTCGCAGTAACGAGCGCACGATAATTCAACTATCTGTTCCCCCTTTAAAGGCTAGCCTTACTCCTCGCAACTACTCAAGATATACGTGATAGCTTCCTTTGAATTAAAGGCACTGCCATCAGAAAAAGCATAATGACAACCAGCAATACTTGGACTATAGTCCCGTCAATGCCGACTTTCATTTGAACGAAATGACTTCCTGATAATAAACCTCCAAAAAATATGCACACTATCACTGCTAGATATGGATTCAACTCGGCTATAAAGGTAGTCATGATAGCCAGAAACCCGTAATGAGATGAAAGGTAATCTGCCAGCAGATAATGAACACCAGAAACCTGGGCCATTCCAGCGAGTCCACACAAGCCACCACTTAGAATCATAGCGATTATGGTGGTCTTCCCAACCGCTATGCCGCCGTATGCCGCTGCATTAGGATTTACCCCTATAGCCTTAATCTCATACCCTAAAACAGTCTTCTGCATGATAAACCACACTGCTACCGAAAGACCGATAGCGATTGCTATACCAGCATGCGCCGACATCCCCGACATAAGGAGTGGTAATCGAGCAGTGGTAGCTATTTCATCAGTTACCGTCCAAATATATAAAGCCTCAACACGCAAGGGGAATTTCACTAAGTAGGCTATAATCCACCACGCAATAAAACTCATAAGCAGTGAGGTAACCATTTCATTTACTTTGTATTTTACTTTCAAGACACCAGGGATTACCCCCCATGCCCCTCCAAAAACAAAGCTAGATATGAACACTAAGAACAGATGCGCTGGCTTAGGTATACCAGTGACATAATAGCCGACTAGAAACGCACCAAGTGCCCCCATATATAGTTGTCCTTCTCCACCTATATTCCACACCCCGCACGTGAATGCGAAAATAAGACCCAGACTACAAAAAAGAAGAGGCGTCGCCTGATTTAGAGTGAGCCCCATGTTGTTCAGGCTCCCAAACCCCCCCTTGAGTAACCCCGCATAGACTTCTCCAGCATTGTAGCCACTAGCGGAGATTATGATTGCCGTTACCCCGAACGCCACTGCAAAACATATTGCTACAGCGAGTGTTCTACGAACGGAATATCTGAATCTTGGCGACAAATATGCCCGCGATATACTCCACCTCCGTCCTATCTGCAGCTATTGCGTTTACACTCCAGAATCCTCAGGGTTGCAGATCACACAACTGCCTCTCCCACCTAACCCAGTCAACCTCAGCATTCTCTACAATACACCACTTAATAAGCCATAGACCACACTTCATCAGTACTCCTGAGCAGGCCTTAGCGCTCTGCTCAGGAGTACTGCCATTAACTCACTTGAATAATACCAAAAATTCTAAAGCAGCTTAATATCCAAGCTCTGCCCGAGATGGAATCCCGTAATCACTAGGCGACAAACTTCCTATTAATTCTTCATCAAGTATGCCGGGAATCGCGATTGTACCTGCCTCCATAGCTTCGCGCACTTTTTCTACCATTTCTGCAGTACCAGCCGGCACGTTTGTTAGCGGAGCAAGCGGATCCCAACCTTGCTGAATAGCAACTATGTTAACTCCGTGTCTAATTAGACCCGACTTAAAATCAAAAAGAGCACTCTCCGCGCAGAGATCAAATGAAGTTAGATGACTGGTTATGATATTATCAGGCGCAAGGCTACTTTGGTCACGAGACTCACCAATAACCCACACGTCAGCTTCCTGACAAGCTTTAATAACACCTAAACCGGCGTTATCAGCATGCTGTAGCATCACATCAACCCCAGAATCAATCAACGCCCTAGCGCTTTCATAGCCTGCTTCCACATCAACCCAGTCACCAGTATATATTGCATGGTATTCAACCTGGGGATTAATCCACTTGGCGCCTAGTTCGAGAGCCGCTGCCAACTCAATTACGGCCGCATAGGGCATACCACCGACAAAACCAACTTTGTTCGTTTCCGTCCTCATACCAGCGGCCACGCCGGCCAGAAAGCAACCTTCCCACTCCTGTCTGTTATAGGCAACTACATTGTCCGGCATCGTGAAGAGACTTTCGGGTGGAGTTGCCACGACAACATACCAAGTATCTGGATACCGAGGAGCAACGGACCTTAGCGCCTCTCCCCATGCAGAACCAGAATCCAAGAAGACAAGATCCATACCCTCCTCACCATATAGTTCCGCAATGGCCGGGAAATCACCGAAGGGGAAAGCATCCCTAAAGGTAAGGTCGACTTCCGGATACTTATCTTTTAGATAAAGATAGGCATCATAGTGCCCCTCAGCCCATGACCCGTCCGTTCTTTCTCCAAAGGTAAGGATAGCCATTTTGATAGCTTCTTCCGCGGGCGTCGTTGGAGTTTCCGATGGGGTCGTAGGTTCCGATGGGGCCGTAGGTTCCGATGGGGCTGACTGAGCACAGCCAGCAAATGACAGGGCAACCATCATAATTGCAACACCAACAAAAACAGCTCTCTTAATATGCCTCATAATTATACTCCTTTCCAACGAGTGTTTTAATTAATAACTAGCGAGAGTAAACTGACAACGTTACGTAAGACTCGCCATTCACAAAGAACAAATTCGCCATCCGCACCTCCTTTGGTTCTTTATCCCTCTAAAGGCTGAAGCAAATCCGGGGCCATCTCTTTAACACCACCCCTACTATTCACTTTCCCTTTTATTTAAATGCTCAAGTAATCTCTCTGGCGTTATGGGTAGTTCGGTTATTCTCACTCCCACGGCATCATCAATCGCATTGGCAATTGCCGCAGCTACCGGCACTGTACAGGCTTCGCCAACCCCCTTAGCTCCAAATGGACCTCTCGGGTCATCTATCTCCACCACAAGGGCAGTGAGCTTTTGAGGCATATCGAGTGCCCTAAACATCTTATAATCGGTGTAGTTGGCATTAAGTAATCTCCCATCACTATCAAACTTAAGGTCCTCCGTCAAGGCAAAACCCAGGCCGCAAGCTAGACCGCCCATAATCTGCCCTTCGCACATCATCGGGCTTATAGCCTGCCCAACATCATAGGCAGCAGCGACCTCTAATAGCTTGACCTCCCCGGTACTTGGATCAACTTCAACCTCTACTGCATGAGCGCCAAACGTATAAGTCGGGGATAATTGATCGAGACCAGTCATCATATCGTAATAAGTCGTACCCTGATTGAACCGCACATTACCAATAACCGGTTGTCCTTTTACCTCGTAACTGTAATGAGTCGCCTCGCGGACTGGCATAATTTTTTCGCCACTCCATTTATCATATATATAGCCATTAGCGATACTCATGTCATTTGCATTCATATTTCTGATTGCTGCCGCCGCTTCCAATATCTGCCTGCGGGCATCAGCTGCGGACGCCTTAGCCGCACCACACGCCACAAAGGTATTAGGGCTAGCCACATATGGGAAAGGTGGGCACGTATCCGTATCACGGGTAACAATCTTGACTGCTTTCAGCTCAACGCCCAGTTCCTCAGCCACGACCTGAGCCATCATGCCATCAGCACATGAGCCTACATCTACAGCCCCGCTATAGACATAAACCTGACCACCATTACTTACTTCCACAATGACATTACAGAAATCAACGTGGCCAATCCTTACACCACCACCCCAATGGAAGCAGGTCGCCAAGCCAACACCGCGATTCTTGATCTTTTCACTCCTTTTCTCTTTCCAGCCTATCGCTGAGGCAACCTTCGTGATACATTCACTTAAGCCGCAACTCGTAACTATCCAATTACACGCGGTCGCATCCCCAGGTTTAGTGGCGTTCTTGAGCCTTAACTCTACCGGGTCAATCCCCAGTTTTTGGGCTATTATGTCCATCTGAGAATCGATTGCAAACACCGCCTGCGGGTTGCCAAAGCCCCGAAACGAACTGCCATAAGGCTTATTGGTGTAGACCAGATAGCCGTGAACACGAGCATTCTTCACCCTGTAGTATGACGAAAGCAGTTGGCCGGTTTCGTGAAACACCGCCGGCCCAATAGCATTATAGGCACCATTATCCTGGATGAACCGGGCCTCACGGGCAACTATCGTGCCATCCTTTTTAACTCCTGTTTTTAGCTCGATTATGTCCGGATGCCTCGTCCTGGTTATGGTAAACTCTTCCGCCCTGTCCAGTATCATCTTTACCGGCTGTCCCGCTTTCTTGGATAAATAAGCTGCAATCGGCTCTATGGAATGCATATCGATCTTACCGCCGAATGAACCACCGACGTAGTGAGCAATAAATCTTATATTACCATAAGGAACATCAAGCAGCTTAGCCAGATCCCGCTGACGGGTCGAAACACCATGAACACTTGACCATACCGTCAGTCTTCCATCACGGTCCCATCGTGCGATACAACCATGCGTCTCCATACAAGAAGGAACCTGATGTGATGTCTTGAATTTATGCTCGAATATGTAATCGGCTTCTTTGAAGCCACCGTCTACATCACCGAAATCGTAGTTGATCTCCAGAGATATATTGCGTTCCTTCTTCGGATCACTCTCATGTATCAGGGGTGCCCCCGCTTCCATTGCCTTCTCCGGGTCCAGCAATACCGGTAGTACCTCGTAGTCAACTTCAATAAGCTCCAAAGCTCGCTCGGCAGTCTCCAGATTCACAGCCGCCACCGCGGCCACCGCATCCCCAACCAATCTCACCTTCTCCCTCTCAATGGGAAGTTGGTCAGCTAACCCGTCGTGAAGATTAGCATTGAAGTTAAACTTTCGGTCGGGTAGATCTTTTCCCGTAATCACCGCCTTGACACCAGGTAGCTGTTCGGCCCGGCTGGTATCAATACTGAGTATCCGGGCATGAGCATGAGAACTACCCAATATCACACCGTAGAGCATTCCCGGCAAACAAATATCGTCCACAAAAGTTGCTTCGCCAGATGCTTTTTCTACTGCTCCTACCGTTGGCAGATTCTTACCAACAACCACATAACTATTTTTACTTTTCACTTCTCAGCCTTCACCTAAGTTTTTAAAATATTAAATGTAAGCCTACTTTTGAGAGCCGGTGCTCTGAAGTTTCTCAGATGCTGCCATAATAGCTGCTACTATTTGTTCATACCCAGTACATCGGCACAGGTTTCCATTAATTCCAACCCTCACCTCTTCCTCATTAGGACAAGGATTCTTCCCGAGTAAGGCCTTAGCCGCCATAATCATTCCCGGTGTACAAAAACCGCACTGGATGGCACCGTAATCAATAAAGGCCTGTTGAATCGGATCTAGTTGTCCATTTCTTTTGAGCCCCTCGATAGTCACGATTTCTTTACCATTGGCAGAAGCCGCCAGAATCAGGCAAGATAGCACCGCCTCACCATTCATCAATACCGTACAGGCACCACATTCACCTTTACCACAGGCACACTTGGTTCCCGTCAAGCCAAACTCTTCTCTTAACACTTCCAGTAGTGTCCAGTGATCTTTGACTCCGATTATGTGGCTGACTCCGTTTATACTGACATTAATGACAGTCGTGTTTTCCATTACCCCCCAGCCTTTCAATTGCTTTATTCAATAGCAACCTAACCAGAGTCTGGCTAACTTGATTGCGATAGCTAATATCCGACCGGCAATCATCTATCGGGGAAATATCCTCACTCAACTTGGTAATAGCCTCCTCAATCGTTTCTTCATTAATCCTCCTGCCTCTCAGAACCTGCTCTGTCTTGCTCGCCCTTATTGGTATTGGAGCTACAGCACCAAGAGCGATACCTATATCACTACATATTCCGTCAGCAGATGTAACTTTCACCGCGCAGTTCACTTTGGCCAAGTCCTCAGATGTCCTGGCTATCTTCCTGAAAGCAGTACCGTAACGTTCCGGAGACGCTGGCAGCTTGATTTCAACCAAAATTTCATTATTGAGCACATTCTTACCGGGGCCAGTATAGAAATCCCCAAGGGGTAGCGTCCTCTCTCCATCAGGCCCAACCAGTTTTAACTCAGCATCAAATACCATTAATGGCGGCACCATATCCGCTGCCGGTGAGCTGCGACAAATATTCCCCCCGATTGTTGCCATGTTTCTAACCTGGGCAGCACCCAGTGAAATTGCTGCCTCATGTAAAGAGATACAATTATTCTTAATAACCTCTGATTCAAGAATGGTCGTTATCCTAGTTAATGCACCTATCTTTAAGCCGTCTTTACCGTCACCCACCACATAAGCCAGTTCAGGGATTGATTTGATATCCACGATATAACGCGGGATTACAATTCTATCCTTCATCAAGGGTACTAGGTCAGTGCCACCAGCCAATACCTTTGCCTCTTCACGGTACCGCTCGAGTAACAAAGTAGCTTCGACCAAAGTATTTGGTGCAAAATACTTAAACTCTCCCAGTCTTTTCATGAAATAACTCCTGCGTCATATTGTCAAGGAAACCTGCCAATCCTGTTCACCACTCATTGGGAATGAGGAAAACTGAACTGCCGAGAACTCTAGCCCACAATTTCTTACGAGATATCGCCTGAGTCCACCCCTAATTCTTAATTCACACAGCTAACCTCGGCTCTCGCCATAAAACCACACTTAAATACAAGAACCTCACTCGGATCTAGGAGCTATTCTAAACCGCGAGGCGGAAAGTGTCATCACGAATATTAACTATTATCTATACAAGTTTTATATGATTGGCTAGATGATTTAGCATAGTTTATAGCAACCCAAAACACTTTAAGAATTTAAACTAGCTAATGTCATAATATTAATCCACCTAGAACGGATGAACATATTCAAGATGTTCGCCATAGATAACCATAAGGACATCGAGTTTGTCTCGATATCCAATGACTCCGAAGTGCTAGAACTGTGCCACTGTTCTAGCCGAATTTTACCATCGCCGATATCGCCGTTAAATAGAGGCTGTGACTGAATTACATTAAGTTAGGACTATATTGTTTAAGTCGCGTGATGCATTGGAAACAAATAAGGAGTATAATTACTAACGGATTCAGTTGAGCGGGTACAGGAGAAAATGATTCGCGTTTTGTTGGCTGATGACCATCCAATATTCCGTGAGGGATTACGCACACTCATGGAGAATGAAAAGGATCTCCAATGTATCGCAGTAGCTCAGGACGGTGAAGAAGCTGTTCAACTAGCGTGTGATTTACTACCGGACGTAGTAGTCATGGATGTTGCTATGCCTAAGATGAACGGTATTGAAGCCACTAAAAAGATTAAGTCATTACACCCTAACATCTTTATCCTTATGCTCAGTGCTTATGATAGTTATAAATATCTGGTTAGTTCTATAGAATGCGGAGCCGATGGTTACCTGCTGAAGAGTGTCCGTCGTAGCGATCTTATAGGAGCTATCCGTCTTGTTTGCGCCGGGGAAGGCGTGTTTAATCCGGCATTAACCAGTGACGCCCTGCGCAGACTAACTGCTGGCAAGCATAAAGGGGGGCCATTTACAGCCTCTAGCACATTAAACAATCGGGAGTTCGAGATACTTCAACTAGCGGCTAAAGGAATGAGTAACAAGGAAATTGCGAGCCACCTTTCTATTAGTAGTCAGACTGTGGCGACCCATTTTGTTAACATTTTTAGGAAATTAGAAGTTCAATCCCGAACACAGGCTATATTACATGCCTTGAAGGAAGGCTGGTTCACTATCGATGAACTATGTTCAGAATAGGACAACCACCATTTAAGTGACAAGCGGGCAGATCGCAGGAGATTTGCAGGATTGATGTCTTTGAGGCTTCGGACAGCTAAGATCGCCGTAAACTGTAGTTTACCCGCCCGTATTAGCGCTCCTCTAAGAATAATATAGTGAAAGTGAATTTGAGACGGATTATTCAGATCGTATGTGTACAGCCGGAATACAGATAGGCAAATCGGTAACGGTGGTTAGGACCGGCAGCCCTAGCTTAGAAAGTGGCCCGACTACTGGGAGAGGTCAACTTCTATGGTAGTTAATAAGCAAGAACTGACGATAGAGGAAAGAAGGATTAGGGACAGTCTAATAACATCCCCGAACCTTAACGTCGCCGCTATCGGTCTCGACAATAGTTTAATCTACATTAATGACTCCTGTGCCAAAATGTGGGGATATGACGATGTTCGCGAGCTTCTCGGGCAGCCAGCTGTAAAGCTACTGGAATTGGGAAAGAAAGATTGGGAGGCGATAGAAGGAGCGCTGTGGCACACGGGTAACTGGGAAGGAGAAATACGGGCTATTCGTAAGGACAGATCAATATTTGACGCTCAAATGTTTGCCAATCTGACTAAAGATGCAACCGGCAGGCCTATCTGTATAGTTAGTTCTTTTATTGACATTACAAAATATAAGTCAAGAGAGGAGGAGTTACGTGCCAGTAATTCCCAAATGGCATCACTTCTTGACGCTGTGCCTGATATTGTAATACAGCTTGACAAGAATATGAAAATTTTGTGGTCAAACAAGGAAGGGCTGGGTATTAACCCTTACGTGGTAGGGCAAACCTGTTATAAGGGTCATCTGGGTTTAGAAAAGCCCTGCGAGAATTGTTACGCTAAGCTAGCTATGGAAACTGGGCGGAGCCAGACGGGTATCGTGTTTCATCCAATTCATCTGCTAGGCCCGAGCTATTGGGAGACTGTCGCGGTTCCTATCAGACAAAATCGTCACTATGGTGAGATCACTGGCGCTATTGGAATTTTCAGAAACGTCACCAAGCGCGAATTGACGTTAAAGGCGCTGCAAGACATGGAGCAATTCAATACAGATCTACTGTCTAGCTTTCCTACCCCAATCATAGTCTTTGATAAACACACCTCCATAACATACGTTAATCCCGCATTCGAGAAGCTAAGTAAGTTTTCTCGGAAAGAGGTGGTCGGCTGCCGGTGTCCGTATCCGTGGTGGACAGAGAACTCCAAAAATAAGCTAGAAAGGGATACACAGAGGCTCATATGTGGGGGATTAAGAAAAGCCGAGGAGCTCTTCAGATCAAAGGACGGGAAGGATTTTTGGGTTGAGGTAGCCATAGTCCCGATGAGAACCACTGGAGACACCGAGTTTTACGTATCGAGCTGGGTAGACATAACCAGCCAAAAGCGCCAGAGGGATGACATGCAGTTTTACATCGCTGAGATCACAAAGGCTCAGGAAGAAGAACGGAGACGCGTCGCCCGTGAGCTCCACGACGAGACGATTCAGCAGCTGGCTGACCTCTACACCGATATTGATAAAACAATAGACTTCATAGAACAATTCTCAAATGGTGGCTCCAAGACGATGAAGATTCTTCGAGTCAAGCTCGACAATATCATTGACGAGATGCGGCGTTTCAGTAACGAGCTACGGCCTACATCCTTGGACCACCTCGGCCTGATACCATCGCTAGAACTGCTCGTTGAGGACTTAAACGAAGTAGGAATAGTTACAAACCTCCATGTGACTGGTTCACAAAAACGGCTAACACCCGAGGTTGAAGTAGTGCTGTTTCGCATTGCTCAAGAGGCGTTGCGGAATGTCAAGAAACACTCCAAAGCGACGGCGGCTGCCCTGAAAATCAAATTCCTCACAGGTAAGGTTCTGATGTCTATTGCCGATAACGGGAAGGGCTTTGATACAGCTACCGTTCAAAGCGACCTATCACGCCAGGGTAAGTTTGGGCTGATCGGCATAAATGAACGTACTCGCTTACTTGGGGGTACACTTGAGATAAAGTCAAAGCCCGGTAACGGCACAAAATTGTCATTGGAGATTAACACATAGCTGCATAGCGTCATACTGGATCAAACCTGTCTGACCTGCTGTGAAATTGGCTGCTTGCACAAATGACCCGAGAAATTGACCTGCCCAAAAACTGGCCCAGTCTTAGTGTTAACCTGTCGTCATCGCTCATCCCCCTTTGCATTCATTAGGGCAAGTGCTCAGGTCAAGGCTCCGTCATATTCGGTTGTTAAGATGCTTTATGATTTTAGCTTCATTATTTAGCAAAAAGTCACAAAGTAATATCGGAGTAAGCAATTGCACCCTCTACCCCTGGGGAGACAAACTTGGGTAAAAGCATAAAAAAACGAAAAGGGGAAATAGGCGAATAATGGTGAACGGGCATCATCGAGCGTGACTAAAAGGGTATGTACTGGTTTCTTTTGGCGCTTCTCTGCGCTCTGGAACACTGGTAGAGCGTCATCACCGGGTCCGATATCTGATCAGCAGTAACGTTTCTATCAATCTCAGTAAGCCGGTAGAAAATGCGCAACGGTGCCAGCGGTTAATCGTCCTGAAACGCCGATGGCTCAGTCTTACCGGTTTCCTCAACCCACCCCAACCTCTTAAAATGGCCGAAGTAGCATGTGAAGCTGGAATATCGCATCTTGAGAAGCTTATAGGGGATACTCTACGATTCTGAAGTAGTAGAAGCGTGTGTAAGACCGTTTAAGAGGAAAAGGTTTAACTTTGAATAAAACGGTGAGGCTGGACCATTCGTTATGTGCGAAATAAAGTTCATATGGCCCTTAGTCACCCAGTAGAGATTATTGTGGCCGCCCTCGTCTACCAAGTACATTCTCAGAATGCCAGGTCTGGTTTCCAAATCTCCCAGATATGGCCAGCCCTCGTCAGCGTCTCTGACTCCGGCGGTAAGACTGGCTTGCCTAGTTGCCACCCTGAAGGCATGAGCTCGCCCGTTTTCTGATGATGCTGGAATGCCCTTAATTGACGTAGGACTTCAGCTACGTTTCTTCCAACCGGTGGCGTCAGAACCTCCATAGCCTGAACAAGCCCATCCGGATCTATAAGAAAACGACCGCGAACGTCTACCCCCTTCTCTTCATCATACACTCCATATAGAGTGCCTATCTTTCCCCCGGGGTCAGAAATCATGGGATAGGGAACGCCACCCTCAACCATCTTCGAGAGCTCCACTTCTTGCCACACTTTGTGGGAGAAGTTACTGTCGACACTGATTGCTAACACCTGTACTCCTAGCTCTTGAAATTCAGGATATTTGACGGCAACTGCCGCTAGCTCCGTTGGTCAGACACAGGTAAAATCAGCGGGGTAAAAGCAGAGCATCACCCACTTGCCCAGGTAATCGGAGAGCCTAACTTCCTTAGCCACACCCTCATGATATGCCTTAGCCACAAAACCAGGTGCTTCCCTGCCTACTTGAATACTCATAATTCCTCCTTTAACCTGAGTAATAAATTGATATTGGCATAAACTGCCTTCAAGTTCAAGGGGCAGCCATTGCCGTGATTCTGTGTGGTGTCTTTACTTCTAAATAATCGCCTGCCATTAGCGCAGGGAAATAGGGGAAAGTAACAACTGAGGTTCTGCCTTGTTAATTCTGGTGGAGCTGGGGGGATTCGAACCCCCTACCTTTTGACTGCCAGTCAAACGCTCTCCCAATTGAGCTACAGCCCCGATATCTTATCTTACCTGAATAATCTAGCAAAAAACGCTGGTTTGTGCAAGCTCAGAACTATCCCCCACCAAGTAATTGCCTATCGCCGCTAGATTAGGTTACAATACTAGGCAAGACTGACAGGAGATACCACAATGAAACCTACTGGTTTATCCCAAATAGCCATCTTTATCCTAACTCTAGGTGTACTTCTCTCAATATCGTGCACCGGCCCAGCACCGGCAGCAAAACCCAAAACCTACTCGGCACCACCGCCCATGGTAATTGACACCAGTAAGGAGTATATCGCCACCATTGAAACTGAGAAAGGGGACCTCGTCCTTGAGTTATTCGCCAGCGATGTCCCGATCACCGTCAACAACTTTGTCTTCCTCGCCCGTGAGGGTTTCTATGATGGCACCACCTTCCATAGGGTAATCCCAGGCTTCATGGCCCAGGGGGGAGACCCAACAGGAACCGGAATGGGCGGCCCCGGTTATATATTCGATAACGAAATCACGGAGCATACTCATATTACCGGCACCCTGTCTATGGCCAATGCCGGCGCCGACACCAACGGCTGCCAGTTCTTCATCACCTATGAACCCCAGCCCAGACTCGATGGCGATTATAGCGTCTTCGGCCAGCTAATAGAGGGTATGGACGTTCTGGAAAGCCTCACCCCCCGAGACCCCACCCAGAAACCGGACTTTGAGGGCGACCGGATAAAACGAATAACCATCACCGAAAGCTAACCTGAGGCTAGCCTTCTTTGCAGAGCACGGTAAGATATTGAATACCCAGGGCTAGCACCAGCTTACTCTTAACATGAGCTAAGAGGGTGCCCTCAGCAAGTCTGGCAACAGCCTTTGGTGCTAACCTATGCAGATGTATCCGCCTAGCCATAAAGGGATTCCGATACTGCCTTACGGCGGCGACGATAGCCTGAAACCCCCGAAACGGCTCCCAAGGATAGACGATAATGGCAATGCCACCTGGCTTAAGCACTCTAGCCGTCTCCGCGAAGAACTGCCTTAAATCCGGTATATGTTCCACAGTATGCAGGGAATAGGCCTTATCGAAGCTACTGTCTTCAAACTCCAAGTTGGTGATGTCACCGTATTTTACTCTTGAGCTAACCGCCTCCTTCAAGGATTCGTCGCTGATATCGACCCCAATTACGCCATCAGTGTAGGCCTCCATTTCTCTAACATAGAAGCCCCGGCTACAACCCAGGTCCAGAATCGCCTCTCCCGGTTTCGGTTGGAGATATCTCAGCAGAACATTGAAGAGGGCCCAATTGAAATTAAACGCCATCGTATAGTTGCCCCTCTGTGAACGAAGAGCGCCGGAACGACGCGTCCGGGGAAAAGACTCGACACCTTGGTTACTGGTTCTATCTAAAGCTCGCGGTTTAGGCATAACACCTCTCTATTCGCCAGGCACACAACCAACGGTGGGCTAGGCCCTACTCCGGACTAAGCCGCCTCCGGCAGACAGCCCCCACCTCCATCAGATGACACCCCTGAATCCTTAAGATTTCCAGACCGCTTGACTCAAGCTCCCGGATAAATTCCGCTCTGGAAATGGCGGTCTCATCAGGGTAGATCCACAGGTGCAGCCTCTCCAGGAGGCCCCTCCAAAACCTGTAGGCCAGGCTCGGCGTGGGCACCAGGATAAGTGCAATCCCGTCCGGGGCCAAGAGGTCACGATGCATCTGGATCAGCTCTCTTCGCTCATCGGGGGTATAGTGCTCAAGGAGCCCCTGGGAATGAACAATGTCGTACTTCTCATCCAGCTTCAGCTTAAATAAGTCACTGAGCAGGAACTCCTTATCACAGCTAAGACCGGCAAATCTCCGCTTGGTATCTTCGATGACGCTGGCATTGAAATCAACCAGGGTCACCTTGGCCACCGGATATAGCCTAGTCATTTGCAGGGTGTGATAGCCAGTGCCACAGCCCAGCTCAATTATCTTGATCGGACTCGGGAAACTAAACCCACGCAGCAAACTGGCGTAGGCTCGCCAGACAGTCCACAGGAATCTTTGGCTAACCCGGACTCGCCTATGATACTCGTCCCAATCAGTAACTAATCTCTCCATTGATACCTCAATTCTTAATCTATTTAAGATACCCCAAAGACACCCAGCCAGCGTAGGACAGAGCCCAGGCCAAGATAGCCAAGGTAGGCAAGCACCATAGCCTTAGCCGTTGAGCCTCCCCAGCAGGCAGCGAAGAACTTCCCCATGCTGAAGTGCATTGTCCCCATGCTGACTGCCACCGGCGCGAAGACCGGGTTGGGAATCACAGACAGTATAAAGATAGCTAAAGCACCTCTTCTTTTGGCAAACTCCATCATCCGCGGCACCTTTATCTTCCTCAGAAACCGAGCCCACCGGGAAGAGTAGGCTTCATCAGCCGGGTCCGAAATATTGAAATGGGGCAGAAATCGACGCCCGCCACGACCGGTTAAATAAAGAAGCGTACCCCCAATACCAAGCCCCAGCCCGGCGGTAGCCCCAACCAGTGCCGGATGTAATAAACCACCGAGAGTGAAGGTTAATACCATGTAGGGAACGGGCAGCGGGATACTAAAGCCAGTCACTACAGTCATGATAAAAAGACCCAGATAGCCATACTGCTGGAAGCGGACAATATATTCCCAGTGATAAACCAAGAAAACGCAGCCGGTGATTACCCCACCAAAAAAAATGCCACCAGCAATATATTTCCGCCTTTTGGAGCTTGTGCCAGTTGCTACCGCCATTACCACGGATTTCCCATCTATTAAGCCACCTTGGTCGCTTTTTTGGTCTTAAAGGTTAAGCCCTTATCGCCAAGATCAACTATAATCCGGTCACCTTCGCTAAATTCACCCCGGAGCAGCTTAGTTGACAGCGGATTTTCCACATAGCGTTCGATGACTCGCCGCAGCGGCCGCGCTCCGTAGATTGGATCATAGCCCTCCTTAGCCAGCCACGACTTGGCACCTTCAGTTAGCTCTACCCTCAGCTTACGCTCACTAAGCCGTCTCTGTAAATCCCCGGCCATCAGGTCAACGATGCTCCTTAACTGCTCCTCAGCTAGCTCGTGAAAGACGATAATCTCATCAACCCGGTTGATGAACTCGGGACGGAAGGTCTTTTTCACCGCACCCATCACCTTCTCCTTCATCGCCTCATAACTCTGCTTCCGAGTTTTAGCCTCGTCCTTTGACGTGCCAAAACCAAGGCTCCCCTCCCGCCTAATGAGTTCGACTCCGGTATTACTGGTCATAATGACCACGCTGTTCTTGAAATCTACCGTCCGCCCGTGGCCGTCGGTCAAGCGCCCGTCATCGAGAATCTGGAGAAGGGTATTAAATACTTCAGGGTGCGCCTTTTCAATCTCATCAAGCAGAATGACCCGGTAGGGACGGCGGCGTACTGCCTCAGTAAGCTGCCCTCCTTCTTCGTAGCCAACGTAGCCGGGGGGCGCTCCGATCAGGCGCGATACGGTGTGCTTCTCCTGATACTCTGACATATCAAGCCGTACCATGGCGCCCTCGTCATCAAACATAAACCAAGCCAGGGTCTTGGCCAGCTCCGTCTTACCGACGCCGGTAGGACCTAAGAACATAAAGCTACCGATAGGCCGTCTCGGGTCTTTAAGCCCCGCCCGGCTTCTACGGATAGCCTCGGAAATAGCGACTACCGCCTCATCCTGGTCTACCATCCTCTCGTAAAGCCGCTCCTCCATATGGAGTAGCTTCTCGGCTTCACCCTCAAGCATCTGGGAGACGGGAATCCCCGTCCAGTTAGAGATCAGCCGAGCAATGTCTTCCTCGCTAACCGTTTCATCAATCTTCTCCTGCTCGAGCCAGCTCCCCTTAGCCTTATTATATTCGTCCTCCAGACGTAATCTGTCTGCCTTAAGCTGGGCTGCCTGCTCATAATCCTGCCGCTGCGAGGCCGCCTCTTCCTCATTAGCGATCTGCTTTAAGCGCTGCTCGAGCGACTTAACCTCGGGCGGGGCGCTCTCGGTATCGATGCGCAGCTTACTGGCCGCCTCATCAATAAGGTCAATCGCCTTATCCGGCAGGAAACGGTCGGAAATATAACGCTGGCTCAGCTTGGCGGCGGCTTCCAGCGCCTGGTCGCTTATCTTAATCTTATGGTGCGCCTCATAGCGGGGACGAAGCCCCTTGAGCATCTCAACGGTCGCCTCGATACTCGGCTCACCAACAAACACCGGCTGGAGACGGCGCTCTAAGGCCTTATCTTTCTCAATGAACTTACGGTATTCGTCAAGCGTGGTGGCACCGACACACTGCAGTTCACCATGCGCCAGCGCCGGTTTGAGCATGTTACTGGCATCAATCGCCCCCTCAGCCGCTCCGGCACCAACTACAGTATGGATCTCGTCAATAAACAGTATTACCTCGCCCTGCGACTGGCGAACCTCATCCATTACCGCCTTAAGCCGCTCTTCAAACTCGCCACGGAACTTACTCCCGGCAACCAGCGAGCCCATATCCAGAGCCACCACCCGACGTCCCTTAAGGGCATCTGGAACATCGTCAGTGGCAATCTTCTGCGCCAGGCCCTCAGCCAGCGCCGTCTTACCGACACCAGCATCGCCCACAATCACCGGGTTATTCTTGGTACGGCGGGTAAGGATCTGCATTATTCTCTTAATTTCCTCATCCCGACCGATAACCGGGTCAAGTTTACCCTCGCGAGCCAGTTCGGTCAGGTCACGACCATACTTCTCAAGGGAACGGTATTTGCTCTCCGCCCGGGCATCAGTAACCCGATGCCCGCCCCGAAGCTTGCGCAGGGCCCGATACACCTTCTCCTGGTCAATACCCAGGCGGTGGAGAATGCCTGACACCTCACCCTTTTCCTCACCGGCCATGGCTACCAGGAGATGCTCGGTGCCAATAAAATCATCCTTAAGCCGACCGGCTTCCTCTCCAGCCTTGCTGATTAGCTGAGCAACCCGCGGGGTGGCGAACATTTGCTCTGTCTCATAGGCAATCTTGGGTGACTTCTCCAAGACCGCCTCAACCTGCCGCCTCATCGCTTCGGTATCAACCCCGAGCTCCCTTAATATCTCACCAACCAGTCCCCGCTCCTGACGGAGCAGCGCCAGCAGTATATGCTCCACATCCCACTGGCTGTGGTGATACTGACGGACTATCTCCTGTGATAAAGCCAGCGCCTCCTGCGCCTGCTCCGTAAACTTATCCTGTTTCATCATCCACCTCCCTCCATCTTCCCAACTCCGACTCCACTATCTCCAAGCGATTCTGCATCTCAGCCATCCGCCCCAGCATTCGCAGAATCACCTCTACCCCCGCCAGATTCACCCCCAGGTCTTCCATCAAGGTCTTTGCCCGCCTGAGCCGGGCAATATCACCATCCGAGTATAAACGAATATTACCCCGGGAGCGATGTGGCTCTATTATGCCAATTCTCTCATAATAGCGCAAGGTGTGGGTTTGCACCCCCACCATTCTGGCGGCGATACTTATTCCGTAACGCGGTTCTTTATCCTCGTTCATAATAACCTCTCGACTCTCAGTCCGGTCTCAGCTTACCAAGCTGCTTAAACAGCGCCTTTTCCTTATCGGTGAGTTTGCTAGGTAGTACCACGCTAGCCTTAGCCAGCAGGTCACCATAGCCTGATTTGCCCAGATGAGGCATCCCCTGCCTACTCAAGCGGAAGATACGCCCATTCTGCGTCTCCGGCGGAATCTTCAGCGCCAGTTTACCCTTCAGGGATGGCACCTTAACCTCGCCCCCCAAGACCATGATCGCCAAGGGGACTCCAATTTCAACCTGCAGATCATCGCCGCTCCGCTTAAACGTGGCATGAGGCCTCACCGAAACCACCAGATAGAGGTCGCCGCTAGCTGCCCCGCCATAGCCCTGACCTCCTTTACCAGCGATGCGCACCCGGGAGCCATCCTTAACCCCCGGCGGAATCTTAACCTCAAGACGCTTCAGGCGCGATACCACCCCCGAACCGCGGCATACCGAACAGGGTACATTCTGTATCAGACCAGTACCCCGACAGCTAGAACACGGCTCCCCAACCTCAAGATTAAGCAGACGTGTGGCACCGTGATAAGCTTCCTCCAGGGTAACCTCTACCGGGTGCTCTATATCCTGACCCCGCCGTGAGTGAGCCCGACGCGTGTAGGTTCCAGCCCGGGAACCCCTGAATAGCTCCTCAAACAGGCTGCCTAAATCACCCTCCTCAAAACGAAAACCGGTGGTACCACCCTGACCGAAATCCCAATGCGGGCTCTGCTGGGCACCGGCCTGGGCAAACTGATCAGCATACTGCCACTTATCACCGAACCGGTCATACTTGGTCCGCTTCTCCTTATCGGACAGGACCTCGTAGGCCTCGTTTACCTGCTTGAACTTCGCCTCGGCGGACTTGTCACCAGGGTTAACATCCGGGTGATACTTGCGCGCCAGCTTACGGTAAGCCTGCTTTATCTCCCGTTCGCTGGCTTCCCGCTTAACCCCTAAGATTTCATAGTAATCCTTCTTAGCCATCTCCACCCTCAACTAGCTACCAGGTAATTATAAGCCTTTCCAAGTAATATGTCAAACTATAATTAAATATTTTAATAATCTCTAATTATAAGTGTTAATAATATTTTCTTAATATGATACAGACTTTACCCACCCCCATATAGGCGGCACTGTTCCCGCCCCGAATGCCAGAGGAAAGAAACAAACATGAGTAGCATCAATTTTAAATCCAAGCGCCAAGAACTTGACAAATATCGAAAATAGTAGTAGAATAGTTTTTTGTATCATGTCACTTAAGTCTCACCTTCAATATGCCTTACTTCAGCTAAGGTCTTATTTGTTTTAGTACTATTATGATACAAAACTGCATGCCTCTATTTTAGCAAGGAGTCGGCGGGATATGGTTTCCATGCTACCACGCACTGAAAAAGATGGCCCTCTTGTAGTCAAAAAATCTTATGCTAAACTACCACAGATACTAGAAATCCCCAATCTGATCGGGGTTCAACTTGATTCATTCCGTTGGTTTCAGGAACAGGGACTAAGGCAATTACTGGGGGAGATATCACCGATAAAGGACTTTACTGGCAACCGGCTGGAGCTCAGCTTTGTTGACTACGAGTTCCGCACCCCCCGCTATTCCGAACAAGAGTGTCGCCACCGGGATCTGACCTACTCAGCCCAGCTCTACATCAAGGCCAGATTACTGATTAAAGGGACCGGGGAGATCAAAGAGGAAGACCTATTCTTCTCAAGCTTACCTCTGATGACAGCTAAGGGCACCTTTATTACTAGCGGTGCAGAACGAGTGGTCGTCAGTCAATTGCTCCGCTCCCCCGGTGTCTTTTTCACGCTGGAAGAAGATACCACTAGCGGCCGGGCACTATGCCATGCCAAGTTGATCCCCAGCCACGGGGCCTGGCTAGAGGTTGAAACCAGCAACCGTGATGTAATCTCAGCCAAGATAGATGGTAAGCGAAGGATCCCGGTCACTACCCTGCTACGTGCTATCGGTTACAGTAGTGACGAAGAGTTACTCGACCTCTTCTCTAAAGAGGAGAACTCACCGGAACATCAATTTATCCGCGCCACCATAGAGCGCGACCCTCTAATTAAAAACAAGTCCGATGCTCTGCTCGATATCTATAAAAGACTCCGGCCCGGTGAGCCGATCACCATCGAAAATGCCGAGAAACTAATAACTAACCTCTTTTTTGACCCGCAACGTTATGATCTGGGTGAGGTTGGACGCCACAAGCTTAACATGCGATTAGGGCTGGATGATGCTAAGCAGAAACGAGTCTTGGATAAGGAAGATATCGTCGAGATAATCCGTCATATCATCATGATTAATAATGATAATGACACCCCTGACGATATTGACCACCTGGGGAACCGGAGGGTATCCACCGTCGGCGAACTGCTCCAAAATCAGTTTCGCATTGGTCTCTTGCGCCTGGAGCGGATCGTCAGGGAGCGGATGAGCATTCTCAACACTGAGCAGGTTACCCCCAGCGCCCTAGTCAATATTCGCCCGATCGTAGCCACCATCAGGGAGTTCTTCGGTAGCTCGCAGCTATCACAGTTTATGGACCAAACTAACCCTCTAGCCGAGTTAACTCACAAACGCCGCCTATCAGCCATGGGGCCGGGAGGCTTATCTCGGGAACGGGCCGGCTTTGAGGTTCGCGACGTCCATTTTTCCCACTATGGTAGAATCTGCCCCATTGAGACCCCAGAGGGTCCTAATATCGGTCTCATCGGTTCTCTGGCTACCTACAGCCGAATTAACCAGTATGGCTTCATTGAGACACCATACGCGAAGGTTGTCACCGAGATAAGTAACCATGATGACCGACTTAAGGGTAGGATAACACGGGAAGCAGTGATTGACGACCAAGGTAATACCATGGTCAAGACTAGGACTAAGATTACCCCTAAACTAGCTACCCAGCTCTCTCAGCTAGCACCGAGAACCATCGAGGTGATGCCTTTCGTCTCTAATGACATCGTTTACCTGACCGCCGACCAGGAAGAAAAATACGTTATCGCTCAGGCTAATGCCAAGCTTGATGAAAACGGCCACTTTACTGAAGAAAGGGTTGAAGTCAGGCATGGTGACCGCTACTTAGTCGAGGTACCCGACAAAATCCAGTTAATGGATGTGTCACCCAAGCAGATAGTCAGTGTCGCTACGGCTTTAATACCCTTTCTGGAGCATAACGATGCTAACCGAGCTCTGATGGGTTCCAACATGCAGCGGCAGGCTGTGCCTCTATTACGACCTGAGGCACCTATAGTGGCCACCGGTATAGAAACTGAAGCCGCTAAGTACAGTGGGGAGGTGCTCCTAGCTCAGAATCCGGGAGTGGTAACCTCAGCTACCGGCTCGCAGGTGGTGGTTACCAAAGATGACGGCACGAGGGATATACACCCCCTGATGAAATTTGTGCGTACCAATCAAGGAACCTGCATTAACCAGTGCCCGGTGGTAGATAAGGGCGACCGAGTGGAGCCAGGCCAGATCATAGCCAATGGGTCGTCCACTGACCAGGGTGAGCTGGCTCTCGGGCAGAACGTACGGGTTGCCTTCATGAGCTGGGGGGGCTATAACTATGAGGATGCTATCATCATTAGCAGCCGCCTAGTTAGGGAGGACAGATTTACCTCCATTCACCTTTCTAAGCATGAAGTAGAAGCCCGAGATACCAAGCTGGGTCCAGAAGAGATTACCCGGGACATCCCTAACGTCGGTGAGGAAAGTCTTCGTGAGCTCGATGAAAATGGTATTATCCGTATTGGAGCTGAAGTAAGCCCCGGTGACATACTAGTCGGTAAAATTACGCCAAAGGGTGAAACTGAGCTATCTGCTGAAGAGAAACTCCTGCGGGCTATTTTTGGCGAGAAAGCCAGGGAGGTGAAAGATAGCTCCCTACGCATGCCCCATGGCGAGTGGGGTAAAGTAGTTAATGTGAAGGTCTTCTCCACCGTTAACGGTGACGACCTCCCCGCTGGGGTTAATCAATGGGTACAGGTCTGGGTTGCCCAAAAGCGGAAGATTTCGGTAGGGGATAAGCTGGCCGGCCGGCACGGCAACAAGGGAGTCGTTTCTCTTATCGCCCCGGTTGAGGATATGCCCTTCCTCCCCGATGGCACACCGGTGGATATTATCCTCAATCCTATTGATGTCCCGTCACGAATGAATTTAGGTCAACTTCTAGAAACCCACCTTGGCTGGGCGGCCCGAACCCTAGGCATGAGGGTGATGACGCCGGTCTTCGATGGTGCCGACGACACCGCCATTGAGGACGCCCTGGCCAGGGCCTGGTTAGCTCAAAAAGCGGGGGCAGTTAGCCTCGACCCCGATGGTGAGAAACCTGCCCTGCAACTGGAAGCGGCCAAGGCATGGATCACCAGCCAGGGCTATAACGGCGACCGGGTATTCAGTGACAAACACCCCGGCGAGGCAAAGGAGGTTTGCCTCAGGCTGTGGCTCGAAGAGCTGGGCATAGCCAGCCGAGACCTCAACCCTGAAGAGCTGGGGCAGACGGTAGCCACGGTCAGTGCCGAGCAGAATCTGCCGGCGCCTATCCTGGGCAAGGCCATGCTCCGCGATGGACGCAGCGGACAGCCTTTTGACCAACCAGTAACCGTGGGTAACATCTATATGATGAAGCTCAACCACCTAGTTGAAGACAAGGTTCACTCTCGTTCGACTGGTCCTTACTCTCTAATTAGCCAACAACCTCTAGGCGGTAAAGCTCAATTCGGAGGCCAACGCTTTGGCGAAATGGAGGTATGGGCACTGGAAGCCTATGGTGCGGCCCATAACCTTCAGGAAATTCTGACCATTAAGTCGGACGACGTAACCGGGCGCGCCAAAACCTACGAGGCGATAATCAAGAATGAAAATATTCTCCAATCAGGCGTGCCAGAATCGTTTAAGGTACTGATCATGGAGCTAAGAAGCTTAGGGCTGGCGGTTGAAGTACTCAGCGAAGAAGAGGAAAAGTTAACCCTTCCGGAACAAACCGGGGAAACCCTCGAATCAGAGGCTGAGCTTATACCGACTAGTGACTTATCCCAGGTCGAGGTGAAAGAAGACAATGCTTGAAGTTAATGACTTTGATGCTGTTCGTATCTCTCTAGCTTCACCAGAACAAATTAGAAGCTGGTCCTATGGCGAAGTAACCAAACCAGAGACAATTAATTACCGTACCCTGAAGCCAGAAAGGGATGGGCTTTTCTGCGAGAGAATCTTTGGACCAACCAAAGACTTCGAATGCTTCTGCGGCAAATATAAAAAGATCCGCTACAAAGGGGTCGTCTGTGATAAATGTGGCGTTGAGGTAGCCAGGTCTAAAGTACGTCGGGAACGGATGGGGCATATCGAACTCGCTAGTCCAGTCAGTCATATCTGGTTCGCCCGGGGAATACCCAGTCGGCTGGGACTACTACTTGATCTATCACCGCGGAGTCTAGAACGGGTGCTATACTTCTCGCACTATATCATCACCGGTATCGACGAGGAGGCTCGCCAGGAAACCAGAGAACAACTCAGGGAAACCCGCTCACAGGAAATCGCGGAACGTGAGTCTGCCCTAGAGGCCAAAATCGCCGATACGGAGGCAAACAAAGCCACTGTGGAGGAAATAAACGAGCTCCGGCGCAAGTGGGTTGAGGAAAAGGCCCGGCTCGAAGAACAGCTCGAGGGCGATATTGCCCAACTAGAAGACCTACGCCAGGGCACACTACTTACCGAAAACCGGCATCAGGAGCTAGAACAAAAGTTCGGCGCGGCCTTCGAGGCGAAGATGGGCGCCGAGGCTATTCTCCAGATTCTCAAGAATCTGAACCTTGATGAGCTACATAATACCCTGGTTCAGGAGACCCGGCAAACCTCAGGGCAACGCCGCAAGAAGGCCGCGAAGCAACTGCAGGTAGTGGAGGCTTTTCGCCGTAGCGGTAATAAACCAGAGTGGATGATTATCACCGTGCTGCCAGTCTTACCCCCCGACCTGAGACCCATGGTTCAGTTAAACGGAGACAGATTCGCCACTAGCGACTTAAATGACCTATATCGCCGCGTCATTAACCGCAATAACCGATTGCGCCACCTGCAGGATATAGGCGCCCCTGAGGTTATTATCCGTAACGAGAAGCGGATGCTCCAGGAGGCGGTTGATTCCCTTATTGACAATGAGAAAAGGGGAGGACGAGCTGTCTCCATCGGTGGTAGCCACAAATTGAAGTCGCTCTCAGACATGCTCCGTGGTAAGCAAGGACGATTTCGCCAGAATCTACTAGGCAAAAGAGTTGACTACAGCGGACGCTCAGTTATCGTGGTCGGCCCCGAGCTCAAGCTTCACCAGTGTGGCCTCCCCCGGCGCATGGCTCTAGAATTATTCAAACCCTACATTGTGCGCCGTCTATTGGAGCAAGGCCTAGCCTACAGTGACAAGGCTGCCCGACGGCTAGTAGCCCGAGCTAAACCCGAGATTTACGACATACTTGAAGAGGTTGTCACAGAGAGACCAGTATTACTTAACCGAGCACCCACCCTCCACCGACTTGGCATCCAAGCCTTCGAACCAGTGCTCATTGATGGCAGTGCTATCCAGCTCCATCCTCTGATATGCTCCGCCTTTAATGCCGACTTTGATGGCGACCAGATGGCGGTCCATCTACCCCTCTCCAGAGCCGCAGTCAAGGAAGCCAGAGAGACGATGCTGAGCATCCACAATATGCTCCTTCCTAGCTGTGGCGAACCAATCGTAACGCCTACCCTGGACATGGTTCTCGGCTGCTACTACCTAACGACAATTAAACCCGGAGCTAAAGGAGAAGGCACCATCTTTAGCAGTCTGGAGCAGGCGATACTCACCTATCAGCTTGGCATTATTGACCTCAAGGCTGAGATTGAAGTCAGACATCAGGAAAAAGACGGGCAGAGGATTAAAACCAGTGCCGGTCGCATCATCTTCAACGAGGTACTGCCTGAGGAGCTAAAGGTTTACGACAGAGTTATCGACAAGTCAGGCCTGAAGCAAATAGTAACCAGCTGCTACCAGCTACTAGGTAGCCAGGACATGGCGGTAGTGCTGGACAGCCTGAAACGACTGGGCTTCAATTATGCCACCCAATCGGGGACTACCATCAGCATGAGTGACGTTAAGGTTCCCCCATCTAAACCCAAGCTAATAGAACAGGCTGAGGAAAGGGCTGCCATTATCGAAAGCCAATATCACCGCGGCCTGATTACCGAGGACGAACGGTATAGCGGTGTCGTCGGCGTGTGGATGGAAACTACTGACCAGATAACGGGGACTATCTCCCAGTCCCTCGACCGCTACGGAGGCATCTACATGATGTCAACCTCGGGAGCCAAGGGGAACATCTCCCAGATTAGACAGATGGCAGGTATGCGAGGTCTAATGACTAACCCCTCCGGCAGGATAATTGACTTCCCCATCAAGTCGAGCCTACGGGAAGGGCTTAGTGTTCTGGAATACTTCATCTCCACCCACGGGGCCCGCAAGGGGCTTGCCGATACCGCACTAAGGACATCAGAGAGTGGCTACCTGACCCGCCGCCTCATCGATGTTGCCCAAGATGTTATTATCCGTCAGGAAGACTGCGGCACTAGAGACGGCATTTGGATCTCTGAAACAGAAGAAAAGGAGCTCTTACCATCGTTTACGGAACGAATCGTCGGTCGCCTAGCCGCCAGTAAAGTGGTTGACCCCAAAACTAAAGAAATCATCGTTGACCGTAATCAGGAAATTGATGAGGCAACGGCAAGCAGAATTATAGCTTGCGAGTTAACTAAGGTTCACGTCAGGTCTCCACTTACCTGCGAGTCGCGGCAGGGCGCCTGCCAGCGCTGCTACGGTCGGGACCTAGCCCGGGGACGTCTGGTCAACCTTGACACCGCCGTCGGCATCATCGCTGCCCAGAGCATCGGTGAGCCCGGTACCCAGCTAACCCTACGTACCTTCCACACTGGTGGTGTCGTTGGCCTTGATATCACAACCGGTCTGCCCAGAGTAGAGGAGCTCTTTGAAGGCAGGCCACCTAAAGCGCAAGCTACTATCTCAGAAATAGACGGCGAAGTTGAGGTAATTGACAGTGCCGATGAGAGAAGAGTCAAGGTCGCTAGTTCTGAGTTATTCTATGATGAATACTCTCTACCACCCAGCTTTAAAATCCTAGTGGAGCCAAATCAATGGGTAGACGTGGGGACGGTGTTAGCCAGCGAATCCCCTCAGGATGAGAACGAACCGCAGCCGACAGAGTTAACCGCGGAGACTCAGCCTATCCTAGCCCGTGTTGCCGGTACGGTTACTATTGGGAAGGGGCAGTTATCTATCAAGTATGAAGAGCAGGAGGTACGGGAATATACTATTCCTGCCACCGTTCATATTCGCGTCCAAACTGGAGACAAGATAAAGGCTGGAGATCAGCTAACCGATGGCTCCGTTAACCCCCAGGACATACTGCACATCCTGGGTAAAGAGGCTGTCCAGCGCTACTTGGTTGATGAAATACAAAAAGTATACCGCTCCCAGGGGGTAAACATAAACGATAAGCATATTGAGGTTATTGCCCATCAGATGCTAACCAAGGTCTATATTGATTCCTCAGGCGACACCGAGCTCGTCGCCGGGGAACTGGTAGACAGATTCCACTATGAGGACATCAATGCCAAGGTGCTCGCCGAAGGCGGTGAACCAGCTACCGCCCATGTTGTCCTACTGGGTATAACGCGGGCCTCGCTGAATACCTACAGCTGGCTAGCCGCAGCCTCTTTCCAGGAAACTACCCGGGTGCTTACCGAAGCCGCAGTTTCGGGCAAGACAGATAAGCTGGTTGGGCTTAAAGAAAATGTCATCATCGGGAAATTGATTCCCGCCCGCTTCGCAATCTCTGAAGAAGCACCAGAGCTCCCGCCCGGTGGAGAAGAAGAGCCAACGGAGTTAACCCTCTAGCGCCCCCCACGCTTAAACACCTATAGAAAAGAGCCGCCTCCTTCTCAGATAGAGCGGCTTTTTCTTTGCCGAACACACCACCCTAAAACCAGGCCAGGGTAAAGATGTGGTATAATGAGGCTAAGTAGCCAAAATGTCAAGCCGGGAGATAATAGACAGGAAAGCGGGTGGAACAACAAACAAATCGCATCGTATCCGGTAAACTCAGTGTCGATGACTCATCGCTTGACACCAGCCTTAGACCGCGCTGCCTGACTGACTTCGTGGGTCAGACCAAGGTAAAGGAAAACCTGAAGATAGCTATCACCGCCGCTAAGGGTAGGGATGAGGCTCTCGACCACACCCTGCTCTACGGTCCGCCGGGTCTGGGCAAGACCACCCTGGCTCACATCATAGCCAGCGAGATGGGGGTTAATATTAAGATCACCTCTGGCCCAGCCGTAGAGCGCACCGGAGACCTCGCTGCCATCCTAACCAACCTCCGCAACCAGGATGTCCTCTTCATTGACGAGGTCCACCGCCTCAATCGGACGGTAGAGGAGATGCTATATCCCGCCCTAGAGGATTTTGCCCTGGATCTCATTATCGGGAAAGGGCCCGGGGCCAAGAACCTAAGAATAAATCTACCCAACTTCACCCTTATCGGGGCGACTACCCGCTTTGCCCTGCTGAGTCCACCTCTACGAGACCGGTTCGGGGCTGTCTATCGCCTCGACTTCTACGACCAGACATCTATTGAAGCCATCCTCAAACGCTCCGCCCGTATCCTCCAGATAGCCGCCGAAGAGAGCGGCCTAGAGGAGATTGCCCGACGGGCCAGAGGCACCCCCCGCGTGGCCAACCGACTCCTGAAACGGGTAAGAGACTATGCCCAGGTTATGGCCGACGGCATAGTTACCCAACGCGTGTCCCGAGAGGCACTCGGTAAGCTTGAAATTGACACCATAGGCCTGGACGAAATCGACCACAAGCTACTCTATACCATCATTGACAAGTTTAACGGCGGTCCGGTGGGACTGGATACCATCGCTGCCTCAATCAGCGAGGAGGCGGACACCATTATGGACGTCTACGAGCCCTATCTCCTGCAGCTGGGTTTTCTGGAGCGAACCCCGCGGGGCCGATTAGCCACCACGCTGGCTTACGAGCACCTCGGTCGGCCCGATAACCGGGGAAAACCACCACAACCAACCCTACTTTGAAATTTAGGGTAGCCCGAGAAGACAGTATCAACAATAAGAGGGAACCCTCTTCAAGGTTCCCTCTTATTTTAGTAGTGACCCATCATCAATTAAGTCACCGCTTAGTCCCAGTCGGTAATCACCACCCGCTTAGCCAGCGGTTTATCCTCATCCGACACTGCCCACACCACCACCCGACTACCAGGCTCAATATCATTAAAGGTCGCCTCCTCACCAAAGGGTGAAAGCAATCCTCCCACCCCCAGTTCTTCACGAATCTGCTGCCTCAGTTGCTGCCGGTTCCTGACCAAGGAGGGCACTGAGGCCAATACCCCCGCTACCAAGCGATGAAGCCTTTGCCTGAGCCCCAAACCTTCCGGGCTCAGCTCAACTGGCTTTACCAAATGCACGGCCAGCGCCAGGGCCCCGGCAGGCACCGAAGCCTTGAAATACTCAGTTTCGCCATCAACCGAAACCGCGACCTCATACCAACCAGAGCGAACTACAAAGGAGGCATCGGCAATACTAACTACTTCACCCCTGATTACCCTAGACGGTGGCGGAGCCTCCAGAGGTGGTGATGCCCACGGTGGTGCCGCCAGTGCGGGCGACGCCACACCCAACACCAAACCAAGAGCCAGCACCAATACCAAAGCTACCTTCCAAATCCTCATAGTATTACCTCCTGCTCAGTAACTTAATTCTCTAACAGCACCAGCAGATACTACCTAAACTCCCAAAACCCTCTTCACTTAGTCCAAAATGGCATAGGCTATCTGAACGTTAAGAATGATATCCATCTCGCCCGGACTGATTGATGTCTCTTCTACTGGCGCTGGAACCACACCATAATCATAGCGGGGGTAGATGGGCGAGGGCACCTGAATCCCCTCAGAAATATAGGTTGCCTTGCCCAGCTTGACACCAGCCAGCCCGGCCAGCTGTTCCGCCTTAGCTTTAGCATCGGCTATCGCCTTAGTCCTTAGCTCCCCATAATAGACGGTCGGGTCATCAATGGAAAAACTGATACTGTCAATGCGCGTCAGGTCGCCTCCGGCGACAACAACGGCATCAATGATAATCGCAGTCTTATCTATATCTCGTATCTTAGCATTTACCTTATTGGTTACTCTATAGCCAATTACAATCTCCCGGTCTGTGTAATCGTCCCATCTGGTTACCTGATAAACGCTGAAATACTGAGTCTGAATGTCCTTCTCCGCCACGCCGTTATCAACCAGAGTCGTCATCACCTCCCCCATAGCCACCGCCGCCTCAGCCTGAGCCTCAGTTACCGTTGTCCTCTGCACCTCAATGCCCAATCTCAGGAGGGCAATATCAGGGGTAGCGGTTACCTTACCCTCTCCGGTGACCCAGATACCTACCTGCTGACTATTCAGATTAACCGCATCTACCGTGGTTGGTCCCGGAGCACAGCCGGATAAGGCTACTACCGGCACGACCAACGCCAAGCCTAAAACCAATAACCACTTCTTCTTCATTTCCTGCCTCCCACTAAGTAATAACGGAAAGGTCGCCATTTAGTTAGTTGCTGGGCGAACTAATTTCGAAACTTGCCAGAAAGAAACAGAGCTGCCTGAAAGCTAGTCCATGGCAGCGAGGGCTCTTCTATAGCCGGTTTCCGAGACGATAATGGCGTATTGCAGGGCAGACCTTACCGAGGGCGAGGCTTCCTCTAGCACAGATTGCAGAGCCTCGAGGTGAGTAGTCGCATCAGTAGCTATCTTAACCTTCAAATCAGCCCGACCGCCATTCTTTACCGGGACATCCTCAGTACCCGTATCTGCATCGTCTCCAGGAGGCGGGGCTGTCACTGTAGGTGGTGGTACCGAGGCTGTCGCTTCTGCCGGAGCTGTCGGTGCCATCGGCACGGTTTCTGTCGCTGATGATGGAGCTGGTGCTGTCGTGGCCGGCTCCTCGGTCAGCACCCTAGGAGCCTCCTCTACCGGCACTGCCTCCACACCCTCGACAGAGACCAACGTAACCAGCGTTGACAGTCTCTCTTCCAGACGCTGGGTGGTAGCTTCCACCTGCTGGACGTCACCCTTATTAGCCAAATAGATTATTTCCACCACTCTCCTATCAGCTAAGGCAGCACACAGTTGAGCCTTACCCACAGTAGACGGGGTTAGGGCCAGCTGAACCCGCTCGGCAGCCAGCTTCACCCGGTAGAGGGGGCTATCGGGCATACTGTTGCTGGCTGCCAGTGCCGTGCCTCCCCCAGATATGAAGAGGATGCCAATCACCATCAACGCCACCACCCACCCCCGCTTAAAGACAGATACGGGCCGAGTCTTCTTGCTCAGCTCGGCGTGGAGCGCCGAACGGAACTCATACCTGGCCCTAGCCTTAAAATCGGCCCGGGGCGTAATTGCTGATGCCTCTCTGGCAGCCTGAGCCGTCCGTAACAGAGGCTCAAGCTCAAGTGCCCATTCAGGATAGCTCCCCAGGCACTGCTCCACAGTCTCACCACTAATGAGCCGCCCCAAACACTCATCTAAAATGTTTTCAAACTCACTACTCTTTTTCATAGCTACGCCACCGATAATGCTTTACGCAGCGCCACCACGGCGCTATGCTGTAATGCTTTTACCGCTCCCTCACTCCTGCCCATAACCTTAGCCGCCTGAGCCACCGACATCTCAGCGGCAAAACGCAGTGAAATTACCTCCTGCTGCGCCGGTGTCAATTTCTTGGTGGCTAAGGTCAGCCTTTCAATATCTAACTTACGCTCAAATATTTCCTGTGGGTCGGAGTTGCTGGCTACCAGAGACTCCTGAAGAGGAGCCAAAACCCGTTTTTTGCTCTTCCTCAGGTAATCAACCACCTGGTTATGGGCAATCCGGAATAGCCAGGCAGAGAAGGGAACCCCCTTCCACTTAAAGGAAGAGATGGCCTTGATGGCATTGAGGAAGACCTGCTGAGTTATATCTTCCGCCTCCATCTTGTCCCCCATCCTGATAGTCACATAGCGATAGATCTTGTCAAAATACTCCTCATACAACTGAGCAAAAGCCGTCTCGTCACCCTGCTTGGCTCGTTGGACGAGGCTCTCCTCATCTTGCACCTGATAACCCCCGCTTCTCACCAGTAGTCTGGGCATTACCCTGTGCATAAATTATAACGGAAGAAGGTATAAAAAGATAGGTTAATTATTAACAAATGTTAATAATTGCTTAATAATTGAGGCTAAACACACGGGAGATAGTTATATCGACGCTAGGCTGGAATGTGTTACAATAATTTCAAAGTGCAGTTCTGGTGAGGGACAGAAGGTTGTCTTACGACATACGTCTGATGCGTAAAGAGGATATTGCCCAAGTCGCTGAGATTGACCACGAAGCCTTCCCTGACATGTGGCCCCCGGCGAATTACAAGCGTGAGCTAAAAACCCCACTGGCCCACTATATTGTCGCCCACGAAGTCATCACAACCACCGGGAAGGCCGGGGTAACGGTGACTAAAGAGAAGAGCCTTCCCAGCCTAGCACCCAAGGTGCTGCAGCTTTCCAAGCATAACCGCATCCTGAGTATTGAAGAGCCCCCCCCCACCGATAGACAATACATTGCTGGCTTCGCTGGCTTCTGGATGATGGCTGACGAAGCCCACCTAACCAATATTGCCGTGCGGCGAAGTCACCGTCGCCAAGGAATAGGTGAGCTTTTGCTCATCTCCATGATTGACCTGGCTCTAGAGCTAAATGCCCATATCCTCACCCTAGAGGTACGGTCTTCCAACATTCCAGCCCAGAGCCTATATTATAAGTACGGTTTTAGTCAGGTAAATGTGCGGCAGGGCTATTACACCAACAATAAAGAGAACGCCCTAGAAATGACCACTGCAGATATCACCTCGGCATCCTTTCAGAAACACCTAAACCACTTAAAGAAAGCTCACTTGCACAGGTGGGGGATAACCCTTTACCACCCTACCCACTAGTTACCGCCATTCTCTATACCGATCGAATCAATCGAGTAACAAAGTTAAAATCTAAGGTGATAAGCCTAAGAAACACTTGACATCAAGGCTAGATGTAGTTTATATTTACAAGAAACTTCAAACAGACGGTAAGCCTTACCCAATAAATTCCGCTGTAACTTACCAGGACTCGTGAATGAAGGAAAGAGAGCAAAGCTCACCCCTGAGCTTTAAACAACTACCAATAGGTTTTGAGTTTCCGCCGACCAGTTACGAACTGACTGAACCGGTCATTGCCAAGTATCTGGAAGCGGTGGGCGAAGAGACCGATTTCTTAACCTCGGGGATTGTTCCTCCCCTAGCTATAGCGGCATGCGCTATGACCGCATTGTCGCAATCATTTACGGTACCCCCGGGCTCGATACACGCCTCTCAGGAGCTTGAATTCCTCAAAGTGGTGCCCATAGGGGCCAGTGTCAGCTGCGGTGGCAAGATAGCTCAAAAGCTGGAGCGGGGTAGCTTGAATCTCGTCGTGCTTGAGATCAACGTCCTGAACCAAGCTGGAGAGAAGGTCATGACCGGAAAAGCTACCATTGCGGCACCAAACTAGGAACTTAGGAGAGGAATACGGCTGTGAAAGATAAACCGAAGCTATCGGATATCCACCAAGGTGATAGCCTGCCCTCGCTTGTGAAGCACCTCACTCAGCAAAAGATTAACCTTTATGCCGAGGCCAGTGGCGACTATAACCCAATACATATTGATGAGGCTTTTGCCGCCAAAACTCCGCTAGGTGGCACCATTGCCCATGGTATGCTTATTCTAGCCTATGCCTCAGAGATGATGACCAACGCCTTTGCTCAGAGCTGGCTAGAGGGGGGCAAGCTTTCGGTCCGCTTCAAAGCACCCGCCCGTCCGCAGGATACCATTACCACCAGTGGCAAAGTCGATTCCATTGAGGATAAAGAGGGTATCCCACACGTAAACTGTAGCCTTGAGTGCCGTAATCAAAACGGAGACGTAGTAATCACGGGGGGAGCCGTCGTCAAACTTCAGTAATCTGGCTAGGAAGGGAAGAAAAGGGGACAGTTTATGACCGAGCCTAAGCGGAGAGTAAGCATAGCCATCGATGCCATGGGTGGCGATTACGCTCCTCAGGAAATAGTCAGCGGTGCCGTAGACACTGCCAAAAGGGGTGACTTGGAGCCTGTTTTAGTCGGCCCCCTTAGCATCCTAGAAGAAGAGTTAGGCAAACATGACACCTCCGGCTTACCAATCCGCTGCGTCAATGCCGATGGTTTTATCAAAGAAGAGGAGAATCCAGCTCTGGCCGTCCGCCGTAAGCCTACCTCCTCGATAGCTATCGCCACCAAGCTGGTAAAGTCTGGAGAGGCAAAGGCCATAATCGGAGCAACTGCCACCGGTTCGCTAGTCACCAGTGCCCTGCAGCATCTGGGAACGATAGAGGGCATAGACCGCCCGGTGATTGGCGGGGTTCTCTCCAGTTTGGCTCCCAAGACGGCAATATTTGACCTCGGGGTAAACATGGATTGCAAACCAAGCCATCTAGTAACCTTCGCTGTTATCGGGACTGTCTATGCCAGAGTATTCCTCAATATTCCGAATCCGACGGTGGCCCTGCTCAATGTTGGTATCGAGGAGGGAAAGGGCAACCGACTAGCTCGGGAAGCCTATTCCCTGCTGAAAGAGAGCGGCCTAAACTTTATCGGTAATGTAGAAGGCCACGCTATTCTTACCGGTGAGGCTAACGTCATCGTCTGTGATGCCTTCGTGGGCAACTGCCTTTTCAAACTCAGCGAGAGTGGCGGGCAAATTGTTGCTAACTACTTCCTGGATAAGGTAAAAAAGTATCCCGTAATAAATCAACTGCTAAGGGGTAAGGCTAAGAGCGCCGTGGCATCGCTAGCTTCGCCCAATAGCGTCGGGGGGGGGCTTATCTGGGGGATTGATGGCGTCGTCCTTAAGATGCACGGGCATAGTAAGGCCCCAGAGGTAACTAAGGCATTAGATCACGCCAAGACGGCGGTTGAAGGAGATGTAGTGCACTGCTTGAAAGCAGAGTTAGGAAAGATTAGACAACACATCAATCTGTGAAAGGAGTTATTATGTCAGCTGTTGAAGACACCATCAAAGACATCGTTGTCAAAATTGTGCATTGTGACCGAGAAGTCCTTAAGCCTGAGTCTACCTTCCAGGATATGAAAGCTGATTCCCTGGACATGGTACAAGTACTGGTCGCCCTGGAGGATGAATTCGGTATTGAAATTCCCGATGAAGATGCCCAGAATTTCAAGAACTTCGGTGATTTTGTGAGCTATGTCGAAGCTCGGGTAGCTGAGAAGAAAGGTAATGCTTAAAGGCAAGGTAGCCCTAGTAACAGGGAGTTCCCGCGGCATCGGTAGAGCCATAGCCTTAAAACTGGCTAAAGAGGGAGCTGATGTCATCGTAAATTACTTTCGTCGACGTGAAGCTGCAGAGCAAACGGCTAACGACATTGAAACGCTAGGGGTAACCAGTAAGGTTATCAAAGCCAATGTTGGCGACCCAGAAAAGATTAGCGAGATGTTTAGCATCATTGCCAGTAGCTTCGGTCGGTTAGATATATTTATAAATAATGCTGCCTCCGGTCTACCCCGCTCCGCCCTAGACCTTGATGCGAAAGCCTGGGAATGGACAATGGACATAAATGCCCGGGCTTTTCTCCTCTGCACCCAACGTGCGGTTAAGCTGATGGAGGGGAGGGGGGGTAAGATAGTTGCCGTCTCAAGTCTAGGCTCATCTTTCGTATTGCCGGCCTATGTCGCCATAGGTGTCTCCAAGGCTACCCTTGAAGCCTTGACTCGTTACTTGGCAATAGAGTTAGCCCCTAAGGACATTTGCGTTAACACAGTAGCCGCCTCACTGGTGCCAACCGAAACTGGCCTGCTTTACGCCAGGGGGGGACGACCAGGAGCGGGGGCTCCCTTACCAACAACACCGGCCGGCAGACTGGTAAGCGCCGAAGATATTGCCAATGTGGTCGCCTTTCTGTGCCGTGAAGAAGCCTTCATGATCAGAGGACAGACCATTATTATTGATGGAGGAACCTCCCTAGCACCCTTCAGTCTTGAATAAAGGAGAGAATTATTAGACATGAAGCGAGTAGTCATTACCGGAACGGGGGTTGTTTGCCCTATAGGTTTAAACATAGAGGAGTTCTGGACAAGCCTGGTGGCAGGGAAATCAGGTATCAATTGTATTAGCTGTTTTGACGCCAGTAACTCCTCGGTAAAAGTAGCCGGTGAGGTGAGGAACTTCGACCCGACACAACATATGGCCCCGAAGACAGTTCAGCGTACCCGGCGGGGGGTTCACTTTGCTATCCCGGCTACCAAAGAGGCGGTAGCTCGAGCCAATCTGGATATGACCAAAGAGCAACCAGAACGGGTAGGCATCATCAGTTCTAATATGCTAGAACATAAGTTTATCGCCGAAGGGTGGGGCTCACTCAAAGGGGGAAAAAGAGCCGACCCGCTTTTCTTTACCAAGGCATCCCCAAGTGTGGTATCCCTGCAGCTGGGGATGCTCCTCAGGGCCAGAGGCCCCAACACTAGTGTCAATAGCCTCTGTGCCAGTGGCACTGATACTATCGGCACGGCCCTGAATTTCATCCGCCTCGGTTATGCCGACGTCATGATAGCTGCCGCCTCTGATGCCTCACTAGATGAAATGACCGTATCTGCGCTGAGTGTCCTGGGCGCCCTGACTAAAGAGCCAGACCCGAATAAGGCAAGCCGACCCTTTGATCTGAACCGCAACGGCTTCGTCTACGGGGAAGGTTGCGGAGTACTAGTGCTGGAGAGCCTGGAGCATGCCCAGAAGCGAGGCGCCCCAATTCTGGCTGAGGTGGCCGGGGTCGGCTGGATCTTTGATGCCTATGATGCTACCGCCCCTAACCCAGAAACCGAAGCCACCGCCATGAGAATGGCCCTCCAGGATGCCGGGGTAAGCCCGGAAGAGGTAGACTATATCAATGCCCACGGCACCAGTACCAAACTGAACGATGTCAGTGAGACCAGGGCCATCAAGAAGGTTTTTGGAGACCGCGCCTATCAGATTCCCATAAGCTCACACAAGTCCATGTTTGGGCACATGATCACGGCTGGTGGTGCCGTTGAATCTATCGGTGCTATCCTAACCATAAATAATGGCATCATTCCGCCCACAATACACTACGAGACCCCTGACCCGGATTGTGACCTGGACTACGTGCCCAATGTGGCTCGGGAGGCGGAGGTAAATATCTGCCTCAAGGATAGTTTTGGCCTCGGGGGACAGAACTGCTGCCTCGTCCTCAAAAAATATAAGGAGACTTAAAAATGGCTAACAAGGAACCTTTAGAATTAGAGGGTAAGGTATCACTGATAACCGGAGCTTCCCGGGGCATAGGTAAGGCCATAGCTCTTAAGCTTTCCAGCCTGGGGTCTAAAGTGGTCATTTGTGACATAGTTAAAGAGGCTGCCGAGGGGGTAGCCAACGAGATAAAGGGTCAGGGCGGGGACGCCTTTGCCACAGAAGCCGACGTAAGAGATAGCCAGGCCGTAAAGACCATGGTTGAAGAAATAACTGGCCGCTGGGATAAAATTGATATCTTAGTGAATAACGCCGGTATTAACCGGGATACCCTGCTACTAAAAATGCCCGATGAAGCCTGGGATGATGTCATTGATACTAATCTGAGGGGAACCTATACCTGTACCAAGTTTGCCTTACGCTCAATGATGAGGCAGCGTTGGGGACGTATCATAAGCATGGCCTCGATTGCCGGTATCATTGGCAACGCGGGGCAGACCAATTACGCCGCTTCCAAGGCCGGAGTCATCGCTTTTACCAAGAGTATCGCCAGAGAGGTGGGCTCACTCAACATAACCGCCAACGCCATTGCCCCCGGGTTTATTGTCACCGAGATGACGGATAAGATGTATCAGGAACGAAGGGAAGCCGTCTTACAATTTATTTCCCTAAGACGCTACGGCAAACCCGAGGAAGTAGCGGAACTAGCCGCTTTCTTAGCCAGCGAGCATGCCAGCTATATTACCGGCCAGGTGATTGGTATCGACGGGGGGATGTTTGCCTAGATAGTTAGATATATCTCAGCCGCCGAGGAGACCGCCACCCAAGCCGCCACCCAGGCATCCCTGACGCCCAGCGCCAGGCCCCACCTGCTCAATATTCGCCTTGAGCCATTCCTCAAGCCCCTCCCGACTCTTTTGCAGCGGCTTTTCCAGCCTGTCAATATTAACGCCGAAGAGGTAACTATCTGATTTATACATCTTAGCCGAATCTATTCGCATGTTGAAATCTTCGGCCATACTAAAGGCATTAACTAGGTCCGCACGCAGTGAATCACTGAGAAAATTTATCTTCTCCCGGTTTCTCTGCCAGCTACCCGTCTTAAGCTTCTTGGGCCGCTTCTGGGAGCCAAATTGCTCTAAGATTCTCTGGTTGGCCATAACATCCATGAGCAGACTAGAAGCTATATCCTGAGGCGTCTTCTCCACCGGGCGGCGGCGCCTCATAACGAAGCTCAATATAATGATAATAATTAAGGGTATTAACCAGGACATTTGCTCAGTAGAAGCATCCATAGCACACGATTCGAACATAATATTAACTCTCCTCACTAAAACAGCATAATCACCTAATTAAACCAGATTATAGACGATATGTCTAGCTCTTAAACCGCCTTCATGACTAGGAAAGACAGGCATGTCACCGGGGCGAGACTATAAGAAGCAGCCGTGGCCCAGGGATGGTAAGAAACTAGCTAGCCAGACTTTTCAGATTTCCCCACAGAGGGCACAGTATCGCCAAAATACAGCTTGACGTGAGGCCAGGGAATCTCAATCCCCTGTTCATCAAAGACCCTCTTCAATCGCCTTCTAAGTTCCCCCATGACATCCCATTGCTGGATAGGTTCAGTTTCACCAACCATCCTTATCGTTATGCCGGAGTTGCCGAACTCATCCACCCGGAGAAGCCAGGGTGTCTTTGAAATCATCATTGAGCCCCAATGCGGGTGTTCGGCCATTTCCTCCCAGGTTCTTCTCATAATCGCCATAACCCGGTCAAGGTCTTCCTTATAAGCCACGCTAATATTGAGATGGGCTCTCGACCACTCCTGGGTGAGATTGCTCACCATTCTGATTTCCCCGTTGGAGATAGTATGTCGGGCGCCGTCAAGGTCTCTCACCACGGTTCGCCTTAAAGATAGCTCCTCCACTATGCCGGCAATGGTGCCAACCCTAATGACATCACCAACATTGTACTGGTTTTCAAGGTAGATATAAAACCCACCGATATAGTCTCTTATTAGCTGCTGGGTGGCAAAGCCTATAGCGATGCCAACTACCCCAATGGCGGCTACACCAGCCCAGACATTAACTCCCACTTGATTAAGAACGAGTATGGTAGCCAAAGTGCCCAAACCTGCAGCTGAAACGGTGGTTATGAGCCGAGATAGAGTCTGCACCCGCTTTTCCCTCTCCACCTTGCGCTTGCCCTTCATCTGCCGCTTTACCGTCCGCCTGATGGCAAAGGGGACAAGACGGCGGATAAGGAAAAAGGCGCCTAAGCAGATACCGACGATGGTAAAAACCTTCCACCCTTCTTGATAAACCCAGCTCGTCCAAGTCTCCACTTCACTGCTCCTTCGCAACCTCTATAGTAGCCGTATTATATTCCTAGTCAGGCCAAACTTTCAAGAAACTATCTCCCTAGTCACTTCTTCTCACCAGCAGGCATACATTCCGCGAGAAGAACTTAAGCGGACCGTGATAGGAACCCTCGGGAAAGGATTTCAGCACCTCAAAGCCAGCTCTGGTTACCAATTTCTCCAGCTCGGGGTAAGAAAACAGGTAGTAATAGCGCTCCAGCACCCTATCTGCCTTCCGCCAGGGCACAGTTACCTCTTTAGGCTTAAACCAGAAGCGCTTCTGCCAGCGGTTCCACACGGTAATAAAGGCTTCACCACCCGGCCTGAGCACTCGCCTTAGCTCACCCAGAGCCGTCCTCCGTTTCTCACTACCCTTGATATGGTGGTAGGTTGCCACAACAACTGCCCAGTCAAAGGTCAGAGCAGCAAAGGGCAGGCAGGTAACATCAGCCAACAGCAGGTGAACGTCGAATCTGAACTTTGCCGCATACCTCCAGGCAAATTCCAGCATCCCAAGAGAGAAGTCCACTCCGTATAGCTCAAAGCCCTCCTTAAAGGGCAAAAAATCGGGGCCGTGAGCACAACCGAGGTTAAGCAGCCGACCGTGCTGCCACCGTTCCGCCAGGGCTTCCAGCTCGTTACGGAAGATGGACCAGTGCCGGAAGCTATACCACCCCGGGGCTATCTGGTTGAAGACATCCCTGTTTGTTACCATAATCTTAATCTGCTAAACTGGTTACGAGTATACTATGAAGAAATTGGCCAGGACAATATCCGGGGTGACACCGGTGGCGGTAATGAGCCAGCCGAGGGCATGTCCGGGGCAGTGCCTCTACTGCCCCACCTACCCAGCCACACCCCAGAGCTATACTCCGGAATCACCCGCAGTCCTGCGCGCCCGCGAATGCGGCTACGATACCAAGAAACAGGTTAGGCTAAGGTTAAAAGCCCTCTCCGAGATGGGACACCCCACCGACAAGATTGAGCTCATCGTCATGGGGGGCACCTTCCTTGCCCAGCCTAAGGATTACCAGTATCAGTTCATTAAAGACTGCTTTGACGCCCTGAACGGCCGGGATTCAGCTAGCCTAGAGGAAGCCAAGCGACTTAACGAACTAGCGCCCCATCGCTGCACCGGGCTCTGCATCGAAACCCGACCCGACTGGTGTGGGCAAGAAGAGATAGAGCGGATGCTGAAGTTCGGCACCACCCGTGTCGAACTCGGCGTCCAGACTCTAGACGAGGACATCTATCGCCTGGTACAACGAGGTCACGGGATAGCCGAGGTAGTCCAAGCCACCGCCTCGCTTAAGGAACATGGCTTCAAGGTGCACTATCACTGGATGCCAGGGCTGCCCGGCGCAACCCCGGAACTAGACCTAGCGCTATCCAAACAGCTATTCAGTGACCCCCGTTTCAGACCGGACGGCCTGAAGCTATATCCCACCATGGTAGTTGCCGGCACCGAGCTAGAGCAGTGGTACCGGGACGGACGCTATCAACCCTACCCCGACGAGGTAATGATTGGCCTGGCTACAGAGATTAAGTCCGTAGCGCCCAAATACGTCAGAATCTCAAGGGTGCTGCGCGACATCCCGGCCAAGTTCATCGTCGGCGGCTTGAAGGACTCCCTGCGGGATGTGGTTAAGCAGCGCATGAAGGAGCGGGGTACCGTCTGCCGCTGTATCCGGTGCCGGGAATACGGCCACCGATTGCGGGATAACTGGGAAATAGGGGAACCGCAGCTAGTACGGATGGACTACAAGGCTTCCGGCGGGAGAGAGGTCTTTCTATCCTTCGAAGATGAAAACGAAACCCTATTCGGCCTGCTAAGGCTCAGAATCGAGCCCCGGCCAGTAGCCGATGGCAATTCTGCCCTTATACGGGAGCTACATATATACGGGCCTGAGGTCTCACTCCACCAGCGAGACCCAAACTCAGCTCAGCACAAGGGACTGGGTAGGGCATTGCTAAAAGAGGCCGAGCGAATCGCCGCCGATGAATTCCAGGCACCACGAATAGCCGTCCTAAGCGGCGTCGGGGCTAAAGAGTACTATCGCTCCGGGTTCGGCTACACCCACCAGGGCGATTACATGGTTAAGAGCCTCAAGACTCTGATTTCCAACCACGCTTAATCTTAGATACGTGAGCCTGACTTAAAGGAGGGATGGGGCATTGAAGAATACGCTTAAAACGAAACTGCAGAAGGGGGAGAGGGTCATTGGAACTTTTGTCGGGCTTGGTCACCAGGATGTCACTGAGATTCTCTCCCGACTCGGATTCGACTGGATTCTGCTGGATGCTGAACACGGCCCCTTAGGTTTCGAGACTATACAGAAGATGATACAAGCCATGAACGGCACCGACTGTATCCCCATTGTCCGGCCTCAGTGGAACGACCCGGTTCAGATAAAGCGCATCCTAGACATCGGCGCCTATGGCGTCCTCATCCCCTGGGTCAACTCGAAGGAGGAAGCCGAGAACGCCGTCAGGGCATGCAAGTATCCACCTGAAGGAACGAGGGGCTTCGGACCCCGCCGCGCCAGCATGTTTGACCCGCACTACTTTGAGACCGCCAACAAAGAGACTCTCGTCGCCGTCCAGATAGAGACTGAGTTGGCACTCAAGAACCTAGACGAGATTCTATCCGTGCCGGGAATAGACGCCTGTTATATTGGCCCCTACGACCTATCGTGCAGTCTAGGCCTCGGGGTACCCCTGAAATGGAACAACCCCAAATACCTAGCCGCTTTTAGCCGCACCCTAGAGGCGGCAGAGAAGCACCAAAAGCCGGCTGGTATGTTTGCTACTCCAGATACCATTGAGTGGGCACTGGACAAGGGTTTCCGGTTCAATACCGTCGGTGACGCCGATACCTTCCTCATACGGGGAGCCAAGATGGCCCTGGCTAAAGCCGGACGCAGCCCCGAGTAAGATTGGTGATAACCAGCGCCGGAGAGCCAGTCCGGAAGCCCGAACCTTAAAATTACGCTTCGCCCCGCTCAAGCTGCCTCAGTCTCCCCTCCCCAATACCAAAGTGGTGGGCAATCTCATGCCTCACCACCCGCCCTACCTCGGTGGTAACCTCCGCCTCAGAGCGACACCTGGCCTCGATCGGCCTCCGGAATATGGTTATCTTGTCCGGGGCCACCAGCCCATAGTGACGGCCCCGCTTGGTCAGGGGCACCCCCTGATAAAGCCCCAACAGTGTTTGACCACGCCTCAGCCTGACGCTGTCCATCTGGTGCGGGGACGGCCAGTCAGCCACCACCACGTCAATATTCTCCAGCTTACCGCGAAATTCTTCCGGTAAGCTATCAATCGCCTGTGCCACCAGCTCCCGGAACCTTGCTCTGTCCACGACTTCACTTCCTCGATGGGCAGCGCTGGGGCTGATTCCTAGCTACCCCCCTGAAGATAGTCTATCGCCCACTGGATAGCCGCTCCACCTTCAAGCTCAAGCTCATAGTCAGGGTCTATTCCCTCGCCCTCGATAAGACGACCCTCAGGGGTAAGCCAGCGCGCCGTGGTAATATAGAGCCCCGAGCCATCACTAAGCTGACGCAGCACATTGACACTCCCCTTACCAAAGGTGGTTGTGCCGGCAATGGTAGCCCGCCCGTGATCTTGCAGCGCCCCCGCCAGCACTTCACTGCCGCTGGCACTAAATTCATCCACCAGAACCACCAGTGGCAGGTCGGTGGTAATCTGCTTGTGCTCAGCGGACATAGTGGTATGCTCGCCCTGATTATCCACCACATCAACTATTGCGCCCTCGGTCAGGAAGCGACTGGCGACATCGACCACCGCCGGCAGGATACCACCTGGATTACTACGAAGGTCAAGGATGATGCCCACAACCACTTCGTGAGCTATGCTGTCCAGTACTGACGATAGCTCGGCATCGGTACTCTCAGAGAAGTGGGTAATGCTAATATAAGCAATGTCCCCCATCATCTCAAAGCTAACACTTGATACCTCAATCTCGGCTCTCACTATCTCAATTTCCACCGGCTCGGTCTCACCTTCATGGAGGATAAGGAGCCTTACTGATGTTCCCTTGTGGCCACGAACCAAGAGTACTGCCTCAGCCAGGCTCATCTCCTGGGTAGGCTCACCGTCAATCTCCAGGATTTGGTCACCGGCTCTGATGCCTGCCCTCGCCGCCGGCGTATCGGGAATCGGGGCAATGATAACCAGCTGGTCGTCTCTAATAGCGACATGGGCGCCGATACCCTCAAATTTTCCCTCAAAGTCGCTCAAGCTTAGCTGGTACATTTCGGGATCCAAATAGGCGCTATAAGGGTCATCCAATGCCTCCACCATACCTTGAATAGCTCCCCGGCTCAGCTCATCGGCATCAAGATTATCCTTCTCCACATAGTCTTGAAAGATGATGTCCCAAGCCTCTTCCACTAAATCGAGATCCTGGGTGGAGCTGGCGGGGGCCGGGATAGCGATGATCGGGAAGCAACCAGTGGCCAAGGATAGAGACAGGCTCGCTAGCAAGGTAATGATAACTAAAATTCTCACTGCTCTTGACATCAGACTCACTCTCCCCTAAGTGTTTCGTCGAAAAATCTTACCGGCTTTTTAACAGAAATTATAATTGAGGTAGTTATGAACAAGCAATATAAGCTCGCTGAGCAGGTAAGACAAGAAATGGTCAAGTAAACCTGTAAGCCGAGTTCTGTACTCCAACCAGAGGTTGGAGCGGTGACCATCTATCTAGCCCTGATGTTACCACCAGAATCAAGCGACCTACCCGGGGACAGGCCGGGCGTCCTTATGTCCCCCTGTTTGGTCTTGCTCCGAATGGGGTTTACCCAGCCGACTGGTCACCCAGCCGCTGGTGAGCTCTTACCTCACCATTTCACCCTTACCCCGAGTGCCTCGGGGCGGTATGTTTCTGTGGCACTTTCCGTAGAGTCACCCCTCCTGGGCATTACCCAGCATCCTGCCCGGTGGAGCTCGGACTTTCCTCCCGCCCTAGAGCAGGCGGTCACCCGGTTTACTTGACCCACTTCTATACTATATACCAACGCCGTTAAAGTCAATCCCAGCAAGGAACTAGCCGGTTCACTTCAAGGCAGCATTGGCCAGCCGATCCGCCTCCGCATTCTGCCGACGCGGGACATGGGTGACGGTAAAGCTCGTCAGCCGACCCAAGAGCCTTTTTGCTTCACCATGTAGCGGTTTAAGAGCCGCGTTCTTCACCCGGTATCTACCGCTTAGCTGCCTTACCACCAGCTCTGAGTCCAGGTAAATACTGGCCTCAGCCGCCCCTAACTTAACGGCTTCCTCAAGCGCCGCCATTAGCGCCCGGTATTCCGCCTGATTATTGGTCGCCCGGCCGATCCTTCGCGAAACGGAAGCCAGCAGCCGCCCCCGGTCGTTCTTTATCGTCGCTCCGATAGCAGCCAGACCAGGGTTACCCCGGGATAGGCCATCGGCATGGATTATTACTTTTAGTTTCATTCAGCTTCGGTAACCCTATCCCCTTTATCAATAGGGGCTGGCGCCCCTCTAAAACTCCCCTAAATGGGACTCAACCCTAAGCCAGAAAAAGTATCCGCCCACAGCTACTGCACTGGATTAAATCACCACCCCTCGCCCGCTGCAGCTCAGCGTTGGACAGGGATATACGACAACCCCGGCACACCCCCTGCTCCACCCTGACTACCGCCGTCCCCTTCTGCCCCTTGAGTTCACCATAAAACTCGGCCACCCCAGGATCAAGCTGAGCCGACATAACCTCCCGCTTCTGATTGAGACTAACCAGCTCAGCTTCCAGGTGTTCCTTATCATCCCTCAGCTTGAGTTGCTGGCTCTGCCACTCAGCTTCTAACGCCTCCAGCTCGCTTTTCAGGTTAGCAAAGCTAGCGGTAACCGCCTCAACCTGCTCCATTACCTCTAGAGTGCTGTCCTCGAGTTCACTCCGTTTGGATTTCAGCACCTTAATTTCCCGCTGGAGGTTAGCCAGCTCCTTTGGGTTTCCCACCCGTCCACTATAAAGCTCCTCTTCAGCCTTAGCTATCTTAGTGGTGATATCATCTATTTCCCATTCTAGAGAATGCTGCTTACTCTTCAGTTCTTCCCGTCGCTGATTCTCCGAGGCGAGCTTGCCCCGGGCACCAAGCACTGCCTGACTTTCCCCAAGCTGGCTGTTTACCTGCTTAAGAGCCTGCTCACGGGACGCCAGCTCTAAATCAACCTCCTGTAGCTCGTAGAGTTGTTTAGCAACATTCACTTTCGACTCCGTCCCCATTATAAAATGGGGACACGGTAATATCAATTCGAGACACGCCTCCTTACAGTCCCGGCCCAAAATAAGACAAAACTCTATAGCCCAGACAGAACATATGTGCTATTATGGAAAACGGCTACTTATTTCAGGAGTAGACGTTATGAAACTACTCAAATTAGCGGTAGAAAGCGAGCGGTGGGATTTGGCCGCCCATGTTATTGTTCTTGCCTCGGTGCGAGTTCTCAATAGCAGGCATCAAGGAAATAAACGACGGAGTGGAGATGGACCAAATGTCAGCTCAAACAGTAAGAAAAAGAGGCGCCCCTGAGGGTAACCAGAATGCTAGAAAGCACGGCTTCTACTCCAAGGTCCTCGATGAGGCAGAGAAGCTGGACTTTGAATACGCCACTGGGGTGGAGGGCATCGACGATGAGATTGCCCTGCTCCGGGTTAAGATAAAATCACTCATTGCCCACGACCCGAATAACATCAAGCTCATCATGCAGGCAACCAATACTTTGGCCCGGCTAGTCAGGACGCGGTATAACATCAGCAAGAAGGACAAAAAGGGACTGAAGGAGGCGATTGGCAATGTCCTCAGAGATATCGCCCTGCCCCTCGGCATCAGCATTGGAGCCACCATCAATAAATAAAAGGAAGACGCCTGATAATGCTACCGCCTCAAGGGCTAAAATAAGCAGACTGAGACCCTACCAGCGCGAGGTAGCCCTAGCGATACTGGATAGTGTCTTTGGCAAGAAGGGGCTTACCTTCTCCGTAGAAATTGCCCGTCAGGGAGGCAAGAACGAACTATCGGCTCAGCTCGAGCTTTTGCTTTTAACTCTACATATGGCTACGCCCAAGAATCTGGTTAAGTGCTCACCCACCTTCAAGCCGCAGACGGTTATCTCCATGATGCGCTTAAAGGACCGGCTCAATGATGCCGGTTTTAACGGTATCTGGACAAGCGAGCTGGGCTACATCATAGGGCTGGGAAACGCCCGGGCAATATTCCTCTCGGCGGATAAATCAGCTAACGTGGTGGGTAACACAGCCCACATCCTGCTGGAAATAGACGAATCCCAAGATGTAGATAAAGAGAAGTATAACAAGGAATTCAAGCCGATGGGGGCAACCACCAATGTAACTACCGTCCATTACGGCACGACCTGGGATGATGCTACCTTATTGGAGGAGGTAAAACAGACCAATCTGGAACTGGAGAGGAAAGATGGTCAAAGACGTCACTTTCGCTATGACTGGCAGGAAGTAGCCAAGTATAACCCTGATTACCTGAGTTATGTCGACAGCGAGCGTAGGCGGCTGGGAGAAAACCACCCCCTCTTTCTTACCCAGTACTGCCTTCTGCCAATCCACAGCGGCGGCGGTTTTCTGGACTGTCAGCAGAAGGCTCAAATAAGTGGCCAACACCTGAGAAAGCACCAGCCCGATCAGGGCAGGGTCTATGTCGCGGGCATTGATCTGGCCGGAGAGGCCGAGGCAGAAAGCGGACCGGAGCCCCCTAATCCCCGCCGCGATGCTACCGTGGTTACCATTGGCGAACTGGATTTCTCAACCTCTAGCCAGATGGTACCGGAGCCCTTCATTCGGATTACCGAGCACTTCTGGTGGACGGGCAAGAAACACACCGAACTCTACCCACAACTGGTAGACATCCTCAAGAACGTATGGCACTGCCGCAAGGTAGTGGTCGATGCCACCGGGGTCGGGCAGCCGGTGAGCTCCTTCCTCAGAAAGTCTCTGGGCTCAAGAGTAGCTCCCTTTACCTTTACCGCCCAGTCCAAATCACAGCTCGGCTTTAAGCTGCTGGCCGCAGTAAACTCCGGCAGGCTTAAAATGTATGCCGGTGACGGCTCGCCTGAGTATCAGGAATTCTGGCTCGAGCTGGAGAGAGCCCAGAGCCAGTACCGCCCCAACCAGACAATGAACTTCTACGTTGACCCATCCCGGGGTCATGACGATTTCCTAATAAGTCTGGCACTGCTGGTAGAAGCAGCAAATCAGTACTCCCACCGCAGTGCCAGAGGTAGCTAGGTCTATACCTTAAACTTAGTAGTAATAGGCGCGCCGTTTACCCATGTAGTAGCCGAAGAATATGGCTCCGATTACACCCAATCCCCACCACAGGTGGATAATCCAGTCCGGCCAGGCGAAGCCAACATGGAAGGTGCTAACGTCCGACCAACCGCTGACGTTGGAGGCACCATCACTGGCTCTTACCCGCCAGTAGTAGGGTTCCTCCTCGGACCTTGACTCCAGGGCTTCTTCACCAGTAAGGGCGTACTCTGATTCGGTACGCCCCTCTATATCCAGCACTATAGAGGCAGCCGCGAAGTCCTCACTGGTGGCTACCTGAAGGTCATAGGTTACCCCGCTATCGTCTTCCACACTCTCCCAGTCAAACTCGGTCAGCGACTTCGCCTTGGTGCCCGCCTCGGGTGATATCAGCTCCGGTACTGGCGGTGCCTGCGCTTCCATGTAGAAGGGAACCTCAAGGGAGTTAATGCCGTCACTGGCGGTTATGGTGTGCGCTCCGGCCGTACTTTCGGGGATATCGAAGGTGGAGGTAAAAGTACCCTCGGCATCACTGGGGGTCGTGTCGACTACCTGAGGGTCGGTGGCATAGGTGACGGTTATGGTTGAGTTTGCCTCAAAGCCGGTGCCGCTCACGGTAACACTCTGCCCGACATGACCGGGGGAACCGGGGGTGGTAACCGTACTGATTGCGATTTCGATACCTATCTCAACCAGGAAACTACCCTCATCATCATTGCCATCGCCGTCCTCAGCCACCAGGGCATAGGTGCCCTCGTCGATATCGGGGACCTCAAAACTAATGGCGAAGTTACCTACACTATTAGTTTCTCCGCTAGCCACCGCCATGGTACCCAGGATAATATCCACATCTACCTCATCCCCGAAACCGGTGCCGGTAACGTTAACGGTATCACCCGGCGGCGCGTGATCCGGAGTAAAACTCATCTCCGGCACAACCTCAAATATCTCCTCAACCCCGGTGAGGGTCTCATCACTGATGGTGACAGTATGGTCACCAGCGATGCTTGGTGGGATGATTATAGTGCAGTCCCAACTACCGCGGCTTCCGGTATCAGTATCACCACTCTCGATGTCTATCTCATCACCATCATACTCTATGGTAAGGTCTTCATCCTCGGCAAAGTTCTCACCGCTAATGTCCACCTCGGTGCCCACGGGACCACTATCAGGGTCAAAATCGGTAATCTCACCGGCAGTTATGCTGAACTCAGCAACCGCCTTGATGTCCTCGTCATCCTCATAGGTCACCAAGACATAATAGGTGCCGCCGCGGACATCTTCGTCAGGACTACCGTCCTCAAGCTCGCTGGGCACTCTAAAACGACCTTCGAAATCACCGTTTTGGTCAATCTGAATATGGTCTTCTACTAATTGGTAGATATTAATCTCATCATCAATGTCTTGACCAATACTGGCTTGCTCAGAAGTGAAATAGATATCAACATATCGGTAAAAAGGTGGTTCTGCACCCGGGTCGCTGGGAGGCCAATTCTCACCCGTTATATCAATATATTCGCCTATTTCACCCTCGTCCTTCTCCAGGTCAATCTCCCTGGCCGCCAGCGCCGGCGAGGCCGGTATGATAATCACCAGCAGCGACAGGATGACCCCTATCGCTAGCATTCGAAATAGCTTTGTACGCTTCACCGTAAACTCACCTCCTTGTTTACTTTTATCATTATAACGTTAAAATCTAAATGAAGTTAGGCTACCTAAACAAGCTATGCTATATTCCCACCTCCACTAATTTGCTTCTCTAATTATAGGGTAAGCCCCTATATTTTGTAAAAGTTTATTTATACCCGCCGTGCATAGGCTGTCCTCCGCCCCAGCCAGAAGCCGAGGAAGCCAGCCCCGGCAATACCGAGACCGATCAGTACCTTTTTAGCCGTGTTGGGCAGGGTAAACCTGGAGCCAACATAGAACGAACCAACCTCTGACCACTCGCCCTCGTTAGCGGCCCCGTCTACCGCTTTCACCCGCCAGTAGTGAGGGGACTCCTTACTGCTCGGCCCAAGCTTTTCACCCTCGGTAACTACATATTCCGACTCGGTGAGCCCCACTCTCTCTAGCACGATATGAGAGGCGGCAAAATTGTCTTTGGTCGCTACCTGAAGTGTGTAGGTTACCCCGCTATCGTCCTCTACATCCTCCCAGTCAAATTCAGCCGCCGCCTCAGCCCTTGAGCTATCCTCCGGTAAGACCAATACCGGAACCGGCGGTACCTCCATTTCCATAGCGAAGGCAGGGGTGACGGTGCTAGTACCATCGGTGACGGTTACTGGGTGATGGCCACCACTACTGGGTGGAACCACAAAGCTGACAGAAAAGGCACCATCATCACCCGCCATCGCGGTCGCCACCTCTTCACCATCATAGGTAATAGTAACCAAGGCACCTGCCTTAAAGCCGACGCCACTAACAATAACCGAGGCACCGACAAAACCGGCAGCCGGGTTGAGGTTCGCCCCGGCCGCTACCGTAAATGCCACCTTAGCTTTATTATCCTCGCCATCCTCTGCCTCAACGTCATAGGTGCCTGACTCCAGGGTGGGCACCTTAAAGCTAACTTCAAAGCTGCCGTACTTATTAGCCGTGTCCAGCACCATCATTATGTTATTGAAATAGACGGTAATATCGCTATCGCCACCGAAACCGTCCCCGATCACGGCTAATTCATCCCCGATAGCCCCGGAGGCTGGGCTGAGGCTAATCACAGGCACGACCTCAAAGTTGACCTCATCCGAGTTATCCAGTACGTCCTCTACCTTGATCTTATGCTTCCCAGCGTTACTTTTAGGAATCGAAAAGGTATAGGAAAACTCACCCGTAGCACTGGCCACCTCATTACCAACATTGACCCGGCTACCATCCTTGTAGTAATAAAGGTCTACGGTACCTCCAGCATAAAAACCCTTCCCCTGAACAGTTACCATAGTGCCCACCGGGCCCTCATCGGTGTCCAGCTCGATCTTAGGCTTCTCAACAATAAACGATTTCCTTACCTCACCGCCAATCACCGTGGTAATCTTGACATAGGCGGTACCCGGTTCAGTCTCATCAGGGACTTCAAAACTGGCGGTGAAGTCCCCGCTCTCAGGCACAGTTAAGGGGCTACCAGCAATCTCAACGTTATCGAAGAAAATGCTGATATCCGTAGCCGCGAAGGACTCAAAGCCGGTCCCGCTTACAGTCACCTTGGTGCCAATCGCCCCAGAGGTCGGTGATAAGGTAATCTCAGGCAACGCCAGGGCCGGAGTGACCGGTAGCAGCACAAACGGTAAAGATAGAACCAGAGCCAACGCCAAAACTCGTAAAACGCTACTAGCTTTCATTTGTTTACTACCCTTCCTCAAAGACTCCTTTCTAGTTTACCGTAACAATCTTCGCCGGGCGCCACGCTTAGGTACATAGGTCGCCGCGAAGTTGTCCAGAATGTCCCTTTTAATCAACCAGGTATTATGGAGCTTGATGGCCGGCAAGTCTCCCTGTCGGCACAGCCGCTTCACCGTCTCGGGATGAATCTTGAGCCGGCGACTGGCTTCAATCACATTATAGTAATCATCCAAGAGGGTCATAATTTATCCCGCATTTATATATTACTTTATTAAAACAATAATAACCCAAGCAGCCAATTTTGTCAAGCCCGCCAGTCACGTAAGGCGCGTTGATGAGAACCGGCTTCTAACTAAAATTACGACAAAGAAGTATTGACCCTATTAGAACATTTGTGCTAATATAGCATCGCTAGACCCCCTTAGAAGACAGCCTTTAGGTTGAAATTGAGAGTTTTGGGATAGACGAGTTATGGAGCTAGAGCCAGAGATTATCAGGCCCGGAGGAAATAGTTACCTCACCGAGAATCCATACCATGAATCAGATCTGCTCCCTGAATATTGCCACTATCCGGATGAAGGTTGCGAATTTGCCGATTCCTGCCTCAATTGTCCCTTCAGCCGATGCATCTATGACGAGCCCGGAGGCAAACAGCACTTTGTAAAAGACCTGCGCAACCAAGAAATCTTAAGGCTATACACTGAGGGGAAGGAAATAGCAGAGCTGGCGGTAATGTTCGGCGTAAGCCAGCGAACCATACAGAGAGCATTAAAGAGGGTGAAAAATGAATGAAGGCTTTACCCCATCGCAGCTAAACCAGCGCGATATTGACCGTCTTCGCAGCTATAAGGAACTGCTCGACTTCTACCACGGGCAGCATTGGGAAGGCTATCCCCGATTTGGTGAGACACGCCTTACTTTTAACTACGCCAAGGTAATCATCGACAAGATTACCTCTTATCTCATGAGCGGGATTACCTTGGCCGTTGACCCACTTACGGACTCCGCTGAGGCAAGAGACAGTGCCCAGAGAGCCGAGCAAGCCCTTTACCAGGTATATGAAGACAATAACCTAGCCCAGCTTGATTTTGAAACCGAAATTGACTGCGCCATCCTTGGTGACGGCTGTTTTAAGGTCATCTGGGATGCAGAAACGAAAAGGGTCAAGGTTACCGCGCCCGATGTCCAGGGTATCTATGCCTGGTGGCTGGGCGACGATACCTCGCGGGTTTGGCGAGTGGCTTCCAAATATAACCTGACTGCCGAAGAAGCGGCCTTCCGCTATCAAGTAAAACCTAAGGGCAAGGTAGCTACTATTGTTGAGCTATGGACCGCCCTAGACTTTGAACTCTGGCTGGATAACGCCCTGGTGGAGCGGAAACCCAACCCCTACGGATTCATCCCCTTTGTTATCTATCCCAACCTGAGAGAGCCCAAGAAATTCTGGGGGATATCTGATTTATGCCAGCTCATGCTGCCCCAGCGAGAGCTTAACCGAGCCATGAGCCAGCTCTCCAAGATACTGGAACTCTCCGGTAACCCGATTGCCGTGCTGGAGAACGTGGAGGAATCCGAGGATATCGCCGTTAGGCCGGGCGCAGTCTGGAACCTACCCGAAGATGCCAGAGCCTACCTGTTGGATCTGCTTCAAGGCGGTGGCCTCAGCCTCCACATAGACTACGTCAACCTGCTGTACCGCATCCTACATGACATCTCAGAATCACCACGCTCCGCCTTCGGCAGTAATGAGCGGAGCCTCTCCGGCGTTGCCCTTGAGATTGAGCTTCAGCCCCTGCTACAGAAGGTGAAACGGAAAAGGCTCATCCGGGCCGCTACCTATAATCAGCGGAACCGACTCATCCTAAAACTGCTGGAAAAATACCAGAACCAGAGCTTCGGTGATAACCACCTGAGGATAGTCTGGAGTCCAGTGTTACCTCAGGACATGGAGAGGCTGGTAGCTAGCGAACAGATACTGATTCAGAATGGAGTTCACTCCCGGAGACGAGCCATGGACGAGGTCGGGGTTAAAGATCCAGAAATGGAATTTGCCCGCTGGCTGGAAGAGAGAGAAACCATTCTCAGAATGAACCAAGAGCTTAATACCCGCTCCAGCCGGAGCGGAACGAGAGGGAGAGCACTAACGTCCCCGGCGGAGGGTATTGAGGATTAACCCAAAGGAGAATAAGAAGTGGCCGATGATGAAATGAACGAGAACCAAGACTTTGCTCCCGAGGGAGAGGAGTTAGCCGACGAGACAGCCCGCATTTTCGAGCTGAAGAGCTTGGTAGCGCAGAGGGATGAAGCGCTGGCTAGCGCTAATGCCCGCATCACCGAGCTGGAACAGGCCATCGCCGGTTTGGAGGAGAGGCTCAAGATCACCAACGACTCCCTATCTGAGGCGGTCGCCAGCTACCAAGCCATGGTGACCAAGACCAACCCGGAGGTGCCTGAAGGGATGGTTAGCGGCGACAGTATCGAAGCGGTCAACCACTCACTTGAGGAGGCCAAGAGCCTGGTAAGTCATGTTAAGCAGGGACTCGAGGCTGAAATCCAGGCAACCCTGGTGCCGGCGGGAGCCCCGCAGCGGACTTCGCCCGACCTGTCCGCCCTGTCCCCGCGGGAAAAGATTCAATATGGAGTTAGGAGGTAAAAATAAATGGCGCTAACATTAGACGAAGCCGCCAAATTGTCAAACGATATGCTCCTTCAAGGAGTTGTGGAGACCATTATCAAGGACTCCCCAGTGCTGCAGCGGTTGCCATTCATTGAGCTGGCGGGTAACGGCCTTACCTATAACCAGGAGAAAACCCTACCCGAGATTGATTTCTATGATGTCGGCGACACCTGGGCAGAGTCAACCCCAACCTTCGAGCAGGTAACGACCACCCTGAAGATTATGGGAGGTGATGCCGACGTCGACAATTTCCTCAAGGCTACCCGAAGTAATCTCCAGGATCTGGAAACAGCCGTTATTGAGCTTAAAGCCAAGGCGCTCAAGGACAAGTTTGAGGAGACCTTTATCTATGGTGACTCCGTAGCTAACTTAAAACAGTTTGACGGCTTACGGAATCTTATTGACACCACCACCGCCGGAGACCAGTTGATAGCTATGGGAGCCAGCGGCGCTACCCTTACCCTGGACAAGCTGGATGAGCTTATTGATGCTGTAAAGGGGGGTAAGCCACACATCCTTCTCATGAGCCGCCGCACCCGGAGGAAGCTCAATGCCCTGGTGAGAGCTGCCAACTCCGGCCTGATGGTAACCGACCGCGACAGCTTTGGCAACTTCATCCAGCTATGGGACGGTATTCCCATCGGGGTCAATGACTGGATTCTAGATACCCATACCCTGGACGCCAGTGTTGAGACCGGAACTACCGGCGGCGACTGCTCCACCATCTATGCCGTCCAGTTCGGGGAAGGCGCCCTCTGTGGCTTAACCAGCCCCGGTCACCTTCAGGTAGAACCGGTGGGGTCACTAGAAACCAAGGATGCCTCCCGAACCAGAATCAAGTGGTACTGCTCCCTGGCCTTGTTCTCATCGGTTAAGGCCGCCGCCCTGATCGGAGTTCAAGATTAAGATAGCCAGACAGAGCACAAAATAGACTAATCTAGTTTAGTAGTGGAGGTTGAAAATGCAAAAGCAAGAACTAGCTAACTGGCTGTGCCATTACCGGCTCAGCAAGTATCGCCAGGATATTGAGCCCTACCGAGCCAGTGGCGAGGAGGCTAAGTTCCATGAACTCTTTAAGCCCTACGAAGTTATGGAGGGCGAGGGAAACTGCCTCCTAAACAGCGGTATTGATGAGATTTGGGACCTGGTTACCGGGGTTGTCTCCGGTGCCGACCATATCTTCGATAACACCCATGCCCAGATCGGAGTCGGTGATTCCAATACCGCGGCTGACGCCACCCAGACCGACCTGCAGGCTGCCAGCAACAAGACCTACAAGGGCATGGAATCGGGCTACCCCACTTCTACCAGCCAGAAGGCAACCTTCAAGGCCAGCTTTGGCGATTCTGAGGCCAACTACGCCTGGAATGAGTGGGTAGCCAAGCAGTCAACCAGTGCCAAGTGCTTAAACCGAAAGGTGGAGAACCTAGGCACCAAGAGTTCGGGCACCTGGACTCTGGAGGTCGACATTACACTCTCTTAGGAAGAGGGAAGTCATGGCAACTGAAGCTAGTTTCAGAGAGAGGGTTGAGTTTGGGCGCCAGGCAGTTAGCGACTACCGGGCCGCCCACGCTCAACTACACACCCAAGGCTACTATCCCCAAATTCATGATGACCACACCCCACTGCTTGAAGAGCTAAAGGGTGAATTTAAAGAACAGGACTTCAATACCCTTGATGAGTTCTTTGATGCCAGTGAGCTTCTAAATCTAAATGATCTTGGCTTTAAGGATAGAGTCGACTTTGAGGCTAGGGCTACTGAGGCTGATAGAGAGGCACTAAAGGCAAAATGGCAATAGAAATTCTCAGACCCAGTGCTGCCGGAGATGAGTGTAATATATCCAATGAATATGGGGCAGAGTGTCCTGACCACTATCAAAATGTGGATGAGGCATCGCCCGATGATTACTCAACTTGCGTCAGCACTAACCAATCTGACTACGAGAGAGACCTCTACAATATAGATGACTCGGGTATTGGCTCTGGCGTAATAAATCACATCACTGTTTATTGCCGGTGTATAGGTGAAGTTGCACCTAACCAAGCTAGTCTTAAGATTGCCATAAAATCGGGAACTGGTAGTGGTGCTCCCGATACCGTTGATGAGTCAGACGAAAAGACTGTCACCGATAGCTGGGCCAGTTACAGCGAGCAGTGGGCAACCAACCCGGCGACAGGTAGTGCTTGGACTTGGGATGAGATAGACAAGCTACAAATTGGCCTCTCCATAAGAATATGCAAGCCCCCATCAAGGGAAACATTCTGCACCCAGGTCTATGTAGAGGTTGACTATATCGCTATCACCGAGAAGACATCATCTGACTTAGGCTCAGGCTCAGAAGCCAAGGTGAGTGGTAATCCGCTAGCCTCATTGAGTCAGTCTGATACTGGTAGCGGGACGGAGGGCACCCCAGCTCAAGAAGCCACTCTAGCCGGTGCTGAGACCGGCTCCGGGACGGAGGCCATCCTGAGCCTGCTGGGTAAGCTGGTATCTGATGCTGGCTCCGGAGCCGAAGGTAGCTACCGTGACATCATTGAGGGTGCCGTAAGCTCATCTGATACTGGTTCAGGGGCGGAGGTTGCTAGTCTACTAGCTGAGTTTGAGCGAGACGAGGCCGGAAATGGTATTGAGTCCCTGCTATCAAGATTACTCCATAACCCCGACAACGGATGGGGGGATGATAGCGTTTTAACCCTGCTAGCAGCTTTGAGTGGCGTCGAAACTGGTTTTAGTGCTGACTCATTAATAGCCCGGCTGCTGGCAGCTGGGGAGACTGGCCTGGGTGGAGACAAGCTACTGAGCCGGGAGGTATCCCTCATTGATTCTGGCTCAGGCATAGAGATCGCCGCTATCTATAAAACCCTGCTGGTTACTGACGGTGGTAGCGGCCTTGAAGCCCTAACCAGCCTGCTGGCGCTAATCACCTCTAGTGAAGCCGGTCACAGCTCAGAGGAATTCGGCGCTAAGATTATAACCTCAGCCGGCGCCAGCGACATGAAACTGCCTACCAAGACAGGAAAGGCAGGAATACCATTTAAGAGGGTAAATCTATGAATATATCGGAGATAATAACCCTGGTCAGGCGTGACCTCAAGGATGAGAGCTCACCTTACCAGTGGTCAGATGAGGAACTGACCCGACATATAAGTCGTGCCCTAAGGGAACTTTCCGAGAGGTTGCCCCTCCCGGCCAAGGCTATCCTGCCGACAGTGGCTAGTTCCCGAGAGCTGGATATCTCCAGCCTTACTGACCGGGTCATGGTTCAGGCCGTGGAATTCCCTTTAGACCAGTCCCCCGCCAGCTATCAGCGTTTTTCCATCTGGGGGGACACCCTGACGATAATAAGTGGCTCCGAGCCCGATGGCTCCAATTGTGCTATCTACTACGGGATACTCCACACCATTGACGCTAGTGGCTCTACCCTGCCCTCTAAGTACAACGACCTGTTGGCTACCGGGGCCTGCGGCTATGCAGCGATTAGCTGGGCTGCCTTTAGCATCAACAAGGTGAATGTTGGCGGCAAGATGACTAGTGAGCAATATCGAACCTGGGGCAATGAGAGACTGGTAATCTTTAGAGAGGGGTTAAGACAACTGGGGCGGCGGCAGAGGCTCAGAAACCAGCAGCTCTTTACGGAATAACCAAGACCCCGGGTTAGGACGTCTAAGCAGGAGAGGAAGCAAAGATGACAGAGTGGCTGGAACTTATAAAAAGTGCCGTCAGGCCGTTCATCATTGTCTGGGGCTTTATCGTCTACGGCATCTGTGTGATGACCGGGGTCGAGATACCCCAGCTCCTGGCCGGGCTAATCACCGCAGTCATCGTCGAGTATTTCGGGGAAAGAGCCTATAAAAGGCTGCGAGACAAATAGTGAAGCGAGACCTATTATCTAAACTATATAAAGCGCTATGGTCAAGAGTCGGTGGTCGTCCCTGGACCTATATTATTCGGGACTCTTACCACCGAAGGCCGCTCCTCTGGCTAGCCCTAGCCACCGGTATTGGCATCCTGCTGGGACATATCTTCTGGGGGACGCCCTGGATCCCCGGACAGCTAGGAGACTAAAGGAGATATACCTTGAGAAGTTTACCGGAGATACTACTCGCTGCTCAGAAGGAAGCCAGCCGCACCCCCTACGTGAAGGTTGAAGCCAGTAATAAAGTGGCCGGCACCGTCAAACTTAACTGGGCACGACTCTATAACGGCACCGAGGATGATTACTTCCACGCTCTGACCATCCCCGGTGACGGCTCCCTTATCCGAGTAAGGCTTACCCCCCCGTCCGACGGCCGAAAGCTCTATCGACAAAGAGTAGCTAACCCTACCCCCGAATCGGACTACAGCCAGTGGACCTACTCAGATCAATACAACGTGGTTGTCATCGCTGCCGCCTCACTGGGAGCCGAGGTCTCTATCTTCTGGATAAAGAGCGACCGCGCCATCTATCAGCTAAAAAGCACCGACTACGGCACCAGCTGGGGCAGTCCCGAGCTCATTGATTACTCCCCGACCACAGCTATCTACGGCATAGCTGCCGCCTATAAGCCGAATGGTGATATCGGCCTATTCTTTGCTGACCAAGCCACCCTCTATGCTAAGCAGCGGTTGAATGATAGCTGGCAGGACAAGGTTAGCTGGGACCAGACTACCGGCGATCTATCCGGAGTCGCCGTTTGCTATGATGACGACTTTAACCTCTTCACTACCGGCCAGGACTCAGACGATAACTTTAAGCTGTGGTCGCTTATCTATGGCGATGGCAATGAACTACCCGCGGGCACCTGGTCGGAGCTAAAACAGTTTGCCCAAGCTCCCGCCGATGGCAACTTTGAATACCGCCAGGCATTTATGGCTAAGCCCGACGTCCATCGTTGCTTCTTCGTCGAGAAGTTCAGCGGCACCGAAGCCTACCAGCGCCCCTTCTGGTCACACTCAGTTCCCGAGGCAAACTTCAGTGATAACCTGTGGCATGAGCCGGTGCCGTTTAATCTATCGAGTGAGTACGGGTTAGCCATCGCCCATCACGGTAGTTACTGCTGGCTGTCAAGCCCTAATGGTGTCTGGCGAGCCAAGTTCACCGAGGAGAGCCTCGATTTAAGCGCCGACGTCTTGAGCATAAAGCAGGAACTTACCAAGGCGGAGGGTCAGTTAACAGTCGAGATAGACAACGCTAGCGGGCGGTATGCCACGCCCGGAGAGGGTGAGCTTAGCGTCCTTGATGTCGGCTGTCAGTTAGAGGTCAGCCCGGGCTATGTCACTCCCCAGGGCAACGAGACTAGCCCAGGGCTGGCTTTCCAGGTCACCGCCTATGAGCATACCAGCTCGGGCGGTAAAGCCAGCCTTATCCTGTATGCCTCAGACGGCTGGAACCTGATTAAAAACTGGCGTGCCCGGCACCAATTCCGCTGGAACCAGACCGCTAGCGAGATGAACGTCAAGGATATGCTGGCCTTCGTGCTGGGAAGATGCAGCCTCAGGCTTGAGATTAAATCTCAATCGTCGATTCTGGGTAGCTACTACCCTGATTTCAGCATTCACCCTAATAACCGAGGGGATGTGGTCATCAGGAGACTACTCTCATTCATCCCCGATGTCGTCTTTATTGAAGGCGGTAAGGCCTACGTGGTAAATCCTGTTGCCACCGACAGCACCAGCTACTCCTATGGCCTAGAGCATCCCATACTGGAGGGGAGATACCGAAGGGGAGCCTGGGAGCCTAATCGGGTTCAGGTCGAGGGCTACGACCCGGCAACCGAAGAACCAATAATCGTTGATTCCTTCTCTTGGGCCGAAGTAGACAGGTTCTATGACCTACTGGAGCGGCTTGAGGACCAGAATATAGCTAATATATCTCAGGCAGAGCAGAGAGGAGAAGCCCATCTTAGAGGCGCCGAGATAGAAGCCAGCAGCGGATCGATCCGAATACCACCTAACTGCGGTCAGCAGCTCTACGATGTCATCGACATAACTGATCAGCGAGCCGGGCTCAGCAGCGCCAAGAAGAGGGTGGTGGGGCTAACCCTAGTCTACCGCCCCCAGCGCGGGGAGTACGAAGAGCGGTTGTTACTGGGAGCAGTATAACCAAGTTTACCAGTGAAGGAGCAGATCAATGAAGCTGAGGAAAGCGGTGCTAAAGAATTTCAACTCCACAGACTATGAAGCCACAGTCCAACTTACCGGTAGCTACAAGGCTTATCTGGAGGGGGTTACCGTGGCTAGAAATCTGCCGACGACTGAAATGGCTCTGGGACGGAAGGTGGCTGTCCTTTTCTTTGACGAGCATAACCCCAAAGAGGCAGTCGTTATCGCCGTCTATAGCTAGCTTTCCCGCGACCTACTGCTAATCTCATTCTTTAGTCATGCTGGCGGCAATACTCTTCAAAATGCTCAGGATGCCAATGACGGCTCGCTGAACATCAACCGACTCCTGCGATAGCATCCGGGCAACATGCGGATCCAGCCGTCTATCACCAACATAGGCCGGGCTCTCCTCGGCCACGCCAGCCGGAGACAGGTAACTAGCCCAGGTCATTAACTCGCTCTCTCCAATACCCAAAGGTCTGGCCAGCCGACGCAAGATACGGGCTGAAGGGAAACGCTCCCCCCTCTCAATGCGACCCAGATGGGATGCCGATACTCCCGACTGCTCGGCTAGCTCCGCCAGCGTCAGCGACATCATGACTCTCTGCTGCCTAATTATTTCGCCTAAATCGCTCCGATTGACGGTATTCATAGCCAAATTATAACCTCCGTGTGGCAAACTTCAATAGGTAAATAGTACCATATTTTTCGCCAAATGGCAAATTCCTCCTACTATCGTTCATATTTCTTTTATATTAGCCTACTGGCATTAAATATCCCTAAAGCTGGCGTTAAAATTCCGTTAAAATTCGTTTCTTGACGGCCAGCCTTAAGGGTTATACAATGACACTGCTTCGAAAAATGACCAAGAGATACGATGTTATTATTGTGGGGGGTGGTCCCGCCGGTATCTTCGCGGCCTTAGAGCTGTCTCAGACTCCCGGGCTTAGTGTTTTACTGATTGAGAAGGGGAAGGACATCGACCAGCGCACCAATCTGGTGTGCGGGCTGGGTGGTGCCGGAGCTTACAGCGATGGTAAGCTAACGCTAGCCCCGGAAGTGGGGGGACGACTCCAAGATTACCTCGGCAAGGCTGAGGCTCAAGCCCTGATTAAGTATGTTGATGGCATCTATCTCAAGTTCGGTGCTCCCAGCAAACTCTACGGGGAGAATGACGAGGTTAGCGAGGTGGGCCGCCGGGCTTATCTCGCCGGACTACGGCTAATCCCGGTACCGATCCGCCACCTAGGCACTGAGCGCTGCCGCTCGGTGCTCAGGGCAATGCGGAATCACCTCGTCTCCCGTCTGGAACTTAAGCTCGAGGCCACCGCCGTTACCGTCACCGCCAGCAACGGCAAAGTCAGGAGCGTTGAAACTGAGACCGGAGAGAAGCTGGGCTGTAACTATCTCATCCTGGCTCCCGGCCGGGAAGGCGCCGACTGGCTGGCGACCGAGGCAAAGCGACTCGAGCTGACCCTGCATAACAACCCGGTTGATGTCGGCATCAGGGTCGAGGTGCCCGCGGCGGTGATGGTAGAGCTGACCAACGTACTCTATGAGGCAAAACTGGAGTTTCTGTCCCAAAGCTTTGATGACCGAATTAGAACCTTCTGCATGTGCCCGGCCGGTGAGGTCACTATGGAGACAACCGGCGGCAGCGACCCCGTAATGACGGTTAACGGGCACAGCTACGCAAATTCCAAGAGCCAGAACACTAACTTCGCTCTGCTGGTGAGTACCGACTTCACAGAACCGTTCCGAGAGCCCATCGCCTACGGTAAATATCTGGCGAGACTAGCTAACATCCTCAGTGGCGGGGTACTGGTGCAACGCCTGGGCGACCTCATGGAGGGTCGCCGCTCCACCCCGGCCCGTATCGAGCGGGGTATCATTAAGCCTACCCTGAGGGAAGCAACGCCGGGCGACCTTAGCTTTGTCCTCCCCTATCGCCACCTTACCGGAATCCTGGAGATGCTTAAGGCACTGGACAAACTGGCGCCCGGGGTAGCTAGCAAGCACACCCTACTTTACGGCGTTGAGGTTAAATTCTACTCGTGCCGACCGCACCTCAGCTCCCATCTCGAGACTGAGGTTAAAAATATGTTTGCCGCCGGTGATGGCGCCGGGGTCAGTCGGGGCCTAATTCAGGCCTCAGCCTCAGGGGTAGTGGCTGCCCGCGAGATATTAAGGAGGAGTGGCCACAAAGGTTAGTTCTCTGGGTATTGACAACAAACCTGACGAGGGCGTAAGCCACCTACCACTGCTTGACATGACCGCCCCCGCCCATTAAAATGGTGGTGTCTAATCATCTCGTTTCTTAAGCTCTTTTCCTGGTGGTCAGAGCGAGTGATAGTGAAGAGGCTTCGCCTCTTCAAGCTTTGTTATTGAGTATCCTACATACTTAGGGGACGAAAAGGAGGCTGATGCTGTTTGGCTAATGTAGTCATTGGTGAGAATGAGAGCTTCGATAGCTTACTCAAGCGGTTCAACAAAAGGGTGCAACAGGACGGAATTCTGTCCGAGGTACGTCGCCATGAACACTACGAGAAGCCCAGTGTTAAGCGTAAGCGGAAGAGAGCCGCTAAAAGGCGCAAGTCCGCCAGGGCATCGAGAAGTTAGCAGCTCTCAGAAGTCTACCGGTAACCCTGTCTTCTAGTTTCATTACTAAGTAGGCTGTTGAGTCACTGGCCTGAGGATTAAGGTGGAAGCAAGTCTAAAACAGAAACTGGAAAACGATCTAAAGCAGGCGATAAGGGCTAAAGATAATGTTAGGCGCTCTACTATCCGGCTGGTAATGGCGACTATCAAGAATACCGAAATCGCTAAGCAAACCACTTTAAATGATACGGGTATTCTTGGTGTTATCGCCAAAGAAGTTAAGCAGCGCCACGAAAGCATCGAGGCCTTCAAGCAAGGAAACCGTCCTGACCTCGTTGCCCAGGAAGAAGCCGAGCTAGCCATACTTCAGGAATACCTGCCGGAGCCAGTGACCCGAGAGGAGATTATTGCCGAGGCTCGCCGGGTTATTGCCGAGGTCGGGGCCCAGGGGCCCCGTGACAAGGGCAAGGTTATGCCCCAGCTTATTGCCAAACTTAAGGGCCGAGCCGACGGGAAAGAGATAAACGCCGTCGTAACTGAGTTATTGGGCTCGTAGCATGACTTACCATAGGTCTAAGCAAAGTAACATCCAGATGAGGGGCAAGAGCCCCTCTTATGCTTTTACCCCGGAACTTATCCCGTAAGATGGGCCAGCTAATGCATAGAATTGAAGTACGCTAATAAGTAGGCGGAGTAATGCATAGAGTCGAGGTGGGCTTAAAAGAACACCTGCCCGATGCCAGGGGGTTAGGTCTGGTACGAGATATCCACGATCTGGGCATAGGCTCAGTGTCTAATGTGCGCGTGATCGACATCTACTGGCTGGATGCTAACTTGCCTCCAGACACACTGGATCTTATCTGCCGCCACCTGCTTACCGACCCGGTAACCCAGGAATTCTGGTACTGGCAGCAGCCTAGCCCGGAAAGTAAAGCCAGCGCTAACGACCACAGCATTGAGGTGGCCTATAACGCCGGGGTCACCGACCCGGTTGAGGGCACTATCCTCAAGGCACTTAATGATCTGGGGATAGCCGGGGTCAGAGCCGTTAAGACCGCCCGGAGATACCTTATTGAAGGTGAGTTAGACAGGCACCAGCTAGAGACAATATCAGATAAGCTACTGGTGAACCCCATTATTCAGCATGTAGTCACAGAGGAACCGGCAGCCTTCCCGGAAAGCCCCCAGTACCAGTTTACCCTCAAAGAGCTAGAGATAAACGAGGCCGGCGAGCAGTTTTCCTTCACCGAAGATGAGCTCGAGGCGATTACCACCTATTTCCAAAATCAGGGGCGCAATCCCACTGACGCGGAGCTGGAAACACTGGCGCAGACCTGGTCGGAACACTGCGTCCATAAGACATTTAAGGCCCAGATTAAGCTTGATAACAGGGTCATTGACAACCTGATCAAGAATACCATCATGAAGGTAACCGAGGAGCTGGGTAAGCCGTGGTGCCTCTCGGTTTTCCGGGATAATGCCGGGGCTATCGATTTTGACGGCCAGTGGGCACTGTGCTTTAAGGTCGAGACCCATAACCACCCCTCGGCCATCGAGCCCTACGGGGGCGCCGCCACCGGCATCGGCGGGGTGGTTCGTGACCCGCTGGGCACCGGTTTGGGCGCTAAGCCAATACTGAACACGGATGTCTTCTGCTTTGCCTCTCCGGATTTCCCACACGAGAAGCTGCCCAAGGGGGTGTTACACCCACGGCGTATCCTCAAGGGGGTCCGAGCCGGGGTCGCCGACTACGGTAACCGGCTGGGGATACCCACCCTTAACGGGGCTATACTCTTTGATGAACGCTATCTGGCTAATCCCCTCGTCTTCTGCGGTACACTGGGGCTACTACCCAAAGAGCTTGCCCCCATAGGCCAGCAGAAGCCCGGTGACCTGGTGATGCTAGTCGGCGGCAAGACCGGTCGCGACGGTATACACGGTGTCACCTTCGCTTCAGAGCAACTGACCGAAGAGTCAAGCACCGCTTCCTATAGTGCCGTTCAGATTGGCAATCCCATTGTGGAGAAGAAGATGATTGACACCCTGCTCCAGGCCCGAGACCGCCGTCTCTATTCCCGAATAACTGATTGCGGTGGGGGCGGGCTTTCCTCAGCGGTAGGCGAAATGGGGGCTAACACCGGCGTCAGGGTCCATCTGGAAAGGGTGCCTCTCAAGTACGCCGGTCTTTCCTACACAGAGATCTGGGTATCCGAATCCCAGGAACGAATGGTGCTGGCAGTGCCGCCAGAAAAGGCTGATGAGCTACTTAGCCTTTTTAGCCGTGAAGATGTCGAGGCGGTGGTTATCGGCGAGTTTACCGATGATAAGCATCTCAAGCTCTTCTATCAGGGAAACCAGGTATGCGACCTCGATATGGAGTTTTTGCACCACGGTATCCCACAGGTGAAGCGGGAGGCGATATGGACCCCACCCCAGCACTCTGAGCCCGACTTCACCTGCCCTAAAGACCTAAGGGAAACCCTGCTCGGTATCCTTAGCTCCTGGAACGTGTGTAGTAAGGAGTGGGTTATCCGCCAATACGACCATGAGGTACAGGGGGGGAGTGTCCTCAAGCCCCTGGTGGGTAAAGAAAACGACGGCCCGGGCGATGCTGCCATTATCAGGCCGGTCTTAGGCTCAGAGATGGGGGCCATCGTGGCCTGCGGCATAAACCCGAGCTACGGGGAGGTAGACCCCTACTGGATGGCCGCCTCGGCGATCGATGAAGCCCTGCGGCAGATTATCGCCGTCGGGGGCGATCTGTCACGGGTAGCCCTGCTCGATAACTTCTGCTGGGGTGATGCCCGCGAGCCGAAAATACTGGGGGCCCTGGTGCGAGCCGCCCAAGCCTGCTACGATATGGCACTTATCTACGAAACCCCGTTTATCTCGGGAAAGGACAGCCTGTACAACGAGTTCGAATATGAGGGCAAGGTTATCTCCATCCCCCACACCCTGCTCATCTCGGCGATAGGTGTTATGGAGGACGTGGGCCGTGCCGTCTCCATGGACTTCAAGCAGGCGGGCGACATCATTTATATCGTCGGCGTAACCCATAACGAGCTCGGCGGTTCGGAGTATCTCAGGCTTAACGGCTTTATCGGCCGTAGCGTGCCCAAGGTAAACCCCCGTCAGGCAAAAAAGATAATGGAAAGGCTAAGCCTGGCAACCAGGAAGGAACTGGTTAGAGCCTGCCACGATCTCAGTGAGGGCGGTATTGGCGTCGCCATAAGCGAGATGGCCTTTGCCGGGGGGCTGGGGGCGCTGGTGCACCTAAACTCGGTGCCGCTGAGTGAGCCCATCGACCAGGATGACACCATCCTCTTCTCAGAGTCAAACAGCCGCTTTCTGGTGGAGGTCACCCCCGAGAGCGAAACGGAATTTAGAGAGGTGATGAAAGGCACCAGCCTAGCAGCTATCGGTCAGGTTACTGATTCACAGAGGCTGGAGATATACGGGCTTAATTGCCAGCGGATCCTGTCGATACCAACCGCTGAACTGAAGGAGGCCTGGCAGAAGCCACTCAGGTGGTGAGGCGAGCGATGACTAAAGTACGAACCCTGATAATACGGGCCCCGGGGACAAACTGTGATGCGGAAACGGCCTACGCTTTCGAGATGGCCGGTGCCGCCACGTCCCTGGTTCATGTTAACCAGCTCATCCGCCACGAAGAGCAACTCTCCGACTACCAGATACTGGTGATACCCGGCGGGTTTACCTACGGTGATGACATAAGCGCTGGTAAGGTACTGGCTAACGAACTCAGCTTAAAGCTGGGCGAGGATATCCGGGGCTTCGTCAGCCAGGGCGGGCTTGTGCTGGGCATCTGTAACGGTCTTCAGGTGCTGGTCAAGACCGGTATCCTGTCGGGAAGGCATGACAGCAAGCAGCCCAGGGTAACCCTGGGCGCCAATGACTCCGGCCGGTTTGAGTGCCGCTGGGTATACCTCAAGGTGAGTAAGGAAAGCCCCTGCCTCTTCACCCAGGGCATTGACCGTCTCTACCTGCCGGTAGCTAACGGTGAGGGCAAGGTCGTCACTGACGGCGGGGCTCTGGCCGAGGCGAATATCGTCCTGCGCTACACCGACGAGGAGGGAAACACTGACGCCGGCTACCCCCATAACCCCAGTGGCTCGGTAGACAATATCGCCGGCATCTGTGACAGCTCGGGACGCATCTTCGCCCTGATGCCCCACCCCGAACGCCACATTCGGGGCACCCAGCACCCCCGCTGGACAAGGGAGGGGGCTAAAGAACACGGGGACGGCTTTAAGATTTTTCAAAATGCATTAAGCTGGGCCAAGAAACTGCTATAATTACGTCACTTTGGTTCTGACCTTAGCTCTCCCTGAACAATCGCCCACGGCAAGCCCTGAACGTCATCCCACTCCTGATGAGCGTAGAAATCAACATCCAGGTGGTATCTGGCTACCGCCTCACGCCACCCGGATAGCGACCTGTCTTCCACCTTAGCCAGTACCCCAGCCACCTTGGTATCCCCACGGCTCAGAACCGTCTGGACCTCGCTCCAGGCCGGGCTTTCAATCTTGAGTTTGATACCTCTCGGCGGCAGGGTTTTCTTGAGTAGCACCAGTCGCTGATTTAAGGTAGCCAGCGACGCCATCGGCAGCCGCTGAAATGGGGTACCTGCCTTGGGCACAAAGGGGGCTACATTCAGAACCAGACGGGTGCCGCTCCGAGCCCGGTCAAGAATACCTTTACCACGAATCGCCAGCCTGATAATCTCTTCAATCTCCTCATCAGTCTCCGAGGGCAGGCCAATCATAAAGTAGAGCTTGAGCTGTTTCATCCCCAGCTCAGCCACCAAGCTTATTGCTCCCAGAATATCATCCTCAGAGATACCCTGCTTAATAGCCTGACGCAGCCGCTGGGAGCCGGCCTCCGGAGCCAGAGCAATAGTCTGTGCCCCCGCTTTAGCCAGTATCGCCAGTAACACAGGGGAAATAGGCTTTATCCGCAGTGAGCTGACCGAGAGGCCAGCCCCCATCTGGTTCAGCCTAGTAACCAGCTCCTCTATTTGAGGGTGGTCGCTAACCACCGGCCCGACCAGCCCCACCCGCTTGCGGTGGTTAAGGCCCTGCTCTGCCTGAGCAATTAAGTTACTCACCGAACGGAAGCGCACCGGACTAAAGACATTACTCACCAGGCAGAAGGGACACCCCCAACCACACCCCCGCCCCACCTCAATCAGGTATAAATCTCCCAGCTCAGTGTCCCGGGTGAGCACGGCTGAGGTGGCGGGAAAGTCATTCAGATTTCTCAACCAACGACGAGCTACTGGAGTTCCCGGATAATACTGAGGCACATAAACACCCGGCAGCGAAGCTAGCTCCTTAAGCAACTGGTCGCGCTCTTCTCCAATACCCTCTGATAGCAGGGAAAGCATGCCCGGCAGTATTGGCTCCGCCTCGCCGATACACAATACATCGAAAAAAGGAGATAGGGGCAACGGGTTAGCCGTAATGCAGGGACCCCCAGCAATAACCAGCGGATGTTCCCCGCCGCGCTCCGAAGCATATAGAGGGATGCCGCTGGCTTTAAGAACCTGGACTACGTTCAGGTAATCAACCTCGTAGCTAACGGAAAAGGCAAGGACAGCGAAATCGGCAAGCGGTCGCTGAGACTCAAGGCTTATGATAGGTGATTCTGGAGCTCGGTTCTCCTTTTCCCAGAAGACTCGCTCACAGACAACGCCACCATAGCTATTTAGAAGGCTATAGATGGCGTGGACGCCGAGACAGGACATGCCAACGTAATAGGAATTTGGGTAGATTAGAGCCATGGGCAGCCTACCGCCCCAATCTTTAATAACGGTGCCCTGCTCCCGGGAAAGCCGCCTCCTGGCTCCCTTGATTTCATCCCAACCCATAGGGCTCTTTACTTCCAGCAGCCTCTGAGGAACTTGGAATTTATGGTTATTATCCTATCGGCCACCATCCTCAACCGATAGGAGGTCCGTTCCTTACCAAACAGGGCAACCTCAACGTTCTTGCCGTTATCCTTGACCGACTGGATGGCACCCACAAAGTCATTATCACCCGCCACCAGCACCGCCACGTCATAGTTGTTCTTGAAGCTGTGAGTTATCATGTCAGTCGCCAGCTGGATATCAACCCCCTTCTCATAAGGCGGACTGTTCGGCCAGTTGTGATAAACGAGACGCCCCAGACGCAGTTCGCTATAAGGGATGGCATTGACACTAGTAAAGAATGCCTGCTGGTCCCGGTATCGCTCCGGCTCTTCCTTAAGCCCCACCTTAGCATTATAGTAATAGAGTCTTACCAGACGGCGCCTATCCAGCAGCTTCTTGGACAGCTTACCGATGTCGATATCGGTTCTCTTAAAGAAACCCTTGAGGGAATGGTAGAGGTTACTGCCGTCAATGAAGATCATCACCCTCTCATTCTTATCCACCATACATCACCCTCCAGACAATTATCACTTTATGTATACTAATACCTTAAATCCATTATACAGGTTGAGGGACAGAATTGCGAATGGGTAATAGAGGGGCAGTAATATGAGTGCATAAGAGGACTAGCCGAAACACGGGTAGAAATGAGGGAACATAATAAACAAGATAGTCATCTATTAGTCTTTAGATATGGAGAACGATAATGACTACTTGATGTCGGCTTGACTTCATGCTTCTGTTCTGCCTCAACTGAATCAATCAACTTTGGTTTGTCTTCGCGCTCAGTTTCGTTCTCAGCCGATTTATCCACGTTTACGGTTACTTTATATTTATGAATATCTTTATTGAGCTTGATCTCGACTTTAATATTGTCATCCGAACAAGTCATTGTTGAATGATAGCGTTCCACCTTTTTACTTAACCGCTTGCTTCCCGCACTTCTACTTGACCGCCTTTTCTTCCACCACTGACTCACAAATTTTAAAAATATTGTTGTTCCAACAGTGGTGCCAACATTTATAGCCCACGCCGCTAAATCGAATTCCATCTTTGCTTCTCTACTAAGGAGAGGGATGAAAACCCATTGATGGTCTGGGTGGCTCAGGGGCTTCGCTCAGCTTGCCAAACTTCGCTTCGTATTTTTTCATGTTTTCTGCAAGTGCCGAGACCATTCTCTTCATATGACCCGGACTAACAATGACCCGCGCCGTCACCGAGCCCACCGGCGGCGTTATCATCATGAAGTCCAGGATGAACTCTTCTTTGGTATGGGTAATGAACACATTATTTGAATACACGCCACCTCTAAGGTTTTCGGGAAAGGAAACTTTGACTTCCTGGCGACTAGGTTTTTCAGCCATTTTCATTATCCTCCCATTACTCTAATACTATATTCTAGCACTTGGTATACCCGCAGCTGGGGCAGACAAAGCACCCCTCCTGATAAACCAGCAGGTTGCCGCAGTCAGGGCACTGCCCGGCCAGATTCTTCACCAGCCCATAGTCCTCAGCCCTGGGCTTACCCTCATAACCGGTGGTGTGCTTTTCCAGCACACTGGCAATGGCGTCAGCGCAGGAGAGGATAGACTTGCCCTCCTCCCAGGCAATAGATGGACAGCGGATGCCGCGGAGCTGTCTTACTACTGGGGCAACTTCCACCCCGGACCGTAAGGCCAGAGAAATGAGACGGCAGATAGCTTCAAGCTGCGCCTGAGCACAGCCACCAGCCTTGCCCAGGGTAGAGAAAACCTCACATATCCCCTCGTCATCCGAGTTCACCGTTACGTAGATATAGCCACAGCCGGTGGTTACCCTCTCCGTTATCCCCGAGGTTGTCTTGTCCCGCTTCCTGGGGCTGAGCACGGCACCTTCAGCCTTCTTCTCTGTCTTACCGGTAGTGAGCACCTGCCCCTGACGACTGCCGTCTCGATAGATAGTTATCCCCTTGACCCCTTCTTCATAAGCCAGCATATATACCCTGGCCACATCCTCCGGGGTAGCCTCGTTGGGGAAGTTAACCGTTTTGGAGACGGCATTGTGGGTAAACTGCTGAAAAGCCGCCTGCATCCTGACATGCCATTCAGGGGTTATCTCGTGAGCAGTAACAAAGACCCGCTTAATATTGTCCGGCACCTCCTCGATGTCCTGAAGGCTAACCCCGTCGGCCAAGCGACGCATCAGTTCTTCAGAATAGAAGCCATCGCGCCTCGCCACCTCCTCAAAATAGGGGTTCACCTCGATAAACTCGTCGCCATCCAGGATATGGCGCTTGTAGCTCAGGGCAAAGAGGGGCTCGATACCGCTGGAGCAGCCAGCGATGATGCTCAAGGTACCGGTAGGGGCAATGGTGGTACAAGAGGCATTTCTCAACTCGGGGGCACCAGGCTGATCATAGAGGCTGCCCTTAAAGGCAGGAAAGGCACCCCGCTCTCGGGCCAATTCCTGCGAGGCCCTGGTAGACTCATCAGTGACAAATTTCATGATACCACCAGCGACCCCCAGGGCTTCTTCTGAATTGTAGGGGATACCCAGCTTGATGAGCATATCAGCAAAGCCCATCACCCCGAGCCCTATTTTCCGGCACTTCTTGGTCATCTCCTCTATTTGAGGCAGAGGGAAGCGGTTAACCTCAATGACATTGTCCAGAAACCGTACCGCAACCTTGATCGCTTCCGCCAGTCTAGGATAATCGATCTCACGAGTTCCATTCTTACTTCGTACCATACTGGATAGATTGATAGAACCAAGGTTACAGGACTCATGAGGAAGCAGTGGCTGTTCCCCGCAGGGATTGGTGCTCTCGATACTGCCCAGATGAGGAGTCGGGTTATCTTGGTTGATACGATCAATGAAGACAACGCCCGGGTCGCCCGTCTTCCAGGCCATAGCCACCATCTTGTCAAACACCTCTTTAGCATTGAGCTTGCCGGCCACCTCTTTGGTGCGTGGATTTATCAGGTTATAGTCGGCGCCAGCTTTAACCGCTTCCATAAACTCAGCGGTTACGGCTACGGAGATATTGAAGTTGGTCAGCGCGGCGGGGTCGTCCTTAGCCGTGATGAACTTCATAACATCGGGGTGGTCGACACTGAGGATACCCATATTAGCGCCACGGCGCATGCCACCCTGCTTAATGACATCGGTGGCAATATCAAAGGCGCGGATAAAAGAGACCGGGCCGCTGGCAACACCACCGGTAGAGCCAACGTGGTCACTCTCCGGTCGCAATCGGGAGAAGGAAAACCCGGTGCCGCCGCCGCTCTTATGTATCAGGGCAGTATTCTTGACGGCATCAAAAATAGACTCCATCGAGTCCTCAACGGGAAGGACAAAGCAGGCAGACAGTTGCCCCAGCTCCCGCCCGGCATTCATCAGGGTCGGGGAATTAGGCAGAAACTCCAAGCTAGCCATCAACTGGTAGAACTCTTCTTCCCGAGACTTAACATCCGCCTTAGCATCATACCTTAACTCAGCTGAGGCGATAGCCCCGCTCACCCGGCGGAACATCTCCTGCGGCGTCTCAATAACCTGACCCTCAGCATCCTTCTTGAGATATCTTCTTTCCAAGACACGGAGAGCATTTTCAGTAAGACTAACCTGGCCTCTAGACTTCAGCCTCGACTTAACTTTAGCAGTTTCCATTTTGGGCTTAACCTCCTCTCGCTGGAACATTTCCTTGCTGGCCAGAATTTCCTCCACGATAGCCTGAATCTCTGATGCCGTCGGCAGGCGTTTCCGCTGGCGCCGGGCCGTAGACACCAGGTCTTCCATGCCAGGTAACGGCTGTTCCGCCTCTGGCAGCGACCGGGACCTTTCCAGACGCTGGATTACCTGACCGGTAATTCTCTCGACTACCTCTCGGTCAGCGATACCCATAGACTCCGCAGCATTAAAGACCGCCCGCGCAATCTGAGTGCGATTAATCAGTCGCCTACTTTCTGACTCATTAGCTTGGCTCATCGCCGTCGCCTCCGTCTACTCCTAGCTAGTCCCACCGGCTGCTCAGCAGGAATTAAGGGCAGCTGACTCGTGGGCGGCGATAACCTGGCCTCAGAACTGAGCAGGGTATCTACTTCTCGCTTCAGATCAGTAATATCGGCAAAATCCCGATAGACACTAGCAAAGCGAATAAAGGCAATGTAGTCCAGATTCTTTAACCCCGCCATCACCAAATCACCAATCACGCTGCTCGGTACCTCAGACCTACCAGACTGATAAAGCTTGGCCTCAATGTCCATAGCCAGCTTATCAATAGCACCAGTAGGCAGGGGTCGCTTCTCACAGGCCTTACGAATACCCGAAAGCAGCTTCTCCTGACTGAATTCCTCACGGCGCCGGTCTTTCTTGATTACGAAGAGACCCGCCGGCTGCAACCTTTCGTAGGTGGTAAAGCGCGCCCGGCAGCCAAGGCACTCTCGCCGACGACGGATACCCTCGTTCACTTCACGAGAATCGATAACCTTGGAGTCACCATAACCACAATAAGGACACTTCACGCCTAGCCTCCACACTATATAGTATAGCAGAGTTACACTAACACAATATATAGTATTTGTCAATAGCCTTGCCCTAAAAGTCGTAATTTTCTAGCACTTTTGGGGCAACTGGCTCTTTTGCCTCAAAAGTCCAGAATGTCGGTTCAAGCCCCAGTTCATAGATGGACTGAATAAGAACGCAGATGTTATGACAAAGAACCTTGCACAGAACTTCGTTGACTTGGGCAGTCGGAGTCTTGGAGCGAACCGAAGCGCCGAACTTGGCCTTAATCATGGAGAAGGTAGATTCCACATTAGACCTCTTGTGGTAGTGCTGCAAAAAGACTTCTTTGTTGAAATTATAGTAGAGCCACATTCTATGCCACAGGCTGTCATAGCCAGTCGTGGGGCTTCCCAACGCCTTAGCGTTATCCTTAAAGGGAATGTAAGCCGTCCCGCCTACGGCTTGGATTGCGTGGAGATTGCGACGGCTGGAATAGGCTCTATCCGCCGACACTTCGTTGATTGGGAATGCCTCGGCGGTCTTATTCAGCAAGGGGACAAGCTGAACCGTGTCAGCCGACCCGTAGGGTGTCGCCTCGATGCTGGTAACTATGTGGGTCTTGACCCCGCACATCAGATGGGTTTTCACCCATGTCTGCCTGTTGCGTTCCTTGCCATATTTATGGTCAAACCATCGGGAGTATGTCTTGGTGGAAAAGCCAGAGGAATCAATGGCGAAGTCCGTTTCCACCGCTTTCAACGGGCTGGCGCTCTGCTCTATAAGGGATTTAAGCAAGGGCGTCAATTCAGGATTCTCAAGATAGCGGAAGGCGCTGTTGTAGTGGGCGGCTTTGGAAATAAGCCCCACTTCCTGAGCCTCTTTCAATTCGGAGGCAAACCTTCGCCCCGACACTGTGGAGTAGGACTTGAACACAAGCCCGAACACGACATCGGACAGTGGCAGTCTAGGGCGGCCAAACCTGTATTCGGGTTGCTCAATGCCGTTGCATAGGTCTCTGAGCAAGACGACAAAGCGTTCCCGCTCGTGGGTCTGCGCCTCATTGTAAGCTGTCCACTCCTGAGTGCAAGTTACTCTGACAGACTGTGTGTAGATAGTAGTGCCGTCTGGTTTAGTCTCCCTCTGAATAACATATTCCACAGCGTGAATGTGCTTGCAAGGCAGGCCACGAGCCTCGAAGTCGGGGCAAGTGCAAAACGGCTTGCCGTCGTCAAGATTCACGAAATAAGTCCCGTTACCAGATTGAGAGGGGACTTTCCATCCCAATCTGTGTTTCTCAATCCTGTTTGTTGCTGCTATTACTAGTCCTCTTTCTTGTCTAGCGTCCATATCGCACTCCCGTAGTATATACTCTATTACTAATATACCACAGAGGTAAGTATTTGTCAATACCCCTTGACTAATATATTTGCAAGGTATATAATTTATAATGTATGAGTATATAGGGGGTTGTGAATGCCGATTGTAGAAATCAAGGTCAAAGGGTTTCAGTGCGAGCGGTGCGGGCATGAGTGGGTGCCGAGGGATATAAACCAAGAGCCTAAAGTCTGCCCCAAGTGTAAATCCCCATACTGGAACGTCAAGCGTAAGAGGGCTGTTGCCTCTGAATAAACTGAGTATTATTTACAGCTTGTTGCGAAACTCCTCTTTCACGCTATTCGTGGCGTAGCCTCACCAACACATTATTTCACAGACATTGTTGTTTATCCTCCACACCTTAAAAAACCACTCGTCTTTTAGAAACTCATACTTTTGCCTGAGTGCGTGTATTCCGTCAAGGGTTGCACGCAACATAGTAGATGGTTGTGCCAAATCCCAAAGCTGGGAACCATCTTTGCCATCAGTCAGTTTTGTAAATGTTTCGCATAATACGTTGTATCTCTTTAGGTCATTATCGTTGAAATATTGCCTAATGTCGTCGTATGTAATCTTACTTTCGGTTGATAGTAGCTGTGCAAGGTCTTTAATAGTTTCATCTGTTAAAGGGATTTGCAGTAGCTTCATTTCGTTCCACCTCCTTTACATACAGCTCACCAGTTTCCTTGAGTTCAATAGTCAATCTGATACTTGATGACTTAAAAGTTTGCTTCTCAGAGCCAACCTGTATCTCGATTTCATAAGACCCTGGTGGTTCGGGATATTTCTTCTCTCTTTTGCGTGCTTCCGCACTAGGAATTGGAATATACAACATACGTGTTTTTCGGTCTGCCATTACAACATCAACAGATTCGGAACATTCCCCAGGGATTGTGGTTGTTCTGGTTTCTGTTCCACCGCCAGAAGCCCAAGGAAGATGCGTTGCCTCATATGGCCTCTTATTCGTATTTGGTTCAAATGATTTCACCTTAGCATAGCACCCTTCAATGGGTTCTAATGAATCATTATGGACAGCTAAATGCCACCAAATCTCCCTCTCGTTGATTTCAGGGTCACTTTGTAGAATTTCTAGCCTCAATCGAGGCGTAGTTAGTTCATGTAATTTATCCTCATGTCTTTTCCATAGTTTGTATGGTGCTACAAATAGAAGTAGAACACCAAATGGAATTATAGCTATCCAATCAGTTATAGGCTGGCTTTTCAACCAAGCGCCTAAACCAATAGACAAGCCCCAATTAACAAAAGTCACTATCATTCCAGCATGCCCCTCTCCCCAGCGCCAGAAAACCCATTTGAAGCACTCTTTAACATACTCCCGCATGGCGCTATTCTATCACCAAAGTTCTCTGATAACCATAGGGTGCGTTGTTTCATAATCTAGCCCTCACCATTCTGTGTTGCCGAGTAAGTAGGTATTGCGAAAGGGATTGGCATATGGTATAAAAACGGACACCGTCCCATAAAGGAGGAGCCAAATATGGAAAGGGAAAGGATAGACCCTATATACAAGTACGTTGATAAATATATTGATGAAAAGCTAAAGTCAATCAAGACTGACCTCCAGCAATTGAAAGATGGGCTTCTGCGAACGCAACGACACTTGGCTCACCTTCATGTAAGGGTTACGCATGGTGAGACTGTGAGTCAGCTTGCTAGACGACGACTTCCTTCTGAGTTTGTATCCGAACTCACGGCAGCACGGATAAAAATAGACACACCTAGTGAAGACCCATTGTCTGTTGCTGACGAGTTTGAGGAGAAACGATGGGCTGACTTGGAGAAGAAATTTGGCATTAAGCCTCTCAAGGTGACTTCTTAGTGTCTTTGGTGAGTTCTGACCTGACAATTCTGAGATAGCTGTATTCATTAATGTGCTCCATATATTTGTCAATCTCCTCCCTTACTATCTCCCGAATCCACTCCACATGCTCCCTGTTGCTTTTCTCCAATAATTTGTCTGTCAAAGTGTATCGCCTCCTCTAAGTTACTTTTGAGGCAGGCTGCCCACTTTAGGGGCAACTGCCACTTTTAAGGCAAGGCTATTTGTCAATACCCTTTCCTACCTATATAATTTAAGTTACCAGAGACAAATATACTAAAGCCATAGGGGTAAGATTATGGAAAATAAAGCTAATGAAGTTACCATTAACCAGACCAGGCTAGGCCTAATTCAAGGGGACATTACCCGGCAGGCCAGTGAGGCTATTGTCAATGCCGCTAATTCCAGCCTCATGGGCGGTGGTGGGGTAGATGGTGCCATCCACCGGGCCGGCGGTCCTACCATCCTCGAGGAGTGTAAGCAGATTGTCGCCCGACAGGGGAGGCTACCCACCGGCAAGGCGGTAATTACTACCGGGGGCAATCTTAAGGCAAAATATGTTATTCACACCGTTGGTCCAATCTGGCACGGTGGTAATAAGGGGGAGCCAGAACTGCTGGCCAGCGCTTATCGAGAAAGCCTGAAACTGGCTAGCGAGAATAAGCTCAGCAGCATCTCCTTCCCCTCAATAAGCACCGGTGTCTACGGCTACCCCACCGATCAGGCTGCCAAGGTAGCCATCAACGCTGTCATCACCTTCCTCCAGCAGAGTAAGCCCTCTATCAGAGAGGTGGTATTCGTGCTCTTTGATGCTAGAACCCTTGAGGCTTACTCTCTAGCCCTCCGGGAAGCCGTCACCGAGGGTGGCTAATTACTCATGTTTATTGTCTTCATTCTCAGCACTGGGGTATAATTCTAATTGAAATCTCGTACCTTTACGGAATTAGAGACCATGACCCCAATCAAGCAGACACGGGCGCAAAAAATAGCCAGGCAGCTGATACATATAATTTGCCGGGCACTTATCTTTCTGTTAACCCGCCGCGAGATTAAGGGAAGGGAGAACGTCCCCGAGAATGGCCCTCTGCTAGTTGCTGCCAACCACATCAGCATGGCTGACCAGTATTTTATCGCCATTAATATCAAGCGCAGAATGATGTATATGGCTAAGGAGGAGTTATTCCGCCACCGACCCATAAGCCTCTTGGTGCAGGCCTTCGGCGCCTTTCCGGTGCGCCGAGGCGTCATTGACCGGAAGTCGCTAGACAAAGCCAACCAGGTTCTGGACAGTGGCCTGGCGCTATTTATGTTCCCTGAGGGAACAAGGAGTAAAGACGGGCGGCTGCAACCAGCTTTCCCCGGCTCGGCATTGATCGCCCTCGATAATAATATCCCTATTCTCCCCATCGGGATTACCGGGCTGGAGAATGTCCGACACGGACCGCTGTGGTGGATCGTCCGCCGCCATAGATTAACCGTTCGTATCAATATCGGCCGCCCCTTCTATCTACCAGCGACCAATGATAAACCAACCAAGGAAAGGCTACGCGGGATGTCCGACTTCATCATGGAGCAAATCGCCGAGCTTCTGCCCCCTGAATATCAGGGGTACTATGCCAAGAGAGTAGCGCAGGATGCCAATAAGGATTGAAAAAGCCGAGGGCACCGGGTTCTGTTTCGGGGTTAGACGAGCCCTTGATATGATAGAAAAGACCGCCCTCAAGTACGGGAAGATAGAAACCCTTGGCGCCATCGTGCATAACCAGCCAGTGCTTGAAAACCTAAACAAGATGGGGATTAGCATAGCCAGCGGGGTGGCCGACATAAAGGGGAATGTCGTGGCTGTCAGCGCTCACGGCATAAGTCCCCACATAGAGCAGGAGCTTCGGGCACGCCATATCAATATTATCGACACTACCTGCCCTTTTGTTCATCGGGCCCAGATTGCAGCACGGAGACTAGCCAGAGCCGGCTTTTTCGTTACTGTCTATGGTGATGCCAGTCACCCGGAGGTCAAGGGGGTTCTGGGTTGGGCCGGTAATAATGGCCTGGCCAGCCTAGAAGCAAAGACTATCACCGAGCTTAGACCACTTCCCCGCCGCGTTGGAGTTCTATCCCAGACAACCCAGATACCAGCTCATTTCAACGAGTTTGTAAAGCAGCTCGTTAACCTTGCCCTAAACAAGGACTCCGAGCTACGCATCGTTGATACCATCTGCCACGATATCAGAAATCGGCAGGTACAGGCTCTCAAGCTAGCCAGTAGGGTGGGGTTGATGCTGGTTATCGGCGGGCATAACAGCGCCAACACCAATCGACTAGTCCAGTTATGCTCCGAGGTCACTAAAACCTATCTCATTGAGACCGCCGAGGAGATTCAAACCTCCCGGCTTCAGGGTCAAGGCCACATCGGGATAACCTCGGGGGCATCTACCGCAGAGCAGACCATAAATGAAGTAATTAGTCGGCTAGAGCTTATCACCTAGCCCCGAGGAAAGACACTCCTGATAGAACTCCTCGGGTTCCTTACCCCGCGACAGCTTCTCCAGGGGGCACATATCTTCCCGTTCCTAATTCTGAATAAAGGGCACGGTTTCCACAAAGTGATAGTTAATGCCAAAGCGACGCAGTGTCTCCCGAGCCAACTGGCTGCCCAAGGGACTGTAAACCTCGCCGCAGCATATTTTTCTCAAGAGTAAAGCAGCGGCATTACCCCCACCACCAAAGCCAGTACCGGGATGGGGAACTATTGAGCCGATAGCAATCTTGAGGTCGCACTTCATCACCTCACCATTGGCGTAGACGGCGGTTCCGTAGCTGGTCGTCCCAGCGTAGGTGCATTTATTAAAGGGATTATGATTATAGACCGGGAATCGAGCCAAAACCTCACGGCCCAGCTTCTTTTCCAGCAAAGTCCTGTCCCAGGCTGTGTGGGAACCGGTGGCACAGATGAACTGAATGCGACTATCGGGAATGCCCGCTTTAGCCAGCTCTTTTAAGACGAAAGGAACCATGCCATAGACCCGGGTAACGCGGGTCATATCATCAAAGATGATAACAACCTTCAACTATACCACCTAACCAAAAGACTAAAGGCGATTCCTTGCGAATCTGAAACTGAAGAGGGAAGCTCGTGTTAAGCAGCTCTTATTGCGAGGCAGGTTACGGTGCGATTAATACCGGGGATTGGATGAAGCTTACCAGTAATCAGGTCACCGATTTCATTCAGACTTTCCCCTTCGACGACGGCAATAATGTCATAGGGCCCAGTTACCATGTCAACCGACCTTATGCCCTCCAGCTTACTCAAAAGAGCTACCACCTCCTTATTCTTACCCACTGCAGTTTCAATGAGAATAAAAGCTTTTGCCGCCACTTAACTCACCTCCCTCGAGTTGACTCACAATTATCCCAAGCCTGGACTACCAACAGCCACCAAACAATTGGGATAAGCCTATTATTAATCCTTCTGACCCATCTGTCAACATGGCACCCGCAGAAACGATACTTCTCGGAGAAGGCTTTGACACGACACCGCCTGTCGCCTATAATTAGTTTGGCAATAACCGGGGAGGGATAGAAATCTTGGCAGAGAAGAATAGCCCGAAGATAGTAAGCCAGGAGTCAGTGCTGGATATTGAAGATATTAAACGGCACCTTGACATGCTGGAACAGCGTCTAGATAACATCGACTCGATAGTTAGTGCCGTCGCCGAGCGAGTAATGAACCAGCCGGTCGTTATTAATATAACCTGTCCCCACTGTGGTAACGAGGTAGAGATTTCCGTCATCGGTAGTATGAAGCCAAGGAAATAGCCACGATAACTATTAAACACTCAGTCAATATCTTCCCTGTTCTTCATTATTTACCGTCTCAGTTAATCTACGCCATTCACCCGGTCTCTTACTCACAGCCTGCTAATTTGCCAGAATATTTGACTTCTCAAACGGAAATGATATAGAATTACGAGATTACTTTTAACCCTGGGTTAAAGGAGCAAAAGATTGAAAATACTCTTGGTTTATCCGCAGTATCCAGATACATTCTGGAGCTTTAAACATGCCCTAAAGTTAAGCCGCAAGAAGGCATTGAATACCCCGCTGGGGCCGCTTACTGTAGCCGCCATGCTTCCCACCGATTGGGAGAAACGATTTGTTGACCTTAACGTAACTAAACTGAAAGACAAAGACATAGAGTGGGCTGACTATGTCTTCATCAGCGCCATGGTGGTGCAGCAGAAATCCACCATGGAAGTCGTCCAGCGGTGCCAGAAGCTTAACACCAAGGTGGTAGCCGGGGGACCACTTTTCACCACCGGATACACACTGATTAATTGCGATGAGATAGACCATGTCATACGCAACGAGGCAGAAATTACACTACCGCTTTTCCTGGAGGACCTGAAAAATGGCTGCCCCAAACACCTCTACCAGACCGATGAACGGGCTGATGTAACCAAGACACCTGTTCCCCTGTATTCACTGGCTGAGATAGACAAATACAGTCAGGTCACTGTGCAGTACTGCCGGGGTTGCCCCTACGACTGCGAATTCTGTGACATTATTATTATAGACGGTCATAAGCCACGCACCAAGACTAAGGAGCAGATGCTGGCCGAACTGGAAGCAATCTACGGTCTTGGTTATCGGGGTACCGTATTCATTGTTGATGATAACTTCATTGGCAATAGGAAGAAACTGAAGGCAGAGATACTACCGGCGATGATTGAATGGCAAAAAGAGAAGGGATACCCCTTTAAATTCCTTACTGAAGCCTCGATCGACATGGCTGATGACGATAAGCTGTGCCAGATGATGAGCGACGTCGGCTTCACCCGGGTATTCGTGGGCATTGAAACCCCGAACGAAGAAAGCCTGGCCGAGTGCAACAAATTCAAGAATCAGAACCGCGATTTAGTCACCGATGTCAAGAAACTGCAGAACTACGGCTTTGAGGTCATGGGGGGCTTTATCCTGGGCTTTGACAGCGACCCGCTTTCTATTTTTGAGAAGCAGATTAGCTTTATCCAGAAGAGCGGTATCGTTACCGCCATGGTCGGTATATTGAATGCCCCACCGGAAACTAAGTTATGGCGCCGGCTGGAGAAAGAAAACCGCCTGCTGCCCAGTGGCTCCGGTGATAACACGGACGGCACGTCCAATATAATTCCCAAGATGCGTCTTGATGTACTCGTTAACGGCTATAAACAGGTGCTACACGAAATCTATGCGCCCAAGCAATACTACGAGCGGATTCACACCTTTCTAAAAGAGTATAAGCCTAATGATAAGATACGGCGGGGATTCAAACTCCAGCTCTCCAAACTACGGGCGCTCTTTGAAGTAACCATCTTCCTGGGCATCAAGGACCGGGCACGGCTCCATTACTGGAAAATGGTCTTTTCCACCCTGCGGAAATACCCTAAGTTCATTGGTATAGCTCTAACCTTGGCAGCCCAGGGTTTTCACTTCCGCAAGGTCTACGAGAAAGTCAAACAGATCAAGGTTGATAGTTCCCTGCTGAAAAGACAACTAGAAGTCTTGAATGGAGAGCCGGCTTAACTCTAGAGGTAACTAGGTAGCTCCACCAGGCTGTGAATACGGGGGCAGTCGCTAACTTCAAGTTCTAAATCAAAGCGGTCAATAAGTACCGGCTTAATACCCGCCCCTCTAGCCCCAAGCACATCGGTTTGATACTGGTCACCGACATAAATCGCCTCCGGGGCATTTACCCCAGCCCGCTCTAAGGCCGCCAGAAAGATAGGCGGCTCAGGCTTATCGGCTCCAACCTCCTTAGAGGTGACCACGAGGTCTAAGCAAGATTCCAGACCAATCCCAGCCCCGCCGACGATGATATTGGAGAGCAGCCCCAAGACTAATCCCTGTTGCTTTAGCGTTTTCATGGCGGGCAGCGTATCGTCATAAAGAACCCACCGGGCACTCTTGGCTTGATAGCTAGCTCGCTTGGTAATCTCCAGCATTACCTCATTGGGTATTTGAACCCCGGCTTCAGCTGACAGCACCTCCCACCAGTGGATAAAGGGGGCTTCGTCTTTCCCCTCCCGCCACCGCGGCGGGGCTCCGGTGGGCACCTGGCTTTCCGCCATATGGATACCCTTGATTAACCGCTGGGGGGATAGGCTAATACCCAGTTCTCTGGCAACCCGGGCAAATAGCTCATGCCTATCAGGCTCCGGGTGGGCTAGGGTGCCCATCCAATCAAAGAACACTGCTTTAATCATCGCTAACGCTCAGAAGCCGCTATCTATCTCGGAAGCTTGTTAATCAGCTCATACCCTACTCACCCACTACGAGACTGCTAACCGAACCTAGAACTCCATTAACGAACTTTGGTGAATTATCACCACCAAACTTTTTAGCTAGTTCCACCGCCTCGTTTATGGCCACCTTAACCGGCACCTTCTTATCAAATAGAAGCTCAAATATCGCCAGCCTCAGGATATTCCTATCAACAGCGGGGATCTGCTCTACAGGCCACGCCGGAGCAAAACGACGAATCTTCTGGTCAATATCTTCCCGGTTGTGGATAACACCCCTGACCAGATCACCAGCGAAGGTGCTATTTTCTTCCGCTAATTGTGCTTTAGCCAGAAGACGATTCAGGGAGGGTTCTGCTTCATGCCCTACCAAATCAGCCTCGTAGAGTACCTGGAAAGCCAACACCCTGGCTTTGCGCCGTGTCCCAGTCATCGTCACTACCCAACCCCAACTAATACCAAAGCCGTGTTTTTACTATCCATCTGCACAACCAAACTTTCCCCGGGCTTAAACGGCGAAATCAATTGTTAAGAATACGTTCTGCCAGCGATAGTGTGCACCGCCTCCACATCACTGATATTCATAGTCTGAACATCCCCATTTATCCTTCTAATTAGACCGCTAAGTACCTCACCCGGGCCTATCTCAATAAAGGAAGAGACACCATCACTTATAATATACTCAACAGAACGTTGCCATTGAACACCCGCACACAACTGCCGCAGAAGCTCAGCCTTTATCTCATGACCACTAGTCATTGGCTCAGCCGTAGTATTAGCCACGATGGGAACGATGGGATCACGAAAAGGGATAGTCTCAAGAATCTTGGACATGCCATCCACCGCCGACTGCATCAGCGGGGTATGAAAGGCGGCGCTCACTGATAGGGGAATGGTACGCTTAGCCCCCTTGGCTCTGGCCAATTCGGAAGCCCTGGTTAAATCCTCATGCGCACCACTAATAACAAGCTGATTGGGACAGTTAATGTTGGCCAGCCAGGTATTGGTTTCCTGACACACTTCGACAAGTGATGCTTCATCAAACCCGATTACGGCCACCATGCCGCCGGGCTTGGCTAACCCGGCTTCATGCATTAGCCGCCCCCTCTCCCGAGCCAGGTAGACAATATTGGCAAAATCGAGCACCCTAGCTATCCCCAGTGCCGTATATTCACCAAGGCTATGCCCGGCAACGAAATACGGCGGGGGCAGGGCACTACTATTCACCTCATTAATGGCGGCAATACAGGCAAAACTGGTAGCAACCAGCGCTGGCTGGGCATTAATGGTCTGCCTGAGTTCATCCTCAGGCCCCTCAAAGCAGAGACGGGAAATTGGAAATCCCAATGCCTCGTCGGCCTTATTAAAGACTGCTCTGGCGGAAGAGAAATTATGATAAAGGTCACGCCCCATGCCCACTTTCTGAGAACCCTGCCCCGGAAAGACATAGGCTACCTTCATAGACCTAGGCTTTAACCTCCGTAGTATTACACAGCTGGCTGAGTGTTGTCTCAGCCCCGGCTACGATATCGTCAATAATAGCCTTGACCGATTTGATATCTTTTATCATTCCGCAAATCTGACCGGCGAGCAGAGTGCCCCACTCTAGATCGCCTTCAATCAAACCCAAACGCACCTTGCCGACGCCAAACTCCATAATCTCCTCAACGGAGGTCTCAGCCTTCTCCCTAGCCAGAAACTCCAGCGCTAGTTTATTCTCCAGACAGCGCATCGGATAGCCGGTATTCTGCCCGGTAATTATGGTAGCGCGGTCACTGGCCTCCACAAGCGCTTGCTTATAGGCCGGGTGAGCAATGCACTCCTCACTACACACAAAACGTGTCCCCATCTGAATACCCTGAGCCCCAAGAGCCAGCGCCGCCACCAAACCCCGGCCATCAGCAAACCCTCCGGCGGCTACCACCGGCACCTTAATACTATCCACTACCTGAGGTACCAAAGCCATGGTCGTTATTTGGCCTATCTCACCCCCCGACTCCATGCCCTCAGCTACGAAGGCATCGACCCCAGCCCGTTCCAGACGTCGAGCTAGGGCAACGCTAGCCACCACCGGCATCACTTTTATCCCTGCCTCCTTAAACCTAGGAACGAGGGGCCCGGGATTACCGGCACCCGTAGTGACCACAGCCACCTTCTCTTCCAGAACCACCTCTATCACCTGCTTGGCAAAGGGAGATATCAGAAGGATGTTCACCCCAAAGGGTTTATCCGTCATACTCCGGGTCTTCTTTATCTGCTCTCTCAGCCAATCTGGCTCACTGGCACCGGCGCCGATAATCCCCAGTCCACCAGCATCTGACACCGCGGCGACGAGTTCTGCCGTAGCCACATGAGCCATCCCTCCCTGAATGATAGGATACTTGATACCAAAAAGGTCACAAATAGCCGTCTTGAGCATAGAATAGCCCCCCTTTAGCCAGTTTTCTTTTTCGGGCTCTTAATCTCAATGACTTCCCGACCAGAATAGGTACCGCAGGTAGGGCAAACCTGATGCGGCAATTTAGGGCTCTGGCACTGTGGACAGGAAACCAGTTGAGGTAAATTCGCCTCCCTGATGTGGCGACGCCGTTTACCCTGACGCGCCTTAGCATACTTCCGCTTTGGCAAAGCTCCCATAAATTAATTCCATCCCTTCGGTTAACTAACCGTCATTAGTCAAAAGCAGACTATTTAGTCTTGACCAGCGCGGGTCCAGAGCTTGAGGCGGACAATCACAGGGGCCTTCATTAAGATTATGACCACAAGTGTGACATAACCCGGCACACCCCTCACGGCAAAGCGGCTTCATCGGAATAGCCAGCAGCGCATACTGCCGCACCGCCTCGGTCAAATCGAGAATATGATGCTCATCGATGACAAAACACCCCGGCTCCTCAGGCAAGAGTAACGAACTGCCGCTGACCACATCTATAACCGGAAAATACTCCTCTTCAAAATTCAGTTCCAGCGGATAACTGAATAAACCCAGGCAGCGGCTGCAGCTGACTTCAACCTCGGTACGTAGCCTAGCTTTGAGCAGGATACCCCGGTCGGTACGTGTCAGCCAGACCTCACCCTGAACCGGGCTATCACCGCCAGAAATATTGACGGTATCGTCTACCTGATAACTGCGCTTCGACCCCAAGGAGGACTTGAGCAGCCCAGCCACATTTATCCGCACCATAGCCCCCTCCCCCCAGACCAAAAATCAGTCTATTATAAGCCGAGCCCTATTACCAATGCAAGTTAACCCCATCCCCCTTTATCCCCCTTCCCCAGGGAAGGGGGAAGAAAAAAGAAAGAGGGGCTTAAAGCCCCTTCTTGGACTGCCCCTTGATTACTGGGCACTCTTAAAGTAGGTCCTCTACCTTTCATTGGTTCTTTTCAATCTTGGTTTGTGCTTAGCTTGCCTAATTCTAATCGAAGACTCTCTATTTCTTTTTGTAGTTGTTCTTCCTTTTCAGTATTCCAGCCACCGAGTGTTTTATCTTGAAGGTCTATCTCGGTTAATCCCCTCTCCAATTCTCTAATTTTCCTTCGTATCTCGTCTCGTTGTTCCTGCCTCTTGCTCATTTTTATTCACCTATGTCACTACTTCTTTTTTTAAGCGCTCGATTTGGCTTACCGCATCTGCGACTTTCCCCAAGTAAGTACGGTTAGATTTGATGCCTTCCGTTAGCAACCATCTAATGGCATTACTTCTTGTGTTAAATTTGCCCACAGCAACAAGATTATCAATGTCTTTCAATTCTTCTACAGGTAAAGAAAGCTGAGCAACAATTTCTTCACTTGAGTCGTGTTTTGATGCCATAGAGGCAGGGAAATAACAGTAAACACCTTTAATGCGTTCTCTCTTAATACGCTTTTCTCTCCCTGTCTGAACTTGCTTACTTAATGTGTTTGCAAGAGATTGCTCTGGTTGCTTCGCATCGCTGCCTCCCCCTTCTTTCAGGTATGCTTTTGCATACCACAGTGCAGTTGCTCCAGGAAATTCTGGTATAAGTATGGTTGCTACGTGGTCCATAAATCCCTGTTTCATCTTAAGCCTCCATTTGTTTAGTGAAGTTAGAAGTATTATAAAACTTTTAATTTATTTTGTCAAGTAGTCTTGTTTCTTGGCATAAAAATGGGGTGAAGAAGCGGATTTGATGGAGAATCAAATAGAGGGGCTTTAAACCCCTCTCTATTTCTGTCTAATGTCAATTCTGAAGCAGGCCAAGCCCTCTCAACCCACTAACGTATCCCAGTATCTATATTCACATCAATAGTAACCGTCTCATCTGCCGATACCGTTATCTTTTGCGGCAGGTTGGCAGCGGTATCAATGCCCAAGTGATTTATATCCACCGTGTAGGTACCGGGTGCTATCTGGGCGGTATAGTAGCCGGTCGCCCCCGTACCTATCTGGGTAAAGTAGACCTCACGTACCAGACGCTTACCGGACGCATCATAGATTATCAATTTTCTTGCGGAAAATACCTCTGGCGACACCACCGGATTCTCACCCGGGCCCTCCACCGGAGAAATCGGGCCGATAGTCACCGCACCCTGTAAAAGCACGGTCTCCGGGCCGCCCGGCTGGCAGGATACGACCAGAAGGCTTCCTGCCAGGACACAAATAGCAAGCAGTATTATCCGCCAGTTTTTCATGACTACCCCCTCCATTTCAAAACAAAAAAGAGGTGTTTTCAACCCCCTCTTTTGTCACATTCTGTCTAATGTCAATTCTGAAGCAGGTCAAGCCCTCGACCATTAGTACGGCTTAGCTGAACATGTTACCATGCTTACACACGCCGCCTATCAAACAAGTAGTCTACTTGCGGTCTTACTCCTTCTCCCGAAGGAGGAGGATGGGAGATCTTATCTTGGAGTGGGCTTCGCACTTAGATGCTTTCAGCGCTTATCCCTGCCAGACGTAGCTACCCAGCCGTGCCCTTGGCAGAACAACTGGCACACCAGAGGTCTGTCCCTCCC
>DAOULZ010000018.1:0-85541 GCA_034414575.1 Dehalococcoidales bacterium | reverse complement strand
AATAAACCGGTTTGGCAGCCTTCCCATATATAACTATATGGTCGTATCCCGCAAATTTGAGCTCAGGGGCAAACTCACCACCAACGTTAGAAAGCCCCAGTATCCCGGTTATCGGGGATTTGGCTGTTAGCTGAAGACGAGAGGACTGCATTATAGGTGTGCCAGTTAATGGCCCTGCCCCAACTAAAAATATATTGTCAGGCCCTAGCGGGTCGGTATCAGGCCCAGTTTCCTCATATAATATAGCATCACTGATTCCCCTCCCCCCGATAAAGTCCCTCGCTAGTTTCTCACCCAAAGGCTCTTTAACTATCTTACCACTAGAGAGGTCTACCTTTAATATAGTGCCACACCAGCCATAATATTTCCTTTGAGCGACCATCTACTCCCCCTTAGAAATTTTTAGCGTTACCCGATTAGCTCTTTAGCCTTATCAACGGCGGTGATTGCATCCGGGGCATATCCGTCCGCCCCAATTGTATCGGCAAAGCTCTGCGAAACTGGAGCACCACCAACCATTATTTTTACCTTATCTCTCATATTATTACTCTTAAAGGCCTCAATAACGTCCTTCATAGCCGTCATAGTAGTGGTGATAAGAGCCGATAAGCCAAGAATGTTAGGTTGCTCCTGCTTTACCGCTTCGATGAATCTTTGCGCTGGGACATCCTCACCAAGGTCAACTACCTTAAAACCGGCACTCTCGAGCATCATATTGACGAATTTTCTACCGATAGTATGAAGGTCGCCAGCTACCTGTCCCATGACGACTTTGCCTGTATAACTAAACTCTCCTACTATTAAGGGCTTGACAATCTCCATACCTCGGATCATAGCGTGGGCAGAGGCCAGTACTTCAGGTATAAACATATCCCCCGACTTCATCCTTTCACCAACCACAGCCATGGCAGCGGTCAGCCCTTTTGAAATAATCTCTTCGGGGTTAATACCTTTGTCAACCAGTCCTTGAACTAACTCTGCCGCTTTCTCCTCCTCTCCATCAATAACTGCCTGATTCAGTTCTTCGTACGACGTCACTATGTGCATACCTCCTTTTAGAAGTGTTATGGCCTAGAAATATACTAATCCCTCTAGCAACAAGCTATCTATACCTTATTATCGCCGACTATATAACCATGCTAAATAACACCAACATGGCTCTTGTGGTTATCAGCATAAATAGGCTGCTAGATTACCCTGGTTTATCTCCCTCCATCTCTTTGACACGGTTACGCAGCAGCGTCAAACCTCCGTCAAGAAACTTCCGGCTGTACGGGATTTCTCCTTCATGGAGAACCTTGCAGGGTATTTTTTCGCAGCCTAAGCAGCAGGCTACTTTATTCTTTATGGCACACTCCATCGCGGGGCAATAGAAGCCGTCTTGCTTAAACTCCTCCAGCTTGGCTGGGGCAGCCTCATCAGTCCCCGAAATGCACCCTGTACATGCCCCCTTAGCTAAGAAAGTACAGACATCACAACACATACCACAAGCTCCGATACGCATTACTCTCACCCTACCTCCAGATTGGTATTAAAATACTGCCGGTTACTTATAAGTCAAGGCTAACATACAAATATTAAAATCTAATTAATATTGACTTAATATTGACGAGAGCTCTTTATAAGAGCCTTACTTACCACAGGCTATTTGACTAGGTGTTTACGCGCTTGTGCCTCTACCTCGTTAAGCCCCTTTTGTAGCTCAGCAGGCAAATCAAGCGGCTTCAGCGTTTTCTTGAGTTCCCGATATTTATCCAGAGCCCGGGCATGTAGGTCTTTGCTCCCCTCTGAAATCCAGGTATCCCGTGACCAGGTGGCGAAGAGTTCAGAGCGCGGTATGTCACGACAGTGCTTTAGAGTATGGCGACGTTCCAAATAAGCACCGCCCGGCTCGATATCCAGTATGTCTTGCCAGGCCAGGTTTTCATCATCCACCTTGACCGGCGAATTGAGTTGCTCAAGGACACTGACGAGGGCGTCGTCTATTATCAGCTGAACAGGGCTCATTACCCGGATAACATCAAGCTGACCAGCACCGCCCAATATGTCAGTGTCTACCTGAGAGACCATCAGTCCACTAAGACTCTTTTCAACCTGGGCATGTCCATCGGGGATATGGGAGTCTGCTCCCGGCTCATAGTGCGTTGGGATACAGAATGCTTCTTTGAGGAACTGGGCACTCGCTGTAGCCACCATTATTGCAGCAATGCTCTCCTGTAGGTTCCGGCCGCTCACCATATCAAGGGCAAAGGCAAACGGAGCTCCGAAGACCTTGGCGCCCGGCTCCACTAGCTGACTCATTACCAACATTGCTAGTATCTCTATGCTGTTCTGCAGAACAGTACCGCCAATAGTAACCGGTGCGCTCGCCCCAATCAGGGGTAACGGGAAGAGGTGCATCGGCACGCCGGCTCGGGCAGATAGAATGATCCCCTCTATATCCATATCCTTAAAGAGGAAGGGCGATACTGAGCAGATTATCATGCTGATTAACGGTTTTTGCCTTAAAGGCTTGCTACCCCCGGCAGCCACCTTGCCTAGTTCGATCAGATATTCTAGGCTGCCAAAACTGTAGGGGTGGCACATTACATGCTTCGTAGAATTCTCAAAGACACGCTTTATCCCGCACACATCTGCTATTTCCATGGGTGCGTCGGTGGGGAAGGGAGTGGCACAAAGGCTTATTCCCTTTAAAGCCTGCAGAAGCTGTGCCCATTCGGTCACATCGTCAAGCGTCGCACTACGAGTAGTATTCGAACCTGGCTCAAGATACTCGGGAGCACCAGTTAACCCCAATCTATAGAACAACCCCTCTGGGTGAGGAATAGGTAGATCACGCTGTCCGTCACAGCTAGCCAGCGTAAACTCACGTGGTACACTGCGTAAGGCAGTCTCTATTATGTCTCTAGGGAACCGAACCTGATGATTATTGAAATCAACGTTAGCTCCTGCCTGATCAAAAATCTTTAGGCCTTCTTGATGGCTTACTCTAACTCCTTTTTTTGCCAGAAAATCGAGAGACTTCCCATAAATAGTACCTACCTGCTCCGAGGTAAGTACCTTCAACTGTAAACTATTGTCCGGCATAAAACTGAAAAACCTCCTTCCACTTTAACACATTAAAGTCGGCGCCTTTCGGTAATGTTTTGCCCCAAAGCTAACAGGCGAAAGGTCTTGCTATACTAATAGTAAACAACTATCCAAAATCATAAAATAGGGTGGGTAAGTAAATTTAAGTAGGATATAGCCTATTTAAAAGTAGGCTATATCCTACTTAAATTAGACAAGAAGGAATTTATTCCCTCTGAGGTTAAATGATAGTGTCTAATAATAAGAAGCATAAAGGTATAATGCAAGATTGATAATACTCTATAGTACTTGGTGAAATTCCTTAACGCCTAGAACGTAGGAATTTTGTTAACAAATTAGCCTGGTATTGTGCCTGAGATTTTGTTGATAGTGAGGATTTCTTTTGTGCGTAATTAGAAATCGGGGTTGTCGGATTCAAACTAGCGACCACCTGCCTAAACCCCGTTCAGCATGTGTAAAAGGTGAAAGCCGCCTGTCCTCCTTTCTGCAGGTAATTGTAGCGCATACACGCAAGTGTCGCTACCAAACACTCTGTAGATGAACCTAGAATGTCAGACTCACTAGGGCTTCATGAGAGACAAGCGAAAGACCGATAGCACCTCTTTGCGGCGGCTGGAATTTCTCCTATAATATAATTATATTTTGGTTGCTGGTTGCTATAATAAGGCTTGAGCTAAACCCAGGTGGCTAGCAGATGGTTATTAGTCTTGGAAAGGGAGGGTAAGTATGATTAAACTTAAGAAAGAGCAAATTATAGAGTATTTCCGTCGTAGCTATGCGACGGTAGATGGTTTATGGTTCCTAAAAGTTGAAGATGATTACGGATTCGATGTAGCTCTTAAGATTGACGAAGGGGTCTGGAAGGTGCTCCCCAAAATACAGGCTCGCCTGCTTAAATCTATGGGTGGTGGCATGGAGCAAGGGCTAGAGTCATTGCTCGAGTGTCTTATCACTAAGCTTACTTTGGAGGGTTTTAGATTTAGGACCGGGAGCATAAAAGAGGAAGATGGTTTTAGGATAATCATTGAGAGCTGTCCTTGGCATGATTTACTGGTCAAAGCTAACCGAGAGCACCTGTCAGGTAGGGTTGGCAATATAATCTGCAATACAGAATACTCAGTCTGGGCCGCTGAGTTTGGCGACAAGATACGTTTTGAACTAAAAACCCAGATCTGCCAGGGTGCTCCAGTTTGCATACTGAAGTTTACATAATACTAGCATAGAGAAGCGCCATAGTAGTTAAGGAGGAGCTAGAACTGCTTAACTCGCAGGCTCTGACTTTGCAAAAAATGGCATTTGGTAGCACTTTAGGCTATCGTAATAGGCTGGTGACCTTGTATGCCCCGGCCCATCTCCTAACCTCTGCCCTCTTCACAAATCCCTAATAGTCGTCGTGTCAGCTCCTGCTTTGCCTGTAAGGAATTTGGTTACTTATAAAATACAGGTAGATATGATAGAATATGGCTAGCGAGGCGTTTGTGGTGTCATTTATGATGGGAGGGATCGCATAGTGGCCTAGTGCGGGCGCCTGCTAAGCGCTTACCCTGGGAAACTGGGGTCGTGGGTTCGAATCCCACTCCCTCCGCCAGGTGAAGAATGCCCCTCTCAAGGGGCATAAGTTTTAATACCGCGGTAGATAACAGTGCCCAAATATTATATCTGGACTATCGGCTGTCAGATGAATAAGGCCGAGTCGGAACGGCTTAGTAGTTACTTAGAGCAAGATGGCTATCAAGCGGTAGCTAGGGCTGAGGAAGCTGAGCTTATTGTGCTTAATAGCTGTGTGGTGCGGCAGAGCGCTGAGAATCGGGTTGTTGGTAGGCTTAATGCTTTAGAGTCGCTAAAACGGACGCGTCCCGAGCTAACTCTGGCGCTCACTGGATGCCTGGTAAATTCTGAAATTAACCGGCTTAAAGAGCGGTTTCCTCAGGTTGATTACTTTTTCAAGCCTGGTGAATATCCGCCGTGGCTAGCACCCACTGAATCAGGCCCAATGATACCTCAGCACCCGTCACCGGCTACCTTTGTTCCCATCATTCAGGGCTGTAATAACTTCTGCACCTATTGTATTGTTCCCTACCGTCGTGGTCGAGAAAGGAGCCGCCTAGTTGAGGAGGTAGTTCATGAGGTAAGGGAACTGGTGCACCGGGGTGCCAAAGAGGTAACCCTGCTGGGGCAGAATGTAGACTCATACGGGCATGACTTACCGAACACCCCGGACCTGACTGACCTTCTCTATCAATTGAATGCCATAGATGGGCTGGCTCGTATCCGCTTTCTGACTAATCATCCTAAAGATATGAGCTCAAGGCTTATTGAGGGGGTAGCCAGTCTGGATAAGGTTTGTGAGGAGATAAGTCTTCCGGTTCAATCAGGCAGTAATGCCATCCTCGATGCCATGGGGCGGGGCTATACCATAGAGCGCTACCTTAAGCTTATTAACGAGATACGCCGTAAGATACTGGGGATAGCCTTAAGTACAGATATTATCGTCGGCTTTCCTTTAGAGACAGAGGCACAGTTTCAGGAAACCTATGACTTGCTCTCAAGGCTGCGGTTTGATAAGGTTCACGTAGCCGCTTATTCGCCGAGAGCCGGGACCATAGCGGCTAGGAAATTTGTGGATAGTGTTCCTTTCGCTGAGAAAAGCGAGCGGCTACACCAGATTGAAAGGCTTCAGGAGAAGATAGCCACCGAGATTAATGTGCAACTGTTGGGCAGAACAGTTGAGATTTTGGTAGACGGTAAGAAAAGGGGTAAATGGCAGGGTCGAACCCGGAACGGCAAACTGGTATTCTTCAGTGATGCTAACGATTACTTAGGCCGGTTGGTTAAGGTATGCATTGAGAAGACAAGCCCTTGGGCGTTGCAGGGCAAGCTGGAAACTGATAACTCTGATTAAAGCAAGGAGGGGAAATGGAGTTCAATACCAATATAATCTATATAATTGTCTTTCTGGTGGTGATTTTTGTCATGTTCTATTTCTTCATGATTAGACCACAACGTAAAAGACAGAAGGAACATGAGGATTTGGTAAGCCAGCTGCGAGGGGGCGATAGAGTAATCACTGCTGGGGGCATCTACGGACAGATTGAAAGTGTCAGCGAAGATAGCGTTGTCCTGAAGGTGGAATCTGGAGCAACCATGAGGGTGGCTAAAGGCAGCATCGTGGGTAAAGCCTGAGGGCAGCTATCTAAATCTCGGTTTCCCCGTTATATCTGCAGTTGCAAATGGAAAGTAACTAAAGCCCGTTTCGTAATTGTGTCAGTAGGGGGTTGGGAATGAGTAAGAAACTGGTGGCACTCATAGTAGTGTTGGTAGTCGGAATCTTCTACTTTGCCGTTAGATGGCAGCTCAGCGAGCGGTATTTGGCTTTGGCTATGGCAGAGGTCTATAGTGTGCAAGCTACCTTAACCGGTAACGAAGGAGAACTGCTTGGTACCAGGGATGAGCTAGCGACTCTCAGGTCCAAACTGGAGAGTACCCAGGACTATCTGGCGGGTTTGGAAGCTGAGTTACAGGCAAATAGGGATAATCTCTCGGAAATAGCAACCGAGTTAGAGGATACTAAGGCTAGGCTGGCGGCCATGGAGACCGACGCCCTTCATCTGCATAATCCTACCTGTGAGGAAGCACTTGATTTCCTGGAGAGTGATAAGACTGATACCCATGAATACCTTGAGGACGAGTATGTCTGCTCTCATTTTGCGGCTGATGTTAACAATAATGCTGAGAAGCAGGGTATCCGGTGTGCTCTGGTTGACGTGCGCTTCTCCGGCTCGAGTCACGCCATCATTGCCTTCGACACAACTGACGAGGGGCTGGTATATTTTGACCCGATTACTGATGATAGAGCCAGGCCAGTTATCGGTAAGCGGTACTACCTTTGTGTCGAACCAAAGCCGGGTTACATCTACGAGAAGCCCTCATTTAATGATACTATTCTAGATATAGTGGTGATATGGTAGTGATAGAAGTTGGTGTTGAAAATCTCAGGGAGCAAATAGCGGAACTAAAAAAGGAGCTTAAAGCAGTCATTGTTGCTCATAACTACCAGCGCCCTGAGGTTCAGGATATGGCCGACTTCGTCGGGGATTCCTTGGAGCTAGCTCGCATCTGTACTAAGGTTAGCGCCCAGACGATTGTCTTCTGCGGGGTGCATTTTATGGCGGAGATGGCTGCTATCCTTAATCCAGAGCGCACCGTGCTGTTGGCTGAGGGTTGTGCCGGCTGTGCTATGGCAGATATGATTTCGGCAGATGAGCTAAGGAAGTGGCAAGGGAAATACCCGGGGGCAGCGGTAGTTTGCTATGTCAATTCGTCAGCCGAAGTCAAGGCAGAGAGCTATGTCTGCTGTACCTCAGCTAATGGTGTCGCGGTGGTGGATTCGGTTCCCAATGACGAAATAATCTTTGTTCCTGATCAAAATCTGGGACATTACGTCTCCACCAAAACCAAAAAGCGGCTGATTCTTTACCCCGGCTTCTGTTACGTCCATCACCGTCTCAAACCGGAGCAGGTAAGGATGGCAAAGCAGCGTCATCCGGTGGCGGAGGTGATTGTCCATCCCGAATGTCGGCCTGAAGTGGTAGCTATGGCCGACGCTGCCCTTAGTACCTCGCAGATGCTCCGCTATGTGAAGGCCAGCTCTCATCAAGAATTTATTATCGGCACCGAGGAGGGCATAATTCACGGGCTACGTAAGCAGAATCCGGATAAGTCCTTCTACCTGCTCTCGAACAGCCAAGTCTGTGCTGATATGAAGAAGACCACTCTGGAAACAGTCGCCAGGACTATGGAGCTAAAGCAAAATATGATAACTGTCCCTGAGGAGATAAGGGTAAGGGCAAAAAGGGCTGTTGACCGTATGCTGGCAGTTAGTTAAGGTGATAGGGGATGTCAGATGAAAAGGAACCTTCGACTATCTAGTAAAGAGATTGATAACATCATAGATCTGGCTCTGGCTGAGGACTTAGGTCATGGTGACGTAACCAGCGAAATCCTGATACCACCTGGGATTCAGGGTAGGGCATCCATACTGGCTAGGGCAGCGGGAGTCTTGGCTGGTATTGAAGTAGCCAAGAGGGTATTCATTAAAGTCGAGCCATCGCTTCAGTTTGAAGCGCTTTTGGAGGACGGGGCTAGAGTCAAAATGGGAGACATGGTAGCTACTATCTCCGGCAAGGTAGTAGGTATCCTTAAAGGCGAGCGGGTGGCACTTAACTTTTTAAGCCGGCTTAGTGGTATTGCCACCGATGTGGCTCGGTTTGTCGCCGAAGTAAAAGGTCTCGGGGTCAAAATCAGTGATACCCGTAAGACTACCCCCGGTCTCCGCCGACTGGAGAAGTATGCCGTGGGTGTCGGTGGGGGGCAAAACCACCGTTTTAATCTTGGTGACGGCGTTCTGATTAAGGATAACCACCTTGCCGCCCTGCGTGCTCTGGGGATGAGCCTGAGGGCTATCGTGATTAAGGCGAAACAGGATGCCCTTCAGAGCCTAACGGTTGAGGTTGAGGTTAGCACGGCTAAGGAGGCCCTGGAGGCGGCTGAAGGTGGCGTCGATATCATCATGCTGGATAACATAAGCCCGGATGAGATGCACCGCATCAGGGGTTTGATACCAAGCCATATTAAGATAGAGGCTTCGGGTGGTATTAACCTGAGCAACGTAGGTGCTGCCGCCCGGGCTGGAGTTGACATAATATCTATCGGGGCTCTTACTCATTCGGCGAAGGCTTTGGATTTCAGCCTTGAGCTTGAGTCCAGTGCTATAAAAGATTAGTATAGGTAAAGCAGGGAGGGGATCATGCCAATAACTAGGGAGCAGTTTGAGAAGGGGTTAGATAATACCGCCCAGAGAATCCTTAATTTCCTAGCGGAACATCCGGATCGTGCTTATGAGCCCTCTGAAATTGCCGAAGCCATAGATGAAGGTAAACTACCACCGGGGAGCTCTTTGTGGCGGGGAATGGCCCTTCTGAGTTTAACGTGGCAGAATCACGGCATCCTGGATGACTTGGTTAAGAAGGGGCTGGTCAACAAGAAGATAATAAAAGGGGTCTCCTGGTACTGCATTCATAAAGGCTAGGCTTCAGCGTAGCGCACTTCTTTCGGGCGCTGGCCAGGATAGACCTAATTGCTACTGGAGCCTTCTCATGATTTCTCTTCCAGAATAATGCTGTGGGTTAGGAAATCAATTCCCCTGATATTGGCTGAAATTTCCTTACGTTCCCCGAGGAGGGTTGTTAACTGGAGTTTATCTGCCGCTACTTCCAAGGAGGCAATCTCTGACATGATGAGTTCATGCCTGCCATTCTTGGCGACATATGCTTTGGATAAGCACATCTTACCGTCCCCCTTTTTCTAGACTCCTTAAGGCGCTAGATAAGGACTTAGTGGCCTTGTCCATCGCTTGAGCCGCCTGCCCAAGCTCTTTAGCGGCTTCGATCTCACCAAATTCGGTAGCTTTTTTTGCCCATTCCCCAAACTCTTGGCTGTGCTCTATATTATGTTTGATCCAGTAAGGCAAGATTGTTCTGAGTTTCACTGTCTGCTCATTGTCCATGATACCTCCAGCTAAGAGCAATCTAATGTAACTGCAACTAGTTGCTAAACGGGATAAAATTTTTTACTATTGGCACCGCGCGCACAGGCCGAAGAAAGCCAGGTGTTTCATGTCAACCTCGAAGTTATATCTTTGTTGAATTTCAGTCCACAAGGGTTCTAGGGCCGATTCCTCAATATCCATGATTTCTCCACACTTCTGGCAGATGAGATGATGGTGATGCCCCTTCCCTATGCAGTGGTAGCGTACCCGTCCGTCACCCAGGTCTGTTTCCGTTACCAGGTTAAGCGTCTTTAGAAGCTCTAGGGTCCGGTAAACTGTAGAGATATTAATTTGTGGATAATAAGCATAGACCTGAGTGTATATCTCCTCAGCGCTAATGTGGCTGTCGGCATCTTCCATAGACTTCAGTATCATGAGCCGCTGGGGTGTCAGCCGATAGCCCAACTCGCTTAGTTTCTGGCCTATCCGTCGGGCTTTCATATGGTCTAGTTTACCAGTGTTTCCGACTAATTGCAATGTCTTGTTTATGCAAATAGTTTCCAAAAGTATCACAACGTTGAGCGGAGCATCAAACTGAGCTTTACGCTAAGGTCGGAGCAATCTGTGAAAGTGAGTTTACCCTGCGGATGGGGGCTTTTTAAACCTTATCTTTGCTGTCGAGAAGTATGGTTACCGGACCATCGTTTACGATTTCCACCTGCATATACTGCTGGAAGCGTCCGGTTGCTACTTTGAGTCCGGTATTTCTCGCTGCAGTGATGAACCTTTCGAATAGTTCTTCAGCTAGGGCTGGCGGTGCTGCTTTGGTGAAACTGGGTCGGCGGCCCTTTCTGGTATCAGCCAGAAGTGTGAATTGACTTACCACCAAAAGCTCACCATTAATATCTAGGGCAGAGAGATTAAACTTACCCTGATCATCAGTAAAAATGCGCAGGCTGGCGGTCTTCTGTGCCAGATATTGTGCATCCTTTTCCGTGTCTCCATTGGCTACGCCGATTAAGACTACCAGCCCTCGTCCTATTTTGCCCACTACTTCCCCGGCTATGCTGACTGAAGCACTGGTGACCCGTTGCAGGAGTGCCTTCACTTCCGATTCCTTGGATGGTCTTTCTTATCCGACTCCCCCTTGGTCTCCCCTGTTGCTTGACCCTGGCGGCTATCGGTAACATAGAAGCCACTTCCCTTAAAAAGAAGCGGTGTAGAGTGGATGACACGACGTAGCTTACCCTGACACTGGGGACAGGTATCTAACGGTGCTTCATCAAACCGCTGCCTTTTTTCAAAACGGAGTTGACATTGATTGCACTCGTAATCATAGATGGGCATACCACACCTCAAGTAAAGTTTCCACGTGTATTTTACAGTAGTAGCCGCCTCATAGGCAAACGGGGGGAATATCGCTGGCTGGTTCCTTATCGCCAGACAGGCCAAAATTTTTCTAGACATTAGAGCCCCAAAGGGGTAAAATTAAACTGATAGGGAACGGTATTAGTATGTAGAGAGCGATGTGCGTTTGAATTTACAGTTCTTACTTTATAAGGAAAAGTGGAGCACTGGCTTAGAATTAGGCTCAGTGCTTTATATATTTTAAGGAGGTGTAGTTATGCAGTCGAGCCTGATTGGCAAGATTGAGAAGGCGAAGCGCTATGCTCAGGAGACGGACCGAATTACCTTCTCCGGGCTGTCGGTAAATTTTCACGGTGAGAATAACGACTACGCCACTGAATATAAAGATGGAAAGTGGCACTGCTCCTGCCACTTTTTTACTAACTGGGGCCTTTGCAGCCACACCATGGCCCTGGAGAGAATCCTAGGCAGTATGCTACCTGAAGAGGCGCGGACGACTCAGTTTGAGTTTACTCCCTGAGGTTGTTTAGAACCAGCCCCTCGTTTTTGCAGAGGGGCGGCTTTTGAGAGGAGCTTTAGCCCTCAATATTATCTAAACTCTTTTATTCTTCCCCTGATGAGTAACCTTGCCTATCCACCCACTCGATTGCCTCGGCGACCACAAATAGAGAGCCAGTAACACAGATTAGGTCCTGGTTTCCGGCTATACTCATCGCCAGAGATAGTGCCTCAGGAACAGTTTCCGTCAGTCGAGTCTCTACTCCATATCCGCTAAATACCGCCGCAAGTTGAGCTGGTCTCATAGCCCGGGGGTGTTGAGACTGGGTAACAATTACTCTATCGAAGAGAGACACCAGTTCTGAGATAACACCAGTGATATCCTTGTCCCAGGATGCACCCATAATAAGGATAGGCTGCTTAAAACTGAAGTACTCGGCTAGCGAGTGTTTTAGTTTTCGGGCGGCGTCAGGATTATGAGTACCGTCAACCACCAGCAGGGGGCAGCGCTTCAAAACTTGGAGCCGGCCGGGCCAGCTCACCTGCGCCAGACTACTAATTATGTTGTCACGGGAAATATTGAAGCCCTTCTGAATCAAGACCTCCAGGGTAGCCACCGCAGTTGCCGCATTCTCCAGCTGGTAACGGCCAAGCAGGGGGATGGATATTTTATATTTACTTCGCATACCTGTTACCTCGAGTGACTGCCGTTTAAGATTAGCGCCGAGGCTGCGCCAGGTGACGTCCCTGCCTACCATGATTAACTCGGCTCCCTGTCTGCGACAGGCCTCTGCTATCACCGGAACTACCTCTTCAGATTGAGGGGAGAGAATCACCGTACTGCCCGGCTTAATAATCCCCGCCTTCTCGGTGGCAATTTTAGTAAGGGAGTCACCCAGCACCTCGGTATGATCGAGGCTAATGGAGGTGATGGCACAAACCTCTGGCTGGATAACGTTGGTGGCATCGAATTTACCTCCCAAGCCCACCTCAAGTACCTGAAAGTCAACCTCTTCCTGGGCAAAGTAGGTAAAAGCTAGTGCCGTCAGGATCTCAAAGGTAGTCAGTTCGCCATAGGTAGCCTCCTGGTTAACTACCTCAACCTCTGGCTTTAGCTTGGCTACGATAGCGGTAAACTCCGACTCGGTAATTAGGTTTCCGTTGACCCGGAAACGCTCCCTGATGGTACTGAGATGCGGCGAGGTATAAAGGCCGGTGGTATAACCTGCGCTGGTGAGCACTGAGGCGATCATAGCCGCCGTGCTGCCCTTGCCATTGGTGCCCCCGATATGAATTGACCTGGCCTTCAGGTAGGGATTTCCCAAACGGGACAGCAGTTCCTCAACCCGCCTCAGGTCATAGCTGCCCAGGGCATGCGGCATCGGTGTCTTTTCGTAATCAGTATAGCCGAATATATAGTCTAGAGCCTGCTGATATTTCATCCTTACCTTATCGTAAAACCGGGGGAAACTTAATACCTTGAGTCTGTCACTATTTTAACACTTGACGCCTCTTAAGGGCGACTGATAACCTTATCATGGAGGAAGAAATGAGCTTTTTGGAAAAGTTAGAAAATGCTTCCCGCAAAAACAGGAGTCTGCTCTGTGTCGGGCTTGACCCTGATCCAAGGTTGATGCCTGAGAAGATAGCTATTCTTGAGTTTAACCGGGCCATCATTGAGGCTACCGCTGACCTGGTCTGTGCCTATAAACTCAACCTCGCCTTCTACGATGCCCTTGACGATGAGGGTTTTAATGCTCTCCGGGAAAGCATTAAATATATTCCCGAGGACATCGTAGTCATCGCTGATGCCAAGCGTGGCGACATCGGAAATACGGCTAAGGCCTATGCCCAGGCTATCTTTGAAAACCTTAGCTGCGATGCCACCACGGTGAATCCCTACCTCGGTTTCGACTCCGTGGCACCTTTTATCGAATATCGGGAGAAGGGGGTATTTATTCTGTGCCGGACGTCTAATGAGGGGGCTAGAGATTTCCAGTCCCTTCGTTGTCAAGAGCCAGGAGATCCTTCCCGCCCGCTGTTTGAGATTGTGGCACAGAAGGCCAGTAGTTGGAACACCTACGGCAACATCGGGCTGGTGGTTGGAGCTACCTGCCCCGAAGAATTGAGGCTAATACGAGAGAGTCACCCCGACATGCCTCTCCTGATACCCGGTATCGGTGCCCAGGGCGGCGACTTAGCGCAGGCGGTTCGCTACGGAGTTGATGCCAGAGGGGAGAGGGCCATTATCAACTCCTCACGACAGGTAATATACGCCTCGCGGGAAGGGGATTTTGCTCAGGCAGCACGACGGGCAGCTTCATTACTGCGTGACCAGATCAATCGCTACATATCAAACCCTGCCCCGCAGTGAAATAATCGAAAAGAGTCTACCGACAAATCTCCAGAATTTTCGAGACTAAGAGAGCTGGTTACTAACATGGCTAGCGAGATAAAGTTGGGGGATGTGGTGTGCCTCAGGAAACAGCACCCATGTGGCGCAAATGAATGGCAGGTGGTGGGGTTGGGGACTGACGTCAGGCTTAAGTGTCTTAAGTGCCAGCACCATGTTCTTCTTGAGCGTAGTGTTTTTGAGCGTCGATTTAAAGCCTTTATTTCCAGGGGAGGAGAAGGGCCGTAGATATGGATGAGCAGAAAGAGCTTGAGGCCAAGTTAGAGGATTTGAAGAAAAGATGGCCAGCCCATTCAGTGCCGACGGCAATGCGGCGGGAACTGGAAGAGCTGGAAGAAGCGCTTAAGAAGTTAAAGGACAGGAGACAGGCCGAGGAGTAATGCCAGGTAAGGCAGCTCTGGTGGATTTTGCTAAGTGCCGCCCCGAATATTGCGATAAGGGAATTTGCCCAGCTGTGGCAGTGTGTCCTCATAAACTCATCAAGCAGGAGGCACCCTACGAAGTGCCCATGTTTTACCCCGCTATCTGTCAGGGCTGTGGTGATTGTGTGCTAGCCTGCCCCCTAAAGGCAATCCGAGTAGTTAGGATATAGGTTACAGTGTCCCACCGAATTATACATATTGACCTTGATGTCTTCTTCGTCTCCGTAGAGCAGGTGGATAACCCTGAACTTAAAGGTAAGCCGGTAGTGGTTGGTGGTAAGCCTGACCGGTGAGGACGGCTATGCGCTACCCACGCCGAGCCTATCGCGATAGGGCTTGTTTTTTGTCTTAGTTACACCTTATAATAAATCTCATAGTAGAAGGGAGATTTCAGTATGCCATCATATGTCTATTTCCGTAAGCAGTTTGTGCCTCTATCTGAAGCCACGCTCGGTGTTATGACTCATTGCCTTCACTATGGTACGGCTGTTTTTGAGGGCATCCGCGGTAACTGGAACCCTAACCATCAGCAGCTCTACCTGTTTCGTCTCAAGGAGCACTATGAGCGATTGATTAATGGCTGCCGGGTACTTAAGCTTGACCTACCCTATACTGTTGACAAGCTTTGTCAAATAACAGTTGATATGGTAGACAGGTGCGGTTTCCAGGAGGACATATATGTCCGTCCCGTGGCTTACAAGAGCTCTGAGTCGATAGGCGTTCGCCTCCACAATCTGGACGGTGATTTTCTGGTTTTTGCCTTTCCCTGGGGTCCCTACCTGGACATTGATAAAGCCCGGTGTTGTATCTCTTCCTGGCGTCGCCCGTCGGGGACACCACAGGCTAAGATTAGCGGCCTCTATGTTAATAACGCCTTAGCTAAGACCGAAGCCATTGAGAATGGATTTCACGAGGCGATTATGCTCACTCCAGATGGTTATGTCTCTGAAGGTAGTGGTGAGAATATCTTTGTGGTTATGAATGGCAAGCTGGTAACACCAGCTACCCATGATGTTATGCTAGTCGGTGTTACCCGAGACTCGGTAAGTAAGCTGGCACTGAGTGAGCTGGGCATCGAGACTATAGAGCGGCGCCTGGAACGGAGCGAGCTATTTGCCGCTAGTGAATGCTTTTTAACTGGGACAGCCGCCAATATAACCCCGGTAGCTGCCATAGACCGCCGTAAGATAGGCAACGGCAAAATTGGCGGTATAACTAGGAAGCTGCAGGAAATCTACTCCAGTGTCACCCAGGGTGAAAATCCCAAACACCTTGAGTGGTGCACACCAGTCTACAAAAAATAGGTGGCCACTGCATGATAACCAGCGGGGTTATTGCCGTAGTTAAGAGTGGGGATAGCTATTCTCTGGCAGCGCCGGCACTCAGCGACTTTAACAGGCAAATGACCTGGCAACTCTGTTCCAGAATAGTAGTGTAGTTATGGGCTTCCTCAAGTAACTGACCAGTGGCAAAGCTCCCATAGCCGTGAACTAAAACCACCCGATGCTTTCTTAGGGCTTGAGCAATTGTATTAGCCAGTTCACTAGGTTTTAAGTTCGTGTGCCAGCCGAGAACGGGAACCCGCTCCACTAAGGATAAGCCTTCACCACAATTGGGGACAATCTCGGTTTCAATTAGTGACAGGGCGATAGCATGGGGGGGATGGACATGAATAACGGCTAGGGCCGATGTTTCTTGGTAAATGGCCCGATGAACGGCTAATTCATCAGAGGCCAATGGTGTAAAGCGGTCGTTTTTGCTGATACCAGTCTCGATTAGATCGTTTTCCTCTAGTTCACTCAGTTTAGTGCCACGGCGGGTGATAACTAGGCGGTCTCCCAATCTAATGCTCAGGCTTCCACTGCGAGAACAAACGAGTCGGCGATTACAGAGGTCGCGACCTACACTCTGAAATTGAGCTAGTATCATCGCTTTTCCCAGGTTACTAACTTTGATACCGGTGTCGAGTCAGACTTTATTTTAATCTCTATCACAATCGCTAGTTTATACCTACTAAGAAACAGGAGGCAAATCAACTCGCTTACTATTCTAATCGTCTGATAACAGCAATAACCCGGCCTTGAATTTCAATATTGCCGGGCTCAATATATACCGGTTTCATCTGACTATTAGCTGGTTGCAATCGGATACGGTCACTCTCAGCGTAGAACCTCTTAAGGGTTGCCTCTCTCTCCGCCCTAAGCCATATCGCAGCTACTTCGCCATTATCCACTGAATTAACATGTTGCATCAGTACAATGTCACCATCGTTAACCAGGGCATCAACCATCGACCACCCCTTCACTCTTAGAGCATAAACCCCACTGCGCCCCCGGGTCAAATCTTTAGTTACCTCTAGAGTATCTGAGGAGGCAGTAATGTCCCAGGTATCAACCGTTGGCACTGGTATTGGTTTCCCGGCGGCTATCTGACCAATAATGGGTACCACAGTGCGCTGCCTTGAGGCACCAGATCGGGCCACTAGCTCAATACCGCGGGCCACCTCACTATGGCGACGAAGGTACCCCTCCCGTTCCAAAATATTAAGGTTATAGCTTACCACCGAGGTTGAACTAAGGCCACAACTCCTGGCTATATCCCTGATAGTAGGTGGGTAGCCCCTATCTTCACAGAAGCTATCAATAAACTTAACGATTTTTTGCTGCTTCGAAGATAGTGTCTTCATAGTTAATTCCCATATTGCCTAGGATGGGGCGAACATTTGTTCTATAAAAACACCTTAATACAAAATAGTTCTTCTTGTCAATACCTGAGCTGGAATTTCTAAGCAGCTTTTGCCCGGACTTAGGTCAGGATTATTAATTAGTCCTCTTCAGGCAAACTTCAGCTGATATTCTCAAACACTCTTTTCTGCCTGATCTTTGGTTGAGGATGGGGCCTGCGCCTGGTTAAGCTTCTTCATAAGTCGTGACTTGCGTCGGGCAGCATTATTGGGATGGATAATTCCCCTTTCCGCAGCTTTGTCAAGGGAGCTAATCGCCGTCACCACGGCCTCCCTGCCTTCCTCAAGCTTGCCCTCGAAAATAAGGCTTTCCGCTTTGGTTATTCGTGATTTACATAGGCTGCTAGTCATCTTATTGCGCAGCCGTCGCTTTTTAACGGCCCGCATCTCTTTTTGGGCTGATTTAGTCTGTGGCAATACCCACCTCCCTAATCTATTTAGACTGTCTTAACCTAAGTTGAAGGGCTGGTTTTTAGAGTGGCCTCATCGCCGACTCTAATAATGCTTATTACCCCGGGAACCCCCTCAATCTTTCCCAGGAGCCGACTTAACTGAGTTAGGTCTTTGGTCTCAAGGGTAAAGTATTCACTAACAGTGTGGTCGTCATGGCTGACGGAGCTGGCAGCGGTGATGTTAACCTTCTCCTCGGCGACGAGGGTGGTGATATCACGCATTAATCCGACTCTGTCCCAGGCTTCGATACGAATATTGACCGGGTATAGCGAGTCGGTCTGCCCCCACTCCACTGCGATCAACCGTTCCTTCTCATCTTCATTAACGATATTGTGACAATCCCGGCGATGGATTGACACCCCCCGGCTACGGGTAATGTAACCGATGATCTCGTCGCCTGGTACCGGGTGACAGCACTGAGCCAGATTGGTGAGCATATCCCCGACACCTAACACCTTAACCGCGGACACTGTCTGTTTTGGTAGCGCTACTTCAGGTATTACCTTTGGTGGCGCCGACTGGGTAGATAGCTTGGCGGCGATCTGGTGGGTCGAAATGCCACCGTAACCAATAGCTGCCAGGAAGTCGTCAACATCGTCATAGGCAAATAGTTTCGCCAGCGCCTCCCGCTCAGTAAGCCTTATACCCAAACGCCGCAGCTCCTTATCTAGAATCTGCCGGCCATGCTCGATATTTTCTGTCCGTTCCTGTTTTCGGAACCATTGTCGTATCTTCTCCCTAGCATGGGAGGTTCTGATATAGCCCAACTGAGGATTTAGCCAATCTCGGCTGGGGGCCCTTTCCCCCTTAACGGTCATAATTTCCACTTTATCGCTATTTTGGAGCTGGTAGTTTAGTGGCACCAACCTGCCATTCACCTTGGCGCCGATACAGCGGTGCCCCAATTCAGTGTGAATCTGGTAGGCAAAATCAAGTGGTGTCGCGCCCTTAGGTAGACCCTTGATCTCACCCTTTGGGGTATAAACAAAAACCTGGTCGATAAAGATATCAGTCTTGACCGATTCTAGGAATTCCTCGGCCCCGGTAAGCTCTCGATGCCACTCAATCAACTGGCGCAGCCAACCTATCCTCTCCTCAAACTGAATATCATTCTTTTCCCCTTCTTTGTAGCGCCAGTGAGCGGCTACCCCATATTCGGCGATATGACGCATCTCATGGGTGCGGATCTGTATTTCCAGAGGGGTTGCACCGTACATTACCGCGGTATGTAGAGATTGATAACCATTTGGCTTGGGATTAGCAATATAGTCATCGAACTCGCTAGGCAGTGGGTGCCACAGACTGTGGATGATCCCGACGGCACTATAACAATCAGGTATGGTGCTAACTAATACGCGGAGGGCGAGCAGGTCGTGGATATCATCAAAGTTTTTCCCTAAAGCAGCATACCGCTCCATTTTTTGGTAGATGCTGTAAATGTGCTTGGGTCGGCCCGATATCTCAGCCTTCAGCCCCACCTTGCCAAACTCACTATCTAGCGCCTGAATTACCTGGGCGATCAGCTTCTCTCGGCGAGACCGACGGGCAACGATAAGCTTAGCTACCTGTCGGTACTTCTCTGGTTCCAAGTGACGGAAGGAGAGGTCCTCCAGCTGCCACTTCAGCTCCCATATCCCCAGGCGATGAGATAGGGGGGCATATATTTCTAGGGTCTCCCGGGCAATGCGACGCTGTTTCTCCGGCGGGAGCGCATCTAAGGTGCGCATGTTGTGCAGCCTATCAGCTAGCTTGATAAACACCACGCGCAGATCCTCGGCCATAGCCACCAGCATCTTTCTCAGGTTTTCCATCTGCGCCTCGGTGGTGGCTATCAACTCTCCTGATAGGGAAAGCTTACCAAGCTTAGTGCTACCGTCAACCAATTTGGCTATTTCGCTTCCGAAGGTGGCCTCGATCTCAGCAATGGATACGCCACAGTTTTCGGGGACGTCGTGCAATAGGGCGGCGCTTATCGAGTTGGTATCGAGCTGTAGTTCAGCTAAAATCAGGGCCGTCTGCACCGGGTGTTCTAGATAAGGGCCACCTGATTTACGAAACTGCCCCTGGTGCGCCTTCTTGGCAAAATTATAGGCATTATTGATTGAGGCTACCCGCCCTGGCGGAAGGTACCCCTGCGCCTTTTTTATTAACTCACTAAAGCTCGTCATCTGCTTCACCAAGGCTAGAATCTATATTTTAAGTATAGCGTAACGAGGCAGCTGGTGCAAAGCGTGACTATCTGCTCACGAAATCAGCGCGTATTGCCCCTGGTCAGGGAAACAACGATACCAGCAGAACAGAGGGCGGTAGAAATTATGAAAGCGAGCCTGGCGCTCTCTAGAAATAAGGGATAGTATTCGGCAGTGATTTCAACCCTCCCGATATAAAGAGAAAATAGCAGCATAGCGATTCCCATACTGAACATCATGCCAATCTGGCGCGTGGTCGCCAGTATTGCGGAGGCCACTCCGTATCGCCTCTCCCTAACGGAACTCATGATAGCGTTGACATTGGGGGAGGCGAAGAAGGCAAAGCCTAAGCCGATGGTGATGAGACTGCCTAGGATAAATTCCAAATCTGTAGCTTCATTAAGTAAAATAAGGAGGGCTAGCCCGATGGTAATTAGCCCAATTCCTATTGAGACTAGAATTCGTGGTTCAGTACGATCGGAAAGCCTACCTGCCAGCGGTGAAAATCCAGCCTGGACAGCGGGCATGACCACCAAGATTAATCCAGCACTTTGAGGACTAAGCCCTTTTATATACTGCAAGTAAAGACTCATCAGAAAGCTTACAGCAAAGGCGGCGCTGTAGCTAAGGAGATGAGCCAGATTGGAGAAGGTAAAGACCCGGTTTTTCCTAAAGAGATTTATATCTAAGAGAGGGTGTGCCGATTTCATTTGCTGCCTAATAAAGGCAAAGATTCCTACTGCACCCGCTACCGTTAACCACATCCCCAACCTTTCTGGGAGCAGAGAAAAGCCATAGATTATGGCTATAAGAGAGAGGCTGTAGCTTATGGTGCCGATAAAGTCAAACCTCTCTCCTCTGGCTTCGGCCCATTCTCCCTTCACCCTGGCGAAGAGAAGGATGAGTATGGTTACTCCTAAGGGTACCATGGCCAAGAATATACTTCGCCAGCCAAAATGCTGGGTCAGTACACCCCCTAAGACGGGGCCTAGGGTGAGCCCCAGATAGGCTGTAGCCGTCGTTATGCCCAGGGCTTTGCCCCTCTCTCCAGCCGGGAATACTGAGGCCACCATGGCTACTGAGGTGCTAAATATCATAGAGCCCCCGATACCCTGAATTACCCTTAGGGAAATAAGTATCATGGCAGAAGGGACAAATGATAAAACGAGTGAGGCAACAGTGAAAATGAGTATGCCATAGGTGAAGAGTCTTTTCCTACCGTGGATATCAGCCAGCCGACCAAAGGGGAGAAGCAGCGATGCCGAGGCTAAGAAGTATGAGGTAGCTACCCAGCCCAGCAAAACGGCGTCCATCTCAAGCTCACGACCAATTGGGGGAAGCGCTATGTTAACCGAAGAACCCGTAAAGCCCACCAGGAAGGTGCTGAGTGTCGCCACAATCAAAACAGTTCGTTTGTTTAGCACGCTTTTCATACCGTTTAACCATTATAGCAATCTTGCCTAGTAATAGTGCAATCTGCGTCCAGCTTCACGGGAGTGGCAGCTTGGTGGGCACCCCCTTCTGTCCTAACCTTTGCTAGTGCTCTGCGTTATAACTTATAGATGTGCTTAGAGGAGATAACACCATGCGTGCGGTAATAGTCAGTTACCTAAAGAGAACTTTATTTCGTCTAAGATGGCTTAGTTGGTCTGATAGGGAGCGGTATGCCTATCTCTGGAGCCGCACCCAGAATAGTCTACAGCATTCATAGTAGTGCGTTAAAGTCGTGCTGTGGCGGATTTGTGAGGATACGAGGATATGCTAGCAGAGCAGTCAAAAATTTATAAAGAGTATCAGCCAATAGCGGAGCCGCTAGATCTGGTCTGGAGATATGATCCAAAGATTCTGGGGAATAAATGGCAAGATTGGATTCCTTATATACTAATGGCGACCCTTCTTGAGCACCATAAGTTAAATTAAGAGGAGAACTCAACAAGTAGCAGTTAGGAGATGGGACTAGGGAGGGATGAGCTGAATGTGCCAATTATCATATATTGCTGACTGGGCACCGGTCTCTGACTTCGAACATATTGCTACTTGACAGGTCGTTCAAGAGCTTTTTGAGCACAGAGGTATACCTATCGGCTTCAGCCTGGTCAAGCTTGACCACGTTATCGGCTACTTCTTGGCAATAGTGGCAATGACCACATCCAGACAAGCAATCCTGTTTCTTAAAGAAATCAATGAATCCAGAAAGAGCTTGATTATCAATATAGACCTTGGGTGGCGAAGCTACTGTACTCTTGGTCTTCGGGCTAAAATTGTTCAAGACATCGTGCAGATTTCCCTGATAGCGAAGAGATGAATATGCCTCAGTAGCATTTACAATCCACTCTGTAGACATAGCTCTACCGCCGACTTTAAAGAAGTCAATATCCAGTTCCTGATAAAGGGGTATATCTTCAGGTCTTATCCAGCGGGCTTTAATAAACTGCGAGGTATCGCTGAAACTACTCAGAGAACAGTGAAGCACGCAGTAGTCCATATAGAAGCCGTTTAGTTGGTTATGGTTTTGACTGGCGTGTCCCAGGGTATTGTTGTGATAGTACTCATAGGGGCACTGATAGAGGCAACTGCTGTTAGTCAGCACTCCAAGCTCACACCCTACCGCTCTTCTAATAGACTTAAGTAGTTTAAAGTCACGGTTGATGTTGGCGTCCAGCACGATGGCATCAGCGCCTAGAGACTCAAAAAACTTAGCCCGGGCGACGCTGTTAACATGGCATATGGTTGATGCCTCCACTTTAAGATGAGGAAACTGACGCTTTACGAGCTCTATCAGGTAGGGGATAGCTATGGTGACGCGCTCCACCCCGACATTACACAACCAATCAATGTGCTCGAGTAATGCCTGATGAGTGTCACGGTGCCACTCCATATTATTCATACATGGAGCATTGAGCAGATAATTAAAGATCAAACCGGCGGAATGAGCTAGCTTAATGTACTCCTCCGCCTGTTCTAATGTCATTTGGGGAACATTGGGGCCTGAACCTCCGCTGCCCATCATTGAAGTGGGCAAAACACCATAGATTTCAATATCTGCTTCGATCCGACTCAAATGGGGAATTAATTCCCTGTCCCAGTTAGCGGGCACTAATAGATGCATATCTACTTCGCTTTATGGCCGACGCTAGTGTGAAGAAAACTCAGGTTATACTATTTTGTCGGGCCTCTGACAACTTCTTTTTAAGGTTACACTTTAAGCTTTAACCAGAACCTAACTTTACAGCCTAACATATAACCTATTATATTATACTTTGAGTCGGGTGTTATCGGATACTCAAAGAATAACTTGCAGTACATCGACCCAGTTTGTAATATACTATACGGATAAAATTGGTTTGTCAATAGGCAAAAACCAATTTTAGCCACTTTTTCTAAGAAGTTAGCATGAATCTGAAGCAAATACTAGAGATAACCGCCTACGAAGTACCGCAAAAACCAGCCATTATTCTTGGCCCACAAAAGATTACCTACCGGGAATTAGACGAGGCAGCTAACCGAATTGCCCACGATCTTATCGAGTCTGGATTTAAAAAAGGTGAGCATGTAGCCATTTTGTTGTCTCATTGTCCAGAGTGGGTGAGCAGTTACTTTGGCATTATCAAGGCTGGTGGTATCGCGGTACTCCTTAGTCCGGTACTCAAAGCCCCAGAGCTAGATTCTTTGCTGCGCGATTCCGATGCCAGTATTCTTGTTACTGAAAGGCAGTTTTCGCGGATGCTTGCCTCAGTTTTGCCCAGCCTCCCTCAGCTAAAGCGGGTGCTAGAGATTGATGCTGACTCTTATAAAACAATGATCGCTGGCAGTTCAACACTATCCCCTGATATTGTGATAAATGATGAGGACAGGGCTACCATTATCTATACCTCAGGTGTCTTGGGGAGACAGAAGGGAGTGGTGCATACTCACGCTTCACTCCTGGGTACCCCGGAGGTTGTCTCTGCCGGCATAGGACGCAACCGAGAAGATGTGGTTATCGACCCGGTGCCTTTCTTTTATCTCCTTGGATTGAGCGAGGTCCTCTTTGGCTCCATTATCAAGGGGGCCACGGTAGTAATAGTTCCCCAGTTTACCCCCAGAGCCGTTTTAGAGGCTATTGAGAGGGAGAGGGGCACTATCCTATATGGAGTGCCAGCCATGCATAATTCGCTGGCTATGTTGCGGAGTGAGGTCATCAGAGGCTATGATCTCAGTTCGCTAAGGGTAGCCTCGACTGCTGGAGCCAAGACCTCGTCTCAGCTGATGAAGATGCTGGAGGAAAAGCTCGGTTTAACCCTGTGCGAAACATACGGGCTTTCGGAACTCTCGGTGGTCTCCATGAGCACCCTGGCTGACCATAAGCTGGGTACAGTGGGCAGGCCAATCTGTGACCTCAGGATAATTGACGATGACGGTAGGGAAGTGGCTAGCGGTGACATGGGCGAGGCCGTCTTCAAGGTTCCTTGGGCAATGCAGGAGTATTATAAGGCACCTGAACTTACCGCTCAGGTTTTTAGAGACGGCTGGTTTTACACCGGTGATTCGGTCAGGATGGATAGCGAGGGCTATCTTGAGTACGTAGAGAAGAAATCGTTTATCATCGTCACCCCGGCGGGACTGAAGATTTCACCCTGGGAGGTTGAGAATCTGCTGCTGAGCCATCCCGGTGTTGCTGAAGCTGCCTATGTCGGGGTTAGAGCTAGCGGCGATAGGCTGATCCCCACCGCTTTTGTGGTACTTGGGAAAGGGCAGAGTGTTACTGACAACGAGCTGGCTTCCTTCTGCTACCAGAACCTGGCTGACTTCAAGGTGCCCAAGCGATTTGAGTTTGTGGAGAGCCTGCCTAAGACTGGTTCCGGTAAGGTCATGCGGCGCAAGCTGCAGGAGGGATGGAAATAGACCAAAGCAAGCTGGGCTGGTTAGGTCTTTTGGGTTTATTGGGTTTACTGGGTATTGTCTTAAACGACCCTAGATTCTACGCTTTTTACGGCTTGTACGGGCTCTATGCTCTCTTTTTGGTGAGGGGGAGGTAAGCACCGATGCGAAAAATGAAGAGCGGTGGCTTAGTATCTCACTTCTCCGTCCTCACCCGCAGCCTCTCCCCATCGGTGATGAACTCTATGGTGCCGTCCTCGTCGGTACGGTAGATGTTTTCTGAGCCTAATCTCTCTTCAAGCCTCTTTAATACCTCATCGCTGGGGTGACCATAGTCATTATCAGCACCCACCGAGATGACGGCTAGCTGGGGGTTAGCTACCGCCAGAAATTCAGGGGTGGTCGAGGTATCTGAGCCGTGATGGGCAACCTTGAGCACGGTGCTTTTGAGATTAGCCCGGTTATATAAAAGCTCAAATTCGGCTTCCCGCATCATATCAGCGGTTAGGAGGAAGCTCACCTCACCCAGACTCAGACGCAGTATAGCGGCATTATTATCGACATCTGAGTCGGTGCCACTCAAGGGAGGGCTCTGGGGACTAAGCACCTCAATTATCACCCCATCACCCAGGTTAAGCTGCTGCCCGGCTTGAGCCAGGGTAGATTTTACCCCCTTCTCTTCAATTAACCTGAGCCACTCGACATATATGCCGGACTCAAAAGCTAGGGTGGGATAGAGTACCTCCCTAACCCGGTATCTATTCAGCACCTCCACCAGACCGGTAGCATGGTCGGCACTGGGGTGGGTTAGTATCACCAGTTCGATGGTCCGGTCCCAGAAGGGCATTTTCTTACCCAGTCCCAAACATATCGCCTGGGGGCTGGGGCCACCGTCGACCAGCACCTGCTGGTTTCCCTTTTGAATGAGGATGGCATCACCCTGACCGACATCAAGAAAGCTTACCCTGAGGTTGTTATCGGGTATGGTTGCTGCCACAAGCGATACCAGAATAGCGGCTACCACCAGAGGTGGCATAACCCACTTCCTGGGTAATTTTGAAAGGTAGCTAGTTATTCTATTCATCAATTGCCTGCACTACGGTTGCATACTGAGTTGCCAGAACGCTGGTGCGGCGGCGTCGGTTGTAAAGCCAGAGCCCCAGAGCTAGCGCTAGGTAATAGCCCCCGATTATGCCAGGATTTAAGGATGATACTTCTATGAATGAAGCGGGGATAGCAGCCAAGGCGTTAACTACTACTAGGAGATAGGACAGGGGTAGCCAAGCCAGCCAGCCAAAAAACTGAGCCACGGGTAGGGCGATAAATCCCAGACCACCAGCTAGGGCGCTGATAATGATAATTGCCGGTAGGGCAGGTAGGGCCAAAAAGGTAGCTAGAGGCCCCACGAAGGAAATAATACCGAAGTAATAGGCAACGAGGGGACCGACACCGATAATTGCCCCTAAGCCCACACTGGCGGCATCGCTAATTATGTTGGCGATGGTTACCGCCGGGCCTTTTTCCCCTAACCTTGCTCTGATTACCTTCCTGCCCAGGGCCTGGAAGTGGGGGGCCACGAAGATTAGGCCTACCATGGCCATAAAGCTCATCTGAAAAGAAGCCGTCCACAGGATTTGAGGGCTAAGGCCTACCATGATGGCGGCTGCCAGTACCAGGCCAGTAATGGCACTACGCTGACGGCCCAAGAGCTCGGCGATGAGGAATAGGCTAACCATAATGGCAGCTCGAACCACTGGCGGATGCATACCAGTGATGAGGGCGTAGAGCCAGATAGCGCCCATTGCCAGCCAGACGTAGAGGTAGTGTCTCTTGCCGAAGAGCCATATAACGGTGCTAACCAGAATGCCAGCCAGGATACTGAGATGGAGCCCGGAGATAGCCAGCAGATGGGCGGTGCCGGTGTGTGAGAAGTTATCCCTAACTGAGGTGGGGATGTTGCCCCGGATACCTAGGGTGATACCCTGAGCCAGTGATGCTTGAGGCTCGGGTAAAACCTGAGCTAGGGTTTGAGACAGGTTGTTTCTCACTGCGTAGACCGAGGCGAGTGGCTTAAGGCCATTCCCGCTCTCAACCAGCCCTACTTCGGGGTAGAGCATGGTGGAATAGATCCCCTGGTGGGCAAGATAGCCAGGGTAGTCAAAATCATCAAGCGGCACCGGTGTCTCTAACTCCCCGGTTACCAGCAGCTCGTCACCGTAGTGGTAGCTGGAGTAGCGGGGGATAATCAACAGAGCTGTCCCCGCTACCTCACGCCAGCCACTGTCGAGCTTTATGGCACTGGCTGAAAGCTTGAGATGGGTGGTTCTATCCCTAATCTCCGGATCGGCATTAACCGTTCCCCTGATGGCTAAGGTTTCCTGGTCATTGTAGAATGCCAAATGCTCTTCATCAATGATCGGCTGGCTCGACTGAAAGCGGAGAGCACCACCAAAGAAGGCAAAGAGGCACAGACTAGCCACTACTATTAGCCCCCGGTTTTGGCGGAGACGGGAAAGGAAGGGCAGCGGAGCTAGGCCAGTAAGAAGGAGGAGAGGGGGTGGGCTAAATCTCGCCCCCAGGAAGATACCCGCTATCCAAGCGCAACCTAGATAGATGAGCGTCATTGGCTATTTCCCCAGAAGTTAATCGGCTACAGTGATCAGGGGTTTAATTTGCTCGAAGGTCTTGATTCCAATCCCGGTAACTCTGGTTATCTCATTAATGTTACAAAACGGTCCGTGCTCAAGGCGGTAGTCCGAAATAGCCTTGGCTCTTTCCTCACCAATACCCGGCAGTGCCTCTAGCAACCAGACCTCAGCGCGGTTAAGGTTAATCTTTTGCGGTGCCTCTTCATCTCCTACCTCACTAATATAGAGTTTAATGACATTAAGGTCAGCACTGGTAGTAACACCACCGGCGGCCTGGATGAGAGAGCTTATGCTATCGCCGGCTTTTAGCGGGTAAAAGCTGGGGTTAGCCACGATGCCACCGATATAGATTTGGTTGGTAACCCTCTCTGAAGAGCAGCCATCGGCTATTGAGATCTCCTTTGCCTGGGCGGCACTATATCGTGACCAAGCAAAAATACCACTAACCGCGATAATAACTACCAGCAGGATAGTAAATGGCGTCCATAACCTGCTTATCGTCATGGTGATCCTCCTGATTTCAGCTTGACATAAAGAAATTGGGGGAATTGTGATAGCTAAGTTTAGTCCACAGTATAATAGGGGGTTAGATTCTGTCAAACGACCAGTAGTCCACTGCGAGCGGTTTATCTGCAGCTGGTGGAAAGGACAATAGTTCTTGCCATATCTATACTTTCCCTTTCTTCTTACCGCAGAGGATTAATAAGTGAAGACCGACTCCAGAGGAGACTTCTAGAGGGAAATTAAACTATAGCTGATTATAAGGTAGCCGAGTCCGTTCATTAGCTTTGAGTGATTCTAGCCGCCCCTCAGGGCAGCCCGTAGTGCCTCTTCTGCGTCAGGAGTGGTAATTGCTATTATCCTGTCTCCAGCCTGAAGGATGGTATCAATTGTCGGCATACGGGGCTTCTGTTTCTCAGGGATGACCAAGGCTAATCGGCTTCCCTCGGGTAGAGAGAGTTCTCGTACCCGTTTACCCACTACGGTTGTCTCAGGTGTGATCTTTATTTCTACAATCTCTAGTCCCCGGTCTCTGAGAGTTAGCAGGTGAGTTAGGGGGTGTGTTGGCACCTCTTCCTGGATGTGTTCTAGGATAACACTTGTGCTACTTACCGTAACATCAATACCTAATTCCTTGAAAATGGCTTCGTTTTGGGGATTTCTCATTCGGGCTATGGTTCGGGGAACGTTAAACTTATGCTTGGCTACCTGGCAGGCCACTAAGTTATCTTCATCGTCACCGGTGACTGCAATAAGCATGTCGGCCCGTCCGGTACCTATTTCGGCTAAAGTTGCCGTCTCACAGCCATCGCCGTGAATGCAGACGCCGCCCAGCTCATCGCTTATGACTTTACAAAAGCTGGCTTCCTTCTCCACGATAACGACTTCGTGTCCCTCATTTAACAGGGCCTTGGTTAGATAGTAACCTAATCTGCCACCACCAACGACAACGATATACATGTCCCTTTCAGCTTTCTATTTTTTCCCTAAGCATTTGGGCGAAGATGGTAGTGGGGCTGATAGTCTCTAGCCCTAGGGTGCTGTATAATTCCTGACGCAAGGGGTCGTAAATGCGGCAGACTACCTTAGGCACATTGAAGATATACTTGGCGATCTGGGCGGCCATAACATTTCGGTTATCCCCCTGAGTTACCGCCACAAAAGCATCAGCCTCACCCACCCCGGCCCGCTTAAGCGCTTCTTGGTCAAGGCCATTGCCAACCAAGGCGGTACCCTGGAAGGTGGGCGGAAGTCTGCGAAAGCTATAGGCGTCCGTATCTAGGATAGTAACTGAGTGCCCATCGGTATCTAACAGCCCAGCTAATTGAGCGCCAACCCGGCCGCAGCCCATAATTACTATTCTCATAATCAAAGCTCTCACTCAGTCAGGTAAGGCATTGATGGCTTAGTATAAGACGACTGGTATAGTATAACACGACAGGGACTATTTTTTAGCACGTAAGGTACCACTTCACCCAGACTGAATTCACCAAAACGAATCTTGTAGGCAATACCTATTAAGATTAGATCAACCGCTCGCTCGGCGGCCTCGTTAACAATTGCCGGTCCGACTTCACGGGCTTGGAGTACCTCGGTATCTACTCTGTAGTTCTCCCTGGCGGCGACCTTCTCTATGCCAGCGAGTATGTCTTCTGCTTTCTGAATTTCCGTTTCAATCTCGGCATCTAGCGGTAGGTCACGCTTAAGGGTAATGATATAAACGGCGTGGATCTCACCTTTATCCTGCCTCGCTAGCCGACACGCTAGTTCAATTGCTTCTTCATCGGCCTGAGTACCGGTTACCGGCACCAGAATTCGAGCAAAGTTCATTCTCTTCTGTCTCAGTCTATCATTGGATACCGCTAATTATACGCTTCTTGTCAAGAGGTCGGCAACTCTAGCAACCTATTACGACGGTCATTTAGAACTTACTCTCACTAGCGCCATTTCCAGAATGAGGGTGCAAGGAGAGCAAACGTGGTTAGCAGTTCGAGACGTCCCGCCAACATACATATAATAAGAACTACTTTACCACCAGCCGGGATCAAGGCATAATTTGCTGCCGGCCCAACCAAGCCCAATCCCGGGCCAACATTTCCCAAAGTAGCTAGGATTGCGGATAGCGCGGTTACATGGTCTAGTCCCAGAGCACTCATTATCAGGAAGCCAACGATCATAGTGGTAAAGTAGAGAGCCGCCATGCCAATAACTCCGGAGATAACCCGCTCCGACAGCACATTACCGCCGACCTTTATTGGGATTACAGCTTGGGGATTAAAGGCAAGCGAGATACGGCGGAAGGTGTACTTGAACAGTACTAGAAGCCGGGTAACCTTTATCGCCCCGCCAGTGGAACCAGCCGAAGCCCCGACTATCATCAAGGCAAGCAGCGTCGCCCTGGCGAATGACGGCCAGAGATTAAAGTCGGCGGTGGCAAATCCGGTGGTCGTCATAATAGAGACAGTCTGGAAGCCGCCCTGTCTAAAGGCGTCACCGATAGACAGCCCCATACTACTTATTAGGTTTACAGCGATTAAGATGCTAGCTCCAGTGAGAAGAGCTATATAGAGTCGAAATTCTGGGTTGCGGAAGAGATGACCCGGCTTACGCTTTACCAAGAAAAGGTAATGCATTCCGAAGTTTATGCCAGCAATTGTCATGAAGGCGATAACGATACCTTCAACAATTACGCTACCATAGGCAGCGATGCTCGCATTTGTGGCGGTGAATCCGCCGGTAGGCATGGTGCCAAAGGTAACCGTCAAGGCATCGAAGGCGGGTATGCCCCCTGCCTGCCAGAGCAGAAGGAACTCTAGCACTGAGAAGCCCACATATAAATACCATAGCGACTTCACGGTGTCCCTAATGCGGGCGGTTAGCTTTTCTGTTTGCGGACCAGGTAGCTCAGCATCGACCAGATGAGCAGCTCCCATGCCAAAGAGGGGAAAGAGGGCTACGAAGAGGGTTATTATGCCCATGCCCCCCAGCCACTGGGTAAAGTTACGCCACAGGAGTATGCTGTGGGCTTGACTTTCAATTGAAGTAAGCACAGTAGCTCCAGTGGTGGTGTAGCCTGACATGGCTTCGAAAAAGCTATCAAGGTAGCTGGGAAAGGTCCCGGCCAGTTGGTATGGTATAGCACTAAAGACGGCGGCTAGTATCCACCCTCCGGTGACAAGTAGTAATGCTTCTCGCCGACTGAATCTCCCCTCACCGCCTGGAGTTAAACGCCAGAGAAGTAAACCCGAACCAGCGGTGACGCCGGCAGAGATGGCAAAGGCTGGGGGCGTCGACTCTCCGTAATAAAGGCTCCAGCCCAGCGGGAAAAGCATGGTTAAGCTCAGCCCTGTCATCAACAGGCCTAAGTAGTGGAGAACAACCTTTATTCTCATAGCTCGTTTTTTACATAAAGAGCCTTTCTACAACTGGGGTGAGGGTGAGTGGGGATATTACAATAACGTGGTCACCAGGGTGTACAATATTATCTTCGGGTGGGATGAAAACCGTACTGTTACGAATAATGGCACCGGCGATTGCTTCCTTGGGTAGACCCACCTCCGCCATCTTATGTCTGACCACTGATGCTGTGGGATTGACCACAAATTCAATAGCCTGAATCTGTTCACCGCCGATCAGAGCTACCGAAATGGCACCACCGTGAAGGACAAAATGAGCAATCTTACGAGCTGTCAGCAAAGGGGGAGACGCTGCCACGTCAATCCCAACTGCCCTCGCCAGAGAAATATTTTCGGGGTTATTAACCAGTATTAGATTTCGGGATATCCCCAGGCTCTTAGCCAATAGCCCAGAGAGGATATTAAGCTCATCGCTTTCGGTACTGGCAACAAAGGCGTCGGCTAGGGGGACGCCCTGCTCAGTAAGAAAATCACGGTCGGTGCCATCGCCTTGGACTACGGCAATTCCCTCTAACCTAGCCGCGATCTCTTGGCAACGACCTATATTCTTCTCGATGATTTTAACTGAAATCCCGTGTTCCCTTAATCCTTCGGCAACCATAACACCGACACGCCCACCGCCCATAATAACGACACTCTTGGCTGGGTGTTGTGGCTCGGCAAACATCTCACCTATTTCATTCATAAACTCTCGGGGGGCAACCACAGAGATGCGGTCACCCTGCCTTATTACTTCGTCAGCGGTTGGTATTAAGACGCCGTCAGCGCGGAGAACAGCGACCACGATGCCCGGTTTGGGGAAAACAATGTTGCTTACCGCTTTATCAACCACTGACTCTCTTTCGGCACGAAACTCTCTTATCTGAACCAGACCGTTGGCAAGGTTCTCCATCGGCGTGGAGTAAAAACTAGAGAGTATGCTTACTATTTCCCCGGCAGCTTCAACCACTGGGTTGATGAAAAGGTCTACCCCGAAGGTTTTGGGTCTAATCACCTTCCTGGGAGCCGAGGGCGAGCTGGCGGCGCCAACAAAATAGCCTGAATACTCGGGGTTACGCACTCTGGCCACCGTGGTGCGAGCCCCAAGCTCCTTAGCCATAAAGCAGGTAATCATGTTGGTTTCATCACTACTGGTAACCGCAATGATTAAATCGGCGCGATGAGTCTCAGCCTCCTTTAGAATTTTGGGTATGGCGGCATTACCGAGAATGGTCTTGACATCGAGCTGGCGGCTAACGTTCTCTAGGGCCTCTTCAGACTGTTCCACTATGGCTACTTCGTGGTTTTCCTTGGCCAGCAGGGAGGCGATACGAAAACCAACCACTCCAGCACCGGCTATAATGATATACATTTATCTATTTCATCCTATGCTATTTATTAGCTTTACGCTTAAGTAATGTTGATAATCTTTGCGAAATGTTATGCAATATACCGCGGGGTCGCCTCTGCCTTCGCAGCACCTTATCCCCTGGTCGAATGGTAGGTAGTTCCTCAAATCTATCCTTTTCCTCCATCCTAGAAAGCCCCTTGCTAATCTTTAGTCATGAGCATAATAATGACACCAATTCAAGAGATGGTCAAGGGTGACTTCACTTGTCTGTTTAGCTTGATTATTCGTTATCACAATTTGGAAATTTTACTCGTCTCGTCGTCATCTGTCAATAAAGAGGTGCTTGACAATTAGATATTTCTTATTTAAACTCACGCTGTAGGTAATTATAGCTTATTAGCTTCCCCAGCCTTGTGCCTCTAATCCCAAGCTACTACAGTATCGCTGGCCCATTACTGGCCGAGGAGGATTAACAGTGCCTAGATTTCCCTTTATACCTCGGGAGCAAGCCTTCTTCGGGCTTTTTGAGCAGAGCGCCCAGAATATGGTCAAAGCGGCCGAGAAGCTACAGCAGATGGTTGATACCTGTAGTGACGTCCCCAAGAATGTGGCTGAGATAACTGAGCTGGAACATCAGGGGGACCTGATTACCCATCAGATCATCGCCCAACTGCACCTTACCTTTGTTACCCCCTTTGACCGGGAGGATATCGCGCTTCTGGCTAAGAGCCTGGATGATGTGACCGACTTTATTCACGCTGCGGCTGATTCAATATTTATCTATAAAGTAGAATGCCCCACCCCACGAGCTATAGAGCTGGCGGACATCATAGTCCAGGCAGCGGTCGAGGTGGAGAAGGCGATGCCGCAGCTAAGGCGCCGCTCTGAGTTGAGGCAAGTCCTCCCAATCTGCGTAGAGATTAACCGCCTGGAGAACATGGCTGACCGGGTGTTCCGCGCTGCCATGGGCGAGCTTTTTGAGGATAACATAGATATCGCCGATGTCATTAAGTGGCGTGAGATCTACGAGTACATGGAATCGGCAACCGACCGGTGTGAGGATGTGGCTAATGTCCTTGAAGGGGTAGCCCTCAAGCATGCCTGACCCCTTTCTTATCCTAATCATTACTCTGGCAATCGGCTTTGGGGTGGTTAACGGTTTTAATGATGCCGCCAACGCCGTGGCCGCCTCAATTGGCTCCCGCGCTCTTTCCCCGAGGAATGCCATCATCCTGGCCGCCTGCTTCAATTTCGCCGGCGCTGCCACGGGCACGGCAGTGGCTCAAACTATCGGTAAGGGGATTTTGGTTCCCGAAGCAACCTCGTATCTGACGGTGGTTGCCGCTTTAGGCGCCATTGTTATCTGGGGGTCCATTGCTACCCGTTACGGGGTGCCCATAAGTCTGACTCATGGTTTTGTTGCTGGCCTAGCAGCCGCCGGGATTGCCGTGGCCGGTAGTGGGGCGGTGGTTTGGGGTGTTATGCAGCGTGTCTTGGTATCAGTGGCAGCTGCCCCAACTCTTGGCTTGGCTGCTGGCTTTGTCCTGATGGTCATTTTGTTATGGGTATTCCGGCGCGGCGCTTCAGCTAGGATGCGGCTTGTTTTTAGCCGTCTGCAGTGGCTGACGACAGCCTTTTTGGCCTATAGCCATGGTAAAAATGATGGTCAGATGCCGATCGGTATCATTACTATGGCGCTGGTAATTCATACCGGGCAGACTGGCCTGTGGGATCGCCTCTCCATATCGAACCCCGAAACTTGGTGGATAATAGCTGTCTCAGCAGCCGCTATCAGTGTTGGCACTGCTATTGGTGGCTGGCGAGTTATTCGGACGGTTGGCATAAGGGTTACTGCGCTGGAACCATCTCAGGGATTTGCCGCCCAGCTTTCAGCGGCGGCAGTTATTGAGGGAGCCTCACGGCTGGGGATTCCGGTAAGCACCACCCACTGTTCCAGTGCCGCTATCATGGGGGTAGGCGCTACCAGACGGCTCTCGGCAGTACGCTGGGGCATTGCCCGGCGCATTGTTATTGCCTGGATAATAACCTTCCCCGTCTGTGGGGGAATAGGCTATCTTATTGCCTGGCTACTGCGGCCGCTGTTCTAAGCGGGTCTGTAAGGTAAGCTCATAAAGCAATCTTTCTCGGCTTGGTGCGACACTTTTCGGCGGTAATAATCGCCCCAATCTGCGCTACCGTCAGCTCAATCTCGTCTCGATTGCTTACGATGACGTAGTCAAATAGGGGTAGTTGGGTTATCTCTTCCCGGGCAGTTTTTAGGCGCCGGGCCAAGTCGAAGGGTGATTCAGTTCGGCGCTGGGTGAGTCTCGTGGTCAGCTCCTTCAGGGAAGGGGGCATCAGGAAGACAAACACGGCTTCCGGCAGTAGCTTTTTAATGGTGGCCGCGCCCTGAGTGTCGACCTTGACAATGGTATCCTGCCCTCTCTCCAGAGCTCCTCTGACTGGCTGCTTGGGGACGCCGTACCAATTCCCGTAAACGTTGGCCCACTCTAGTAGTTCATTGTTCTCGATCATTTCCTGAAACCTGTCCGCTGAGACAAAGTGATAGTCTATCTTATCTCTCTCATTAGCTCGCTTGTGGCGGGTAGTTAGGGTAGTAATATATTTCAGAGGACAGCCTGTTTCCCTCAGCCGGGTTAGGAGGGCATCCTTGCCAGCCCCTGAGGGGCCAGAAAGGACTATTAGGAGTGGGTTTGCTCGCTGGTTAAACTGGTAATTATCCTCATGGCTCACATTTGTCATCACTCTGCTCTAATCGTGCTGGTGAGCCGTCTCGGCTTGCTTGCAACCGCCCGGCGATAGTATCCGGAGCGAGAGCTGCCAGGATGATATGTCCGCTGTCAGTGATGATAACGGCTTTCGTCCTTCTACCATTGGTCATATCAATTAGTAGCCCCCTGTTTCTTCCTTCTTGAATGGTGCGCTTGGTAGGCGCTGAGTTTGGTGAAACTATGGCAATAACCCTGTTGACGGCTAATATATTGCCAAAACCCACATGAATCGGCTCCATAGTCATTATCACCACCTCGAAGACTAAAATTTACATGATGTTTACTATCTTATACCGTTAATAGCGATTATGCAACTGGTTATGACTTGAAAGAGCCCCTAATTTTGTGATTAAATGAAGAATAACCTTGCATGAATTATATTCCTTGAGCTAGGCTCTAATCTTTACTGTGCCACCAGCTGCACTTCTTATGACTCTCAGAGGAGGGCTAAGGTAGGTGTATGAGATACTATTAAGACAGGACTTGACACCCAATATCCATCTTTTCAAGATTAAGGCTCCCAATGTTGCCAAGAAGGCTCAGGCGGGGCAATTTGTTGTTATCAGGATTAATGAGCCTGGTGAGCGCATTCCACTAACGATTGCTGATTGGGATTGCAAAGAGGGAAGCGTGAGCGTCGTTTTTATGGAGGTGGGGACGACTACCCATAGACTCGCCTTACTCAAGGCTGGAGACAGTATCGCTAATTTTATTGGCCCCCTGGGGAAACCGACTCATATTGAAAACTTTGGCACGGTAGCCTGCGTCGCTGGTGGCTTTGCCGTCGCCACTATATTCCCCATTGCTAGGGCCTTAAAAGAAAAAGGTAACTCGGTTATTTCCATTATGGGAGCACGAATGAAGGATCTTATCTTCTGGGAGGAAGAATTGCGCCGCGTTAGTGATCAGTTAATAGTCACTACTGATGATGGTTCCTATGCGCGTAAGGGGCTGGTGACTGAACCACTGAAGGAGCTACTCGAGGCTGGTGGCGTTGAACGCGTCATCGCTATCGGCCCCAGCATCATGATGAAGTTCACGGCCAAGACCACGGAACCCTTTGGAGTTAAGACCATTGTCAGCCTGAACCCGATAATGGTTGACGGTACCGGGATGTGCGGCTGCTGCCGGGTATCTGTTGACGGGCAGACTAGGTTTACCTGTGTTGACGGCCCTGACTTTGATGGACACCAGGTAGACTGGGACTTACTTTTAGCCCGTCAGCGTATCTACCTCGATGAAGAGAAGCTCTCTCTTGAGCAGTGGCAGAATCAGTGTGCCGGCAGTTGACTAAGAATCTGGAGTAGTTATGGCAAAGCTTAATTTAAACCGTATGCCCATGCCCCGACAAGACCCAAAGTTGCGGGCAAAAAACTTTAACGAGGTTGCCCTGGGCTACAGTGCTGAGCAGGCCAAAGCCGAGGCCAACCGCTGTATACAGTGCCCCAAGCGCTCATGTGTTGAGGGCTGCCCGGTTGACATCGATATTCCTGGTTTCATTAAGGCAATTCGCGAAGGTGACATGCCTGAGGCAGTAAGGATACTTAAGGACAAAAATAGCCTGCCGGGTATCTGCGGAAGGGTCTGCCCTCAAGAGACACAATGTGAGGTACAGTGCGCTCTGGATAAGAAAGGAGCGCCGATTGCCATCGGACGCCTAGAGCGATACGTGGCAGATTGGGAGCGGGCTCATTCGAAATCAAGCGATATCCCAATAGTCCCCGCAAAGCCGACGGGGCAGAAGGTAGCCATAGTTGGCTCGGGGCCGGCGGGGCTGACGGCAGCTGCAGACTTGGCCAAAATGGGACATAGCGTCACCCTCTTTGAGGCCTTACATGTGGCGGGCGGGGTATTGATGTACGGCATCCCTGAATTTCGTTTACCCAAAGAGATTGTTCAGGCTGAGGTTGAATATGTTATTTCCTTGGGGGTGAGTCTCGAGCTGGACACGGTAATTGGTAAGACGGTAAGCGTTGATGAGGTATTGAATAACGGTTACCAGGCCATTTTCCTGGGCCCTGGAGCTGGGGCGCCGATGTTTTTGAATATTCCCGGCGAGAACCTTAATGGTATCTATTCGGCAAACGAGTTTTTGACCCGGGTCAACCTGATGAAGGCATATAGATTCCCCGAATATGATACCCCGGTGAAAGTTGGGCAGAGGGTAGGTGTGGTTGGTGGCGGTAACGTGGCTATGGACGCGGCCCGATGTGCCCTCAGATTGGGTGCCGAGGAGGTCTATATTGTCTATCGTCGTTCTGAAGTAGAGATGCCGGCTCGGCGTGAGGAAGTGGAGAATGCCAAAGAGGAGGGCATCCAGTTTAGGCTGCTGACCAATCCCAAGCAATTTATCGGTAACGACCAGAACTGGGTGGTTGGCATGGAGTGTTATGAGATGGAGCTTGGGGAGCCTGATGCTAGCGGTCGGCGCCGTCCCATTGCCATACCAGGCTCCGAGTATATCATCAAAGTAGATACCGCCATAGCGGCCCTGGGCACCCGTCCCAACCCTATTATTCCATCAACCACCGAGGGGCTGGAAACCAGCCGGTGGGGGACCATTATTGCTGATGAGGTTATGGGTAAGACGACCAAGGCTGGGGTCTGGGCGGGGGGCGATATCGTAACTGGCGCCGCTACCGTTATCAGCGCTATGGGTGCCGGTAAGCGCGCCGCGGCTGATATTGATAAGTATTTGAGAGGATAGCATCGCCCTCTAGATCACCTAATTAGATAAGCTAATTTCTCAAGGGGGGATAAAACCCTCTTTTTTATTTAAATCTCCTTAAAGATGGGTTATAGAGTAGTCGTGCTAAAATTAGCTTAAAGGGAATTTACACGAAGGTGAAGGGGCATTATAATAAGCAGGTTACAGAAACGAAGTGTGCTAAAAGGTAGGCTTTAGGATCTCAATTATATATAGTGTTTTTAATCGATGGGTAAAGAAAGCAGAAATGCCACAGAGCCAACCAGTCGGAATTTTCGAGTACCCCGGGTAAGATCATGGCGAGTGCGCATTCCAATACTACCGCAGCAGAGAACTGGTAGTTCGCTATCACGCACCTTAATACTTGGCTTCGCTGGTCTCGTAGTAATCGGCGGCATTCTGCTCATGCTGCCCATAGCCAGTGCCGCGGGGCAGCCTACCTCTCCGGTCAATGCCTTCTTCACCTCCACTTCAGCCGTATGCGTTACCGGGCTGGTGGTGGTCGATACCGGAACCTACTGGAGTTCCTTTGGCCAGGGAGTGATTCTGGCTCTTATCCAGATAGGTGGTTTCGGTTTCATGACTAGTGCTACGCTTCTGATGCTGGCTTTTGGGCGCAGAATTGGGCTTCGGGAGAGGCTGCTCATCGGGGAATCCATGGGGTTGTCACGGCTTGGGGGGTTAGTCAGGATTGTCAGAAACATGGCAATCTTCACCCTGCTCGCGGAAGGTATCGGAGCCGCCGTATTCTTTATTCGCTTCTCAGCAGAAAATCCCCTCAGGTTAGCCGTTTGGAAATCGGCATTTCACTCTATTTCAGCCTTCAACAACGCCGGTTTTGATATCTTTGGTAATTTCCAAAGCCTGACGAATTACCGGGGGGACCCCCTGGTAGTATTAGCTACGGCAGCTCTTATCTTTCTCGGTGGTATTAGCTTTATGGTAGTCTCAGATGTCTTCAAGACCCGGAGTCTACCTAGGCTGTCACTTGATACAAAGCTAGTTTTGGTCACCACTGTGTCGCTACTGGCTGCTGGGATGGTGGTGATGCTGCTTACCGAGTTCATTGAGCCCGCCACATTCGGCGATATCTCACTCCCACAAAAAGTGCTCATTGCCTTTTTTCAGTCTGTAACTGCCAGGACCGCCGGCTTCACCTTAGTTAGTATGGGTAATTTAGCCCACTACGCACTTTTTTTCACCATGTTTCTTATGTTTGTCGGCGGGGCGGCGGGCTCGACCGCAGGCGGCATAAAGGTTAACACTTTCGGCATGCTGGCGGCAACAATATGGAGTACCATTAAAGGCAGGGAGCAGGCCGGGGCATTCGGCAGAGAATTCAGCATCCAGCAGCTATACCGGGCGGTAGCGGTGGTAATACTCTCCCTCGGGCTAGTGGCTTTGGTAGGTTTCTTACTGACGTTGCATGAGGAGTCCAGTTTTATTGGCCTCATGTTTGAGGCGGTCTCGGCGTTTGGCACCGTCGGCCTGACAACCGGCATCACCCCTTATTTGTCAACCGCCAGTCGGATAATCATTACCGTTACCATGTTCGTCGGGCGACTGGGGCCGCTTGCCTTAACACTAGCCCTCCTGCAGCGTCAGCGACCAAGTCAATACCGCTACCCCGAAGAAATGGTACGGACTGGATAGGAGGTAGACATGAAAAAACAGATTGTTGTTATTGGTCTGGGGCAATTTGGAACGAGCCTGGCGACCACACTGACATGCCTTGGGCATGAAGTCTTAGCCTTGGACAGAAGTGAGAAGGAGGTCCAGAATGTGGCCTCGCAGGTAACTCATGCGGTTCAGGTTGACGCCACCAGTGAAGCGGTGCTTAAAGAGCTCGGAGTCGGCAACTTCGACATTGCTGTAGTCGGCATCGGGTCGAGGATTGAGAGCAGCGTGTTAGCCACTATTCTGTTGAAGAAGCTCGGTATCCCTTACATCATAGCTAGAGCTGATAGCGACCTACATGGAAGCATCCTGGAAAAGATTGGCGCTGATAGGGTCGTTTATCCCGAGTGTGAAATGGGGGTCAGGGTAGCCCAGGGCATAACCCTGTCCGATGTCTCAGACTATATGCTGCTAATTCCAGGATATGGGGTGAGCAAACTGGCAGCGCCGCCCTACTTTGTGGGCATGAAGCTGTCTGACCTTGGATTTGGCTATAAGGGCAAACTGGAGGTGGCCGTGTTTCTCATCATGCGCGGTGACGAGGTCATTGTCAGCCCGCGCCAGAGTGAGGTGGTTAAGCCTGATGACATCTTAATAGTCGCCGGCAGTCACGATAACCTGGAGAAGTTATTAGCCGAGGCAAAGAAGAACAAAGAGGCTGAGGAGAATAGCGAGAAGAAGTAGAGTAAAGTGTTTAGAGGGACAATAGGGTAGGAACCAGTAGGAGTATTATTATTTCCTCTCAACTAACTTATCAAGTATCCTAGCGATCCCCCAGGCTGGACTAATAAATTCGACTCCTGGATAACTACTTTCGAAGTACGATATCTCTTCTTCACGGCACAGGCCACAGTAAATATCACTCAAGTTGAATTCTAAATTGCCTACTATTCTCCACTCTCTTTCCCAATGCCAATCGTTCCCTTCTTCACATACTGTGACCAAAGCCAATAATTTGCTCGCTTGCTCAGGAGTCACGTTATCAGGTAGCTTGTTATCACATAATGATTGGAATAGTGATCTATATATAGCTCTGGCAATATCTTTAGTTACGTAGAATACGGGATTACCTCCCTTTTCCCTAATGTATTTCTTCTCGAAAACTAGGCCATAAGGCTCTAACTTAAAATCTCTCTCAATGACATCTTCTAGAAGAACATCTATTTGATCAACAGGTGTCTCAGTAAAGCAAACAACTTTAAATTTATCTTGTAAGGAGCTACTTTGTGAGGCTAAGTTCGGACCAAATAGACAGTACTTATAGTTAAAAGCCTTTAACGTTTTATCAGACAAAATACTGTTCAGTCTGTATCTCGCCGTCATGGCTACGCCGTTTATCTCTCCTTCTCTGGTAAGATGGACCAACAAGGGAGAGTAATCCTTTTTCTTGTCTAGAAAATCTCTTTGAGATATTCGCTCGCCCATTTCTATTAATCCTCTGACATAATTCTACTCCTGTTTGTCAAGCCTCTACTATATTCCCTTTCCCCGGAAATTCTAGTAGAATAACCCTGAAGTGAAAGAGCAGCTAACCCCCATCCGGCGGCAGTACCTCAGGATAAAGCGTAATTACCCCAATGCTATTGTCCTCTTCCGCCTGGGAGACTTCTACGAGACCTTTGACAAGGATGCCGAGCTTGCCTCACGAGAGCTGGATATTGTCCTCACCTCCCGTGGTATGGGTAAGGGGCATCGGGTACCTATGGCCGGCATCCCCTACCACGCCTTAGAGAACTACCTGGCGAGGCTTATTAGCAAGGGCTATAAGGTCGCTATCTGTGAGCAGGTAACCAAGCCTGGCGAGACTAAGGGCCTGGTGGAGCGTGATGTGGTTCGGGTGGTGACACCAGGCACAGTAATCGAGCCGGGTCTATTGGATAGCAAGACCAATAACTACCTGGTCAGTCTCGTTTTGGATGATGAGGCAGCCGGCATTGCCTACGTTGACATTACCACCAGTGAGTTTGCCGCTACTCAAATAGCTCTGGGGCGGACTAACGCTGAGCTGGAGCGCCTCAAGCCATCAGAGGTTATTGCCGCCGAGAGCTCCGAATTACCAGAGTTAGCGGCTCCGGTAACTCGCCTCGAGGATTACTGGTTCGAGCTAGAGACCGCCCGGGAGTTGCTACTTAAGCACTTTGGGGTGGCTACCCTTGATGGCTATGGATGTAGCCATCTGCCGCTGGCAATAAGTGCTGCCGGGGCTATTATCCACTATCTTCAGGAGACACAAAAGGGGGTTCTGGGTCAGCTAACGCGCCTTTCTACCTACTCCGCGGAGTCATTTATGGCGCTGGACACACAGACCCAGAAGAACCTAGAGTTATTCCAGGCTGGTCGCTTGGGAGCCGCTGAGGGCTCACTGCTTTCGGTGGTTGACCTGACCAAGACACCTATGGGCAGCCGGCGGCTCAAACGTTGGTTAGGGCAGCCCCTACTTGACATAACAGAGTTAAACAAACGGCAGGATGCGATTAGCTGGTTCCATAGTAATACGCTGGCGCGTAATCAGATAATTACCTTGCTTGACAAGTTGGCTGACCTGGAACGATTAATTAATCGGGTGAGGGGTGACGTGGCTACCCCCCGCGAGTTAATAAGTCTAAAAAATAGCCTGGCGGTTATCCCTCGGCTTATCGACGCTATTCAGGGTGACGGGGAGGGTAAAGCCATTAGCTGGCTCAAAGGTGAGCTTAAGCCACGGCAGGATGTTGTTGACCTAGTTTCAGAAGCAATAGAGGATTCGCCATCGTCCCTGGGTGGAGGTGGGGTAATCAGGCGGGGGTTCTCTGAGGAGCTGGATGACCTGTGTCTGGTCTCCAAGAATGCTAAGCAGTACCTAGCTAATCTGGAGCGCCAGGAGCGGGAGAAGACCGGCATAAAATCACTGAAGGTAGGCTTTAATAAGATCTTTGGTTATTATATTGAGGTATCCAAACCTAATCTCAGCCAGGTGCCGGAACACTATGTCAGAAAGCAGACACTAGTGGGTGGCGAGCGCTTCTTCACCCCAGAGCTTAAGGAGTACGAGTCCCTAATTTTGAATGCCCGCGACCGGATTAGCGAGCTTGAGACAGACATCTACCGGCGGGTATGTCGTCAGGTGGCTACTGTCAGCGAGCACATTCTGGCGGTGGCTGATGCCTTGGCAGATCTGGATGTTTTCTCCAGCCTGGCTGAGGTAGCGGTGCGCTATGGCTATAGCCGCCCCAAGCTGACCAATAACAGTGAAATTGTTATTACCCAGGGGCGTCATCCGGTCGTGGAGCAGACCTTACGCGATGCCAGCTTTGTGCCCAATGATGCCCACCTCTCTAATGATGATACCCAACTTATTATCCTCACCGGCCCTAATATGTCGGGTAAGTCAACCTACTTGAGGCAGGTAGCCTTAATCGTCCTTCTGGCACAGATGGGTAGCTTTGTTCCTGCCGAGGCGGCGACCATTGGTCTGGTTGACCGTATCTTTACCCGAATTGGTGCCGGCGAGGATATTGCCGCCGGACAGTCTACGTTTATGGTAGAGATGGTGGAGACGGCTAATATCCTGAATAATGCCACCCCAAGCTCGCTGATAATCCTTGACGAGATTGGGCGGGGTACCAGCACCTATGACGGGCTGTCGATTGCCCGGGCGGTGGCTGAATATATCCACAACGCCTCCGGACTGGGGTCAAAAACCCTATTCGCTACCCACTATCACGAATTAGTGGAGCTGGCCAGCATCCTACCCCGGGTGAAGAACTTCAACGTGGCGGTAATCGAAGAAGGCGGTAAGGTGGTCTTCCTGTACAAGATTGTGCCGGGTGGGGTTGACCGAAGCTACGGCATCCATGTGGCCCAGCTGGCGGGGCTCCCTAAGTCGGTAGTGCACCGGGCTAATGAGGTACTGGAGAAGCTGGAGGGTGATAGCCGCCGAAAGGCAACCGAGGTAAAAAGCCGTGGGGGGAAGAAGGAGATAGTGCAGCAAATGTCGTTCTTCGGGCAGAAATCACCAATATTAGATGAGCTGGAGAAACTTGACATAAACTCACTGACCCCACTGGAGGCTCTCACCCAGCTCTACGAGCTACAGAAGAAAGCTAAGCAAGGGTAGGGGAGCTAATGCCAGACAATAAAAAATACCGCTTGGCGGCGCGAATAAGACTGGCAGCACGGATAATCGGGCTCGGCATGGTGGGCTTCGGTGGGGCGATGCTGATTGGCACAGCAGTTAGCGAATTCCGCCAGATAGGCATAGCAGCCATCGAACCAATCCCTCTGGAACTCACCATCGCCATCGTGATTGGTGCCGCGGCTCTGGCGGGCTTGATTCTTTCTTGGAAGTGGGAGAAGCTGGCGGGCATAATATTGGTTTCCTGTGCTGCCGCCATGGGTGCTCACGTTATCATTTTCATCAAAATGAACCAGCCACTGGTCTGGTTAATGCTGGGGCTGCCGTACCTTGTCTCCGGGGTGCTCTTTCTTAACGCTTGGCGGCTTTCTAGGGAGGGAGCTCCTTAACCCTTACTTGGATAAAGAGTGGGGTGAGGTCACCAGCAGTCTTGTCCTCTATTTGAGGAAAAAGCGCTTCATATCAGGTTGCACCTCAGGTTTTGTAATTTTTACGACCCGGTTTCTCAGCGTACCGATTCCCTCAACTCTTATCTCAATGGTATCGCCGGGGTTCATCGGCCCGATCCCACTGGGAGTGCCCGTAGCGATAACATCGCCGGGAAGCAGGGTCATAACGCGAGAGATAAAGCTTATCAGCTTGGGGACGGGGAAGATAAGGTCGCTGGTATTGCCTCTTTGCTTTAGCTCTCCGTTAAGATAGGATTCCACGGTGACATTACTAGGGTCAAGCTCCGTCTCAATGTACGGCCCGATCGCAGAAAAGGTATCAAAGCTTTTGGCACGGGTCCACTGCCCATCCCTTTTTTGTAGGTCACGCGCCGTAACGTCGTTAAAACAGGTATAGCCCAGCACATAGTCCAGCGCTCTATCTGGCGGCACGTGGTAGGCCCTGGTCTTTATCACCACTCCCAGTTCGGCCTCGTAGTCAACCCGCTCTGAAGAGTCGGGATAAACAATATTATCCTGGGGACCAATGACTGAGGTGGGCGGCTTGAGGAAAAGCAGGGGTTCAGCGGGGATAGGCATCTTTACTTCATCGGCGTGGCTATAGTAGTTAAGGCCAACAGCCGCTATCTTGGAGGGGACGCTTGGGGCCAGCACCCTGATTTCATCAAGATTATGTTGCTGGCCGGATAACTTGAACTTAGAAGAGCTGTAGGGAGTACTTTCAATACCCTGAATAAGCTCACCCTCTAAGATTCCGTAGTTTATACTTTCCCCAATGGCAAAACGTATGATCTTCATAGCTACCTGACTTTCAACCTATATCTTAATATTAGAAAAATGGCGCTATTGACTAGGCTCTAGAGATGTGGTTTACACAGGATCTCTTTAACCTTGAGGTCAAAAAATTTACGGCTGATGGCCGGAGTCAAGAGGAGAGCAGTATCGGCGCCGTGACTGGTACCACCGATAGCAATGACATCCTCATCAGTGCGTACCAGCCCGCTATCAGCTGCCATCAGAGCAATCTCACAGGCAACCTTCATCCCCTGACCAAAGGTACGCAGGGTACCCGCGACGATATCTCCAATGACACAGGTGTTAAATTTATGGCGCATGGCGGCACTCAGCCCGCCGAAGGCATGGGCGCTAGTTAGTATGATACCTCCCTGGCTCTCTACTAGTTGCCGGTTTTTCTCCGTAAACTCCTGAACGTTGGGTTCGCGCATACCGCTAACGTGGGTGACTACGATGACTCTCAGTCCCGTAAGAATAGCCATCGCCCTGACGGCGGTATCGCCAGTGGTGGAGGCCACTATTACCTGCTTAATACCTGCTTCTTGGGCACGACGCTTGACAATGTGAAGTACGGCCTCAGTGATCTCATCGCCGGGATGCTCAAAATAGACGGTCTTTAGTTCCACCTCTTGTTTCAAACCTCCTTGATAATGCTTGGTCTGCTAGATATTCTAACATTGAAAAGGCGCCGCTGTCATACCCCGAATGCGTAGTTCGCCTAAGCGGTTACCGCTACCCTTACTTCAAGTCAATATAAAGACTCGTTGTCTAGCTCAAGCGACTATGGTATATTTTATTCATAGTGGAAGCCACAACTTCATTTATCAGCTCGGGCACGGTTACCTCCCCTGAAGGGTTTTTGGCGGGGGCTACTTATGCTGGCATAAAGAAAAAAGAAGCGGGTATTCTAGACCTCGGTATTCTCTACTCAGAAATACCTTGCCTGACGGTAGGTCTATTCACTAATAGCCGGATTAAGGCGGCCCCGGTGGTTCTGACACAGCAGCGATTGCCATCATCAAAGATCAGAGTGGTGGTGATAAATAGCGGCTGTGCCAATGCCTCGGTTGGCGAGCCGGGGCTTAATGATGCCATGAGGACGGCAGATTTAGCCGCTCAAAGTGTGGGTGTGCCACCAGAAGCAGTTTTGGTGGCTAGCACCGGGGTTATTGGAAAACGCCTGCCCATGGAGATTATTGAAGGCGGTATCGGGCAGATTAGCCTTTCCCGGGATGGTGGGCATGAGCTGGCAAGAGCTATAATGACTACGGATACTGTGCCCAAAGAAGGGGCGGTTACCGTCACAGCGGGGAGGAGCGGGTTCACCCTTGGCGGCATTGCCAAGGGCTCAGGGATGATTCATCCTAATCTGGCGACCCTGCTTTGCTTCCTGACTACTGATGCTGCGGTTGATATGGGCTTACTTAGACTCTCGCTGCAAAAGGCGGTGGCAGCTTCCTTCAACATGGTTTCCATTGATGGGGATACCAGCCCTAATGATATGGTGATCTTGATGGCCAATGGGCGGAGAGGCAACGAGACTATTTCTCAAGACAGCCCCCTAGCTGATAGCTTTCAGACGGCTCTTACCAAGCTCTGCATCTATCTGGCTAAGGGTATCGCCCGCGATGGCGAAGGGGCCACCAAGCTTATTGAGGTTACGGTTAATGGGGCATCCAGTATTGAGGAGGCCAGGCTGGCAGCCAGGACAATTGTGGGGTCATCACTAGTAAAAGCAGCGGTGCATGGTAACGACCCCAATTGGGGTCGAATTATCGCCGCACTGGGGCGGAGTGGCGTGGAGGTGGTGGAGTCAAAGATTGACCTCCGCATTGGTAGCATTTGCCTACTGAAAGCCGGCTTGCCGCTAGCTTACGAACCGGAAGAGGTAGTAGGGGTACTAGCTAGTAGTGAGGTACCAGTGTACCTGGATCTCAACCTGGGCACGGCATCGGCTACTGCCTGGGGTTGTGACCTGTCTAGGGAATATGTCACTATTAACAGCGCCTATACGACTTAGCGTGTTTTCCTGAGAAGGGGGCAGGTATTGAGTAAAGTTATCGTTATCAAGCTCGGTGGGGCTACCTTGGGTAGTCATGATACCGTGCTTGCGGATGTGGTTACGCTTCAGAAGCAGGGTGAGTCACTGGTCCTCGTACATGGCGGGGCTAAAATAATCACCGAATGGCTAAAGCGGCAGGGGACTCCCACCAGATTGGTCCATGGCGATCGGGTAACTGACCAAGCCACACTTGAGGTGGTGACCGCCGTGCTTGGTGGCTTGGTCAACAAAGAGATTGTGGCGGCGATTAACAGTCTAGGAGGGCAAGCAGTAGGCATCACTGGGGTTGACGGAGCCCTGATCCAGGGTAAGGTCAGGGATAAGGAGATGGGCTACGTGGCGCATGTAGTTAAGGTAAACACGGCTCTCTTGGAGGTGCTGCTAAAGGCTGACTTCGTGCCGGTGGTGGCTCCAATCGGTATGCACTCATTTGATAGGGCGGACGGTACACCTCAGATACTTAACATTAATGGTGATACGATGGCTGGTGAAATTGCCGCTGCTATTAAAGCGAAAAAACTCATCTTTCTCACCGATGTTGCTGGTATCAAAGACCAGTCAGGCAGGTTGATAACCAAGCTCACCCCCGACGAAGCTGAGGCACTGTTAGCTTCAGGTACAGTATCGGGGGGGATGATTCCCAAGATTAGAGCTTGCCTCAGGGCATCAACTCACGCCTCAGTGGCACGCATTATCGATGGGCGTAAGCCACATGCTGTACTTGGAGAGATTGAAGCGAAGGGCGTGGGCACGACCATAAAGTGAATTTAAAATGGCGATGAGGAAGTCTTGTTCGCTGGGATATACTTATCGTTGTGAAAATAAATGGTGTGAGATTGGTAAGCAATTTCACTAGTAGGGGACGAAATGAGTCACTGGCAGGATCTTGAAGGCAAGTATTATATGCAGACTGTAGAGAGGACCCCGATTACCCTGGTTAGGGGGCAGGGGGCAAGGGTGTGGGATGAGGATGGAAAAGAGTACCTCGATTTTGTGGCTGGCTGGGCAGTTGATAGTCTGGGGCACTGTCACCCAGTGGTAATTAAGGCGGTAACTGAGCAGGTAGAGACACTTATCCATACCTCAAACCAGTTTTATACCACTCCCCAAATTCAGCTAGCTGAGCTTCTGGTTCAGAATAGCTGCTTGGACAGGGTCTTTTTCTGTAACAGCGGCGCTGAGGCTAATGAGGGCGCTGTGAAACTGGCCCGACGCTACGGGAAACTCCACCTTAAAGGGGCTTATGAAGTCATTACCGCCAATAATTCCTTTCATGGTCGTACCCTAGCCATGGTGGCGGCTAGCGGTCAGGCTAAGTTCCAGGAGCCATATACTCCGCTACCAGTTGGCTTCATCAACGTGAATTACAATGATGTTGGAGCCCTAAAAGCTGCCACTACTAACCAGACCTGTGCCGTAATGTTGGAACCATTGCAGGGTGAGGGAGGAGTCAATGTACCAGACGAGGGGTACCTAGCGGCAGTGCGGGACTGGTGCCACCAGAAGGGCATACTGCTTATCCTCGATGAAATTCAGACCGGGCTGGGACGCACCGGGACACTCTTCGCCTACCAACAGCATGAGATTGAACCTGACATCATGACTCTGGCTAAAGGCTTGGCCAGCGGCTTACCTATAGGTGCCATCTTAGCTAAGGATAGAGCCTCGGTATTTTCGGCTGGGGAGCACGGCTCCACCTTTGGTGGTAACCCAGTGGCATGCGCAGCAGGTTATGCTACGCTGAAGTTCATTATCGAGAATAATATTGCGGGAAATGTTAGTCAGGTGGGAGGGCATCTGATTTCTGGACTAAAGAAGCTAGCGCAAAAGTTCACCTTTGTTACCGAGGTTCGCGGACGCGGACTGCTGGCGGCTATGGAGTTTAGTCACGATATTGCCCTGTCAGTGGTAAGCGCCTGTCTTGACCGGGGCCTGCTGGTAAATAAGCTGAAACCCAACGCCCTGCGCTTCATGCCATCGCTAATTATTAATAATGAGGAGGTTGATGAAGCTCTAGGCATTCTGGAGAAAGCGCTGTCGAGCGTTATCGACTAAATCAAAGGCACATGAATGGATATTGATGAGATTATCAGCGAGATAGAAGAGGTGAGAAAACAGGGGTATGGAGAATACATCACCGTAAAGGGAATCAAACTTCGCTGTTTCGTGATGGGCTCCGGACCTCAGGTATTACTACTTCACGGCTTTGGTGGCTTTCTGGAGACATGGGCGTTTAACATTCCGCCGCTGAGTAAACGCTACCGGGTATATGCTATTGACCTACCGGGGCACGGTTTATCAGACAAACCCCAAAATTATTATAATACTGCCTTCGCTATCGAGTCTGCCAACGATATCATGAAGGCCCTAGGCGTTACCCATGCCGCCTTGATAGGACATTCCTTAGGCGGAGCTGTAAGCATAAATATCGCCCTGAGTCTTCCGGAGCGGGTTAGCAAGCTTGTTCTGATAGATAGCGCCGGTCTGTCACGAACGCTACCCTGGCTATATCGGTTGAGTTCCTTGCCGGTTTTAGGTAATATTCTAATGTCGCTGGCGGTAGAACCTTCTCTAACACGCAGCCTTAAAAGGCTATTCTATGATTCGCCGCTACTGTCCAAGGAGATGGTAGACATCATCCTGGAAAATGCTTCTCAGCCTGGGGTAAGAGCAACTATGTTAAGGGTATTACAACAGAATGTGGGACTTAGGGGGCCGCACCCCGAAGCAATTTTGATTGAGAAACTACCCCAGCTTAAGGTACCTGCCCTCTTCGTCCACGGAGCGCAGGATAGGGTCTTCCCACTCAAGCATATTAGGGACGCATTCAGTATGGCACCCAATTCCAGGGTAAAGATATTTGACCAGTGCGGTCACTGCCCGCATATTGAGAAGGCCGTCGAGTTCAACAAGGCAGTACTGGAATTCCTAGAGGCTAATTAGAACTATCTATACCTTAGTTGGCGGTGTAAGCTATAATGAGAGAACCGGGAATGAAATTTAACGAAACAGAAGAGCCGATGGAATACGGAGAGAAATATCTTAACGTGAACGGGCTGAATATTCGCTACGCAGTGAGGGGTTCCGGTTCGTCTCTGCTACTCCTTCACGGCTTCTGTGAGTTTCTAGAGACTTGGGACTTTAATCTACGCCCGCTGGGTGAATACTATCGGGTGTATGCTATGGACTTACCGGGACATGGGCTATCTGATAAACCTTACCTCGATTACAGTATTTCCTTCTTCACCGATTTTACCGTCAGCTTTATGGAAGCTCTGAGTATTGACCGGGCCAGTGTAATTGGGCATTCCTTTGGTGGTGCCATAGGTATAAGTTTGGTCGCAAGCTTCCCAGAGAAGGTTGACAAGCTTGTCCTGGAATCCAGTTTTGGTTTGGGTAACGACGTATCTCTGCTTCATAAGCTGTGCAGTGTCCCGGTTCTAGCCAAAACCAACAAAAGGGGGACAAGAACTGCCTTGGAGGAGAGAATAAATCTGGAGTTTTACAAGCCCGACTTTGCAGCTAGGGAAATAGTTGACCGGAGCTACCTATTTATGCAGCTGCCGGAAGCAAGGCGAGTAATGTTAAACATTATGCACAACTGGATAGATGCTAGTGGCTTGCGCCACGAAGCAATTATGGTAGACCGTCTGCACATGATTAAATCACCCACCCTGTTTATCCACGGTGAGCAGGATAACATTCACCCGCCGAAGCTTTCCCGGAATGCCTGGCGGCTTATGCCTGGCTCCCAGTTAAAGATACTTAGTGGTTGCGGCCACTGTCCACATATTGAAAGAGCCGCCGAGTTCAATGAGGCGGTAATAGAATTTTTGGAAGCCAATTGAGATTTGCTATCTATCTCAGGGAGGTCTGTCATGTCGGATAAAGTGGTTTTGGCCTACAGTGGAGGGTTAGATACCTCAGTCGCTATCAGGTGGCTTAAGGAGACATATAAACTAGACGTCATTGCGGTTACTGCGGACGTGGGCAATGAGCGTGACTTCTCAGCTATCCGCGAAAAAGCATTAAGTACCGGTGCCATAAAAGCACTGGTGGTAGATACCAAGGACACCTTTGTTAATGAGTATGTTTTCCCGGCCCTTAAGACAGGGGCCCTTTATGAAGGGGAATATCCCTTGGCGACCGCCCTGTCACGGCCCTTGATAGCCAAGCTACTGGTAGATATAGCCCGAGAGGAAAAAGCCTCCACGGTGGCTCACGGCTGTACCGGCAAGGGAAACGATCAGGTAAGGATTGAGGTAAGCGTTAGCGCTCTGGCACCAGAGCTTAAGGTCATTGCCCCCGCCCGGGAATGGGGCATGACCCGCCAGGAAACCATTAACTATGCCCAGCGTTATGATATTCCCATACCCATTACCATTGCCAGCCCCTATTCGATCGATGAAAACCTCTGGGGTAAGAGTATTGAGTGTGGTGTTCTTGAAGACCCCTGGGTTGAACCCCCAGAGGAGATATTTACCTGGACAAAGCCGCCCGAGGCGGCCCCTGACACTCCGGGCTATGTAGAGATTGGCTTTGAGAGAGGCGTCCCCATCACTCTGGATGGGCAGAAGACGGATGGCGTTAGCCTGATCCAGCAGTTGAATAAGGTAGCCGGGGAACATGGAGTGGGTAGAATTGACCACCTGGAGAGTAGAGTAGTGGGCATAAAATCGCGCGAGATTTACGAAGCTCCGGCGGCAGTGGTGTTGCTTAGGGCTCACCTGGCGCTAGAGGCGTTAGTCCTGACCAAAGACCAAATCCGTTTTAAACAGAAAGTGGCTCAGGAATACGCCGACCTCGTCTATAATGGTTTCTGGTTTAGTGCCCTGCGCCAGGATCTGGCTGCCTACATTCAGTCATCACAGCGCTTTGTTACCGGGGAAGTTCGACTGAAGCTATTTAAGGGAGCCTGCCGTATCGTCGGGCGAAAATCACCGTATTCACTATATAGCTATGGTCTCGCTACCTATGAAGAGGGCGATGAATTTGACCAGGGTGCCTCTCCCGGTTTCATCCACATCTTGGGACTGCCGACCAGAACACAGGCGCAGAGGCAACATGACTAGCTTAAGAAAAATAGGTTAACCAAATGATATAATGAGTTTTTAAGGATGGGAAGGTTAGATGAGCCATATTCGAGGTCGCTTTCACAAGGCTGCCGATAAGCTGGTAGCGGCATACACTGCCTCCATCCCCTATGACACCAGATTATACCCCTATGATATCGCCGGTAGCATTGCTCACGCTAAGATGTTAGCCAAGCAGGGCCTAATCTCGGCAGCGGAATCAAAAACTATCATCCGGGGGCTAGAATCTATCCGTGAGGAGATAGAGCAGGGCAGGTTTCAATTCAAGGTTGAGCTGGAAGACATCCATATGAATATCGAAGCTAGCTTACTGATGAAGGTGGGGGAGGTAGGGGGTAAGCTCCACACGGCTCGTTCGCGCAACGACCAGATAGCACTAGACCTGCGTCTCTTCACCAAGGAGATGGTCTCTAAAACTCTGCTCAGCTTGAAGGACCTTCAGCAGGCGCTCGTTAGTCTGGCCGAGGCTAATAAAGAGGTGGTTATACCGGGCTACACTCATCTGCAGCCAGCCCAACCAGTCCTGCTGGCTCACCACCTACTGGCCTATTTTGAGATGCTTGAGCGGGATGCTGGCCGATTTAGTGGCTGTCTGGGGCGAGCTGACGTTATGCCCCTGGGTAGTGGTGCCCTGGCTGGCGTAGCTTACAACATTGACCGAGAGTTCCTGGCTCATGAGCTGGGCTTTAGTCAGATAAGCCAGAATAGTATTGATGCTGTTTCGGATAGGGATTTTGTCTTGGAGTATGGAGCCGCCGCTAGCCTCTGTATGATGCACCTGTCGCGGCTGGCGGAGGAGATTATTCTTTGGTCCTCGGAGGAATTTAACTTTGTTGAGCTTGACGAAGCCTATGCCACCGGCTCAAGCATCATGCCGCAAAAGAAGAACCCGGATGTTGCTGAGGTGGCACGGGGTAAGACCGGGCGAGTCTATGGACACCTCCTTGGACTTCTGGCAGCGATGAAAGCGCTACCCCTAGCCTATAATCGTGACCTGCAGGAGGATAAAGAGGCTTTCTTTGATGTCGTGGATACGCTACTTTCCACCTTAGAGGTATTTACTGGTATGGTCGGTACCCTGCAGGTTAAACCTGAGAATACCGAGCGGGCCGTTAAGCGTGGCTATATTCTGGCTACCGACCTGGCGGACTATCTGGTTAGGAAAGGGGAGGCTTTCCGTACGGCTCATAGTATAGTGGCCAAGTTAGTAAACTATGCTATGACCAAAGGCAAATCATTCAGTGAACTTAGCCTCAGCGAGTATCAGGAGTTTTCCCCTCTGTTTGAGAGGGATGTTTACTCCATCACTGTTGAATCGTCTCTGGCAGCTAGAGATGTTATCGGTGGCACGGCACCAAAGCAGGTAGCCCAAGCCTTAGCTGCGGCTAGGAAAACACTGAGTGAACTGTAAAACAGTGCCCAGAGCTCGGAGCAGAATACGAGTTAGCTTGGACTAGGCGGTGGCTTTGGGGGCGGTTTTGTGCTGGTTGCGTAAGCATCTGGTACAGAGATTAAGTCGCTTTGCCTGCCCATCTATGGTAACGGTAACCGGATGAATATTGGGTAGCCAACGGCGGTTAGTACGGTGTTTAGAGTGGCTGACGTTATGACCAAATTGAGGTGATTTGCCACATAGATCACATTTCATAATTTTTTATGTCTACCTCTTTACTATTGAATAAGTTTGGTGTAGAATCTTAATGCAGTAAGCTGTGATGACATTATATGCTACCATAGCGAGGTTGGGGTTGGCAAGGGTTGGGACTGTGGACTTAAAGGATTGTGTCTGGTAAGGTAGGCTAGGGGAGGTTAGATAAATAATCTCGATTAAAGGGAGTATAACATGAAGAAAGTTGACTCTCTTAGTGGGCAAGATCTGAGAGATATGCTCATGATAGCTACCGACTGGTTGGAGAAGAACGCTTCTGACATTGATGCCTTGAATGTTTTTCCGGTGCCGGACGGAGATACCGGAACTAACATGTTACTTACCATGCGCTCTACCCTTGAGGAGGCCTACCGGGCTCCCGACCACAGCACATCAGCAATAGCTAAATCTGTAGCCAAAGGAGCCCTGATGGGGGCGCGAGGTAATAGTGGCGTAATTCTGTCGCAGATTTGGCATGGGCTGGCCTTAGGGTTAGAGGGAAAAGAGTCATTTAACGGTAGAGAGCTAGCTAGTGCCTTACTACTGGCCGCGACGGAGGCCTACAAAGGGATAGACAATCCAGTAGAGGGAACCATTCTCACGGTGATTAAAGAAGCTGCCGAAGCCGCCAAAGCTCAGGCTGATAGTGGTCAGGATGATCTGATATCAATTATGGAGACAACAGTTAGCGTGGCTAGGGAATCGGTGGCTAATACTCCTAACCTCCTTTCCATATTGAAGGAGTCTGGAGTGGTAGATGCTGGTGGACAGGGTCTATATACAATCTTGGAAGGTGGGCTCCATTACCTTAAGGGTGAGGTTGAGGAGATACAGTCAACTAGGCCGGGGATAATCATCGGTAACACACCCTTAGCCGCCAGGACTTCACAAATGGTGGCGGCAAATGAAGTGCCCTACGGCTACTGTACCGAGTTCATTATCAAGGGACAGGAACTCGATCCGGATAAGTTTAGAGCCAAGCTAAAGAAGAGAGGCGAGTCGCTAATCGTCGTGGGAGACAAAACTGCTATTAAGGTGCATATTCATACCTTAGACCCGGGGGGTGTAGTTCGCCTGGCTACCACTTTAGGCACCCTGCATCAGGTGAGCATCCGGAATATGGATGAACAGTACCAAGACTTCTTAGAGATGCAGCGGGAGAGAATGCCGGTGGCTGAGATAGCTACGGTAGCGGTAGTATGTGGAGACGGATTATGTGATGTCTTCACTAGCCTCGGGGTGGCCGCGGTTGTCCACGGTGGTCGAACCATGAACCCGAGCACCAAAGATTTACTCCAGGCGGTAAACTCAGTAGCCTCGGATAAGGTTATTATTCTGCCCAACAACAAAAATGTGATCCCAGCAGCCAGAAAGGTTCGGTCACTGACTGAAAAAATGGTCAAGGTAGTCGCCACGCAAACAATCCCGCAAGGGATAGCTACCCTACTCGCCTTTAACAGCGAGATGGACCTGGAAACAAACCTAAAGTCGATGAAGAATGCAATGTCGTTAGTAAAGTCCATCGCCGTTACTCGGGCGGCGCGCTTTTCTCGGCTAGGTGGTTTGGATGTTAGGAAAAGGCAGCCTATCGGATTTCTGGATGGGGATTTGGTAGCGGTTGGCGATAGCGTTGTTGGTGCCTTGGCAAACACGTTAGCCAAGGCCGATTTGAATACTGCTGAGGTAATTACTATCTACTATCAGGGTGATACAGAACGGTCCGAGGTAGAACCGTTTATTACTGGTCTTCGTGAGCAGCACCCTCAACTACAGATTGAGCTCGTTAGGGGAGCGCAGCCTCATTATAATTATATCGCTTCTGTGGAATAGCACAGATTCTGGATATCACTTCCAGCCGCTGGCTTATACAAAGTCTTATAATTGTGGCTAAGCTAAGCCAATAGACTCTGAATAGTGATATCCATTGCTTCTATTAGGATGCCAAGTTGAGCTTAGCACCCTTAGCCATTACCGCTAGGTTAAGGTAGGGTTTTGGCAGTAGATTCTAAAGCGCTGCATAAGATTCTCGAGATTGAGCAGCACCGGGGTTATCGAGATTCAGTTGTAATTGGTGGTCTGGATAAATTCCTCTACAGTTGGGCAAGGCAAGCCATAGCATCGATAACCAATCCCAAGCTGCTAGCTCAGTTTCACCGGCTCCGCCTTGTTAATTCTGCCTATGCCTCAATGACTGCAGAGCAACGCGAGGACTGGGTAAGGGATGTGCTCGGATTTCTTGATGAGCTGGAGCAGCAAGGAAAAGAGAGAGATGAACTCAGACTACCCCCTGTTAGTAGCAAGCCATCACCAAAGCCAAAGAGGCCAAGTGCAGTGAGCAGTCAATCTATCGACTCACCGATTACGGTAGTCAGGGGTATCAGCTCAAGCCTGGCAACCAAATTTAATAAGCTCGGGGTGGAGACGATTCGTGACCTGCTCTATTTTTTCCCCCACCGTCACCTTGATTATAGCCAAAGGAAACACATCGCGCAGCTCATTGAAGGGGAAGAGGAGACAATAGTTGCCAATGTGTGGCAGGCTCAGGAGATTTTGCTGGGCGGCCGACGCAGCACTGAGGCTATCGTGGGAGACGAGACAGGTAACGTCCGGGTAGTTTGGTTTAATAACCCCTATCTGGCGAAGAAGCTAACGACCAATACCAGGGTAGTTATTAGTGGTCGGGTGAGCCTGTTTAAAGGGAGGCCTGTCTTCCAGTCGCCAGAGTGGGAACTGGTTGGGGATGAGGATCTGATTCACACCGGACGTCTGGTTCCCATTTATCCCCTCACCCAGGGCCTGCGCCCACGTCAGGTGCGCAAGCTGATGAAAGAGGTTACTGGCCAGTGGGCAGGGTCGGTTACAGATTTCTTGCCGGTAGCGGTGAGGAAAAGCCGCAATCTAATGGATTTACCTCAGGCGATAAGCCAGGCACACTATCCCGATGATGAAGCCTTGAAAGCTCGGGCTAGAGTGCGGCTGGCCTTTGATGAGCTGTTTCTGCTTCAGCTGGGGGTACTGAGCAAAAAACGTGACTGGCAGGAAAGTCAACCCGGCAATCCCTTCGCTACCAAGACAGGTGTACTCAATACCTTTCTGAGCTCTCTGCCCTTTGAGCTAACTCCGGCTCAAGAGAGGGTGCTTGGTGACCTATTATCTGACCTTGAGAAACCCAAGCCTATGTCCCGCCTGCTGCAGGGGGAGGTGGGCAGCGGCAAGACCGTAGTTGCCACCGCCTGTCTGCTCGCGGCAGTAGCTAATGGCTATCAGGGAGCCTTTATGGCCCCGACGGAGATTCTGGCTGAGCAGCATTTTGCTACTATCCGTCAGCTCCTGTCCCGGATCGGAGAGGAGGCGAAAGAGGAAGACGCACTGTACCGATACTCAGGACTGATGCCTCAGCCAGTTACGGTGGCCTTGCTTATCGGCGATATTACCCAAAAAAGAAAGCAGAAACTCCAGAAGCGTATCCTGGATGGTGAGGTAGACATCATCATTGGAACTCATGCTCTTATCCAGAAAGAGGTAGCCTATCACCGGCTGGGGCTGGCCGTAGTTGATGAGCAGCATCGATTTGGTGTCGCCCAGCGCTCAGCACTACGACAGAAGGGGTTTAATCCCCACGTACTGGTGATGACGGCAACCCCTATTCCACGCACTCTGGCCCTTACCCTGTACGGCGATCTCGACCTCTCAGTTATTGATCAGTTACCTACCGGGAGGCAGGTGATAAAAACTAAATGGCTTAAGCCCGGTCAAAGGGCCAGCGCCTACGCCTTTCTGCGTCGTCAGGTAGCTGAGGGGCATCAGGCATTTATTATCTGCCCTCTGGTTGAGGAGTCAGAGGCTATTCAGGCTAAGGCAGCTATTGCCGAATATGAACGCCTGTCCCAGGAGGTCTTTCCTGACCTCAAGCTGGGCCTGATTCACGGGCGTATGGCGGCCAGCGAAAAGGAAAAGGTAATGCGGCGCTTTCGCTCCGGTGAGCTTGATATTCTGGTTTCGACTCCGGTGGTAGAGGTAGGCATTGATGTGCCCAACGCTACCGTGATGCTGGTGGAGAGTGCCGACCGTTTCGGTCTCTCGCAGCTACACCAGTTCCGGGGTAGAGTCGGGCGGGGAACCGCCCAAAGCTACTGTATGCTGCTGGCTCAGAATCCCTCCGAGGTGGGCAGGGAGCGACTTGACATAATAGAGAGTACTCAGGACGGCTTCCAGTTAGCTGAGGAGGATTTGAAGCTGCGGGGGCCAGGAGAGTTCTTCGGCACCAGGCAGAGTGGACTACCTGACCTGAAGATGGCTAAACTCTCCGATGTCGCCTTACTGGAGCTGGCTCGCAGTGAAGCGGTTCGGCTCTTTGAGGTAGACCCCAGGCTGGATAAGCCTGAGCACGTGCTTCTGGCTCAGGAGCTAGCCCGGGTGTGGCCTGAGGAGGCGGGAGAGTGGAGCTAGAGGCTTGAGGTTACCTTTCTCGCTGGCTTTGTGCTATAATCTAGGCATAAATTTGGTTTATAGCGCCTTAAGAACTGGTGTTCAAGAAGAAGCAACTAGAGCAGACATAAATAATGATTAGACACAAGATAGAAGAGCTACTGACGCAGGCAGCCAGCGAGGCTCAGCGGCAGGGCAAGCTGCCTTCAGTTATTCTGCCCGCAGTAAGTGTGGAACACCCTCAGAACCCTGAGTATGGAGACTACGCCTCAAGCCTACCCCTTAAACTGGCCCGCGCTACCGGCATTAAGCCATTGACTATCGCCGAGGAGATCGTAGGGTTCATGCCACCCACGCCGGAGATTGATACTGTTACCGTGGCGTCTCCAGGTTTCATTAATTTCACCCTTAAGAGTGATTGGCTCACCAAACAAGTAGCTGAAATCCTGCTGGCTGGTGATTCCTATGGCAATAGTGACCGGGGGCAGAGCAGCCGAATACAGATAGAGTTTGTTAGCGTTAATCCCACCGGGCCGCTTCATGTCGGACACGGCCGAGGCGCCATTTTAGGAAGCACTTTAGCCAATGTGCTCTCAGCTACTGGTTATAACGTGGAGAAAGAGTATTACATCAACGATGCTGGTAGTCAGATAGATGCCTTTGTCCGTTCCCTCTACGCCCGCTATCAAGAGGGCTTAGGCACCAGTGTCGAGATGCCCAGCGATGGTTACTTGGGCAGCTACATGACCAGCTTGGCAGAAGGGATTATTGATGAAGAAGGGGACAGGTTTACCAAACTTCCTGAGCCAGCGGCCATATCGGAGCTAGGCAAGATTGGCCTGGAGAAGATGATACTGCAAATCAAGGCTGACCTTGAGCTGCTGGGGGTGACCTTCGATGTCTGGTTCAGCGAGCAGAGCCTCTATGACCGGGGGCAATACCAGAGAGCAATGACGTTTCTGCGTGAAGGAGGCTATATTGCTGAAAAGGAAGGGGCAACCTGGTTCATCTCCACCGCCTTGGGTGAAGATAAGGACAATGTCATGGTGCGGGGTGATGGCTCCCCAACCTATTTTGCCACTGATATCGCCTATCACTACAACAAGTTTATTGAGCGTAAGCTTGATAAAGTAATCAATATCTGGGGGGCGGACCATCAGGGGCATGTGTCCCGGATGAAGGCGGTGGTTGGCGCCTTTGGCATTTCCCCGGAGCGGCTTCAGGTGATAATCTCCCAGCTGGTAACCCTGCGCCGTGGCAGTGAGCTGGTACGCGTTTCCAAACGTAGCGGCGACATCATCACCCTGCGTGAGGTTGTGGATGAGGTCGGGGCTGATGCCTGCCGCTTTTTCTTTCTGTCACGCTCGGCGGATAGCCAGATGGACTTCGACTTAGAGCTAGCCAAGAAGCAGTCGGCAGATAACCCGGTGTATTATGTGCAGTATGCCCATGCCCGGATTGCCAGCATCATGCGCCTAGCCAAAGAGAGGGACATCAGCTTTGAGGATGGGGATGTCTCCTTGATAACTACTGAGCCTGAGCTTAGCCTGATACGGAAGATGCTACTCTTGCCGGAGATAATTGAGATGGTGGCCGCCACCTACGAGCCTCATCATCTTGCCTACTACGCTCAGGACCTAGCGACTGTATTCCATGGCTTCTATACCCAGTGTCGGGTTGTTTCTGATAATGAAGCCCTGACCAAAGCCCGCCTCAAGCTGGTGATGGCAGCCAAGTTGGTTCTGGTTAAGACCCTTAGCCTCATGGGAATGACCGCCCCCGAGACGATGTGAGGAGAGATTAATTATTAGGTTCCGATAACGAACCCCAACGTGCTTTTAGCTGAAAATGACGGGGAGGAGAGACCAGATAAATGAGACGCCGCATATTTTCTGGAGCCCGCCCGACGGGACGTCAGCATCTAGGAAATTACCTGGGAGCCTTACAGAACTGGGTGAATCTTCAGGGTGAGTATGATTGTATCTACTGTGTGGTTGACATTCACGCGCTAACTACCCTGGAGGATACCAGTGGGCTGCAGAAGAACATCCATGATATGGTGCTTGATTGGCTGGCGGCTGGTCTTGACCCCAGGAAAAGCATCCTTTTTGTTCAGTCCCACGTCCCTGAGGTAACCGAACTGTATACCCTGCTCAGCATGGTCACGCCCCTAAGTTGGCTGCTCAGGGTGCCCACCTTTAAGGAGAAGGTCAAACTCCAACCGCAGAATGTAAACTATGGGCTGGTGGGCTATCCGGTTCTGATGACAGCCGATATTGTGCTCTACAAAGCAGAAGCTGTCCCGGTTGGTGAAGACCAGTTGCCCCATCTGGAATTAGCCAGAGAGATTACCCGTCGCTTTAATAATCTCTTCGGCGAAACCTTTCCTGAGCCGGGGGCTAAGTTGACTAACTTTCCGCTGGTGCTTGGGTTAGACGGCAAGGAAAAGATGAGTAAGCAGCTGGGTAACGACATTGAATTAGCCCTTACTGATGAGGAGACTGTAGCCCGAGTCATGGAGGCAGTTACCGACCCGGCCCGCCGTTACCGTGATGACCCAGGACACCCGGAGATATGTAATATCTTTCGCCTTCACGGCTATTTCAGCCCTTTTGCGCAGGAGGATTTAGTTGAGCAGTGTCGTACGGCCCAGGTTGGCTGCGTTAACTGTAAGCAGAATCTAGCCCGGGAGATTAATAACACCCTCCAGCCCTTCCGGGAGCGACGAGCCACTCTAGCAGGTAAACCTCGGTATATAGAAGACGTCCTTGCTGATGGTGCTTCCCGAGCCCGAGCTATTGCCCGGGAAACGATAGGAGAAGTGAAACAAAAGATGGGCCTTCTCTAACGACAGGGTTAATAGTCTGTGGTGAATATTACCTAGCTAGGGCAGCTTTCAGACATAGTTTCAGGCTAAGCCACACGGTATTTGTCCACAAATCGCCTCATTCTAGACAGGGCTTCTTCAATTTCACCTAGCGAGGTGGCATAGCAACAACGGACATGCCCCTCACCACACTGCCCAAAGGCAATACCCGGGACAGCGGCTACCTTTTCCTCAACGAGAAGCCTTTCCGCAAACTCTTCCGAGTTCATACCAGTGCTCTTTATTGATGGGAAGGCATAGAAGGCTCCCCTCGGCTCAAAACAGGGAAGCCCAATTTCATTCAGCCCTTTGACCATGACCAAACGTCGACGGTTATATCCCTCAACCATGCTAGCAACGCTGTCCTCACCTGATTTTAGCGCCTCAATAGCGGCTACCTGTCCCATGGTTGGGGCACTCATTATAGTGTACTGGTGGATTTTGGTCATGGCGCTAATAATCTCGCTGCTAGCCGCAGCATAACCAATGCGCCATCCGGTCATGGCATAGGATTTAGAGAAGCCACCGAGCAGGATAGTGCTTTCCCTCACTCCAAGCAGCGTCGCCAAGCAGGTATGCTCTACGCCGTAGACGAGTCGACCATAGATCTCATCAGAGATCAGGATCAACTGGTGGCGTTTGGCTACCTCGGCTATCTCCTCAAGCTTACCCCGGGGCATCACCGCCCCCGTGGGGTTAGCCGGATAACCAAGCAGAATGGCTTTAGTTTTAGCGGTGATCCTGGTCTCAATATCGGCGGCACTAATCTCAAAATTGTTCTCCTCACTGGTCGGCACCTTGATTGGGATGCCTCTAGCCAGGATGACACACGAGTCGTAGGCAACATAATGAGGGTCAGGCATAATAACCTCGTCATCCACATCAAGGATAGCTCTCATCGCTAGGTCCAGCGCCTCACTTACCCCAACGGTTATTAGCAGCTCGCCAGCAGGGTCGTACTCGAGGCTATAGGTATCCTTCAGGTATTGTGACAGCCTCTCGCGCAGTTCGGGCATCCCTAGATTAGAGGTATACATGGTGTAGCCTTTTTCTAGTGAGCGGATAGCTGACTCGCAAATATGCCACGGAGTGACAAAATCAGGTTCGCCGACCCCGAGTGAGATCACCCCCTCGATGGAAGCCAGTAAATCAAAAAACTTCCTGATACCGGAGGGAGATATTCGGCTTACCGGCGGCGAGATAAGACTCCGCTTTTTCGTATAATCACGGTGAGGTTTAGTTATCATTAAGCCCTCCGTAGGGAGACTGCCTAAAGCACCACTTGCTGCCGTTTAACTTCCTCTACCTCTTCCAGAATCTCCCCGTCTTCCTTATACCGCTTCAGGATGAAGCGAGTGGTGGTGCCCTGGACACCTTCAATAGTGGCCAGTTTTTGAGACACGAAATTAGCCACTTCATGCTCAGTTTTGCCGGCTACTAGAACTGCCAAGTCATATTCGCCTGAAGCAAGATAGACAGAGCGGGCCTCTGGAAACCGGTAAACACGCTCCGCTATAGAGTCAAAGCCCACATTCTTTTGGGGAGTTACCTTGACATCAATCAACGCCCATACCTGTTCATCCTCTAACTTATCCCAGTTAACCACTGCCTTGTATTTTAGAATAATCCGGTCTTTCTGAGCTTGCTTAATTAACCTGTTAACTTCGGTGGTGGGAATATCAGTCATAGTGGCTATCTGTTTGGTAGTAGTTCGGGCATCATTCTCTAATATTCTAAGAATTTCACTTAGCATGTTTAACTCCCTGTTATCGCAGTTAGCGACCACTGTTGTTTGGTCTCATTATAGCAAAGATTAAATAGTTTGTTATCCTCGGTGCTGACCTGGAAGCACCTCTTCCCCGGTTCTTGCCAGGCTTTTTCTATCTCCGCTACCTCGTAGGCCACGCCCTGCCACCGGAAAGACTTCGGGCGCTCGGCATAGGTATGCCCTGAGTAGCAACTGACTTCAAGCTTATCTAAAGTCATTCCCTTATGAACCGGAAGTATTCAAGCTTCAGGCCGCCGAATCTAAGCAGTCCCAGCAGAGATTGCGACCAGCCCACCGCCTCCTTTAAGGCATCCCCCATAACATACGCCGTTAGGGTCTTCGTTGGCTGAAAGGGCACTTTTAGCCTCTCTTCAAAGAGTATTCACTAATAATAGTCTTATTATAACTCATAACTGCGTATCTGGGTAATCCTCCCCTTGATACAGGGATTGAATGATAAACAAGAACGGGGCTAGCTATCAAATACTGGCTTCCTCTTATGCCAGTCGGTAGCCTGCTGATAGGCATAGGCAATCTTTAAGATAGTCTCCTCGGCGAAGGGCCTAGCGATAATCTGCATACCGATGGGTAACCCGTTACTGAAGCCTGCCGGGATAGAGATAGCCGGCAGGCCAGCGATGTTTATTGGCAGGGTGCAGACATCACTTAAATACATCTGCAGGGGGTCATCTACCTTCTCACCGATTTTAAAGGGTGTGGTGGGTGAAGTTGGGGTAACCAGGGCATCAAACTTACTAAAGGCCTGATCAAATTCCTGCCTTATCAGGGTACGTACCTTTTGAGCTTTAAGGTACCAGGCGTCGTAGTAACCAGCCGATAGAGCATAGGTTCCCAACATGATACGCCTTTTCACCTCAGGGCCAAAACCGTACTGACGTGTCTTCTCCATCGCCTCCCACATATTATTGGTCTCCGAATAGGAGTAACCGTACTTGACGCCATCGTAGCGGGCGAGGTTAGCCGATGCCTCCGATGGTGCAATAATGTAGTAGGCGGCTAGCGCGTAAGGAGTGTGGGGAAGTGATACCTCCCGTTCCACGCTGGCGCCTAGCTCCTCAAGCTTACTGATGGCCGCCATAATTGTGCTGGCCACCTCGGCCTGCATGCCCTCAACAAAGTACTCCTTGGGGATACCAAGGCGGATGCCGCTTAGGTCACCATTCAAGCACTGAGTATAATCAGGTACCGGATAAGGAACTGAAGTAGCATCCCGGGGGTCATAACCAGCGATGGCATTTAGTACTAAGGCACAATCGGCCGCATCCTGGGTTAGCGGCCCGATCTGGTCAAGAGAACTAGCAAAGGCAACCAAGCCATATCGGCTTACCCTGCCATAGGTTGGCTTAAGGCCAGTAACACTGCAGAAACCGGCTGGCTGGCGAATACTGCCCCCAGTATCTGAACCCAGGGAGTAGATAGCTTCTCCACTAGCTACCCCGACCGCTGACCCCCCACTACTCCCGCCAGGGACACGACTTACGTCCCAAGGATTACAGGTGGTAAAGAGGGCAGAGTTCTCGGTAGATGAGCCCATAGCAAACTCGTCCATATTCGTCTTGCCCAGGATTACCGCGTGGTGCTCATTTAGTCTCTCAACCACAGTGGCATCATAGGGGGGGACAAAGTTGGTCAGCATCTTTGACGAGCAGGTGGTGCGGGTTCCTTGGGTGCACAGGTTATCTTTGATGAGCACCGGAATACCGGTAAGAGGGCTGGTAGTACCACCACTAGCTATTAATGCGTCGGCCTTCTCAGCTTGAGCGAGCGCCAGATCGTCGTTAATGGTAACCAGGGCGTGAAGCTTCGGTTCTAGGGCACTAATCAGCGCTAGACAGGACTTGGTTAATTCAACTGAAGAAAGCTGCCTAGTTTTAAGTGACTGACATGCTTCACGGATGGTCGGCTGGTTATAAACGATTATCGGAATGTCTCCTTCGCTTCTATTTAATGCCCTACCTCTTTGTTCTCAGTAAAGAGCAGAGCATCAGTCACCGCTTAGCCGAGCACGGGACGCACCCTGAAGAAATCGCCTTCCTTTTGCGGTGCGTTGGCCAGAATCTGGTCTGGGGGAAGGGAGGCTTGAGATTCATCACCCCGGATTACGTTCTGTAGAGCAATGGATTGGGCGGTGGGTGGAACGTTGGTGGTATCTACCTGCTGCAGTACCTTAAAGTTCTCAAGGAGGTTAGAGAGCTGCTCGCCAAACCTAGCTACTTCAGTTTCATCTAGACCCAGCCGGGCCAGACGAGCAATATGCAATACTTCTTCGCGGCTAAGTTTCATCAGTTAACTCAGAGTATAGTTAAGTGGGTTTATTATATCACTCGTGTTTACCTATCAGCAAACAGGTTACTCTTGATATAATAAAGAGCAAAGGTAATATGAGAAAGTCTAGGCTTGTATTTGCTATCCTGGCTACTCTGGGTGAGGAGATAGCCCTAGCTCTATTTGTCCTCCTAGGACTGCCCCGACTGGGGGTCAAGCTACCCCTGGGCGGTTTAATTGCTATGATGGCGGGACTGGCAGTCTACGGCGTTATCTCTTACCGCTTGGGCAGTCGAGCCCTACTGAAAAAGCCATTAGCTGGTTTTACGGATATGGTGGGCAGTCGTGGTACCGTGATCGAACCACTGTCCCCGAAGGGCACTATTAAAATTAAAGGCGAGCTCTGGGAAGCAGAGTCGACCAAGAACAAGATAGATGTCGGTGAGGAGGTCACCGTAATTGAACAACAGGGTCTTAAGCTTATTGTGCGTAAGAGCAGCGCCGACCTTAAATAGAGACTTAGTCCCTACAGCCGTGACCCTTAGCCTCGTCAGTACTGATTATCTTCCTAGTAATCTTGGTTATCATTTCGCATTTTCCCAAATCGCTTCTAGTCCTCACCCCTAAGCCTTCGCCATCTCTCCTCTCCCAGACACTGGCGAGCATAAGCACACCACTCAATGCAGGAGGGTGTTTTCTCCCGGTAGACATTTTTACCACATCGGGAACATTTTACCTTGACCTCGTCGGAAAAGATTTCAACCTCATGACCACAGTTCGGGCATTTATGCAGTTCTGCCCGTAGTCTTCGGTTATCTTGGCCGGGACACCGACTATACATTTCACTATCTCCCCCTAAATAAATTATAGCACAACAGTTTATCGTTAAATATTTTAATGAGATGACTTGACAGCCCCGATAAGAAGATGTAAGCTTGCCACAAGCAAATTGGAGGCTGGATCAATGAAGGCTGTCAAATATGTCTGCCCGGAATGTGGTTACGAATCCGAAGTGGCTGGTTTGTGCCCCAATTGCCAAGTGCCCCTGGTGGCTAGCTGTCCCGAATGTGGCAATCCCATAGTTGGCGAGCTTATCCAATTACTAGAGGACTGAGCTCTACTTAATAGTCTTTTACCCGCTAGAAGCTACGAAGTACTGATCTAGGAACTCTCGAGCAAAGGTGAAGGAATGACGGACAAACGAATAGTCATATATTCGACACCCACCTGTCCCTACTGCAAAAGGGTGAAGGATTACATTACCCGAAAGGGCATATCATATACCGAGCGCAACGTAGCCGCCGATCGGGCCGCGGCTAAGGAGATGATAAAGAAATCGGGGCAGATGGGCGTCCCGGTTATTCTTATTGATAGTGAAGTCCTCATCGGTTTCAATCAGACCCAACTTGACAGGTTGCTATCAAAATAGTCCCCGGCTAGAGGGTGTCTATCTGTGCCTCCACATAATACCTCTTCCTAAGTATTAATCGTGGTATAAAAGAACACACTGAATTCTGACTTGCGTTACAGACTGATGTTTGCTAAACTCACCTGGTGTGGGCCGCTAGCTCAACTGGCAGAGCAGCTGACTCTTAATCAGCCGGTTGGAGGTTCGAGTCCTCCGCGGCTCAGGTTCAAAAGAGGGGAAGGAGAAGCTGACTACTGGTCAACCTCTCTGGTGGAATACTCCCAGAATATGCCCCTGGGATCGGCTCTAGAGCTTTACCGCTCGCCCCCTGTCAAAGACGCCGACTTCGGGGGCAATCGTTTTATGGCAACTTTTGACAGGAGATGAAGTTATGGAGCGCCGGGAGCGTGTGCGTCTGACCCAGCGCAAGACCCATGTCGATGAAATTTCAGAAAGTATCAAGCAAGAAAGGCACTATCCAACCAAAAACCAAAGGAATAGGGGGCCTGGAAGCAATCCAGACCCCCTCAAGAATAAGGAGGGTGAAAAAGAAAGTTACGTAATTATATAATATCTTGATAAACATTGTCAAGAATAAGCGTGTCAATTAATCCACACACTCGGGCTTTTACACTAGAAATACTCCATTATGCTATCAGTAGCTTTATCATTCGACTTGTAACCTCTAAGTGAGCAGGTCTATAACAGGTCTATAATATGGAGAAGCACTGTCCAGAATGAAGCGATTTATCGACCAATATCGTATGCCTTAGCTCATGAAGATATCAGGTAAGATTAACAAATTATGGATATTCCAAAAGAAAAGGTCAGAAGACTAGAAATCTTCTGACCTACTCCTAAAATGCAAATCCTTATCTTGTTAAGTTTTTTATTTTGGATTTAACTTTGTAATCGCCTACGTCTTCGGAAGCCAAAGTACCAGATGGCCCAGACAAGAAAACCGAAAGCAACCGCAAGTCCTGCAATAAGCGCCCTATTAATCCATCTTACGGTTGTGAAACCTCCCTGCAAATCACCTATTTGAACAACATACTGACCAGGCTCATTATCCGACAAGGTGAACGTCAATTCCTGACCTTGGCCTGGTCCCAGCGTTATTTCTCGAGTGGATGCTGTTTTCCCATTTATTATGAGTGAGGCACTATAGCTTCCACTCTGGCCACCATCATTGGCAACATCTGCACTAATGGTAACGTTCTTCCCCGACTCAAGCATAAAGGCTATATTACCAATGCCCACGAATTTCTCCATTGGGCTAACGGAAAGACCACCTAACACGAAATGAGCTGGTAGAGGCGGTTCAGGTTCTGATGCTGGGGATGTCGGGGTTGCTGCTGGGGGTTCTTCTGGGGAAGATTCTTGTTCCAGCTCGGCAATCACAGCAAACGTAGACATGTGATTGAATAAACCTTTCGCGACACCTTCTTCTGCGATTCCACCTGGGAATTGTAATCCTTCCCACATACCGGTTTCTTCGTTATAGAAGCCAATATATACAGAAGCCGTGTCTCCGGGCAGCTCGTCAGGGTCGTAGTTCAAAGACAGAACGCCGGGCTTCCCTAGGGTAACGGCAGAACAGAGTCTATTACCCTTGTAGCCATTTATTTCGTAAACAGGCCCAATTATTACGCCGAAATCAGGATCCGCTGGGGGATCGTCAGATATAGTCATAACCACCAGCATCGGGTAATTTCCACACCCTACACAATCACCGCAGACTACCGCGGTGTTTCGGTCGATAGTCAAGAAATGCAGTTCATCAGGGTCAAATACGGTATGCCCCTCAAATGTAGTATCATCACAACAATCAACCCTGATGGTGAATTCTTCACTACCTAGCATAATAATATCAAATTTGCAAACGGGGGGCATAGTACAGCCTGGTGTAGGTATAACACATGATTCAACGGTTACCTGACCCGTGTTAGAGGTTCCGCAGGGGTCCTCAAAATCGCAGAACACCGTGTAGTCGAAGGTACCGGTGCTGGTGCCGTCAAAGCTGTAGGAGTAGGTAGCCGCACAGGTACCGTCAGTACAGCCAGCCCCATTACTGATAAAGAGGCTATCATCTACCGTATCGCCCAAACAGATCGAGAAGTTAGGGGCATTAGCCGTGCAGACATCAATGACAGTTACCGTGCCCGTGTCCGAGGTTTCGCAGGGGCCTCCCTGATCGCAGTAGACTGTATAGGTGCCGCCAGTAGTTGAATTAACACCGCTGATATCCAGCGTCGGCGTGCAGGTACCGTCGGTGCAGCTATAGTGACCGCTGAACAGGGCTTCGTTTATTGTCGTCCCCTCACAGATCGAGAAATCATCGGCATTTGCCGTGCAGACATCAATGACGGTTACCGTGCCCGTGTCTGAGGTTTCACAGGGGCCATTCTCATCGCAGTAGACTGTATAGGTACCGCCAGTAATTGAATCAACACCGCTGATATCCAGCGTCGGCGTGCAGGTACCGTCGGTGCAGCTATAGTGACCGCTGAACAGGGCTTCATTTATTGTCGTCCCCTCACAGATCGAGAAGTCATCGGCATTAGCCGTACACACTTCGTTAACGGTAACGGTCTTCTCGCAGTGGCTGGTGCAGCCGTTAGCGTCGGTAACATCAACCTTGAGGGTAACATCGCTGGTGCCGCTGGGATGCCAGGTTATGGAGTCGGTATTGGTCACGGAGTCGATGACGCCGTTGGTTATATCCCAGGAGTAGCTAGCTAAGCCAGCGGTAGTTGAGGCGCTGCTGGAAGTACCCTCACAGACGGCGTCGTCGGCAGTGATGGTACAATCAGGGGGTGTGCCAAGGGTTACCTTGTAGTCCTCTACCTCTCCATCGACAGCCAACCCAGTATAGGACAGACCACCAGCACTGCTAAGACGGAAGCGGGCAAACGTTGTAATGCCCGGAGTCGCGCTGGCTGGTACATTAATACTCAGGCTGTTAGCTCCGGCTACAAGGGCCCGGCTGGAGAACACCTGGTCACCCGACCAGCTACCATCGCCGTTCCAATCAATCCATGCGTCCAGCTTACCAGCAGCCGATGCTGTTACCGTAATTTGACCTGAACAATTCGGCGTTAAAGTTGTATTGAACGCTACGCCATCCTCATCATCGACACCATCATTGTCGTCACCTAATGCATTTGCATCAGGTTGACCATTAGGATCAGTATCTATAGTGGTACCCATCCGAAGGCTGCCGACGACATGCCTAGCTCCATCGTTTGCCAACAAGGTAGGATAGGTTGGGTCAGGGGCATCGCCAAAGTCGATGAGACTGATACACGATGTCGCAGTCGGTCTATCACAGTTGGGTGCTGCATCCAGGTTGGGGTCATGATTATCGACTGCCCATAAGAGACACAATTGGGTTGGACTTCCGAGGGCTGTCCATTTTACGTACATGTCTACGCAATGACCGGTAATTCGGTAGCCTATGTCCGCACCCGTCGCGCTCTGGAGTCCCCCGGTACCAGGAGTGCCACCCCCCAATTCCCTGCGCCACAACCCGCTACCGGGAGCATTAGTGGTATACTTCGGGGGGTTTGTGCTATTCCACCGGGTCATGAAGCCAACGTTACCCAGGTCATCCATGAGCGTCAATTCACCCAGTTGATCTCTTGTTGTAGTCGGATCGCTGCTGTTGAGGGTAAGGTCCTCCAATATCAGCAGAAACTCCGCACCACTTACAGAGGTTCCGCCGACCGCAACCGTCCCAGTTGTATCAAACCACCACTTGTATCGGGCTTCGCCTTGTGACCCTGTCGAGGGCCAGCCAGCGTCACATACAGACTCTAGGCGCAAATAAAGGTACTGACTATCCACAGCGTAGTAGGTAGCCCCAACATCTTTATGGCACTTACCTTCAGGACAATCGCCAGGGCCAGTCGGGTCTGTGGTCATTAGAGTCCAACTGGTTGGCCAGCTTGAACCACCTGCATAAACCGGCTGCCCCCAAAAAAGTAAAGCCGCGATTACTAATGTGCCTACAGTAACTAATGAGATTAATATTCTTCTTTTCATATTACCTTCACCCCTATCTTAGCCTAGTGGGGATTAAATACTCCTAAAAGTGATATATAGATTTCGTTAAAATCCAACTTATATATAGATAGTATTAACACCTGTATACTACACTTTTTGGGGATAATGTCAATAGGTTATCACCCTTTCTCTTTACTCTTTCTAATTATTTAGTCGCAATTTTGCCCAAAATCCCTCAAAAGTACTAATCCTGTAGACATAATACTAATATCTCCTGCTTTGCCACTAATGCGTGATTCTAATGAGACGGGGGCTAGGTGACAATTATGAAGTATGAGAAGGCGCAATTTACTAATTATGTTGTTTGTCGCAATCGGTGTTGGGGCATTGTCGGCACCAATTACTCGAGATGCGCTGGCGGAGGACACTGGTAATATGCCATATCCTACCCCACCAGCCCCAGTTTCAGCCGGTATTAACGATAAAGAGTACCCACCGATAGAACCAGTAGAGATTAGCTCTCCGGCCGGGGACGAGGCAACTCCAGCTACTAATGTCGATCAGACTGCGTCTTTAAATGATGAAACGTATGTCAAGGAACAGGGGGTATTGAGCGAAATCGAGGTGTCCCAGCTGCGGCAGCTCACCACAGGAAGCCATGCAACAACAGTAGCTGTCCTTGATACGGGCATCGACAGTAAACACGAAGAACTCAGCGGTCAGGTAATAGCTGAGACTAACCTTTCGGGAAGCTTTACGCCTGGTGATATTCACGGACACGGTACTCATGTAGCCGGGATTATTGCCGCTAAAGATGATAGCCACGGTATTATCGGGATAGCAGCTGGTTGCTCACTGCTAAATGTTAAGGTGGCTGATGACATGGGCCGGTGCCAGGCATTGGCTCTAGCCAAGGGAATTATCTGGGCGGTGGATAACGAGGCGAATGTCATCAACATAAGCATTGAGATCAGCGAGCCCTCGCCCAAGCTGGAAAGTGCGATCAACTATGCTTGGAGCCAGGGCAGTCTGATTGTGGCTGCGGCCGGCAACCATGGCAGTGAGTCGCCGGCCTATCCCGCTTATTATGAAAATTGCGTTGCGGTAGCAGCGTCTGGCCCAGATAATAACCTAGCCCCCTTATCAAACCATGGCGATTGGGTAGACGTGGTAGCCCCTGGCTTAGCTATCTACTCCACTCTTCCTGACAACGGTTACGGATGTAAGAGCGGTACCTCGTTCGCCTGTGCTTATGTTAGCGGAGTGGCGGCACTACTCTTTGATGTGGTGACTGATACCAATAGCGATGGCAAGCTCAATGATGAGGTCAGGGCAGTAATTGAGGCTGGCTGTCGGGAAATTGACCTAGCTGGGATAGTTAGCGGCTCGTAGTCGCCGCTAAAGCTATAAGCCCGCTTTAGGATACTTACTGACTATCATCTTCTCAAGCCTAGTAACCATCTCCATTGTTAAGACATACCCTACTAGGGTTTAGCCCACCGCGTGTTAAGACAGCATGATTAGGGTCTCATCTCAACCATCTACCGTATTGTTATGCTCTTCACTATTGATAAAAGACCAGCCAAAATGGGTTATACTCTACTTTTACTTGACAAGTTGTGCTATTATAATTATGGAGTTAAACCTCGTAATTCATAGTATAAGACAGGTGGACGTTCACAGTGAGTCCTACAGAGGTTCCAGACTCAGGCCCAAATGTTGAAGGTGGGGAACTTGTAGCCAAGCTACAACACGGTGAGCCTGCGGCTGTATTGGAGCTATACAATGCTTATGGTGGGCGTATTTATGCCCTGGTGTTCAACCAGGTGGCTGGAGACCGAGACGCAGCGCAGGACATTGTACAGGAAACGTTCCTAGCAGCCCTAAAGTCAGCTGGCAAATTTCATGGCCAGAGTAAGGTTTATACCTGGTTATACAGCATCGCTAGCAAAAAAGTTGCTGACTTCTACCGCCGTAAGAAACGAGAGATTAAACACCAGAGCGAGCCTTTAGAAAAATATGCCAGTGAACCAGCCACCAATGGGACAATCGAGTCTGAGGAAGAACATCGGCTAATCCAGGCGACATTGGCGGGCCTACCCTTGCACTATAGACAGGTTCTCATATTCAAGTATGTTGAGGAAATGCCCGTCTCTGAGATAAGCCAGGTTATGGGACGATCGCCCAAGTCGATTGAAGGGCTATTGACACGCGCCCGAAGAGAGCTGCGGGATAGACTCAACGTACAAAATGAGGGATGAAGGCAAGTAAAAACGACCAATATAACAGAGGACCAATGGTAGACTCCAATAACGAAGAAAACATAAGAAACCTACTAAAGGCGACCTATAAGCCGGTGGCCCCTCCACCTGAACTGAGGGAACAACTGTGCGAGCGTCTTACCCTCGAGGCTAGTGGTGCTAGCGTAGGTGTATCCCGCCCGCTATGGGAACGCCCCCGGATCTTGGTGCCTATCTTGGTAGCCGTATTCTCTGGACTGATCGGGTATGGCGCCTGGTTATCACTGAACGTAGTCCCTACACTACTGCCCTAAATCCAACCTCGATAGAACGTCTGCCCCGGTGGAATCACTTCTGTTGGTTTCGTGCTGTGTGTAATTCTTAGCCGGGGGTATTTCCGTTTTAGAGCCGGCCCTTTGCTCAATCAGATGGTTGCGCTTCGTATCGGATTCAATAATGGATTGCCGTCTTATGTGGCGTCCCTGGCAGGATTCGAACCTGCGCCCCGCTGCTTAGAAGGTAATTAGAAGGTGCTTCCCGACCGTTAGTCGCTTCACCCACTACCTCTATTCCCGGGCTGTTACTTAATTGTTGATGCAGCCCCTCACACATCATCTTATGATCATCGGCAATTAGAACTTTTATGCTCATGGACTTCTCTCTTTTCAGATTCTTTACCCATACTGCCGGGGATTGTAATTGTGACACAAGTTCCTTTTTCAATTTCAGACTTCAGATTGAAGTGCCCCCTATATCCTGCAACCTTTCCCGTATGTTAAAGATTCCAAAACACTCATGATTGGCATCTATTTTAGAGGCATCAGATCCTACCCTCGTCATCTGCGACTACAGGTTGGAGCCTGTCAGTTTATGTATTTTATTGACCCTAGCTAGAGGGTTTGGCCTTGTTTTCCTGGCTTTACTTTCCCTGAACTCTCTCCCATGCCTTTGTGATGGCTTCCCGGCAGAGATCCCTTGACTTGGCAATCTTAAACATTATGGCGTTGTTGGTAGCTTTTGTATCCTTAAATAGCAACTGGGTGGCTTCCTCGATAACCTCTTCGTCCAGCTCTCTGCCCTTGATATGCCCTTCGACCCCTTTTGCTTCGTAAGGTTGCGAGGCTACGCCACCTAGATAGACCTTTATATCTTGGCAAGTTTTATCCTTGTGCAGAGACAAAGAAACGGCTGCGCTAGCTAGGGTGTAAGCATATTGGCTAGACTTGTACACTAGGAATGCCGTGGCGCGGCTAACCATAGGGATCTTGATCCGGATCAGAATCTCACCCGGGTTAAGATCCAGCGTGCTGTCTTCTTTATAGAGATCGGTAACGTTTATCTCACGTGAGCCTTCGCGGGCGACCAGTTCAACGCTCCCTCCCAGAGCAGCCAGTGCTATTGCCATATCCGAGGCCAGAGGGGCCTTACAGTAGCTACTATCTACTATGGTATTATTAACATCATTCCCCCAAGTTACCGCGTGGCATACGTTACCACCCTTTCTAAAACAGGGTTTTATTGCCCCTCTCATAAACAGATTTCGGTGTGACTGGTTATAGTAGGGACACTTTATAGTCTGACAGAGGTTACCCCCTAGGGTAGCGATATTCCTCAATTGTACGGAGGAGATTTTACGAACCCCATCGGTTAGAGCCGAAAACTTAGTCTGTATTATCTCGGACTTCTCAATATCCCTTAAGGTAACAAGCGTGCCTATAGCCAAAATATTACCTTCCTGCTTAATAGAGCTTAGGTTAGAGATCCCTTTCAAGTCTATCAAATAAGAAAGGTCTATCGATTGCTGCCGCATCTGTAGGAGCAGATCCGAACCTCCGGCAAGTAACTTGGCATCAGCCCTATACTTATCCAGGAGATCCAGCGCTTCATCTATTGCCGAGACTTTAATGTATTCAAAATTTCTCATCTTCGAAGCTCCTGTCTATACTCGATAGCCTATAATTGAGAATGCAAGGCTATTTCCTAAAGGGTTCATATCTTTAACGTTCTTGTTTCTTTATTTCTGCTAGGATTCTTTCCGGAGTCAGGGGAAGCTCCTTTGCCCTGATGCCTAAGGCGCTGTTGAGGGCATTGGATACCGCTGCGGGAATGCACACTATTGCCGGCTCTCCTAATCCTTTGGCTCCAAATGGGCCGTTGGGCTCTTCTTGATCAACGGTCACTACCTTGATTTCAGGCACATCAATGAATTGTGCCATGTTATAGTTAGTCAAATTCGGGTTTAGGACTCTGCCGCCATGCCTGATCAGAGCCTCCTTTAGCGTATAGCCTATCCCCTGCATCACCGCGCCCTCAACTTGCCCCTCGGCGGCTAGTGGATTTAGAATACGCCCTGAATCGTGACACGAGATAACCCTCAAAACCTTGACCTCGCCGGTATCCTTATTCACCTCGACCTCAACGGCCTGGGCCATAAATGGGTAAGCTTCGGCTATTGAGCCGTGGCCCATGTCATCAGGCATTATGGAATCCGGATCAAAGGAACCCCTAAAGGTTAATATATGGCTCCCCCTTGTGGAGTAGGCCCTGAAGGCAGCATCGGAAAACCACATATACCTATCCGGGTCAGTTTTTACACATATCTTTTCGTCCTTGAACTCTAAATCATCCGGATTTGTTCCTAGATGGTCTGAAGCGATATCAGCTAGCACCTTCTTTGCCTCCTTAGCTGCACTTTGTACCGCTCGGCCGGCAACAAAAGTGGCCCGACTGGCATAGGATCCCCAACCGAATACACCACTATCCGTATCGAGGCTTTTTACATGAACACTCCCGAGCTTAATACCAAGCTCTTCAGCGGCTATCATGGCTAAAATTGTATAAAGGCCCTGACCCAAATCAGGGTCCGAGGGATGAACTATAACGCTGCCGTCTCCATTCAATACCAAAAGGGATGACGACGCATCCGAATCCATCCCCTGTGCAGCACAAAATGCAGGCCGCCAGCTAATCACATTGTCTTTGACCACTATGAATGGTGATTGGGGATTTAGCTTATATAACTCTTCTGGTGTAGAGCAACCGGTTCTCCATACCATAGCGTTAAAGCCAACTCTCCAACCAGTCCAGTGCACACCACAGGCTAAACCTATCCCTTTAACCTTTCTACTATCAGTACTTGGAGTAAACCCTTTTTTAATTTCCTCGGCGGCCCTTTGAATACACTCTGCCAGGGCGCATCCCCGTATCTTCCAGCCTATAGCCGTTACGTAGTTCGGCTCAACGGCATTTCTCAATCTTAATTCCACAGGGTCCATGTTTAGCTTCTCAGCGATCATATTCATCATTGACTCTGTAGCGAAATTTACTTCACAGTTGCCGAAGCCTCGCATAGGGCCACCGTAGCAATTATTAGTGTAGACAGGCTTGTAGATATACCTGATATTCGGGCACTTATAAACTGAGGAGAACAGGTGTCCCTGGGCCTGACCCAGCGAGTGCGACCAGCCTATGTAGGCACCGGCGTCAATGGTAGTATCACAACACATTGCCGTCAGTCTGCCACCTCGCTTGACTCCAAACTTTAGATGGAACATAAAGGACTGCCGAATTGATGAACAGGTGAACTCCTCCTCGCGGTTTCTTACCATCTTTATTGTTCTACGAGTTTTCCAAGCGAGGGCGGCACATATATACAGAAGACGATAAATATCTCTCCCTCCCATGGGGGCACCATTGAAAGGTACCATAACTTGAACCCTACTCATGGGCAGGTCAAAGGCTCTTGAGAGTATAACCTTGTCCCAGTAGGGAACCTGTGTGTTAGCCCATACCCTCATAGATGAGCCGTCATACTCAGCAATCACCGCCTCAGTCTCTGGTGGTGTCTGGTCCATGGTTTGGGTTTTAAACGTGTCCTCAAGTACGTAGTCAGCCTCCTCAAGTCCCTTCTCAACATCACCGGCGACTACCTGGCGGGTTTCAGCCTCTTTGTCATGTATTGGGTGGGCGTTGGGTTTTAGGGCATCCTCGATAGTGAATGCTGCTGGCAACGGCTCGTACTCAACTTCTATTAACTCTAACGCTGCCTCAGCTGTGGCTTCATCAACCGCAGCTACTGCGGCTATTTCATCACCGATAAAACGGACCTTACCGCTGGTCAGGACGCCATAATCGCCAGCCCCACTGCTACCTACTATATGATCATTATTCGGGATATCATCTCCGGTTATTACGGCCACAACACCTGAGAGTTGTTTTGCCTTATTGGCATTGATCTTAACAATCTTGGCGTGTGGGTGCAGACTTTTCAGCGTTTTACCATAAAGCATGCGAGGTAGTTTTACATCTGTGGTGAATTTGGCAGAGCCAGTAACTTTCTCCACGCTATTGATTTGGGGTGTACGTTTACCAATAACTCGATACATAGACTTATTCTCCCCCCGATGTTACAGATTTTATAGCCTCTATAATTTTGACGTAGCCAGTGCACCGGCACAGGTTACCCTGCATTGTCTCTTTTATCTCCTCGGTAGTGGGGGTTGGATTTTCATCCAATAAGGCTTTAGCCGTTAGTATCATACCTGGGGTACAGAAGCCGCACTGGACGGCCCCCTTTTCGAGGAAAGCCCGCTGCAGGGGATGGAGCTGGTCACCTAAAGAGAGCCCTTCGAGGGTTAGTACGTTCCTACCGTCAACCTCAACCGCCAGCAACATGCACGATTTTACAGCCCTTCCGTCGAGTATTACCGTACAGGCACCGCACACACCTGAGTCGCAGCCAGACTTGACGCTGGTAAAGCCAAGCTGGTCATGCAGAACTTCGCGCAGGCTTTCTTCAGGCCTGACGCTTATCTCATAACGTAGGTTATTTACATTAATACTTATACGGTAGGTTCTCTCTGTTTTTATCATTACTTTACCCTTTCCTGAATTTTTCCCCATGCTTTTGTGACGGCTTCTGAGTTAGGTTACGTCAAAAGCTGGCTATTCTGCAACCACCCGACAAAAATCTATAAACTCCACCCCCTCACACAGGAGTCTGTTATTGTCTAAACACTCACCAAAATTTTCTATGAGTGGGTCATCATCTTTGTTGCCAACGCAATACTTATCACTATTGTCTCATTGTCTCCGCTAGGCTATTATCTCACGGTCGATCTTAAATTACGACTCAAATTGTAAAGATTAATATTACTTCTGACGATCGTAACCGCAAAGTAGTCAACGGCGGTAGCCATATATATGCCGATTCCCTTTTCCACACCACTTCGGGAAAACTACCCTCTCCTTGGTACCAGACCCAAAGGCCTTACCATCAGCACAACTATCATAGTTATATATATCAGTGACATGGATAAGGAGGGAAAAAGAATCCTCCCGAACGAATCTACAATCCCTACTAATAGAGCGCCAACTAAAGCACCTTTTATTGAGCCCACTCCGCCGACGACAAGAACAATCAGCGCTAAGAGAAGAATATCCCAAACCATACCCACGTACATGCTCAACATCTGTACTCCGATAACCGCCGCTATTCCGGCCATAAACGCACCAAAAGAAAATACCATATATGTAATTCTTCTGGTGTTTATTCCGAGCGCCTCTGTCAGTTCTTTATCATCCATGCCAGCTCGGATAATTGCTCCCAGCCGGGTTTTCTCAAGTACCCACCACAATACAAAAAATATGGCTATACCTATGCCTATGATACTGATTCGAGAAACGGGATAAGTAAATCTGAATAACGGGACGGTACCCGAAAAAAGCGGAGCAGTGAAAGGAGAAAGGTTTTGATTATGCCATATCAGTAGCGTAAGATTCTGTAGGATGTAGAGAACGCCTATTGTGGCAACCACCTGTTCATTGGTAAGTTTATACATGAAGTCTAATAGCCCTCGTTGCATAGCCAGGCCGATCAGACCTGCAGCCAAGCCACCGGCTAAAACAGCCAATCCATAATTGGCCCCAAGTGTATTCGCAACCGTCCACCCTACATAACCACCGAACATGTATAGCGCACCATGACTCAGGTTTACAATCCCCATTAATCCCATGGTTATTGATAACCCGCCGGTGAGCATAAACAATATCATCCCCAGCGCTAAGCCGTTAAGAATATTTCCTACTATTACTTCCGGCGACACGTAACTCTCCCTTACCCTTTTTGCCCGGTTAGGAGGGGTAGTAATTATGACTTACTACCCCTCCGTTAAGAGGAACAAAGCAACAGGTGGTTGGGAATTAATCCCCGTGTAATGGTTGTGGACACGGACCGTCAGCACAATAGTACCCCGGATTACTGCAACCGGGAATCGTTTTGACCACATCAAAGGTAAGTATACCTTCAACATAATCAACTACGCCTATATGGATAGGCTTTATGGTACCGCCGTTGCTCTTATCAAAAGTTACTGTTCCGGTAGGCGCTTCTATTGTAAGATCCACCAACGCCTCACGGATCTTGTACGGGTCGGTATCGCCGTTAGTCTGTCGCAGACACTCCAGCAGCATATTTACTGAAGTATAGGTGTGTTGAGCAACGACCTGTGGACTAGTACCATTGTTCGCTGCCCGGAAAGCCGCCACGAATTCCCTGTTTAGATCCGAGTCTATAGTCCAGTTGTAATCGCAAGAGCCAACTAAACCCCGCGTCCAATCACCGAGATTCGCTAGGTCACTGTCCAGTATTAGGTCGATCTCGCCTGTTAGCACTGGTTGCTTATCCCAGAGTCCGAAATCGTGGTATTGTTTCAAAAATGTCTCATTTTCCTCACCGAACAGGAAGATCGCAGTGCAATCAGCTTCGCCCATTTCTAGAAAGTATGGACCAAAATCAAGGGTCGGTGATGGTGCGGATTGCCGATTAACAATTGTTCCTCCTCTGGACTCAAAGGCCTCACAAAAGGCCCCTCCACCATTGTAGCCAGTAGGATCCATGAACTGAATTATCGTAGCCGTGCGGTAGCCGAGCTCGTCGTAAGCATACAAACCCAACTGGTAAGTTGTCGTTGCATAAGAGCCGCCTGTACTAAAGTTCCAGTTCATGACCTCTGGGTCCCACTCCAGGAAATTTCCACGAAAATCCTCGGCAAAACATGGAATTTTCAATACATCAAGATAGGTGGTGGTCCCCAGATACGATGATGAGGCAATCGGACCGAGGAAAAATTGGCAGCCTATCTCCTCAACAAGTTTTCTTGCCATATCTAAAGCTTGCACCGAATTGTATGAGTTGTCATCTTCATAGTAGTACTCTATTTTCTTGCCGGCTACCTCATAATTGACCTGTTCCAGTGCTAGGGTGGCTCCCATTATTGGCGGGGGTCCGTACCTCACTGCTTCCCCGGTTATGGGTACGAGAGCACCTATTCTGATTACCTCATCTTCACTAGGAGTCGTAGGCTCTGTTGGTGTTGTGGGAGTTGTCGGCGTTGTGGGGGTTGTCGGTGTTGTCGGCTCCGCCGGCGCAGCGCATCCAGCAAACATCGACACCATTACTGTGGCAGCGACTAGTAACGTGATAATAAATCGCTTCATTCTCTTCCTCCTTTACAGTACTTTACTTTGTTGTGGCCTTTCTATTTAAGCTAAGCCATTTTCACCTCCCGAACATGATTCGGCTGCGTACAAGAGTTGGTTATTCTTCAGCTAACCCAAAAAGGTTTATATCCCTAAATCCTCCCTTTGCCAAAATGCGCAGGCCTTACTTACTCAACAGAATTTCAGCCCATTTAGGGCACAGCGCTTTCCCGTCGCATCAGTCCCCCTTGCGGTATGTGCCCCCCGATTTATTGGTACCGCGGAAATTTCTAATAATATGTACGTAACCGCGGCGTACAAAGAAAGATGTAGGTCCTGCTTTTACATCAGCGTCAGTTACCCATCGAACAATAGCTGACCCTACTGCCTGAGGCCAGCGGCGGTCTGTTTGCATTTCTTTCGAGTATGGTGACATCGATACCACAGCTGGGAATTTCCCTTTGCTATCGGGACGGAACGAGTCCACAGCAATATCAAAACCAGCGCTTACAGGCACAAAAACATCTCGTTCGACCTTAATACTATGCTCTCTTTTGAATAATTTCGCGCTTCCAGTAATAGCGTCCAAGAATTACCTCCGCTGCGCTGACGCATATTTTGCGTTGCTTATTATCTCAAGGGCTTCTGATAAGCCTAATACCCTGGTACCATAATATTTAGACATGTATGCAAGGGCTCTCTTGTGGTCATCCTCATCCGGTGCCGTTACTGCCTCTTCAGGAACAATAGTCTGATAACGGTGTGCCCATGCTCCCATGACGGTATGTATGACACAAGCGTCCGTCCAGGTACCGGTTACGATAACTGTATTCACATTTAGCTCTCTCAATATGGTGTCGAGGCGAGTATTATAAAAACCGTCATAGATTTTTTTCTCTATTACGAAATCTCTTTCTGTCGGTGCGAGAAGGTCAATGACGTCAGCCTTGGGATCACCCTTAATAGCATGGATTCCCCAGAGCTTGAAATGGTAGTCAATAGGTGCCTCCGGTTGTTGAAAGGCATCGTTGACATAGGCAACGGGGATATTTCTTGAGCGGCATTCGTCCAGTAATGTTTTGACAGCCTGGCTAACCTTACTTAAATTCTTCGGTAACTTTAGGTTACCGGTAGGCTGAAAAAAGGCCTTCATCATATCAACTATAAGTAATGCTAGGTTATCCATTCTTGACCTCCAATAGGTCCAAATTTAGAATGCGCTGAGCATTTCCCCAAAATATTTTTTCTTTATCGGCATGAGAAATAGGCAGATTATTTACTGCGTCAATGGTTTGCCTTATGTAGCGGTCGCCCTGTTCAGCATCGTAGGGGTAATCTGTCCCGAAAAGAATATTATCCGAGCCGAAAAAGGAATAGCCACACATCAAGCCTGGGGAATCGCCGTAGAGAGCAGTATCAGCGTAGAACATGGAAGAAAGATACTCGGTGGGGCGTTTTGTCTCTAAAGGGTCTAAACCATCCCGTCCCCATTTCACTCCCGTCTGCCTCAAAAAATCAAAGGCTTCATCCATCCGGGAACCGAGCGCTGGTATAATACCGCTGCCGCAATGATGCGTGACAAACCTCAAATCAGGATATTTTGTAAGTATGCCACTACACGCCAAACGACTCATTGCCATGGCTGTTTCCATTGGCCAGCCGAGCACATGCGACAAGCCATATTTTCCCCTGGTATCACCCCGGTAGACGGGCACACCACCTTCACCTTTAGGATGAATCCATATTGGTTTTTTTAGGCGGGACATCAATTCATATATTGGCATGAAATCAGGAGCATCCACTGCTGTTATATCATCGTAATCATGGCCACTTGATGGCTGCCCCGGTATCTTGAGCTTATAAATCGGCGTATCGAGCAGTATACCTTTGAAGCCTAACTTATTAATGGTGCGGTCAATTTCTTTCAGCGTGCCTTCTATGTTATTTAAGGGCAGGTAAGCTACGGCGCCTACGAATTTTGTGGAGTACTTGCTCACAATTTCAGCCATTGCATCATTGTAAATTTGTGCCCACTTAACAGCTTCTTGCGGATTATCGGCGAAGGTCTCGGCGGCGGGTTGTGTCGGGACCAATATCTGGACATAATTCTCATATTTTCCCATCGTTTCAAGCCGCAATTTGATATCGAAAAGGGCAGGGGCTAAAGCGTAGACCCTATCCATATCATGAAGTTCGCTGCTCTGGATATGCTTCGAAAAGTAATCTATAAATTCCCGCGGCAATACATGAGTAAAAATGTCAATTTTCACTACGCTCTCCATTTTGTCCTATTCTTATACTCGAATGTTTTCATTTTGAGGCACCCAGAAGCTGTCGCTTCACCTCTTCATTTTTTGCCAGTTCGGCAGGCTTGGACTCATATACGATACTCCCCTTGCTCAATATGTACACGTAGTCTGCTATCGGTAGCGCCATATGCAAGTTTTGCTCGACGAGAAGAATAGAAAAACCGCTCTCCTTGAGCTGGGCAATTATTCGACTGATTTCCTTTACGGCAATAGGTGCCAGCCCCTCCGACGGCTCGTCCATAAGCAAAAGCTCAGGGTTGGTCATCAGCGCCCGGGCAATACACAACATTTGCTGTTCGCCACCACTTAAAAGGGTGCCACGCAGACTCTCCCGTTCTTTCAGAATAGGGAAAAAAGAGTATATCTTTTCCAGAGACCAGAGCCCGGGGCGTGCAGACATGGTCAGGTTTTCCCTAACGCTTAGTGAAGGGAAGATACGCCGTCCCTGTGGTATCAAACCGATGCCCATCTGAGCAATTTGGTACGCTTTGAGTCGAGAGATAACTTCACCTTTGTAGCTGATACTGCCCTGACGAGGCGGATTAATGCCAATGATGGAATGGATAGTGGTGGTCTTACCCGCCCCATTGCGGCCCAGTAAGGCGACCGCTGACCCTTCATCGACCTTCATAGAAACCCCGTGGAGGATATGACTTTCGCCATAATAGGTATGGATTTCATTCAGCTCGAGCATTTTCTTTACTCCTCAACACCCATATATATTTCCTGAACCCGGGGGTCTTCCTGAATCTCTTGAGAGGTACCATCGGCAATGATTTCGCCATAATGAAGCACTATAATTCGCCGCGCCAGACCGAATACCAGGTCCATATCGTGAGCAACCATGATAACCGTAGTGTCTTCTCCCAGACGGCGGATTAAGGTCATCATATCATCCCACTCTTTGGAAGATAGACCACAGGTTGGTTCATCAAGAAGCAGCATCCTGGGGTCTGATGCCAAAGTCAGGCTAATTTCAAGGATTCTCTGTTCGCCGTAACTTAGATGTCGGACTATTTCATCCCTTTTCTCCCATAGTTCCATAGTTTTGAGTATGTCTCTAGCCTTATCCTGTGCGAATGTAAAAGAATTACTGGGTCTAAATAGCTGGAAGCGTGAGAGTTTGGTGCCTTGTGCAGCAAGGAAAACATTGTCCATGACGGTGAGCCCCTGAAAAAGGCGTGTAACCTGGAAGGAGCGGGCTTGGCCAAGCGCCGCCCGCCTGTGAGTAGATAAGCGGGTAATATTCTGTCCAAAGAATCTAATGCTTCCGCTGTTAGGTTTGTACTGACCGTTTAACAGATTAAAGAGCGTGGTTTTGCCTGCACCGTTGGGCCCAATGATAGCAAGCATCTCGCCGGCTTCGACCGTAAAAGAAATATGCTTCACGGCGTGGACCCCGCCAAAGTCTTTAGACAGGTTTTCGACTTTCAATGCTTCCATGAACCGTCTTTGCTCTCACTTTCTCCCAGGCACTGTTTAGACGAGGCAGTATGCCGGTACGCCGTAAAAACAGTGCGGAAATAATAAACAGCGCCCCAATCATAATCGGCCAACGCTCAGGGCTAATCATCTGGCCGCCATATTCAAGGCCTACTAGTACTCCCGACCCGACAATCGGTCCATATAAAGTCCCCGCGCCCCCCAGAAGTACAATTAGTACAGCATATGTTGATTGTCTGAGACTAAGAAATTGGGGATGGGCAAGACTGTTCCACTCTGCCATGAACATGCCAGCAATACCGGCAAATACACCCGAAATAATGAAACAAATATATTTGTATAACCAGGTATTATAACCAAGAGCCTCCATACGAACTTCGTCTTCGCGTATGCCTTGCAGAGCTTTGCCGAATGCTGAATTTACAATTAGACGCTTTATAAAATAACTGATTGCGCAAAAGAACAAGACAAAAAAGTAATTGCGGAGACTCTCCTGAGGCCCTACCGTTATCCCGGGAATAACCGGGTCTAACCATGGCACCCCCCTTAAACCGTATGGACCACCGGTTACGTTCGGATCACCCTGATAAAAAATACTATACAAGAGCATCCCTAAAGCTAACGTGACCATTAAGAAATAAAGCCCGGACACTCTCAAAGATATAAAACCAAAAATGGCAGCGACAATTGCTGACACCAGGATGGTCGCAAAAAATATTATCCAGAAATTATCAATGCCGAAACTAAAGTAAATCATCCCGGCTGTATAACCGCCGACTCCAAAGAAGGCAGCCTGTCCCATGGAAAAAAGGCCGGTATAGCCATAAATCAGGTTCATACTTATGCCGAATATCGAGTAGATAAGAAACTTAATCATGAGACTCTGAACAAAATTGGGCATAAATATTGGTAAAATAATTAATAGCGCGCAAGCCACGATCATGGGTACAAAAGCAAATGCCTTGCTTTGCCATGAGTTCGCAGCGGGTCTAATTCTATTCACTACTATGTTGGACCCCCCTTTGCTGCCTCGCATAACTGGGGCAAACCTCTCGGAGCCGTATTCTGCCCCCCCTTAATCAGCGGCCTCTACCTTCAGGCAGTATAAGCCATTCTCGTAGATCTTTTTCTCCTCCGGAGTAGCCTCCTCAAGGATTGCCTAAGCCTTCCTCTTATCTTCCTGGTCTTTAAGGTATCTGATATAGCGACCACACAATTCCCCATAGACGGCGGCTCTGTCTATGATACCCTTGACTTTGTGCCCAACGAGTCCGACGTAACATGTAGGCCCGATTATCACTCCCTTACGTGATTTTTCCTTTTTGTCAATATCTCATAGAGTTGGAATTATCGGCTACATCACTGACTAACTCCTAAAATTCGGTGACAATTCCGCTTTCTTTAGGTCATCTTTAATTTTCTGATGCTTAAGTCTCCCCCAGAGAGGAAGGTGCCCACAATATTACCGCCGGTAATTGGCAGTAGGAGATGAGA
>DAOULZ010000017.1:0-33761 GCA_034414575.1 Dehalococcoidales bacterium | reverse complement strand
CTGGGTGGGGTACCCCATGAAGTGTGGTTGATGCTGCCTTATATCGTCACTGTTGGTGCTCTGCTCTTAACCAGAGGGGTAAGAGTACCACGCGAGCTCACCATTCCCTACCTGAGGGAAAAGACTGAATAAACCCAGCCCAAGAAAGCATGACCATGTTATACTGCAAACAGAGGATTCGTAGGGGGCCATACGGGGCAAAATCCTTGGGTGAAGTGGCTATGGTGCCTTCGGCGGCGACAATTACCAACGCCATCGAGAATGCAATCGCTGTGCGGATGAAAGAACTTGCCATTACTCCTGGCATGATTTTGCATTCTCTATGGAGCAAACGACAATCGTTGAACAATAAACAATATTAATGATCTAAATCTTTGGACTGCGTCAGCTAGGTTAGGAATATAGTAATCAAAAAAGAGGTGAGCAATTGAAGATAACAAGAAACCCACAAGCGTGTTGTGGGTGTAGAGCCTGCCAAGTAGCCTGTTCGTTTCACCATACTGGGGAGTTCTCTACGGAGTTCTCTGATATACACGTATTAAAGAATCATCGCACGGCAGCTATTAAGTGGTCTATCGATCCAACTTGTGACTCATGTCTTGGTGAAGAGGAACCACTGTGTGTGAAATACTGCCAGTACGGTGCCTTGAAAGTTAGGTGAAAAATGGAAATGATAAAAAAGAAAATAAGAGGCGGTATTGCCGGTAAAATTCTAAGGGTAAATATGACCACCGGCAAAATATCTACTGAAGATACAGAGAAGTACGCCAAGCGATTTATTGGAGGGCGGGCAGTTAATAGTCTCATTTTATTCAACGAAGTTGCCCCGCAAACCAAATGGTCCGACCCCGAAAATCTGCTTATTTTTGGGGTCGGAGTCTTAGAGGGAACTTTGGCACCTGGCTGCTGTAGACTCTCAATTGATACTATAAATGTATTCTCAAACGGCAAAGGATCTGCAAATTGCGGTGGTAACTTCGGTCCCGAGTTGAAATATGCTGGATTTGATAACATAATTATTGCTGGGAAGTCAGAAAAGCCTGTTTATCTATGGATTTGCGATGGGAAAGCAGAATTAAGAGATGCAAGTCACATCTGGGGAAAAACAACTTTTGAAACTGAGGGAATCCTGCAGAAGGAATTGGGGGACGATGCTATTGAGGTAGCTTCGATAGGCCCTGCAGGAGAAAATACCGTCAGAGGCGCTATGATTATTGTGGATTGTAGCAAAGTCGCCGGTGGTTCAGGGGTTGGCTGCGTTATGGGGGACAAAAAGCTAAAAGCCATAGCAGTACGTGGGCACGGTTCCGTAAAAGTAGCTAGACCTAAGCAGTTCATTCGCGCTTTGGATATGTCACTCAAAAAGATCAAAGATTCTCCTTTTACACCCTCTTGGAAATTAGGAATAATAGAAGGTATGTATCTACCAGAGCATACCAAGTCGTGGGATGCGTGGACCACCGTCAGGGGCGGACAAGATGATCACTGGCCAATTGAAAGACAAAAGGAACTAACAGGACTAGACACGGGGGTCCCCAGATACAAAAAAAATACGGTAGCCTGCTTTTGCTGTCCGGTCGGCTGCATGCCTCTATACGAGGTGCCGTCAGGGAAATATAAGGCTAAAGGAATAGGTTATTGGATCAACGGTGCTTGGTACTCAATGCGATTTGATGTTAGCAATCCAGAAGCATCCTTGAAATATCAGAATATGCTTGCGCTTTACGGAATGGATGGAGATAATGCTACAGTCGTTTTAGCTTGGGCCTTTGAATGCTACGAGAAAGGCTTGATTACTAAGGAAGACACCGGTGGGCTAGAGCTTAAGTGGGGTGACGCAGATGCTATGATAGAGATGTTACGTAGATTGGTTTTTAGAGAGGGCATTGGTGACTTTCTGGCTGATGGCGTGAAAACTGCTTCGGAGAGACTGGGTAAGGGATCCGAATATCTCGCTACTCATATGAAGGGTCAGGACACACTGGATCCGTATCGAATAGCTAAAGGCTGGGGATTAGGGCTAGTTACCTCGCCAGTTGGCGGCAGGCATTTGCGGGGATCGGTAGGTGGTGGCGAAATGTTCGGCCCTAAAGGTGTCGATTTCTCTATAGATCAGTATGATGACCAACCGCCAATGGTTTTCTGGCAATGTCAGGCCAAAGAGACAGAGGATATGACAGGCATGTGTAACTATATGAGTTCATATTGCAAGCCATATGCCCTTGAACCCTCAGACATTGCTGCGCTAGTCAGTGCCGCGATGGGGGTCGACATAACAGGCGACGAGCTTATGTTAATTGGGAGACGCTCGTATAACCTTGAGAAGGCATTCAATACGATACGTACGGACCTTAATCGTAAAGATGACCTCCCACCTGAGAGATATCGAAAGGAACCCGTTAGATCTGGACCATTCAAGGGGTATAAGGCAGATGAAGACAAGTACAACGAAATGCTGGATTCATTCTACGAACTCCACGGCTGGGACAAGAAGACTGGTTTACAGACAAGGAAAGGTTTGGTGGATTTGGGTTTAGAAGATGTAGCTGAGGCGCTGTCTAGAGAAGGTAGACTGATTGAGTAAATCTGAAAGCTACAGAGTGAAATTGATCTAAGTTTAAGAATCGGTAGATACGTGTCAGAATCTTCCCTGCTTCGCGCACAAACTGCTCTTGGATCTCATACTCGTAGGGCTCCTCGAACGCCTCTTGGGGATCGCGTCCCCAAACTTAGCTCAGCAAGAGTTACTCCTTAGTCTTATAGCGATCTGAAGTTATACTTCCTTCTACATTATGCCCCTTTGGGATTTTAATAATTCATACCGTCTATTACAAAAGGCGTGTTACTCTACGCGAGAATTATATATTCCATCGGATCGTTGGGTTTAAGTAACTACGGATGCTGATGATTAGAGAGGTACCACTATACCCGGGTATTTGTCGGCACGAAATCATCGCCTCGTTTGGCTAGAAACCAGTCGGCGACGGGATTTATCTTAGAGCTGCATGGAACCGACCGATTTCAAGATTGCACTGCCTATGATGACTAAGTAACGAGGACGTTATGCATATTTGTTTCTGGCCGTAGCTCGTATGACCAATACCAATAACGGGTTCCTCTGAGCGCTATTATGCGGTTGAGTTGAGCAAGGTAAGAGTTCAACTGGAGGCTGAACTGGTGTTAGAAGGAGCACAGCAGATAGAGCTGTCTACTGTGAAGTCATATGTTAAAGACTTGAGGAACTTGCTGGCGGAGAGGACTTTCTCTGGACAAAGTCGCTCTCCGCTCATTCATAAGGCGTATAATGATAAATAAGAAGCAGATTATAAATAGATTACAACCTGCCGGTACTATCAACACGCAGCAAACAACAATAAACAACGAGCGGCTGAAGTTCTGCCTATTGCCACCCTTGGTGGAGATAGGGGGATTCGAACCCCCGACCTCTGCGATGCGAACGCAGTGCTCTCCCTGTTGAGCTATATCCCCACGCTAGTGAGAATTATATCATATCGTGAGGGTTTTTATTAGGGATAGAGGGGGTTAGCTGATAAACACTCGTTTGAGCTAGACAGGGGGGCCAAAGTGAGGTAATATTTAACGGGTGTCAAAGCGGACAAGGCAGTGGCTATAAGCGATGTTATGGTCAATTATCCAGCAGAAACTACACCGATGGCTGAAGATAATCTATGAACTTTGAGACGGTTATTGGGTTAGAGGTGCATGCCCAGCTGCTTACCAAGAGCAAAATGTTCTGCCACTGTAGTGCTGACTATGCCAGTGCTCCACCCAACACCCACGTCTGCCCGGTGTGTCTGGGGATGCCCGGGGTTCTGCCCACCATCAATCAGCAGGCAGTGGCGTATACCGTGATGACGGCGCTGGCACTTAACTGTTCTATTTCTGGCTATACCAAGTTTGACCGCAAAAACTACCCGTATCCTGATTTGATGAAAGGGTATCAGATTTCACAGTATGATGCTCCCTTGGGGCAAAAAGGCTGGCTTACCATTGAGGTTGATGGTAAGAAAAAGAAGGTGGGTATCACCCGGGTTCACCTTGAGGAGGATGTGGCTAAGCTACTGCACCGCACATCCCCATATGGAGGAGCCTATAGCCTGGTTGATGTTAATCGGTCCGGGGTCCCGCTGATGGAGGTTGTCGGCGAGCCGGATCTGAGTTCTGCTGAGGAGGCCAGGCAGTACTTGGTTAAGCTGCGTAGTATTCTGCAATATTTGGGGGTGTCTACGGGGAATATGGAGGAAGGGAGCTTTAGATGCGATGCCAATATCAGTATTCGCCCTGAGGGCAGTGCTAAGCCTCTGGCTAAGGTCGAGGTCAAGAATATGAATAGCTTCCGGGCGGTCTACCGGGCTTTGGAGTACGAGGCTAAGCGGCAGCGGAAGGCAGCCAGCGAGGGCAAGCGGCTTTCCCAGGAGACCAGAGGCTGGTTAGAGGAACAGGGCAAGACTGTTTCCATGCGCAGTAAAGAATATGCCCATGACTATCGCTACTTCCCCGAACCTGACCTCCCCCCTCTTGTTCTCAGCCGGGACTGGGTGGAATCCTTAAGGGATAAGCTCCCTGAGCTGCCTGACGCCAGGCGTGAGCGCTTCGCTACCGAATATGGCCTGTCAGCCTACGATGCTGGCAAGCTTACCAAGTCAAAGGCTATGGCGGACTATTTTGAGTCCCTCATTCAGGCTGGTAAGAAGGGGCTTGCGGCCAAAAATATCGCTAATTGGCTTATCGGCCCGGTTGGTGCCATAATAAATACCGATAATATTGATATAGCCGGGTTCAACGCTAGGGTCAAACCTGAGCAATTCACTAGGTTGATGTTCTTGGAATCTCAAGCCGTGGTTAACACCTCAACTGGGAGAAATATACTTAAGGAGATGTATAGAACCGGACAGGGTGCTGATGATATTATTGATAAGCAGGAACTGAGCCAGATTAGTGATACTGCGGCGCTCGAAACCGAGGTTATGGCGGCGATAAACGGTAACAGCCAGGCGGTAGCTGATTATAGGGCAGGGAAAATCCAGTCCCTGAAGTTTCTGGTGGGACAGGTGATGAAGGCTACCAGGGGACGTGCCGACCCGAATGTAGTTATCGAATTACTAAAGCAAAAACTTGAGGAAGGATAAATGCAAGCAAATCTTAATATAGCCCAGATTATACTATCTATAGCCCTGATAGTGATTGTTCTGTTCCAGGTCAGGGGTGGTGGGCTGGGTGGTATCTTCGGTCAGCAGAGTGGTGTCTATCGAACCAGGCGGGGTGTGGAGAAGATATTATTTCAACTCACCATTGTCTTCTTGGTTGTATTTCTGGTAATCTCCATACTATCGCTGAGGTTGGCCTAGAGGGGATTGTGGCCAAGAGAACGGTTGGGTAGCTTACTGAGAAACAGCGACGGGGGGGTAATCCTGGAGGCAATAGAAGTAGCACGCCGGGTAGCAGAAGCAGCCAGCGAAAAAAAGGCTACCGATATTGTATTGTTGGATGCGCGGGGGGTATGTAGCTTCGCTGAGTACTTTGTGCTCTGCAGTGGCGAGAGCAGTAAGCAAATCGCCGCCATCTGTGACGAAATCAGACGCGTCTTAAAGGAGGTGGGGATTTCGCCTCACCACTGCGAGGGTACCATAGACTCCGGGTGGTTTTTGATTGACCTCAGCGATGTCATCGTCCATATCTTTGCCCCTCTTGAGCGTGAACACTACCAGCTGGACCAGCTCTGGAGCCAGGCCACTCCGGTGGTGGTAATCCAGTAGTCGGCGTGTGGCTAGGTAAAGATTTCGTCTTCCCTAAAGAAGATCTTAATTTCTATCTCGGCATTTTCTACGGAATCGGAGCCGTGGACGCTGTTTTGCTCGATATTAACCCCGAAGTCCCCTCTAATAGTTCCGGGCTCGGTTTTCGCCGGGTCGGTTGCCCCTATTAACCTTCTAATCGCCTCGACGGCGTTCTCCCCCGCAAAGACGGAGGCGATTATCGGTGCCGAGGTAATGTAGTTTACCAGACCGGTAAAGAAGGGTTTCTCTTTGTGGATAGCGTAGTGCCGTTCGGCCAGCTCCTTATCCATATGTAGCATTCTTAGGGCGGTCAGTTTAAGTCCCGCCGACTCTAGTCGGCTGATAATAGTGCCGGCCAGTCCTCTCTGCATAGCGTCGGGTTTAATAAGTACCAGAGACCTTTCCATTTCTTCGCTCCAACTCCTTTATATTTTGCTCTTTTGGGGAACGGTCGAGCAGACAGTCTAAATCGTCCGCTTTGACCTTCTCCAGGGTATCCACGATAAGATCCGCCTCGGCAAGTTTGGTTCCGCTGTTGGTGGTGGTTACGGCGAGGCAAGTCATCGAAGCCCGCTTGGCGGCGGTGACTCCGGCGATGGCATCCTCAATCACAATGCAATCTTGAGGCCTGACCTGCAGTCTCTCTGCTGCCAGCAGAAAGCCCTGGGGGCTTGGTTTACCCTCTCTCACCTCGCTGCCGCAGACAACGATCTGAAAAAAGCCCTCGATGCCCAATTGCTGGGTAATCAGCCTGATATTTTCTATCGAGGCTGATGACGCCAGTGCCTGAGAAAAGCCGTGCTCTTGGAGAGATTTCATCAGCTCTATCGCCCCGGGTAGCGGCTTTATATTGTCCCGGGCGTGGCGACGGAAGTTCTCTTCTTTTTCAGCGGCGATGGCCTCCATTTCACCGGGGGAGATTTTGCTGCCTAAATTGTTTCTGATTATGGCATCGTTCCTCTGGCCGAAATTGCGTCTGAAATCGCCTTCTGTGTAGCGCCTGCCTCGCTGGGCGAATGCCTCCTGCCAGGCCCTGAAGTGATAGGGAGCGGTGTCGGCGATGACCCTGTCCATATCCCAGATTACCGCCTTGTTCTTACGGTGCATCGCTAATGGTCTTGCCTCCTCCGTCGGGAAAAATTATGGTTTCCGAGCTGAGGAACTGCTTTGCCTTAGCTGTGGTCACTACCGTGCCGTCTTCCAGGGACAACTGGGCTTCGGTCTCGGCAAACCGGCGGGCTTTTCTGTTTACCCAGGCGGTGATGGTAAGGGGCTGACCGGTTGATACTGGGTGCTTGAATCTGGTTTCCATGGCTGCCGTGACTCCGGCTGCATCCGCGTAGTAGGCAGCATAGGCCATTGCCTCGTCAAGGAGGGCGGTTAGAATTCCGCCGTGAATAATTCCTTGCCACCCCTGGTGTAACTCAGTCGGGGTAAATCTAGATTTTACTACCTTGCCGTCCCACTCAAACTCTAACTTTAGGCCGCAGGGGTTTCGCTTACCGCAGCCGAAGCATAGGTTGCTAGCGGTAACTGATATTTCCGGTCCGGTCATCTTTCTCTAACCACTCCATATTTGTTCTTTTTTGGCTTAGTGATGTGCGGTCGCCTCAAATATATGGGATATAGGGTAGCCGGGTCGTCAAAGTCTCCGGCCTCCATTCGTCTTTGCCCCAGCTCGGCGAGAAAGCCGGCCCTCCGTAATCTGGCTGCCGGCGGGGCGATTACCGCCTTTTGCTTGAGGTGCTTTCTTAGTTGTTCAGAGATAGAGGCGGTGAGTTCACCGCAAAATAAAGTCTTGGTATCTATCTGGGTACACAGGGCTTCTATAGTATTTATGTGTTCACTGATAACCTGCTGCCATTTAACACCCTGCATTTGATAGGCGGCAGTAGCAATCTCGCCTCGACCGGCATTAAATATCGGGCAGATCGGTAAACCAGTTTCCGCATGCTGGTAGGCGCTTGCTTCCAGCGTGCTGATGCCGACTAGAGGGATACCCAGGCTAAAAGCCAGCCCTTTAGCGGTGCTGATGCCTACCCGCAGTCCGTTGAAGCTACCTGGCCCCCTGGCGACAGTGATACCATCAAGTGACCTAATCCCCGACTCAGTCTGGCTCAGGAGATTGGTCAGGTAGGGTAGTAGCGTGGTGGAATGGTTCTGTCTGCAGCGCCAGCTTAGTTCGGCCAGTATTTTACGATCGCTGACCAGTGCCAAGCTGGCGGTTTCGGTTGACGTGTCTATAGCCAGTTGCATTAGTCACTCTTTCTATGAGTCTACGGAGAGGCGTTTTAATTGCCCTAGTAGTTCTCGGTAGTGCATGCCGTTGGGTTTGAAGTAAAGGCGGCGCTGGGTATCATCCAGAAAGTTAATCTCAATCAGCAGGTGCTCTGATGGTAGTAAATCAAGCCCCTTCTCTGCCCATTCTACAACACAAACGCCGCCACCGTATAGATAATCGTCCAGACCCAGATCCTCAATTTCTTCCGGGCGGTCAAGCCGAAACAGGTCTACGTGATATAGCGGCAGTCTGCCATAAAGCTCTCTCATGATAACAAACGAGGGACTTAAGGCATAATCCTTGATATCCAGCCCCCAGGCGATGCCCTGAGTAAGACAGGTCTTTCCCGTACCCAGCTCACCGACTAAGAGGAAGACATCACCCGCCTGGGCTAACTTGCCGATACGAATCCCGATTTCCCGACTCTCATCTGGACTGTGGCTCACTAAATCAAGGTGGCTTAACTTCATCTCTTTATAAAGTGCTCCCAGCCACTCTTATGTAGTTTAAAGGGCTTTCCCCTCTGGTCAACCAGGGCTACCCGGCTTTCTTTATCGGCGACCATGTCGCCGATTACCGTGATCGGGTACCTAGCTATTTTGCTTATGTTATCAATAACCTGAGCGCTTGCGGTGAACAGGAGTTCATAGTCCTCGCCTCCCGATAGCGCTAGCTCCAGGGCTCTCTCGCCAAAACTTGCCCTGACATCGGGGTCAACGGGCACGGAGTCAACATCGAGACGGGCCCCGAGCTGGCTGGCCTGACAGATGTGCTTTAGGTCTGAGACCAGGCCGTCGCTGATATCTATGGCTGTCTTTACCCCCTGCTCCACAAGCAGCTTCCCCTCAGCAATTCGGGGGTAGGGGTGCAAAAAAGCCTGCTTAAGGTGGGCAGTAGTTTCGGTATCAAATTGGAGCTTTTGGGTAAGCATCTCCCAGCCGGCACCAGCCGCACCTAAAGAGCCGGTAACGGCTATCTTATCACCCCGCTTAGCCCCAGAGCGGGTCAGTATATTTCCATCATGATTCTGGGTGCTACCTAGTACTGTGATGTTTACCGCAACCTGCGGCGCTTGGCTGGTGTCACCGCCAACGATAGCCACCCCGAACTCCTGGGCTAGGCTGGTCATTCCCTGATAGAGTACCCTGACATTGTCGACCTCGGTATCTCTAGGTAGCGCCAGTGATACCACGGCGTATTGAGGGACGCCACCCATAGCGGCAATATCACTCAGGTTAACGCCTAGTGCCTTCCAGCCCACCTCGTCCCAGGGGGTAATCTCCAGGGAGAAATGGACGTCCTGAATAAAGGAATCGACTGTAGCCAGCTGAATCGTGGGATCAGTACGCCAGGCCGCTGCATCATCACCGATACCAAGTATGAGATTCCGCCCGGTGGGGCTTCGTTTATCACAGGTCTGGTCGGCTATCTCAGCCAGGAGGTCAATCAGCCCGAATTCGCCCAGCTCCGAGACCTTCATAGGCAGATTATAGCACGCTCATATTTGAGGTCACAACCGAGGCTCTAGCCATACCGGGCGAAAGCTGTTATATTTTTTAGAGGGGGCATAGGCGTCGTAGGAGGTGTTAGCTGAAAGTAGAAACTCTTGAGGCGCAGACGAAGCGGCTCCTTCGCCGTTTTGACCTTCGGGCCAGGAAGCGGCTGGGACAGCACTTTCTTATTGATGAAGGGGTGCTCAGGGTGGTTATCCAGGCCGCCGAGTTAGCCCCTACTGATACCGTTATCGAGGTCGGTCCCGGCTTGGGGGTATTAACCCGGGAGCTGGCCCGAAGGGTTGGCTGGCTATTTAGCGTTGAGCTGGACAACCAACTGATCGCTATCCTGCAGAAGACCCTGACTTCTTTCCATAACGTTGCCCTTATTAATGATGATATTCTGCGGATTAACCCGGCGGTTCTGCTTCAGAGGGTGCCGGGTGGGGTTCCCGGGCTAGCCGAGGGCACGTTAGGTTATAAGGTGGTGGCTAACCTTCCCTATTATATTACCTCGGCCGTTCTGCGCCACTTCTTCGAAGCTACAGTTCGGCCCCGACTGGCGGTGGTCATGCTGCAGAAGGAGGTGGCTGAGGCCATTATCGCCGGGCCGGGGCGGATGAGCGTACTGAGTATCAGCGTGCAGCTCTACGGCAAGCCGGAGATAATTAGCCAGGTGCCTGCCGGTTGCTTTTATCCCGCCCCGGAGGTTGACTCAGCGATACTGAGGATAACGGTGTATTCCCAACCAGCAGTCGCCGTCACTGATGAGAGTGGCTTCTTTAGTGTGGTGCGGGCCGGTTTCACCGCGGCACGTAAGCAGCTCGCTAACTCACTGAGCCAGGGGCTTAGGTTACCGAAGACTGAAGTCTTGCCTTTATTACAAAGGGCGGGGGTAGCCCCTGAGCGGCGGGCGGAGACACTCACACTCGAGGAATGGGCTGAGTTGTGGCGAGTGTTTATTCAAAGGAAAGGCGAATAAGTATTATGCTGACCGTTTTGGCTCCGGCGAAAGTAAATCTCACTCTCGAGGTTTTGGCAGAGCGAGCGGATGGCTTTCATGAGATCCGTAGCGTTGCCCAGACCATAAGTCTGTGCGATAAGCTCCGCTTCCAGGCAAACGATAGGCTTGAGTTTTACAGTGCTTACCCGGGCTGGATTCCTGGAGAGAGTCTGGTGTTAAAGGCCGCTGATTTGCTGCGGGAGCGGACGGGCTGTTCTCGAGGGGCTACAGTGACCCTGGATAGGCGTATTCCACTTCTGTCCGGGTTGGGTGGGGACTCCAGTGACGCCGCCGCTACACTAAGGGGGCTGAACCAGATCTGGGAGCTGGGTTTATCTCAAGAGGAGCTAATTGGGTTAGCCGCCGAGCTGGGTTCTGACGTTCCTTTCTTTCTCTGCGGTGGCACCGCTCTGCTTGAGGGTAGAGGCGAGGTGGTAACACCGCTGCCGGCTTTGCCCTATATGTGGGTAGTCTTAATGCTGCCGCCGGTACCCAGGAGGTTGGGTAAGACAGGCCGTCTTTACGCTAGTATCAGAGATGAGCACTATACCGACGGGCGGGCTACTGAGCGAGTGGTGAAAAAACTGACTGAAGGCGGAGAGATGACGGCGTCCATGGTTTTCAATGTGTTTGACCAGGTGGCTCGGGGCTGCTTTGAGGGGCTCGATATCTATTGGGAGCAGTTTCTTGAGTCTGGTGCGCCGGCGGTGCATCTGGCTGGCTCGGGGCCAGCCCTCTTTATCCTGATAAAAGGAAAGGCCGAGGCAGAGGCGATTTATCAGTCTCTCCAGCATAAAAATTTGGAATCATATCTAACCCATACCGTGGCCACTATGGATAATATGTTATGAAGCGTTATCATTATAATTAATAAACCTACGGAATGAAGGGGGCAGAAAATGGCTAACACGCAGGATAATCTAAACGAAGCTTTCGCCGGAGAGAGCCAGGCTAACCGGCGCTATCTCTTCTTTGCCGATAAGGCAGATGAGGAAGGACACCCGGTCATCGCCCGGCTGTTCCGGGCGGCGGCTGAAGCAGAGACAGTGCATGCTCGAAATCACCTCAGAGCTCTGGGCGATATAAAGTCAACTAGGGCTAACCTTAAAGCCGCCATTGATGGTGAGCACTACGAATTCACCCAGGTGTACCCTGGCTTTATTGAGCAGGCCAAAGTTGAGGGTAGCGGAGAGGCCGAAACCAGTTTGACTTGGGCGAACAAGGTGGAGAAGGTTCACCATGCCCTCTATGAGAAGGCACTGAGAGCCCTTGAGGGTGGTGAGCCAATGGAGGACGAGCCCTACTTTGTCTGTCAGGGCTGTGGCTATACCGCAAGTGGCCAAGCTCCGGAGAGGTGCCCAGTCTGCGGTGCTCCCCGCAAGATGTTCAAGCGGGTGGAGTAGGGGAGGGCCTGACACCTTCTCTCGCTATATGAATCATCAGCCTGATAAACCTGACTAGGGCGCTAACCCCCAGGCCAATGGTAATCAGAATCATCACCACTACTGCTACGGTTGGGAGAACCGATGCCGCGCCTGCGTGAGGCACCACGCTGAAGTCGAAGGGAAATACCCTGAGGAAGGTTATCACGACTATCATTCCCAGTATGTGTAGCACAATCAAGGTAATCTGACGTACCAGGTACCTGTCCAGAGCGATGGCAATGCTGTGCCCCACAATAGAGAGAATCAGGGTGACGTTTAGAATTGGCAGCACCAGGCTAAGATCCGGGGTCAGCATGGGGTAGATATGCCAGCTGGTGATGCCGTCTACGGTCTCACGTGAGTAGATGGCAAAGTATCGACTGAAGAAGTTGAAGAAGACCAGGAAAATAGCGCTCCAGACGATAGTCGCTACCGAGGCCTCGATTCTGCTCCGCCGGCTGCCCTCAAGGTGAGAATCTAGGCTAGCTTTAGGTAGCGGCGCTTCCTTTGCTTTGGGAGGTGGCGGCGGTTCCGCTCCGGTTTTGGCATATTCTACTTGGCGCCCCAAATCTTCTTCCTTAATGCCGTCCAGCTTCGCCAGCAGTTTCTGGGCTAAATCGCCGAAAATAGGGAGCTTCTGTAGCCGGCCGTGGTATGTCTGGTACATTAAAACTATCCACAGTATGATGCTAATTGCCAGAAGGACTCCGAAAACAGCATTGGCAGCGACCCACTGGGGGTAAAAGAGCCACCTCCACTCCGGCACAGTTACCCAATGACGTACCGTATCGGCTATGGCCATTACGATGTGCAGGATGCCAAAGGTGACCAGGGACTGCATGGCGTGGAAGCGCACTAGCCGGTTCTTACGCTCTATGATGAGAAAGACTATTCCCGTTACCCAGACCCCGAGGTAGCATAATAGCCCAGCCACGTTTGGCTTGTATTTAGTACTTGACCCCGTCTCTTTTTCAGACGCTGCTTTATCCTGTGCGTTGATTCGTGCCTTCTCCTCTTCGTAGATTCTCTTTCTTTCCTCCGGTGATAGGCTCATTTCACACCCCTCCTTGCAGATTTGTTCTGCCAAAAGTTGTAGCGCTATTCCGGACTATACCGCCTTATCTAACCACTCTTTGACCAGTGTCACCTCATCCTGCTTAGTGACTGCTTTGCCATCCAGCTTAGCCTGGTGAAGCCGCTCCAGGATTTCCTTGACCTGCGGGCCAGGCGCAAACCCCAGGCTTAATAAGTCATCACCCCTTAGGGTTGCCTTGACATAACGCAGCTTATGAAGATAGATTTCCAGGTGCTGGCGGGCTATCGGCGAGGTGGTGGCTAGGGAACTGGCGATAATGGCTAAGGGAGAAAAATCGTGAAGGATATGGTAAACATAGCTGGGGAGAAGCTCAGGGTAAGCCAGCGTCTTGAGTTTTGCCTTGAGGGTAGAGGTATCTCGTACTATCTGGCCTACTGACTTGGATAATCTAAGGGTGGAAATAAGCTCGTCGCATTCTTCTCCACTTAGCCGGTAAGCCAGTAGGGCCAGATAGAGCCCCACTGACGGTGGGTTTGGCGAGGCTAGCTTTCGGGCTGCCTTGAATTTATCTACCAGCCAGCCGTTAGCCTTTAAGGCAGGGTGTAGCTTGGGTAGTACCCCCAGTTCCCCGGCGCGAATTAGAGCCTTCTCCGGCAGGGCCTCACCCAAGATGCACTCCAGCTCGTAGCGTATCCGGTCACCACTGATGGTATCCAGCATCGGTATGTCTCGCGTGAGTAGCTTTAGAGTAGTTTCTTCTAATTGAAAATCCAGCCGCTGTTCGTAGCGCAGCCCGCGCCAGATACGGGTGGCGTCATCAATAAAGCTCTTTTTGTGCAGTACCCGAATAAGTTTGTGTTCTAGGTCGCTCTGCCCACCGTAGCGGTCGATAAGTTCACCGTAGCCAGTGGTGTTAAGACGGATAGCCATAGCGTTGATGGTGAAATCACGGCGAAGCAGGTCATCCTCGATAGAGCTGGGCTTGATGGTGGGCAGGGCGCCGGGCTGGGCATAGGTCTCAGAGCGGGCTGTGGCAAAATCGATGCCCCATTTACCCCAGGAGAGTTTAGCTGTCTTAAACCGTGGATGAATGGCGACTTGTGTCGGCTTCACTTTGGCCACCAAGTGCTGGGCCAGCGCTATGGCATCACCCTCAACCACCAGGTCAAGGTCGAAGTTTGGCTTGCTGAGAAGCAAATCGCGCACCACACCGCCGACGAGGTAGAGATTCTGCCCTTGTCTATCGGCCAGGCTGCCTGCAGTCCGCGTGAGGATAACCAGATTCGCTGGCAGCTCAGCTTCAAGTTTGCTGGCTAGATTAGTAGTCTTTGGCATTTCCCGCATTATAGCACAGGATAGCGGCGTCTTCATTGCTATTTGAGCGTTGTTTCTCTTATAATGGAGCTCGTATAGCCTATGAGTAAAAAAGTGGTGGCGATTGTTGGTATGCCTGGTGCGGGTAAGTCGGAGGTAGCCAGAGTATTTGAGGAGAGCGGCTTTACCCGGATAAGGTTCGGGGATATTACTGATGAAGAAGCCAGAAAGAGGGGCCTAGAGCTAAGCGAGGAGAATGAACGCCACTTGAGGGAACTCCTGCGAAAAGAGCACGGCATGGCAGCTTATGCTAGTCTGAACCTCCCTCGGATTGATTCAGCTCGGGAACACTCCGATGTAGTGATTGACGGCCTTTACTCCTGGGAAGAGTATACCCTTCTCAGGGATTATTATGGAGAGAGTCTTTATCTGGTTAGCGTTTGCTCCTCGCCGGGGACAAGGTATGGCCGGCTGAGCCAGAGGGCCGAGCGCCCTCTGACGCCGAAGGAGGCTGCCAGCCGTGACCAGGCGGAGATCGAGAATGTCAATAAGGGTGGCCCGATTGCCATGGCTGACTTTACCATCATAAACGAGTCTTCCTTAGAAAATTTGAGGAGCGAGGTCCAAAAAATCATTTTGGAGCTAGCATGAAGAAGTCGCTTAGACCAGATACCGATGAGTATTTTTTGAAGATAGCGTCCGTCGTTGCTGAGCGCTCAACCTGCCGTCGTCACCATGTCGGCGCTGTAGCCGTGAAGGATAAGCATATTCTCGCCACCGGCTATAATGGCGCTGCTTCCGGGCTCAAGGACTGCCTTGAGCTTGGCTGCCTGCGGGATGAGCAGAATATCCCGTCTGGAACACGCCATGAGGTATGCCGGGGGATCCATGCTGAGCAGAATGTTATCATACAGGCCAGTCTGCATGGTGTCAGCCTTGAGGGGAGCACTATCTATTGTACCCATACCCCGTGTATCCTGTGTGCCAAGATGCTGGTTAATTCCAAGATACGGCGTTACGTGAGCTTTGGGAAGTACAATGATAATGAGTTCCTGGCGCTGTTTGGGGAAGCGGGGATAGAAGTTGACACAAAGAAAAGACCGTCGTCCCGGATAGGCTATCTGGACTAGGATTCTGACGGCGGCTTTTGCAGCGCCTCGATAAGTTTATACATATCTTCGTAGGCACTACCGAAGTCGGGGGTTATCTTACGGTACCTGTCTTTTATTGCTTTCATCTGCCGGCTGAATTGTGGCTCATCTTTGCTGGCTACCAAATCCGCCCAGTTCTTTACTCTCTCCTGGAATGCCTTCTCAATTTCGGCTAGCTTTGGTAGGTACATTTGCAGGGAGGCGTAGAACTCAGGCTCCTCGGAAATAACACTTTCCGTTAGTGTCAGCAGCAGTTTAAAGGTGACGCCGCTAATGTTTCTCATCTGACTCAGGCGGTCAAAACTCAGTAGGGTATCGGCGGAGGCTATGGCGATGAAATGGGCTAGCCCCAGAACAACCGCCATGGTCTCATCGTGTACCTCGGGGCTCATTAGGGTAACCCTAGCCCCTCTGGTTTCTAAGTACTGCCTGACCTTCTGGGCTAGGAATTCCTCTTCGCTATTGGTTGGCGTCAGAATAAAACTCCGGTAGGCAACATCTTTAGCCCCCGGCCCGAACACCGGATGCCCGCCGAGCACTAGCCCCGATTTGAGGTGCTTATGCATCATCGCCACCGGGAATGCTTTAACGGAGGTGACGTCCACGATAAACTGCTCCGGTTGGGTATGGGGGCCGATCTGTTTAACGACAGTCTCGAAGTTCCCTATCGGCACTGATATTAGAATAACTTGGGCACTCCTGACTGCGACTACGTTATCCGTGGTGACTTCAACACCGTATTGCTGCTGGACGGCTCGCAGCTTTTCCTCATTCCGGCCGGTTATGATTACCTCGTAGCCTTCCTGCAGTAAAAAGCGGGCCAGCCAGTGCCCCATCTTTCCTGAGCCGCCGATTATGGCTACTCTCATCTGGATACCTCACAGCCTTGGTTATTTTGCCTTGGGGTAGGACCCCAGGATTTTCAGGAACAGAGAGTGTTGTTCCAGACTACCGAGAACCTGCTGGGATGCCTGGTCGGTTCGATGCCCCTCAAAATCGAGATAAAAGTTGTATTCCCACGGTTTGTGCCGTGTCGGGCGGGACTCAATCTTGGTCAGATTAATGCCTCTCTCCGCAAATTCCTTGAGAAACTCGTACAGTGCCTTTGGTTTATCCTTCACCGAGAAGACTATGGAGGTCTTGTCGTTCCCTGACGGTGGCGAGTCCTCCCAAGAGAGAATAAAGAAGCGGGTAAAGTTATTAGGGTTGTCCTCTATTTCGCGGGCGATCACCTTCATATTGTAGATTTCTGCCGCCCGGGCGCTGGCGATTGCCCCGCCGTCGGTGATACCCCTCTCTTTTATCATTTTGACGCTGCCGGCGGTATCGTAGGTGGGGATTAATTCACAGTCTAGGTGCTTTAGGAAGGCTTTACATTGCCCCAGGGCTTGAGGATGAGAGTAGACCCGCTTTATTAGGTCCAGGCGTGCTCCAGGGTTAGCTATTAGGTAGTGGACAACCCGGAGCTCGATCTCACCGCAGACCTTGAGGCTTGATTCTAGGAGCAGGTCGTATGATTGGCTGATGCTCCCCTCCAGTGAGTTTTCCACCGGTATGATGCCAAACTGAACCGTGTCCTGTTCAACGACCTTGAAGACTGTAGCCAGGCCTTCGTAGGCTCGGGTGGTTACCAGCGGCCCGAAAAACCGAAGCGCTGCCTCCTCACTAAAAGAGCCGGCTTCACCGGGGAAGGCAACCTCTGTTCCCTGGGTTCGGCGGCACACCGTTATTATCTGCTGATAGATGCTTTCGATGACTTCCGGGGCTATATTTTCGTCTTGGGCAATAGCCTTGATATGGCTTAAGACCTTCTTCTCTCTTGCCTGATCGTTAACCTGCCGGCCCTTCGAGCGTTTCTCGCCGCCTATTTCCTGGGCAATCCTTATCCTCTCACCGACTAGCCTGACAATCTCGGTATCAATAGAGTCTATCCTCTTCCTAAGGTTATCTAAGCTCATTTTAGCACCCTGGGGATTAGTCCGGCCCTCATGGCTAGGTCACATATGGTTATCGCCATCATGGATTCCACAACCACCACTGCCCGGGGTACGATACAGACGTCGTGTCTGCCTTTTACCGTCAGAGTGGTATTCTCCATGTCTTTGAGATTAACCGTCGGCTGGCTCTTAGCGATTGAGGGTGTTGGCTTAATGACCACCCTAAGTACTATCGGCATACCGTTACTTACCCCGCCCAGAATACCGCCGGCATTATTACTTAAGGTAACTATCCTATCATCTTTTAGGGCAAAGGGGTCGTTGTTTTCCGAGCCCTTCTTGCTGGCGGCGGAAAATCCGGAGCCAAACTCGACCCCCTTGACCGCCGGGATAGCAGTCATGGCTTTAGCTAGCTCGCCATCCAGGGTATCAAAGAACGGTTCTCCCAAACCAGGCGGCACGTTAAGCGCTATGCCCTCAATAATACCGCCGAGGCTGTCACCCTCTTTTCTGACCGTTTCGATAGCTCTGGTCATCTCCTCAGCCGCTTTAAGGTCGGCGCACCTCAGAGGGTTTTTCTCCCGGTTTTCCCTTATCTCGTTAAGACCCTTTGCTTGGGCGCTGATGCCCCCGATAGCAGCCGTGTGCGCCAGAATCTCAACCTCTAGGAGGCTAAGCACCTTCTTGGCCACGGTGCCACCCATTACCAAAGTGGCCGTGAGTCTGCCGGAAAACATGCCACCACCCCGGTAGTCATTAAACCCTCCGTACTTCATAAAGGCAGTATAGTCAGCCTGACCTGGCCTAGGGATAAATCTACGCCTCTCATACTCGCTGGAATCGATATCCTTGTTCCATACCACCAGGCACAGGGGAGCCCCAGTGGTTTTGCCATTAAAGATACCAGAGATAATCTCGACCTTATCCGCCTCGCTTCTTGAGGTGGTGGCGATACTTCCGCCCGCTTTTCTCTTATCCAGCTCTCTCTGGATATCAGCCTCGGCAATGGCTAGACCGGCGGGACAGCCATCAATAACGACGCCCACGCAGCGGCCGTGGCTTTCCCCGAAACTGGTGATGGTGAAGAGCTTGCCCAAGCTGTTACTCATCTTCCTGTACCTCGCCGCCGATACTTCTCAGTACCTCCCAGAACTCAGGGTATGTCTTGGAAACACAATCTGCGTTACTGATTACCGTCTTTCCAGTTACGGTACCCAGCACACTAAAGGCCATGGCAATCCGGTGATCATCTTTTGGATCGATGATGGCTCCTCTTGGCGCTGCCCCGGTGATGGCTAACCGATTTCTTTCCTCCCGAACCGTTATGCCCATTCTCTCAAGGCCCTCTCTTACCGCTAAGACACGGTTTGACTCCTTGACCCTGGCCCTCTCTATTCCGATGAACTCGCTTGTGCCCTTAGCCACCGCTGCCAGCACTGCCATAGTCGGCAACAGGTCTATCGAGTCCGATAGGTCAGCTTTTAGAGCAGTTAGTCTTGATTTTCTCACGGTTACCGTGCTTTTGTCTACCTCAACCAGAGCCCCCATTTCTTTTAAGAGGCTTAACAATATTTTATCGCCCTGTCGGCTCTGTGGGTTAAGGTTGGCCACGGTTACCGGCCCCGATAGCGCCCCTAGGGCCAGGAGATAGGAGGCTGAAGACCAGTCCCCCTCCACCAGATATCGAGCTGGTTTATATACCTGTGGCGGTATGTCGAACTCCCGTAAATCGGGAGAGGCCTGGATCTCAATGCCAAACTTCCTTAAGCAGTCCAGGGTCATCACAACGTAGGGCTTGGACTCAAGTGGGGTGGTCAGCCTGATTTTAATCCCCTCTTCAGCGAGGGGAGCGATGAGGAGAAGCGCTGAGATAAACTGGGAGCTGATATTACCGGGTAGTTCGGTGGTGCCGCCTATAGATCGCCCGCCTCTGACTGTAACTGGCGCCACTTCACCCTGAGCTGAAACATCTACTCCCAGTTGCCGGAGGGCTTGGACTAAAGGCTTAACCGGTCTCTTGGCTAGGGAAGGACCGGCCGTAAGTCGACACTCTCCGGAGACCTGGGAGCAGATGGCCATCATGAACCTCAGGGTGGCCGCCGAATCGCTACAGAACAGGTCTTGCTTCGGCTTATGAAAGTTGTTACCGGTTACACGCCACAGGTCATTATCCCTGGTGATTTTTACACCAACTTTGCCTAATACGCCGAGGGCGGCTTCGGTATCATCCGAGCTTAAAGGGTGTCTGATTTCACTCTCACCCTTAGCCAAGGCGGCACACATCAGTCCCCGAATAGTATAGCTTTTCGAGGCGGGGGCTCTTACCCTCCCCTTGACCTCGCTTTTAGAGGCGGAAATCCTCATGTTCCTTTAGCCTAGCTATTATTTGCTCAACGACAGTCTTAATACCCAGCTTCGACGTATTTATAGTAATATCAGCAGCTCGCTCGTAAAATGGCTTACGAAGTCCTAATAACTCCCTGATGGTTCGGGCCGGGTTAGCTACTTTAAGCAGCGGCCTTTCTTCGTCATCATGTAACGTCCGCTTTAGGATGACTCCCGGGGAGGCGGTGAGATAAACGATGACGGCCTCCTGCTTCAGGCGGTCGATGTTTATCTTGTTGAGGACTACCCCGCCGCCGCAGGCAATAACGGCGTCTTTCTTCCCGGCTGCCTCCTTGGTGACCGCAATCTCAAGCTCTCGAAAGGCTATCTCCCCCTCCTCTTTGAATATCTCGGGTATGGTCTTCCCTGACCTCTGCTCGATCAGCGGGTCTAGCTCAATAAACTCCCTACCTAGCTTCTCAGCTAGAGCCTTACCCACCGCCGTTTTACCCGTCCCCATAAAGCCGATGAGGGCAACACTAGTTTTCATCACTCTTAAGTACCTTGATAGCTTCTTTCTTCATAAGGCCAACCGGGGCCTTTTGCCCCGTCCACATCTCAAAGGCTAAGGCCCCCTGCCAGACAAGCATGTCAAGCCCCATAATAGTCTCGGCACCAGCCTGAGCAGCTTCCGTGGCCAGTTTCGTCTTTAAAGGATTATAGACAATGTCAAAGACAACCAGACCAGGCCGGAGCAGTTTAGCCGGCACCGGCGTGGCATCGATGTTCGGGCTCATGCCGACTCTGGTGGCATTAACGATCACCTTAGCCTTATCTAAGGCTATCCTTAGATTTGCCTCCTCTAGTTCCAGCGCTCTAATTTCTTTTCCAAAGACGCTAGAAAGATTTCTAGCTAGCTCTTTCGCCCAGTCCAGCTCCTCCCTCCGGTTGAGAATAACCAGATTAGCCCCACTCTCGGCGAGGGTAAAGGAAATGGCCCTTGAGGCGCCACCCGCCCCCAGAATAACTACCTTTTTCCCCCTGGGTTCAAGCCCTTTATCCCGCAGCGCCTGGAGGAAGCCGGTGGCGTCGGTGTTATACCCCTTTAGGCTGCCGTCTTTATTGACTACGGTGTTGACGGCAGCTATCTTCTCAGCCAAGGGATCCAGTTCGTCTAGGAGCGGGATGATACTGACTTTATGTGGTAGGGTAACGTTTAAGCCCTTTATATTCAGGGCTCTCATGCCCTCGATTGCCCTGGCCAGCTCTTCACTCTTTACCCGGAAGGCGACATATACATAATCCAGCCCCAGCTCCCTGAAGGCAGCGTTGTGCATCACCGGCGACATGGTGTGCTCTATGGGGTCACCGATAACGCCACAAATCTGTGTTTTTCCCGATATGGTATTGTATCTCATCCTTTCATCATCTCGTAGATTCTTTTTAGCTGCCTTACCGTTAGTTGACCCGGGGCAGACTCCCTACCTTCCCCAACCGAGGCGTAGGTAAAATAACCGCCGACCAGCGGGCAAAGAACCCGGCTGGTAAAGCCCAAGGGCCCCATGGCAAAGGAGATTACCCTTATTTTGGGGAATTCATTGATAAGCTCTAGAGTAGTCAGGTTGTCGGCTGGGCTCTGGGCGGTGGTAATTACCTTGCAGATATCAGCCCCGGCGGAAAGCTGCTTTCTAATTATCTCCTTCAGTTGCTCAAGCGGGGGCGTTTTCTTTAGCTCGTGAAGTGACACAAGGCACTTGGCCTGCTTCTTAATCAGCGGTATCACCCCCGCTAGATTACTCGTGCTGAGCTCAATATCGACCATGTCGGCTCCCAGTTCAGTAGCGGTAATGAGCGTCTCTGTTTTCTCAGCATCGTCCCCCTGCCAGTTACCGCCTTCAGCCTGGCTTCTAGCGCAGGCTATCCATGGTTTGGGGAGCTTGGTCGCTAGGTCCGCCCACCCCTCGCCGATAAGGTCGATGCGAAGTTCAAATAGCTCTACCAGAGGCTCAACCTCTCTTATCGCCTCTAAGTCCTTATCTATAATCGCGGCACAGATCCTGGGTTTCATGTTAACTTTCAGCCTTCTTGCTCTAATTTGTCAAAACCTGCTTGACTAAAGATAGGTTCACTTCATCAGTAATAAATACCTCGCCCAGTGACTTGGGCAGTATAAACCTCACTCTGCCCTGCTGCACCTTCTTATCGTGCTGCATTGCGGAAACCAATCTCTCCACGTCGAGGTTGGGGGCTTTGACGGGCAGGCCCGCTTTTTTAATCAGGCTTTCCAGCCTGGCTAGCTCACTCTGAGCCAGTATTCCCATCTCGTGTGAAATTCTGGCGGCGGCCAGCATCCCGATAGCTACTGCCTCACCGTGGCTTACTCTAAAATCTGAGGCTGACTCAATGGCGTGGCCTACGGTATGACCGTAGTTTAAAATAGCCCTCAAACCGGACTCGCGCTCATCCTTGGCCACCACCTCGGCTTTAACTTCCGCCGACCGAAAGACAATCTCCTCCAGGGCCAGCGTGTCAGAGAGTTTTATCTTATCCATGTTTTCCTCAAGGTAGCTGAAAAGCCGGCTGTCCCGGATGACGCCATATTTTATCACTTCAGCCAATCCCTCACTGAGTGCTTTGGGGCTAAGGGTGGACAGGGTATCAATATCGGCGACCACCATTTTGGGTTGATAGAACGCCCCGACCTCATTCTTTAGCTGACCGTGGTCTACGGCTACCTTGCCCCCAATACTGCTATCAACCTGAGCTAACAGGGTGGTTGGTATCTGTATTAGAGGTACGCCTCTTTTATAGGTAGCGGCGACGAAGCCGGCTAAATCCCCGATGACCCCGCCGCCTAGAGCTAAGATTGGCGTTGTCCTTTCCGCATGCAGGCTGGCTAGCTCGAGGTATAGTTTGCCGGCTGTCTCTAGGGACTTCTGCTCTTCTCCGTCAAGAACCTCTAAAAAGGTCACCGTAAAGCCAGCTTGGACGAGACTTTGCTGTAGGGGGTCACCGTATAGCCCTTTCACGATGGGGTTGGTAATGACCACCAGTCTGGTAGCCAGAGCGTGCTTTTTTAACTGGTGGCCGGTCTCTGGTAGCATCCCCGCCCCGATATAGATATCGTAACTAAGATTACCTAACTTTACCCTAACTTTTCTCATTTCTTCGCAGCTTGATCAGTTTATGGATTTCTCGACAGGCGTCAATGATTTCTTCGAGTTCATCCGGGGTAACTGCCTGTTGGGCATCAACTAGGGCCTCTGACGGGTTGTAGTGCATCTCAATCATGAGGCCGCTGGCTCCAGAGGCAATAGCCGCACAGCTCATATTGAAGACGAGATCCCGGCGACCAGTGGCATGGCTAGGGTCAACAATTACCGGCAGATAGGTCTCCTTCTGGATAGTGGGTACCGCTGCCAAATCAAGGGTATATCGGGTATAGTTCTTGCCCTTGCCCACCGGTAGTATCCCCCTCTCACACAAGACAATATTTCGGTTACCCTCGGCGGCGATATACTCCGCGAAGGACAAGAATTCTTCAATGCCAGCGCCAAAATGTCGTTTGAACAAGACTGGCTTCCCCGTCTTGGCTACCTTGGTCAGCAGGTCTTGATTATACATGTTTCTGGTTCCAATTTGAAGCATGTCAATATACTCAGCGGCCAAATCGACCTGGGCCTCGCCCCTTATTTCGGTTACCGTGGCCAGACCGAATCTCTCGCCGGCTTCGCGCATCCAGGCTAAGGCCTCCCTAGCCTCTTCCTGGCCTATGGAGCCCAGCCCCTGAAATGAGTGAACTGAACTCCTCGGCTTAAAGATACCTCCCCGCAGGATATGGGCTCCGGCTTCCTTGGCCTCCTCGGCGATTCTCAGTAGCTGCTGATGGCTTTCCACAGCACAAGGCCCGGCAATGAATACCGGACTAGCGCCGCCGATCTCGATGTTACCTACCCTAACCACGGCCTGCTCTATTTCCTCACCCTCAAATTGTTTGCTGTATTCCCGGCTGATCAGTTTATAGGGAACCTCGACCATCCGTGCCTCTTTCACCCCGGGAAGGGTGGCAAAGTGTTCAAAGGATGCCTTGCTCTCATCGCCAACTAAGCCAATGACCGTGCGGTAGCTCCCCTTGGAAACATCGGCTCTCAGGCCATGTTTTTTGATCTCTTTCACGACCTCAGCTATTTCTTCCGCAGTGGCATCAGTTTTCATGATTATCATTTATCTCCCTCCAAGAAACTTTTATCTCTTCTGGGTGTTCCCAGATATAGAAGAACCCTCCGCTTGGGAGGGTTCTTGAATTTTCCTTATTCTTTTTGTTTTTCTATGCCTTATATGTGCAAACCGACCCCCCAAGCGCGCCTAGGCACCCCTAAATGCGAAGTAATAATACCAGTTTTGGGGAGTGGTATATATCATATTGTTTGTCACCTACCTTCTTCTAGATTAACCTAACATAAGGAAGATACTTTGTCAAGCACCTTCTATTCTTAAAATCCTGCCGGTGGATTCATAAGGCTTGACACATACCAGAAGGACGCCTAAATTGATATTGTATTATAAATAGAGGTTATCGGAGCCGGTAATTGGCAGAACTGCTTGATGAAGAAACACCCCGCCGCAAAATCTGGGGGGTCAGTCCCAATGTGTTCTTTCTGGGTATTGTCAGCTTCCTGACTGATGTCTCCAGCGAGATGATTTTTACTCTGGTGCCGCTTTTTTTGTGTAATGTCCTGGGGGCAGCCACGACTGTCGTCGGTCTTATCGGGGGCCTCTCGGAGAGCATCGATGCCCTGTTTCGGATGTTTAGTGGCTGGTTTAGCGACCGGATAGGCAAGCGCAAGTCCCTAGCCGTAGCTGGCTACACTGTTTCTACGATAGCCAAGCCCTTCATGTACCTCGCCTCAACCTGGGGAATGGTTTTAGGTGTTAGGTTTGGTGACCGGGTGGGTAAGGGCATTCGCACTTCATCTCGCGATGCTCTGCTGGCTGATTCGGCACCCCCTGGAGAGAGGGGCAGGAGCTTCGGGTTCCACCGAGCAATGGACACCTCTGGGGCCGTTACCGGCCTAGCGATAGCCGCCGTCGTTGTCTATCTCGTTCAGGGTGATGGAGGGTTGGGTCTCAGTCTCAAGACCTATCAATGGTTGGTACTGATTGGTATCGTGCCCGCAGTGTTGTCGGTGGTGATACTGTTAAGGTTTGTTAAGGAGCGAGAAAGAAGACCCTTGCCTGACGATAGCTATCGCCCTGGATTTAATCTGTTTAAGCTGGCTGCTGGTTTTGATACCCGCTTTAAGCTTTTCTTAGTGGTTATGGCTTTATTCACCCTGGGTAATTCCAGTGATTTCTTCGTGGTACTGCGGGCACAGGATATAGGCTTTTCCGTTCTCCATATCGTGCTCATGCTTATTCTGTTTAATGCCACCTATGCCGCGGTGGCGCTGCCGGCGGGTAAATTGTCCGACCGGCTGGGCAGAAGGCGTATCATTGCCATGGGCTGGGGAGTGTATGCGCTGGCTTACCTGGGGTTTGCCCTGGCAGGAGCGACTTGGCAGGTGTGGCTGCTTTTTGCTGGTTACGGCGTCTATTACGGGGTGGTGGAGGGGGTGGCCAGAGCCTTTGTTGCCGACTTGGTTCCGCCGGAGAAGAGGGGTACCGCCTATGGGCTGTATCACGGTGTGGTCGGGCTTACCCTGCTGCCGGCCAGCCTCATCGCTGGCTGGCTATGGCAAGCCCATAGTCCTGAGGCGCCGTTTTTCTTCGGCGCTGGGATGGCGGCTATCGCCACCATAGGCATGCTGGTTTTCATTAGAGAAGGACCCTCCAAAACGGTCGCATCCTGTTAAAACACAAAGGGGCAAAGGATGAACCCTTGCCCCTTTATCATGAGTCTAAGGCTTACGGGAAGCCGTAGAACCCGCCTTTAACCTGCTAATTGTAATAGGATATTATCAATAAGTCTAGTTTTTCCGATTTTTACGGCCAGCGAGACCAGAACCGGGGGCTCTACCGTATCCAGTTCGTCTAGGGTATCGGCATTAGCGATCGACACATAATCAATTTTAGCCAGCGGCTCTTTTTGAATCAGCCTTCTCATCTCCTGCCTGATACTCTCGGCGTCCCTTTCGCCCTGTTCCCAGAGCCTCTGGGTCAGCCTGAGGGCACAGTAGAGTACCGGTGCCGCCTCACGCTCCTCAGGATTGAGGTAGCTGTTACGGCTGCTCATCGCCAGCCCGTCGGGCTCGCGTACCGTGGGCAGGGTAACTATCTCCAGATTCATGTTAAGGTCGCTTACCATCTTTTTGATGACTAGCGCCTGCTGGGCATCCTTCTGACCGAAGTAGGCCCGGGTCGGTTGAACGATGTCAAACAGCTTGGCACAGACTGTGGTCACCCCCCGGAAATGGCCGGGGCGGCTGGCCCCCTCAAGCCGCTCGGTAACATTAGCTACCTCCACCCAGGAATTAAAGTGTGGGGGATACATTTCCTCGGCTGAGGGCATAAAGACGACGTCGGTAGCCTCCTTTTCCAGTAGCACCAGGTCACGCTTGGTATCCCGGGGATAGCTGTGGAAGTCTTCCTGCGGACTGAACTGGGTGGGGTTAACGAAGATGCTGGCGACTAGGGAAGAGTTTTCGGCTCTGGCTCTTCTTACCAGGGATAGATGCCCCTCGTGGAGATAGCCCATAGTCGGCACGAAGCCTACCGGTCCGGTAAGCTCCTGCCTCAGTTTTCTCATGTCAACTATCTTGGTAGCAACTTTCATTGAAACGAGGTTATTGATTAAGTCCGGCCAGTATGCTTTCGTCCATGGTGAAGCTCTGCTCCTCGTCGGGAAAGCTACCGGCTTTTACTTCTCGGTCATACTCGGTAACGGCCGCCCGCATCATGTCAGCTAGTTTAGCGTATTGCTTGGCGTGCTTGGGCACAAAATCAGTGAAGAGACCCAGGATGTCGCTTACCACCTGTACCTGACCGTCGCAGCCTTTGCCGGCGCCGATGCCGATGGTAGGAATGCTTATTCTTTGAGTGATCAGCGTTGCCAGCGGGGTGGGGACAGTCTCCAGGACGATAGCAAAAGCCCCGGCCTGTTCTAAAGCCTTGGCATCCTCAAGTAATCTGGTGGCTGTCTCCTCAGTCCTGCCCTGCACCTTATAGCCCCCCAGCTGATGGATTGACTGCGGGGTAAGCCCGATGTGGCCCATAACCGGTATCCCGCAATTTACGATGGCGCTTACCTTCTCGGCCACGTTTGTGCCCCCTTCAAGCTTAATCGCCTGAGCGCCGCCTTCCTGAATAAACCGGGCTGCGTTGCGCTGGGCATCGGCAGTGCTGATATGATAGGTCATGAAGGGCATATCGCCCACCACCAAGGCCTGCTTGGTACCCCTGACCACTGCCTTGGTATGGTGCAGCATCTCCTCCATGGTTACCGGTATGGTTGATTCGTAACCCAGGACGACCATACCTAGGCTGTCCCCCACCAGAATAAGCGGTATTCCCACCTCATCAATTATCCTGGCGGTGGCATAGTCATAGGCGGTGAGCATGGTGATTTTCTCACCCTGCTGTTTCATTTCCCTTATCTGATTTATAGAGATTCTCATGGTTTCTCCTCTATAGAGGTAGGGCTCCGGTCAGCCACTTACTCTCCACGACGGCGTTCTGGGCATCAACGTATACCAGTTTGGGCATAAAGCTGGGGGCTTCATCATCAGCAACCTGGCAGTAGCTAAGGATAATGACGACATCTCCCTTAGCCGCCAGCCTGGCCGCGGCACCATTGAGGCAGATTTCACCGTCTTGCTTACCTTTTATGGCATAGGTGGTGAAGCGGGCACCGTTATTGAGATTCAGCACCTGCACCTGCTCGTAGGGCAGAATGTCAGCTTCCCGCATGAGTCTCTCGTCAATGGCAATACTGCCTTCGTAATCAATATTGACTGTGGTAACTCGGGCGCGATGGATTTTGCTCTTAAGCATAGTTCTCATTAGCTTCCCCCGGATGCCCCTTTTTTGATGCTACTAAAACAGCCTCCAGCTCTTTTGCCTGCTGCTTGCTTATTCTTCCCTTAGCCAGAGAGATGGGAATCGTCTTGAGACCAAGCTCCCGGTAGGTAGTTAGCGTGTCAGGGGAGACTTTTTCTAGTGCCTCAAGGTGCTTCTTTATGGTGCCACTATCACCACGGGCAATTGGTCCCGTAAGGCACTGGGGTATACCGATGGTCTCAATGTTGCGCACTGTCCCCTTTATTAGAGGGATTAGCGATTCAGTTGCCTGATTTGCCGGGATACCAAAAGTCTGCCACAGGTCAGTAGCCAGTTTAACTAGCGTTACTAGGTAGTTACAGGCAATAACTGCCGCGGCGTGATAGACTGCTTTGTCGCTTGCCTTTAGCTTAATGCAGTGGCCACCGAGGGTATTAGCCATGTCCTGGAGTATTCCTAGTAAGGGTGCCTCCGCTTCCAGGGTGAAGGTTGAGCCAGGTATATTTTCTATAGCCTCTCTGGCACCGGCAAAGGTTTGAAGGGGATGAAAGACGCCCACATAGGCCCCCGTTTTCCGGGCTGGTTCCAGAATATCAGTAGAATCGGCTCCGCTGCAGTGCACCACGTGCTGTCTCTGGTGCCACTTTGTCTGAGAGGCTACGGAGGCGATAACATCGTCGGGAGTAGTGATGAAGACAAACTCAGCGGTATCGGCTACTTCTTGATTATCAGTGACCGGTGAGCAGCTGCTGATGTTTTGGGCTAGTTTCTTGGCTGAGGTATGATGCTGGCTGGATACCGCTACCACCGGATAGCCCTGGCTGTTTAGCTTAAGAGCAAGGGCACTGCCAATGGTACCGGCACCGATAAACCCTAACTTGAGCATTCTACTCTTCACCGAGCCAAACTAAATAAAAAGACCCTCCCCACTTCCCGTAGAGAAGGTACTTGAAACTGTAGCTCTAATTTTCTGTCGTCTCGGTCGTTATGATCCAAGCGATTGAAGCTCTCTATAATATTCACTTTTCCTAAGCTCACCGCCAGAATGGTCGATGGCATATAGTTATGTCACTTTGAGTATAAAAGATTAAGTAATATAAGTCAAATTGGTGTCGCCTTCTTTTAAATAGTCTTTAAGTCCTGGCTAGCTATATATCTTTGGCTTTTGTCATTGCGGCAGAGTGGCTTTTAGAGCTCAGATGGTTCTGATTCGGCAATTACGAAGAGGGCATCACCCTGCTGGATTTCATATTGGGACTGTGGGTTAACTACCATCGCCCGGTTCTCTTCGAGCAATTTATATACCACGTCACTACCAAGTTGGTTTAGTAGTGCTTCGGAATAATCAGTTTCAACCGCCAGAAGCACAATACGCTGCTGAGCCAGTGTTCGTACCGCCTCGCTAAACTCTTTTCCAACCAGCTTACTGGAGATGCTCCGGTCATAGCGGTAAAACTCACTGCCGATATTAAAAGACAGTAACTCTGACACAATGTGCGACACACCATGGTTCAAGGCTGAGGCAACGGCCAGACTGCCCCCTAATTGGTCAAGGCAAATAATCTCATCGGCGTGAGCCCGCTCCAGATGCATGCGGTTAGCGGAGTTCATGATTTGGACACAAGTGTGAACTTTTCGGTTTAGAGACTCGACTGCCAGCACAACCATGAGGGCTTCAGCATCAGCGTCGTTGGCCCCTTTATGGCAGTCAGTGAGTACAATGACACTATCGGCTCGCATTATGCCGGCCCGCTTCAGATTTTCATCTTGGGAGGGGTCGCCTTTTATGAACTCAACTCGTTCATCCTTTACCGGTCGTTCCTCGCTGTCGTGTACAATTACAATTCCTCGTTGCTTCTTGACATTAGCCTTCAGCAGCTCGCTGATTATTCGCTCTCCTTGGAAATTCCAGCCGCAGATTATGGTGTGACCCGAAAAGTGTGCTCTCTTGACCATGCTGCCTCCTCTCCTTATAGACTCGACGAGGACACTGGTGATCTTGGCGGTAACGATGGCGATGAAGGTAACACTGGCTACCATACCAGTTATAATAGACGCACGGATGGCTACGAATGGACTCTCTATTATGCCTAACTCTCCAAAGAAGGCAGGCAGGATTCTCATCGTGGCGTTGGCGAATCCAGCCTTTTCGTGAGCCATAATAACTAGGGTAGCCCCGATATAGATGAAGACTAAAACTAGCAGGATGGATAAAACGGGGCGGTGTGTTACCTTACGCCAGGCAAGCCAGATTAGGTAGTGACATCTAGATATCATCAATCCACCTTGTGTTCAGAAATATTCGGCCTATATTAGAAGATAATGGGATTTGATAGTTTTGCCTCGGAGTTTCAAGCTTGGCTACCCATCACTTCTTAGCATCTAGTTTGGCCAGGCACCTCTCGGCGAAATCACTGAATACGGGAACCCGATACGGCTGGCCGTGATAGGTCTTGTACATCAAGACCCCCCACAGTACCCACCAGAGGACAAAGAAGATTATGAAAATGGCAGTGGCGGCAATGTAGTGGGGCTCCCAAAATACTCCTGATCTCCAACCCCAAACCCATCCCAGACCACGGAAGCTGTTGGCAATGCCCCAAATAATATTGATGATACCGAAGGTGACTAAAGACTGCATGGCGTGGAAGCGGACCAGTCGGTTCTTTTGTTCGATAAAGAGGAAAATAATACCGGTTACCCAGAAGCCGAGATAACATAACAGTCCCGCGATATTTGGCTTGAGACTCGTCGTTGAAGCCCCCTTCGCTTTCTGTTTTCCCCTACCTGTCTTCTCCTGTGCCTCAATCCGGGCCTTCTCCTCTTCATAGATTCTTCGTTTCTCCTCGGGTGATAGTTCCATTTCAGACCCCCTTATTGCCCAAATTGCTCTGGGTTAATAAATGGATATCTTTGGGATGCTTTGGATATATTAGTCTGCTGGCTGCAAGCTGTCAATACCCCAGACATGGCGACCTAATTTAATCTACTTCAATCTGGCCCGACATCGTGCTATAATACCTTGTGACGTGTATTAAGGGGCGCTAGTAGCATGATAATGGCGGAACAACCGACTGAGATTGAGCGGCTCTCGAGACTGAATGAATTTGGACCTGACGACCTTTTTCTATGTTGTGCCAGCTTTGAGGAAAGGTGCCTTTCCACCGCTTTAAAAATGGGCCCCGACTACCGGACGAATTATTCCGTAATCTTTGTCATCGAGGATTCTCTTTACAAAAAGCAGGTTGACACTAATCTTAATAGCCTGAAGGGCATGCTGAGCGCCAGGACTTCCCGGGGTATCTTTATCATCTCGTGCCAGCAGGCAAGTCAAATTGAGTGTATAGCTCAGCTCAAGGGTGTCTGGGATAAATGTAAGCCTCGGGAGCTAGACAATCCCTATATCACGCTTGACATTAGCGGCTTTACCAAGATTTTCTTACTGCAGCTTCTCAATTATCTCATCATCGACCTCAAGCTAGGACTGCCCCGAATACTCCACACCACTCAAACATACTTAGCAACTAAGCTTACCAAAGGGGTGACCCAAATAAGCACTATTCCAGAGTTTTACGGCAACATATCCCTAGACAAAGAGACGGCCCTTATCCTATTTCTTGGCTTTGAGCCAGAGCGTTCTCTCGCCGTTTGGAAGCATTTTAACCCGGCGAAGACTATCGCCTTGATAGCTAACCCGCCGCGCTATGGTAATCTTAGTTACCTGAAATACGCTGAGAAGAATAATTCTTACCTACTTTCGCAACCATCGGTAGAGCTAAAAGAAGTGCCTCCAGATAACCCATACGCAGTGAAGAGAGTACTTCAAGATATCTACACCGAGCTGAAAGCCTCATTTAATATGATAATCGGTCCCTTTGGAACCAAACCGCAGGTGGTCGGTGTGTTTCTCTTCTGTCTGGAGCAGCCTAGAGCCCAGGTTGTTTACTCTCTGCCAAGTAAATATACTAGGTCCTATTTATGGCGTAAGCCTGGGCCCACCCTGCTGTTGCCACTCAATCCGCCGCTATCTGTTTAGAGTTGTCCGGTTTCAAACCTAAAAGGGACTGGGTTCAGCGAAATCTAGTGGCACGGCTACGCCTCCCCCACGTTGTGAGAAACCTACGGCTCAGTCCAGACTAGGGCAGAAGGCGTAATCCAGGAATCCCCTACCATTATGAACTGCGACGGCTGCCGAAATCTCGGCAGTATCGAGCCGGTCAAACCGGAGCTCTGAGATAAGTGCCGCTTTCAGCTTGGCGGCTCGCTCCTCAGCTCCTCTACTGTAGCCGATATCGCCACGTAGCGTTTTGGCGGCGCCAGCCCTCTCTCTGGTTAGCTCTACCAAACGGTCTATTATTTGGGCTTCAGTCTTGGCTCTGGCTACCGGTCTCACTGTCCCTTCCGATGAGGCATCAATCTCAATTATTGACCTAAAGCTAGCCTCTTTCTCGGCTTCAGACCATGACTTGGCCTCAAATATACGCCCTCCCTTATCAAGATAGAAGAGTGTGTCTCGGGCACTGAAATCATTTACCTGTGGCACAATGAGATTGACATACTGTAAAACCTCGTCAAGGCTCTTGCCCTCGGCGGCAAACCTGAGTGTCTCTCTAGCTGTAAGACAGACCCCCATACCGGTGGTGCGCGAATCAATCACCTCAATCCCTGTGTCCGGTAGCTTGCTACTGACTCTCTCTTTAGCCTTTAGAGCATTTTGGTATGAGGCACTAAAGACCGAGGTTATGCTGATGTGCAGGATGACGTCTGCTTGCTGGTTGAGGTTGGTAAAGAGCTGAACGAATTCCCCGACACTGGGCATTGAGGTTGTGGGCAGGTTGTCTTTGTTTTTTCCTAATGCCTCGTAGAGATCATCCATGTCTATTTCTGTATCAGAATACCCTCTCCCGCCGATCATGATGGAGAAAGGAGCCAGGATAAGACCGTATTCCTTTGCCCTTTCGGGAATTACGTGAACGGAGTCACAACTGATAGCTACCTTTGCCATGATTAGCCTCCACGGCATCTCTCTTTTAGCAGCCTAGCTCCACTTCCTCAGCTACCTACTAAGTTCTTATTCGTCTGAGTTCGGGTTATATCAGGTGTTTATTTAGGCATAAATATAGTCCTGTTCTGGTAGAGCGGTCAAGACCTCTTAGTCTTTGTTGCGTAGTAACCCCTATATCTGGGTGGCAAGAGTCTGGCGATGTGTTCCATAATTGAGTCAGCGAGTTCCGTAAGCCTCTCCTTGGTTAGTGTCTGGTGGGTGACCGGCAGATTGAAGGGGCGCCCAATATTAACTGCTATCCGCGGCCGGTGAAAAACGGACCACAATATACCCTTCTCTCTGGCTTCTATGCCGGCAATACCTACCGGGAGAATAGGAGCGTTCTTATCTAAGGCTATCAGCGCTGATCCCGGCATAGCCCGTCGTAACTGCGCCTTCCTGCTTCTGGCTCCTTCCGGGAACATGACCAGGGCGAAACCATTATCGAGAACCCGGTAGGCCTCGCTTAGTGTTTTTCTATCAATTCCCTCCCCATAGACCGGAAAGGCACCGAAACCCCTTGCCAGTATCCTTACTGCCGGGGAACGAAATAGTTCCTCCTTGGCCATAAACATCATCTTGCGCTTAATAGTGAGGTACAGCAGATATTGGTCAGCGCTGCTGAGGTGATTAGCTACAATCAGCAGCGGGCCATCCCGGGGAACATTATCTTGCCCGGTGACTCGGTATCGTGTTAATAGGCAGAATAGAATTTTGAAAAATGGCAGGGCAAAAAACTTGGTTAGGTGATAGATAACAGTTTGGGGAAGCTGCTGCATTTTCCTCTGCCTATCTAGAATCGGACTAGCATAACAGGTCTATGAATTATATTTGGTAATTATCCCTTGACCACAAGTGATTTATGTGCTATAGTTAGAGTATGAATAAATATACTATAAACCATTTTAACAAAGATTTTCCAGATGATGATTCCTGTCTAGAGTGGCTCAAGAATTACCT
>DAOULZ010000016.1:0-23491 GCA_034414575.1 Dehalococcoidales bacterium | reverse complement strand
GGGGTAATACGGAAAACAAGGGTTAAGCCTGTAACTAAGTCGTTTATAACTTGCTCTTTTATTTGAAGTGTTTTACCATTTACTTTAAGCATGGGCTGAATTACTTGTCTTCAAGGGATAAGCACCTATAATAATATCTACTATATATTAATATTATTTGTCAACGTTAAAGCATAACTAACTGAGTCACCATCACTTAAATGGCGCTGGGGGCTCCGCCCTACAGCCAAAAGATTATCGGAAATAAAGATACGGTCTGTCGCCAAAGATGGTGTCTCCGCAATTAGAAAGGCAGTTCTAGTTTCAGTTGCTAAACGTAATGCCTAGACTAATTAATAAATCATTGGTTAAAGCCTAGCCCACCCCTTTTGACAAGACGTCAAACTTGCCCCTTATAATGCCCTAACTATGTTCTGGCCACAATCAGAGTAACGTAATTCTAGAATAGCTACCGATTCACCAGACTTCAGCTCAGCAACATATGCCCATAAATATAGGTTCGCTTTGTAATTAAACTTTCCTCCCTTTTGTTCAATACTAAAGAGTATAAGACATTAGCACATTAACAACTGAATAATGACAAAGCAAAAGCTAGCGACAGCCTAGCCTTGAGAGCAAACGATATGCCCTAGTCTAGCCTGAAACTAGCTAGGGCAATCTAACAAAGCAGGGTGAACCGACAATGCTAGACTGGGATAAATATATCAAGGTAGCTAACAAGTTTCAACACAAGGCAAGGCGTGAGGATAGAGACGATTTAAGGCAGGATATCATACTGAAGCTGGCTCAAGTCGAGCTTAAATATGATGACAAGGTTATTGACCTAATCGCCTCCGGATATAACAAGAGAGTTTTGCCATATGCCTGGCTGGCTTTGATCAGCGGGTTAGCGGGTATCGAGCTTGAAATAGAAGAACCAGAGCCTGTCCCTCAACGGTTGAGTTCAGACCTTGCTCTAGCGGAAACCGAGAAAATCATAGGGGACGTTAAGAATAAGCTTAAAGACCCTGGGTGTCTTTGCGGTAAAACTTGCCAAAAGCTCTGCGCCAGGTTCAAATCAGTGGGTCACATTTACTTGTGACCAATTCTAAATGATGACCTAAACAATAGGGCGCTCTATGACATTGACCTGCCTTTATCGCATCGTTCTAGTGATTAGCTGCTCCGTATGCTTAGCAAGAGCCAAGAACAAGGAGGACTAGAAGTCCTAGTTGCATCACAGCTCTTTCATTTGCCGACTGGGCAGGCATTCGAAAGAGTCAGGGTCATCACAATCTCTAAATCCTTTGCAGTCTGCTTGAAGACTTCCTTGAGAGCTGCGAATAGGGCTTCATCTTCACCCAACACTATACTGCTCATAGGCCCTGGTGTAACCTCTAAACGATGACTTTGGAAGACGACTAATGCCTGCTCAATAGCAGGAGAAAGGCTGAGCTGTCTTAGCGGATATATGCTTACCCGAGCTACCAATAGCATCTTACCCTCCCACGTTTTGCTGATGCCAATATTGACGCTAATTTATGCAGATGTTTTGAGTTTGAGTTACTCTTGGCCTGATAACAGATAGTAAAGTAACCATTCTTCTTGCTAACCACACTCTCCCCCGATGTCCTTTTCCTTACAACACATTCCACCATATGAAGTCAGCTGAGGAGCTCACGCTACATGTTTTGAAGTTTGCCAAAATATTATTGGGATCTGCTATGAACAACCAGCTAAGAAGGCAGCCGCGGTTGCGAAACAAAACCCCTGAGGTTGTTTGCAATTATCCAAGGTATGTTCTAGACTTAGTTGTAACGCAATATATTGCAGATGCATTTAGTTGCATAGTGCAACTTAGTTTAGTCTTTATTGGTCTTTAAAGGAGGTGCTTCAGTGAGAAACGAGGGTAATCCCTTACGGACCGAAATAGAACGCCTTATCAAGGATGAGGACTTGGATAGTCTCCTGAGAAAGGCGGGAGAGCTACACGGCCATTTGTGCAATTATCTCGCCTATGGAGTCAAAGCAGGCTGCTATGGCATAAAGCAAATGGGGGTTACCAACACGGGCATGGAAGAGATAATCGCCATAGTGGAAACCAACAACTGTTTCAGCGATGGTATCCAGATGGTTACGGGATGCAGCTTTGGCAATAACTCATTAATCTATCGTGACCTGGGTAAGAGCGCGGTAACCATAACCAGGAGAGACGGACAAGCTATAAGAATCGCCTTAGATCCCGATTTCGAAGACAGCCGAGGTCAGGAATACCCTAATGCCTACGCGTTATTTGAGAAACTCATTGCCAAGAGAGAGCCAGGCGAAGCAGAGGATTTTGCCAGGATGATGCGGTTGTTTGCCGACATGTCGATGAGAGAGCTCTCTGTCCCGGTTGAGACTATGTTCCGCATCAGCAAATTGACCGTCGATATCCCTGAATATGCTCCTATTTTTGAATCTAAGAAGTGCGATACCTGTGGTGAGAACGTAGTGGTGACCCGCCTTGTCGAAAAAGAGGGCAAATCACTATGTCTCAGCTGCTCTGCCGCCAAGCACAGTATGTTAACCGGCGCGGGCATCTCAGCGGTAAGGTAACGATTTTCTGATTATCCAGTTGTTTTGGAAGCGTGGGATAATGAGGAAAGGATATGCGATTCTTCTAAGCTTAATGATTTTCCTTCTGGCTTCGTGTGCTACGAGTGCGCCTACTCCAAGTCCAGCGTCAACCCTAAAACCTGCCCCACCCGAAGCGCCTTCGCCTGAGGCAATACCCAATATCGAGTTCTCACTCACCCTCGTTTATGACAATAACCGGTACGACCAGGACCTCGTGGCGAAATGGGGCTTCTCCTGTTTAGTGGAAGGATTAGAAGAGCCTGTCCTTTCTGATGGTGGTGGAGACAGCGATACTTTGCTATATAACATGAGGCAGCTTAAGATTGAGCCAGAAGAGGTCGACGCCGTGGTACTGTCACACGTACATAGCGACCATGTTGGTGGCTTGAGCGGCCTTCTTGAAGAAAATAACAACATCGTGGTCTACCTGCCCCAGTCGTTTCCTGAGAGCTTCAAGAGTGGGGTAAGGTCTGCCGGGGCAGAGGTGTTTGAGGTGTCCGAATCGGCTGAGCTCCTCGATGGGGTGTATACTACTGGTGAACTCGGAAATGGGACAAGGGAGCAGTCGTTGATCTTGGTAAGCGGGGAGGGCCTGATAGTGATAACCGGTTGTGCTCATCCTGGCGTGGTGAATATTATACGAAAGGCCAAGGCTGTAACGGGGGAAGACAGGGTATACCTGGTGGTGGGTGGATTTCACCTGGTAGGTGCGGCCACGTCATGTATTCAGTCTATAGTCGGAGGATTTCGCCAGCAAGCTGTCCAGAAGGTAGCTCCTTGCCACTGTAGCGGAGACGAGGCACGCGAGCTATTTAGGCAGGAATATGGAGAAGACTACGTCGAGAGTGGAGTAGGCGTGAGAATAGTCGTGCCGTAATTTGGAGGCATATCGGACATGAAGACAATCGGATTGATCGGGGGCATGAGCTGGAACTCTACCCTTGAATACTACCGGCTTATCAATGAAATGGTCGCTGAGAAGCTCGGGCATTTTCACTCAGCTCGTTTGGTGCTGTACAGTCTGGATTTTGAAGAAATAGAGTGCGCCCAGCGTCAGGCATGCTGGGAAGCGGCGGCTGATATTTTGACTGAGGCTGGCGTGGCATTGAAGCGGGCGGGTGCTGACTTCATAGTAATATGTACCAACACGATGCACAAGTTTGCTGATAATATGGCTCAGAAATCGGGGTTACCGCTGCTTCACATCGTTGATGTAGTTGGCAGCGCCGCCAGAGAGCGGGGCTTAGACACAGTAGGCCTTCTGGGAACAAAGTTTGTGATGGGGGAGTCTTTCTATCGTGAAAGGCTGCAAAGACACTTCGGCATTCACGCTCTCGTGCCGGGGCAAGATGACCAGGCCACAATTCACCGAATAATATATGATGAACTATGTCGAGGGGAAATGAGGGACTCATCGCGTCGAGCCTGCCTTGGGATCATAGACGGACTCAAGAAAAATGGTGCACAGGCAGTTATTCTCGGATGTACTGAATTACCGCTGCTCATATGCCCTAGTGGTCCGGGAATACCAGTTCTTGACACAACCCGGCTTCACGCCGAAGCTGCCGTTAGGCTAGCACTAGCTCATGAAGATAACAAATGAAGGTTACAATTGTTTATGATAATTGCGCCAGTAAACTGGGGCTGAAAACAGCTTGGGGCTTTTCGTGTCTCATTGAGACTGAAGGCACCCCTCCGCTTTTATTCGACACTGGCGCTGACGGTACTACCCTGCTCTACAACATGGAACAGCTCGATATTGACCCAGAGAAAATAGGAATGGTTGTCCTGTCTCATGCTCACGGTGACCATACCGGCGGTCTTGCTGCTATCTTGAAGAGAAACACACACGCTGAAATCTATGTCCCGCCTTCCCTTATGCTAAGGCTACCAGAACGGAAGGTAGTTTCGGTAAGTCAGCCCACCTGGATTACGAAGAGGATCTTTTCCACCGGTGAGTTAAAGGGTATAGAACAATCGCTGGCGGTTAAGACAGATAAGGGTCTAGTGGTTATCGTGGGTTGCTCGCATCCCGGGGTCAGGGTCATCCTTGACAGAGTTTCGCAGCAGGGTAAGCCCTATGGAATTATTGGTGGACTCCACGGCTTCCACAACTTTGAGAGCCTGCGAGATTTAGCGCTGATCTGCCCCTGTCACTGTACGCAATACAAGCACAAACTCGAGGAACTATTTCCCGAACAGTATGTCCCGTGTGGAGCCGGCCTTGAACTGGAGTTCTAATACTGAAGGGCAGCCTACACACTATGTGGCAGAGCCCCTAAATAAAGTTGGCGCGAACTAGCAGGCTATCCAAGAGCTAAGCGGTGACGGTAGCCCCACGCAGCTTGAATATCAAGGGGGAGCGATTCTATATGCGGAGGTTGCTCAAGCTAGTAGCTCGGCGTGCCTCTCTATTATCAACCAAGTGGCTGGCCTCGCGTAGCCAATAAATCAGAGAGTGCGATAACGACAAAGGCACTTGCTTCTTTTGACAAATGGAGTAGGTTGATATTAAAATTAAAGGAGAATGAGACGCAATCTCAAAGTCCACAATCCAATGAGGGGGCACCTTGCAACTACTCAGCGGCGCCTGCTTTTACAGTTGCTCGGCGAAGCTGATGGGCATATAGACGCCAAAGAGCTATATCGGCGTGCCAGCGCCAGAGACGAATCTATCAGCCCAGCAACAGTATACCGCAGTTTGAATCTCTTCAAGGAACTGGGATTGATTGAGGAAAGAAAACTGGGCAAGGTGCGTTGCTACTATGAGATGAAACACTCTCCGGAGCATCAACACATGATCTGCCAGGGATGCGGGAAGGTTTTGGAATTTGAAACGCCCCTGGTTCAGGGGCTTGTGGACACGATTCAGAGGGAGCATGATTTCAAGGTTACCAAGGCAGAGTTATATCTTGAAGGGTACTGTGAACAGTGTCACGAGAGAAGCGACTCCGCTAACATTTGAAATGAGAGGTTCGATGGCATAGCACGAAGTAATGATGTTGCTCAATTGGTCTTGTTTAATCGTATTAAAGAAATCTAAAAGAGGGGGTGGTAACAATAATGCCAATCTATGAGTACCAATGCATCGAGTGTGGACAGAAATTTGAAGTTCGGCAGTCAATGGGTGAGGACGGCTCTAAGCTGAATTGTCCTAAATGCTACGCGCAGAACCCAAAGCGGCTGCTTTCATCGTTCTTTAGTCCGGGATCAAGCACACCTGAGACTTCGGATATGAGCTGTCCTACATGCACTACAGGTACCTGTGGACTGCCCCTAATGTAACAGCCTAATTGTTCCTTGGAGCCGAAGCTATGCCTGATCCTGGGGAGCAAGAATAAATAGTTTGTGAGCCAATAGATTGTCAGCAAGGTCCAGGCTGGCATTCTAGTCAGTTTATTTGCGAAATAATGTAGACGGTTAGGAGGTTAATAAATGGCCTATAAGATTACGGATGACTGCATAAGCTGCGGAGCGTGTGAATATCAATGTGATAACAATGCCATCTCTGAGGGAGAAGCGATCTACTTGATCGATCCAGGTAGGTGCACCGAATGTGTCGGCAATGCTGAATCACCAAAGTGTGCTGAGGTCTGCCCGGTAGATGCCTGCGTGCGTGATCCTGAACATGAAGAGACAGAGGAAGAGTTACTTGAGAAATGGCGTACTTTGCACCCCGGAGAGACCCCGGCATACGCACCATAGTGGCTTAAGATGAGTACAGATAGGGTAAAAGAGATCGAAGAAAAGATAGCTGACCTGAAAGCTCAATGGCCAGCCCATTCAGTACCGGCATGGATGTGGCAGCGACTGGAGGAGCTGGAGGACGAACTCGAGGGAGTAAAGAGAGCTAAAGGCATGAAGGAGAAGCAATAGAAGCCCCTGAGTGAGGAGGCCATATGCCGGGCAAGATGGCATTGGTAGATTACAAGAAGTGTCATCCCGAAAGGTGCGATAGCGGTATTTGTGCCGCCGCCTCGGCATGCCCTCATAGGCTGCTCAGGCAGGAGGCGCCATACGAGATACCCATGACATATCCCTCTCTCTGCCGGGGCTGTGGTGATTGCGTTCGGGCCTGTACCCTGAGGGCAATTCGAATACTGACAAGCTAGCGTGAAGAAAGGCATCCTCCGCGAACATATGAAGGCATACAAAATAAGAAAAAAGCATGGCCACGTTTCGCCATTCGATGACCTGGCTCACGATTATGATGCCTGGTTTGATAAGGAAGGAAGGGCCATATTTTTTGTTGAGGTGCAGGCGTTAAGAACACTGTTGCCTTTCTTACCGAAGCCCTGGCTTGAAATAGGGGTTGGCAGCGGGCGTTTTGCTCAGGCCTTGGGAATAGAGATCGGTATTGACCCGTCCGCCGAGCTGCTCAGGATAGCCGGGCGTAGGGAGATAAAGGTATCTCAGGGACGAGGAGAACAGCGGCTATTTGATGAGGAATCCTTTGGCACTGCTTTCCTAATTGTAACCCTCTGCTTTCTAGATTCACCGCTGGACGTCCTGGAGGAGGCCAACCGCATACTCGTGCCTGAGGGGAAAATAGTACTCGGTCTGGTACTACGAGGAAGTCCCTGGGGAAATCTATACCGGCAGAAAAGAAACAAGGGCCACCGATTTTACAGGTATGCCACTTTCTACAGCCGAGACGAAGTGATGAGACTCTTGGCGAAAGCAGGCTTTGTAACTGAGAGAATCGTCTCGACACTTTTTCAGGAGCCGGGCAATGTGCAATACGGGGAAGAGCCCAGAGAAGGTTATTTCCCTGAAGCCAGCTTTACTATAATCGTAGCCGGGAAACGCGGTAGTGAGATATGACTAAGTAACTTCCAGAATTAACACAAGGGTAGTAAGGGTAGTATATGACGACAGTAAAGGAACCCGCTAGTATCGGGGAAACGAGACAGAACAGTGAGGAAACAGCACGAATCCTGAAAAAATACGGCAGGAAGCGCAGAAACCTCATCGCCATACTCCAGGAAATTCAGGATAAGCTGGGCTATCTGCCCCAGCCGACGATGCAGGAGACTGCCCAATTCCTCGATATTCCGGAGATGGATGTTTATAGTGTAGTCACTTTCTACAACCAGTTCCGTCTCAATCCACCGGGGAGGCACTCTATAAGAGTCTGCCTGGGCACTGCCTGCCATATGAAGGGCGGCTACATTGCTCTTGACGCTTGGAAGAGGCGGTTAGGCATTGAGTCCGGTGAGACCACGGCTAACCGAGAGTTTGACCTTGACACCGTGGCATGTGTCGGCTGTTGTGCTATGGCCCCGGTAACTGTCTTAGATCAGAAACCGGAAGCTAAGGTCGACCCGACGAGAGTAGACGGCTTAATGCTTTCATTTGAGATTGAGAGAGATAAGGAAGAGAAAAAAGGTAGTGGTAGTAGCTGAACGGTCAACAATATCTTCAACCTTTGAGGAAATTCGAAGCCGCGCCGAGTTGCAATGGCAAGAACTATTCAGCAGCGGTAACCCGGTGGTTATGGTAGGTACGGCTACCTGCGGCCGGGCTGCTGGTGCCCTCGACGTACTCCGAGCAATGAGGGACGAGGTAAAAAAACATGAGCTTATATGCCCCGTTATTGAGGTCGGCTGCATGGGGCACTGCTATGCCGAACCTATCGTTGTCATAAGTAAGCCGGGCTACCCTGCCGTTTGCTATGGTCACGTCAACCCGGTGATAGCACAAAGACTGGTAAGGCAGTTTATCCTTGGTGATGACCCTTGCCTTGAGTTTGTTCTCGGGGCTCTGGAAGAGAATGAGCTTATCCCCAGCTTTGCTGATTTCCCCCGGGCTCGGTATGAGCGGAAGATCGTATTGCGAAACTGCGGCCGAATCGACCCCACGCAGATTGACCACTATATTGCCAACGGAGGTTATCAGGCACTGGCAAATGCTCTCCAGATGCATCCAGAAGAAGTAATCAGCCAGATTGAGGAGTCGAGCTTGAGGGGTAGGGGTGGCGCCGGCTTCCCAACTGCCAGAAAATGGGGAATCTGTCGGAACACTCGTGGCAGGCCAAAGTACCTAGTTTGTAATGGCGACGAGGGCGACCCCGGCGCCTTCATGGATCGCGCTATCTTAGAGAGCGACCCGCACTCGGTCATCGAGGGGATGACCATTGCTGCCTATGCTATCGGAGCCAGGTACGACTACATCTATGTGCGTGCCGAGTATCCTCTGGCAGTGCAGCGCGTTAAGACCGCACTGCGCCAGGCAAGAAAGCATGGCCTTCTGGGTAAGCATATCTTGGGCAGCGAATTCAACTTTGACATCAGACTGTTTCAGGGCTCAGGGGCTTTTGTTTGTGGCGAGGCGACCGCATTGGTAGCCTCTATTGAGGGAAAGCCTGGATTGCCCCAACCCCGTCCACCCCACATGGCAGTAAAGGGTCTGTTTGGTAAGCCAACGGTGGTCAACAATGTGAAGACGTTAGCCTGCGTACCACCGATCATAAGTAACGGTGCGGAGTGGTTTAGCAGTATCGGTACTGAGGGGAGCAAAGGAACTGCTGTCTTTGCCCTTGCCGGTAAAGTTGTCAATACCGGGTTGGTGGAGGTGCCCATGGGCACCACTCTCCGTCAGGTTATTTTTGATGTCGGGAGTGGCATACCGAACCAGAAACGGCTCAAGGCGGTTCAAATTGGCGGGCCGTCCGGGGGGTGCCTCCCCGAGTCTGCTCTAGACTTACCCGTTGACTTTGATTCTCTTCACGACGCCGGGGCAATGATGGGCTCAGGAGGCATGGTAGTCCTCGATGAAGATGACTGTATGGTGGAGATAGCGCGCTACTTTCTGGAGTTTACCCAGAGGGAGTCGTGTGGCAAATGCACCTTCTGCCGCCTGGGGACGAAGCAGATGCTGGAAACACTGACTGACATAACCAAGGGACAGGGTAAAATCGAGGATATTGATATGCTTCAGGAGCTGGCGCAGGATGTAAAGAATGGGTCTCTCTGTGGGCTGGGGAAGACCGCTCCCAACCCCATATTGAGCACCCTGCGTTATTTCAGGGATGAATATGAAGCGCATGTTACGGAGGGGCGTTGCCCGGCGCTCATGTGTCCCGAACTTATCGCTTTCTACATTGTCCCAGAGAAGTGCGAGCGCTCCTGTGATGCCTGCGTTGGAACCTGCACTGTTGAGGCTATAACCAGTCACCCGAAGAAGCGATACAAAATAGTCGACCAGGAGAAGTGTGTTAAGTGCGGAACATGTGTCGACGCCTGTCCACCTCAGTATAACGCAGTAGTGAGACTCTCACCACCAAGTGAGGTGCCAGAGACCAAATGAATACGGTATCGTTGACCATAGATGGTGAAAAGATATCCGCACCCGAGGGGCAAAAGCTCCTCTGGGCAGCACTTGATAATGGCATATACATTCCCAATCTATGTGCTCTTCGGGATAAGCCCGCTGCGGAAGCAGCGTGTCGCCTGTGCTTTGTTGAGGTCTCGGGGAAAAAACAGCCGGTCACCGCCTGCACTAAGCCAGTAGTAGACGGTATGGTGGTAAACACCAGGGGCGAAAAAGCACTGAGGCTGTCGCGCACCGGCTTTGAACTGCTTATGGCATCACATCCGGTGGACTGCGCCCGCTGCAGCAGCAACGGCTTCTGCGAGCTTCAGAAGATAGCCCGCCACCTTGGTATGAGCCTCAAGACGAAGCGGTTCCGCAAGCTCGTAACTGAGTTGCCGGTTGACGATAGCCATCCACTATTCAGTTATGACCCGAACAAATGTGCGCTGTGTGGGCGGTGCGTCTGGGTATGCCGGGAGACTCTGGGAGTCGGCATTCTCGGCTTTGCCTACCGAGGCTTCAAGCGTATGGTTACCACTTTCGCCGGTACCCCTCTCGGGGAATCTAGATGCCAGGAGTGTGGTGAATGCATCAGAGTTTGTCCCGTTGGTGCACTAGCGTTCAAAAAGGGGGATGTAAGAGACTACCATATGGCGAGTATGGTAGGAACTACATCAGTTTCAAATAAATGGACTGAGGTGTACCAGTGACAGTGCTTCCAATCCGCCATTTTCCCCAAAATCCTGTGCTGAGACAGAAAGCAAAAAAGATATCCGTCATTGATGGCTCGGTGCAGCGTCTAATTGATGACACAATTCAGACAACTGTTGCCAGACTAAAGTACAGGGCAGAGGATATCATCACTAGAATCGAGAGGCCAGAGGAGCGGCAAAGGTGAATTTAAATTGGAGAAAGCGTGAGAACCTATCTTGACTGTTTACCATGCCTGATGAGTCAGGCTCTGAGGGCAGCCAGGGCGGCAACCGACGACGAGGAAATTCAACGACACGTAGTCAATGCTGTGGCAGGTCTGATCCCGAAACTCTCGCTGGGCCTGAAACCGCCGGAGATTGCCCAGCGAGTCTACCGACTTATCAACCAAATCACCGGCAAGCGGGACCCATTCCACCAAGCAAAGGTTGAGGCCAACAATACTGCACTGTCGTTTTGGCCGCACTTGATGCAACTGATAGAGCGATCAGCGGATAGACTACTTACTGCATGTAGACTTGCTATCTTCGCCAACTCCCTTGACTTCGGCCCTAATTTTGACCACGGAGGCATCGAAACTGTTATTGACGAAGCTACGGTATGTTCCCTACCACTCGCGGTCAATAATTACGAACAGTTCCGTAGCTGCCTAGAGAACGGTCGGAGCCTCCTATACCTTGGTGACAATGCTGGTGAAATCGCTTTTGATCGCCTCCTCATCGAAGAGATTATCCGTGTCGAGGAACTGGAAATCTACTTTGCCGTTCGGGAAAAGCCGGTCATAAACGATGTAACTGTAGAGGATGCCCTGGCGGTTGGCATGGATAGAGTAGCCTTGGTTGTTTCAAACGGTTCGGACGCCCCGGCTACTATCCTCCCGCAGTGCTCTGCAGAATTGCGGCGGCTTTTCCGCTCGGCTGATATCATCATTGCTAAGGGACAGGGAAACTATGAATCCCTAGAGGCAGAATCGGGTAATGTATTCTTCCTGCTGAGGGCTAAGTGTCCACCGATAGCGGAGCTTCTTGGCGTAAGCGTGGGCGACTGTGTTCTAAAACAACAAGTATAGGTTTGTTTTGGTAAGGATACATGGACAGAAAGTTCGATTGCCTCATGGTGAGGACAAATGCTCTCGATAGTGCGATTGAAGGCGTTCATAATAACGTGGACAGAGTAGGAGAAGAAAAGAACAAAGGGACCGGCAGTAAGTATATCGTGCTAAATACATAATTAAGACCTAAGCAGATATAAAGATGTGAAGGCTAAACATATGGGAGATCAATCTTCTTTCCAGGATTACGCGATTGTCGCGTGCGGTACGATGAATATGGAACTGAATCATCTCCGGGATAGTGGCTTCCTCAATGTCAGGAAAATCCTTTACACCAAACCCGGCCGTCATGAAGTACCGCGAGAACTTGAGAGCCAGTTGACAAGACAAATATGCACTGTTAAGGCCTATGCCCCGAACATCATCGTAGTCTATGGCGGTAAGTTCTGCTACGTAAATGCTGACGACCCATACCGCAAGATAGATACCATAATCCGAGAGCATGAAGAGCCAGGCATCAAGATTACCCGAATAAAGGCGACCCATTGTGTTGATATGCTCGCCAGCACTAAGGAGAGGGAGAAGATAGCTCAGGGCAGGGACATCTACTGGCTGACTCCGGGATGGATGAAATACCGGCATCATGTATATCAGGGCTGGGATAGGGGTCTAGCCAACGAGAATTTCCCAAAACATAGCGGTGGAGCCATTATGCTAGATGCTATAGGTTTTTTCGATCAAGTTATGGAAGATAATCCAGAGCAAATTCTCGCTTTCTCTGACTGGATGGGAATTCCAATAGAGTCCCACAGGGTCCCCCTAGATAGGTTAAAAGGCTTGCTTATAGCTGAAGTCAAATCGTAAGGAGGTTAAATACTAAGGTATCAGTCATAATAGCTGCTTTTTTCACTACTACCTCCTGTGTAGTATTTCCGTTTTAACACGGCTAAATGATTGTCATACCTCATCACCTGGCAGGAATGCTACCGCATGCCATGCGGAGTGTCAACTCTCTCTAATGGTCTTGGTTATCTCAACCTATGGAAAAACCGCCGGTAAGTCATTGAACCTTCTGACGGAAGGTACAATTGCCCTTTTGGTCATACTCGCGAATGCTTACTATTGCCTCTACATGTGCGCGGTGGTAGAATTCAGTAAAGAAAAATAGTTGGCATTGAAAAGTGGCATTAGTGAGGTGATCAATGGCCATACCGGATTATGAGCCGATAACGCTTCCTCTGCTGCAGTTCGTTAGCGACGGTAAAGAGCACTCGTTGTGAGGAGTAATAGATGAACTTGGCAAAGAATTCAGTATTCGTAAACCGCCGGTCGTCAGTTCGAGTCTGACCGCTGGCTATAGAGGAGGTCATACCATGATTGCGCGTGTAGGTAGGTTTCAGGTAAATGTAGACAGGCTAGATGAGGTTAAAAAGGCCTTTGAGGAGGGTGTTATCCCTGCCGTGAAATTGCAGAAGGGATATCGGAGCGGCTATCTGCTCACTGACCGCAAAATGGGCAAATGCATTAGTATTGCCTTTTGGGACAGCGAAGATGATGCTATTGCTGATGAGCAGAGCGGTCACTACCAGGAACGGGTAAACATGGGCAAGGAGTTTTTCACAGCGCCGCCAGTTCGTGAGCTCTACGAAGTAGCCCTCAAGGATTGACACTCCCTCGCCTTACCTATCCGTAAAACCAACATAACCAAGGGAAACTATACCTCATTCGGAAGATTATAAGAACTTGTTGATTGTATCCTGTAAATCCTGCAACTGGAACGGCTTGGTTATATACCCATCAGCCCCCATCTGACTCGCAAACTTCTTGTTAAGTTCCTGGCCCACTGCAGAGATCATAACAACCGGTATGGTAGCTGTTGCCTTGTCCTTTTTGACGACATAGCAGGCCGAATAGCCATCCATATTCGGCATCATAATATCCATCAGGATAAGGTCTGGTTTTTGACTCTGGGCAATATTTACGGCTTCCTGCCCATCACTAGCCACGAGAACAACGTAATCTTTATCCAGCATGCTGCTCACCAGCAGCCTGATATTTAGCTCGTCATCAGCAATAAGTATTATCCTTCTCTTATTAAGCACTTAGGTTCTCCTCCGCCGGTTTGTCGCTATCAGTTTACCAAGACGACCTTTAATCTAAAAATCACAGCCGTAGAGGCTACCTATAACCTACTATTGCCTCAATATCAAAAACCGTAACCCCCACTAATCTTACCGCTCTCAAGCCTCGGATGTAATAACGCCGAGTGATAGCATGACAAACCCCTCTCCCGGAGAAATGCCCCGACTACCTCGGGGTCAAACTGGGTATTTTTAGCCTGCTCTAACTTAGCGCAAGCCGTTTCCGCGTCCATTGCTCCCCGGTAAGGACGTTCGGATGTCATTGCGTCATAGCTATCAGCCACCATTAAAATTCTGGCACCCAGCGGTATCTCATCACCGGACAACCCATCAGGATAGCCTGTACCATCATAGTGCTCATGGTGATGCCTCACTATCTGCAGGATCTCCTTATCCTCAACAATTGGATTTAGAATATGCTCTCCCGTCTCGGGGTGGTATTTTACATGTTGAAACTCCTCCTCGGTAAGCTGAGCCGGCTTATTAAGCACAGATTCTCGCACCCCTATCTTGCCGATATCATGTACCCGCCCGGCAAGCTCTATCCGATTGATACTCTCCTGTGCTAAGCCTAACTCTCTAGCTATGGCCACAGATATCTCGGACACCCGCTGTGAATGCCCGCTGGTGTACTTGTCCTTAGCTTCCAGAGCATAAGCCAGAGCCGTTATAGCATTGAAGAAGGCGTTACGAATTTTACTTGCCTGCTCCTCAACCCTCTGCTCAAGATGCTGCTGGTAGTCCCGATTCTCCAGCTGTAGCCTTCTTTTCTCCAGAGCCTTATCAACGCCGAGAACCACCTCATCCAGATTAAAGGGCTTGGTTATATAGTCATAAGCCCCCAGCTTCATACAGTGGATGGCGATACTAGCATCAGTGATGGCAGTAGCCATAATCACCACCGTATCAGGATAACTATCCCTTATCTCGGGTAGTAGCTGAACTCCTGACTTACCCGGCATCTTGATATCCAGAATTACCAGCTCAACTTTGTTATTTTGCAATTCATCCAGAGCCGAGCTAGCGCTACCAGCTTCCAGACACTCACAGCCCTCGGCACTTAGCCTCTGCTTAAGCAGCCTCCTGATTGCCTCCCTATCATCAACAAGCAGTATCTTGGCCCCGCTGCTAGTCATTGCGCCACCTACCTCAGAGTCTCTCTGACTATGGTTTTCAGCTCATCAGGAGTGAATGGTTTAGGCAAGAACGGCCGGCCGCTTTGCTCAAGAAACTTCTTGGTCCCGCCGCCTATCACGTCGCCGGTAGTGAACACCACCTTGTCCACCAGCTTGGGGTACTGCCCCTTTAGAATTTGATAGAACTCCCTACCGCTCATTACCGGCATCCTGACATCCATTAAAACCAGGGTGTAGTCCCTTCTCCTCAGCATTTCCTGGGCTATCTCCCCATTGACAGCCGTATCCACCTCAAACCCTTCGTCGGTAAGAACCCGCCGGCAAACCTGGCTGATAGCCAGTTCATCTTCAACCACCAGAATTCTCTTCACGCCAGCGCCTGAGTTCTTCATTTTACAACTCCTTCCTCATCAATGGTCACTGATAGGTAGTTCCACGGTGAAGGTGGTTCCCTTACCCAGTTCACTTGCGGCATATAGTTGACCGCCGTGTTCTATGATTATCCCGTGACAGATGCTAAGACCCAGCCCGGTTCCCCTACCTACCTCCTTGGTGGTAAAGAAGGGATCGAAAAGGTGCCCTAAGTTCTCCTCAGGGATCCCAGGTCCATCATCAATGAAGGAAGCCCTGACCACATTATCTACCCTTTCCGTAGTAATAGTCAGGGTACCCTTCTTATGTGCCTCAATCATAAAATACTCAGCATTGATAACGATGTTGAGGAAGACCTGTTGTAGTTGGAAATAGTCCGCCATGATTTCGGGGAGGTCAGCCGCAAACTGGGTCTTAACCCGAATGTTATTTACCCTGTGCTCGTAGGCACGTAGTTCCAGAACCTTCTCAACAATACTATTTATATTCACCAGCTCCTTCACCTGGGCGTGCCTCCGAGCAAAGGTGAGCAGGTTCTTCACCACTCCCGCGGCGCGCTGAGCCTCACTGAAGATAATCCTTACGTCTTCTTTAATATCGTCGGGAATATTTTTATCCAGGAGTAGCTGCGAAAAGCCGATAACGCTGGTCAGCGGATTGTTTAGCTCGTGGGCAATGCCCGAAGCCAGCTCACCGATGGAAGCCAGTCGGTCAGTGATGACGAGATGCTGTTCCATCTGCTTACGCTCAGTAATATCATGGATAATGGACCGATAGCTTACGGTCTTATTATCTGCGTCCCGGTGAAAACTGGCAGAGAGCAAGCAATCCATCTCAGAGCCATCCTTCTTCCGCAGCCTCACCTCGTAGCCCTTAATAGCCTCCTTTTCTTTCACCTCCTGCTGCAATTCCTCCCGGTCGGCGGGATCGACATACATCTGAATATTATCCATCCCCACCATTTCTCCCTTCTCATAGCCAAAGAGGTCTAACGCAGCTTGGTTTATATGGGTGATCTTACCACCTTGGTCTCTAATCATAATTGCATCCCTGGTATCCTCAAACAGACTGCGATACTTCTCCTCGCTTTCTCTGAGTGACTCCTCGGCCCGCCTACGCTCGATGATTTCCTGCTGCAACTCATCATTGGCAGCCTGAAGCTCCTCATTGCTGGCACGCAACTCCGCCTCGGTAGCCTGTAACTCCTCATTAGCTTTACGAAGTTCTTCATTTTGGGCTTCCAGTTGCTTCCTCTTCTCTTGAAGCTCCTGCTCCATTCGCTTACGCTCGGAAATATCACGAACTATCGCCATATCAGCTGGGATTCCCTCATACTCGATACTACTGGCGCTAATTTCAACAGGTATCTTCTTACCCTCTTTACTGAGAATCTCTATTTCATACTTGCTCGGGACTTTCTCGCCCGACATTCGCTTCTTATACCAGTCCACCACCAGCTGCTTATATTCTGGAGAGACAAAATTAACAAACGACCTGCCAAGCGCATTCTCCACCGAGAAACCAGTAACTTTGACCATCTTTGAACTAGCAAATCGCAATACCCCGCCCTGAATAATAATGATCCCATCATTTCCTTGTTCTACAAGAGTTGAGTACTTTTCTTCCGACCGGCGAAGTTGCTCCCCGACCCGCTTGCGCTCGATGATTTCACGCTGCAATTCTACATTGGTAGCCTGTAGCTCCTCATTACTGGCACGTAACTCCGCCTCGGTAGTCTGTAGCTCATCATTAGCAGCCTGAAGCTCATCATTGCTGGCACGTAACTCTTCCTCGGCAGTCCGCAACTCCTCACTGGTAACACAAAGCTTCTCATTCTGAGCCTCTAACCTCTCAAGTTCAGCCACACGACGACGCAGTGCCTCTAACTCACTAATAAGCTGCTCTCTACCTTTGATAACGCCTTTCACGCCATACCTACCATCAAGCCTTTTGTATCCAGATGGCTTGATTGTAGCTCAAAAAGGGACTTTTGTCAATAGAGTAGCTTATTAATTAAGCGGAAATGATGCCAATAGGATTCAGAGTTATTGGAGACTCGGCTTTTGTTCTGCAGGAAGCAACTGCTTAATACTGCTTAGGTTCCTAAAGCAAAGGGGAAAAGAGGGGATTAAATGTTACCGAGCATGCTACTGAACCAACTATTTCTCTCATTCGAGTAGATATGATATTATTGGTCTTGAACCCATAAGTACTCTCTACTGTCGTCAGGTAAGTACCATAATGATTAAGCGCCATCGGAGATTCCTTATTCTCGCTGCCATCTTTGTGGCCAGCTCCGCCCTGATATACTTCGTTCACTACCGCATTTTCCAAAATCCCTACCACATATTTATCTACCTGATTGGTGACCTGGCCTTCCTCCCCCTTGAGGTCTTCATCGTCGTCATCGTGATCGAACGCATCCTTACTTATCGGGAGAAACAGGCCCTGCTAAACAAACTCAACATGGTAGTGGGCGCTTTTTTCAGCGAGGTAGGCAACCGCCTGATTGCCGACCTTATCTGCTCCATAGAGAACCGCGAGGAGACTTCACAATGCCTTGCCGTCAGGCAGGATTGGGCGGCACGCGACTTTAAAAAAGCAACCATCTGCGCTCACAATATCAAGGTTAATGCTGACTGCAGTAACGTAGATTTGGAGGCACTGCGCACCTTTCTCATCCAGAAACGAGGCTTCCTTTTGCGGCTGCTGGAGAATCCTAATCTACTGGAGCGCGAACGCTTCACCGATCTGATGTGGGCCGTTTTTCACCTTGCCGAGGAACTTGAGGCAAGACCCTCAATGCAGAACATACCGGATAGTGACCTGGAACACCTGGCTGGTGATATCCAGCGGGTATACGGCCAGCTGGTTGCTGCCTGGATACGCTACCTGGAACACCTCAAATCAAAATATCCCTACCTCTTCTCGCTGGTTTTACGCACTCATCCCTTCCAGGATCACCCCTCACCGGTAGTATCATAAAGCCTGAATCTTGTCAGCTACTTACCCCGACCCCAACCGCAGGCCTTATTATCTTCGACGGGTCTCCTTGGTTAGCAACGCACCAACAAAACCCAGCGCCGCCAAAACGCAACAAAGCAGGAGGCCCTGCTGGAAAGCCGCTAGCGGGTAGATACGAACCCTCTCAATCATGTCCCCCATCCACCCCCGGTCCAAGAGATAACCGAATAGCGGCTGGGCCACGGCGGCACTGATAAAGCCACCCATATTTACCAAACCAGCAGCGGTACCCCGGACAGAAGGCTCAGCCAGTTCTCCAACCGAAGCTAAGACGAGCGAAACCGCCCCAGTACCAAGCCCAACCAAAAAGCAAATTGGATAGAGCGCTTCAAGAGGCGGTTGACCACCCCCACACAGGGCCAAAAACAGAAAGGAGGTGAAGAAAATAGTGGCGAACACCAGCACCGGTAAACGACGCCGGCGCAGTACCCGGTCAGAGAGGAAGCCTACCAAGGGAGCACCCACTATCAGACCAACCGCCGCTATAAGGGCAAAGTTAGCCGCCGAGTCCCGCTCCAGACCGTAGGTCTGCATCAGATAGACCACCGCCCAGTTATGGAAAAAGGTAGTATAAGCACCATATATCCCGAAATGCACCAGAAATAGCGACCAGAGACGCCGGTTGCTGAGGACGATTTTGAACCTCTGGCGCAAACTCAGCCTTGAAGTGTCATGCGGTTCAAGAGCCTGGCGAGCTGCCCGCCCTTTAAGCCCAGCAATGGAGGGGAGACCAACCTGGGCCGGGCTATCCTTGACAGTAAACCAGCTGGCCACGGCCAAGCCAAAGGTGACCTGGGCAATAGTCACCAATGAAGTTCGCCAGCCCACCGCAATTATCAGTAAGGCCAGAGGCGTAGCCGCCGCTACCTGCCCCAAGTTCACCAGGGCACTGGACAGGCCAGTCATGGTAGCCAACTCGCGACTACGGAACCACTCCATGAGCAACTTAAGCACATTGATCCACACTACAGAAACGCCGAAGCTCACCATAAGCCGCCCCGCATACACCACCGCGAACGAGGGGGCCATACTCATGATGAGAGAACCGGCCGCCGAGAGGAGTAGCCCGGCAGTAATTGTCTTCCGCGGTCCCAGGGTATCGGCCAGAGTACCCGCCGGTAACTGCATCGCTGCGTAGATATAGAAGTAGACCGCCCCCAGGCTGCCAAAGACCGTAGCACTGACGTCGAAATCAGCCATTAGCCGGTCGGCCATAGGTGCCATCGCCGCCCGGTGAAACAGGCCTATAGTATGAGCTAGACACGCCACCACCCAGATACGCCAACGCTGGCGATACAACTTCGTCACGCCCTTTGGCCAGTCTACTCTATCCATAATATCGCTCCCCACATCACTGGTAACACCCAACCATGAAAATAACAAGCGAGACCCCAGACATACCCCGATCCAAGAAGCTCAAAACTGGATTTCCAAGATGGACAGTCTGGGCTTCACTTGATAGATTCGCCGGCCACGCTAACACCACCAGTAGTCAGGAAACATAGCCCAAGTTGCTTCATTATAACAAGAGCACCCCGTGAGGTCTATGGTACGACGCTACCCTTATCCTTGATTTTGTCGCCAATTAACTCTAATATTTTACTGCGGGTATATGAAGGGAGGGCCAGAGAGAATCATGCTTGAGCAGGCAATTATTCTGGTTGGTGGCCAAGGAACCAGACTCCGACCACTTAGCTACCATATGCCTAAGTCTATGATGCCAGTACTGAATCGCCCCTTTCTGGAGCACACTCTTGCCTATCTCAGAAACTACGGGGTTAGAGATGTCATTCTGGCCTTGAGCTACCTTCCCGAGGCTATTCAGGGCCACCTGGGTGATGGCGCAAACCTGGGAATTCGACTTAGCTATGCAGTCGAAGATAGCCCCCTAGGTACCGCCGGGGCAGTAAAGAATGCTGCCCCAGACCTAGCGGACACCTTTGCTGTCCTCAATGGAGACATCTTCACCGACCTTAATTTAGCCGATCTAGTTACCTTCCACCGGCGTAGAAGTGCCAAGGTAACTATTGCCCTAACCTATGTCGATAATCCCAGCGCCTTCGGGGTAGTGGAAACTGAAAGTGACGACAGGGTGAGACGCTTTGTTGAAAAACCAAGCCCCGACCAAATAACCAGCCACTGGATAAATGCCGGTATTTACATCCTCGAGCCAGAGGTCCTCCGGCATGTGCCTCAAAATAGTCATTACATGTTTGAGCGGGGGCTTTTCCCCCGGCTCCTTGAGCTAGATGAACCGGTCTACGGCTACCCCTTTAGCGGCTACTGGCTTGACATGGGAACGCCGGATAAATACCTGTGCCTGAACTGCGACCTTTTGCTGGCAAAGGCAACTAGCCACCTTACCCCAGAAATGAACCAGGAGGACATTTCCTGCGCGGCAGACGCCGTCATTCACTCCTCAGCCAAAATAACCGGGCCGGCTATAATTAGTAGCAAGTGCCGTATAGACCAAGAAGTCCGAATTAAGGGGCCAGTGGTTATGGGAGAAGGCTGTCATATCGGCAAGGGAGCCAGCCTAGAGAACGCCGTGCTGTGGCCGGGGGTTAGTGTCGAGGCCGACGCCATTCTTAAGCAGTGTGTTATTTGCTACAACCAAGAAAACATTGAGCAGATTATCAACTGTAGTCACTCTCAACCACGTTAACCAAGGCAACCTGACGTTGCTAGAAATCAGCTTGGCACAAGGGTTACACTGGAACCTGATTGGTTCCAAGATATATTCCAAATGCTAATATCTGGAGGAGATTTCGATGTCTGAGGAGCTGGGAAAAATTGAAAAGCCTTTGGCTGAGGAGTTTAGACAGGGAAGGAAGTTATACTTCGTACCCCTTATTTACTGCGGGAGAGAATCTCCAGACGAGTATCTTGAGAAATTTAACCGATATTGGAACCAGGTTGAAGACAAAATGAGCGCTCTGGAAATGAAGCTGGGTAAGGTGGCCAAGATATACCACGAATTGGTACCGATCAGCGGTGAGGAGGGTGTTAAGACAGTAAAAGCACTTAACGAAAAAAGCTATGAAATTATCAAAAACCGGTTAGATAAGGGGGCGCAGCTCGAAGCTGCCGAGCAAAGTGAACTGCTAAACGAGCTTACGGACTGGAGTCGGTGCTTAGCCATCGGCCTACAAAGCCAAAAAACCTTTGCCACTGTTTACCAATCCTATACGGAGATAATTAAAAAGAGGAATGAACATTTTGCCCGTCAGATAGACGAAACGCTTAAGGCGGATGAAATCGGCATGCTATTTATGCAGGAGAGGCATGAAGTTCAATTCCCCGAAGATATCCAGGTATTCTACATCGCCCCGCCAGCTCTAGATGAGATCAGGCGCTGGCTCAGAGACCAAGAGGCAAAGCCACCGAGCCAGCCAGAGGCTGAGGAAGAAAAACAGGCAGAATCCAAGAATAACCAGAATGGATGAGCCGGTATTGAAATCAAAGTTCATCGGGGCCTTAGTGGGCACCGGCATCGGAGATGCTTTGGGGGCATCTTTTGAAGGACACCGCCAGGTTAAGCTCGAAGAAATCGACCGGATAGCTGAGAGGCTTGAGGCCCTGACCTATACTGATGATACCCACATGATGATTGGCGTCGCTGAGTCTTTGCTGCAAAGTGGAGGCTTTGACGGTACCGACATGGCCCATACTTTCGCCCATAATTACGAGCTTGAGCCATGGCGCGGTTATGGGCCGGGGCCACCGCGTATTTTCCGATTGATAACGGCTGGTGGTGCCTGGGATGAAGTAGCTCAAGGACTATACCGCAGCGGTTCTTACGGAAATGGGGCTGCCATGCGGATCGCCCCAATAGGAATCCTCTATCACGACAATTTACCGGTACTAACCGAGATCGCCCATAAATCAAGCCAGATTACTCACGCCCATAAGCTAGGCAAAGCAGGAGCTGCCCTAGAAGCCCATGCCATCGCCCTAGCAACGAGCCTTAGTCCGGGAGAAGCCTTCGACCGGGGTGACTTTCTGGAAAAACTGATTAGTTATGTATCGGACCGGGTCTATCAAGAGAAACTGGCCCGGACACCAGCACTTCTGAATCATCCAGATAAGGACAGGGTTATTACGGAACTGGGAAATGGGGTTGAAGCCTTTAACTCGGTACCAACGGCGATATATTCCTTCTTAAATGAACCTGATTCCTTCTCGGAAGCTGTCCGCTTCGCTATTAGCCTGGGGGGAGATACCAACACGATTGGAGCCATGACCGGGGCTATCTCTGGGGCCTATCTTGGTACTAGTGCCATACCTGATAGCTGGCAGAGTAAACTTGAAAATGGGCGGTATATTAAGGAACTAGCCGAGAAGCTGTATCGTCTATTTCTCAGTATGAGCTAGACCATATAGAGCCCACCCCGCCTGAGCGATGCCAGCGCCAGCTTTACCGTCCCAACTTTGATAAATACGTCTTGATGACTACTCCTCCCCCCTCCCTCTCAAGAAATCCTCAACTTCTTTAAGACAACCGTATTCTATCAAAGAGAGGGAGCACCGACTAGGGTGCCCCCTCTCCACAATTTACCTTGTCTCTCACCCGACTCATCTGCGGTTACCCTCGCCGCAGTGGGCCTCTCTTTCCAAGAGACTAACCCCTTTCGCTAACTCGAGTCAGATTCGAGCTCTAACCGCCCCGCTATACAGCGGGGCGCCACCTGTCAACCTGCCACACCCCATACAGCTTATAAAGCCTCATAGCACACCTCCTGAAGCAAGCTCCACCGAGTTCTATGTGACTTCTTATTTCTATTTAATCATACCACCCAGTCATTGTCAAGGCACCATTGTCACCCACCTGAATAACTAAACCGTCCTAACCCCTTGACAAAAGTATTTTTTTATGCTATTATTTTGACATAAGTGCTGCTGAGGTGAAGAAATAATGATCACCACTGTTGTCACCGCCGCCACCATAACCACGGTTACCACCGTGACCACCGTAACCACCGTCACCACGGTAACCACCATCATTGCCATGGGGCTCGCAGCTGCCGTGGGCATCGTGGCTATCGTCGGCTTCGGAGTCCTCCTGGGAACCAAGGAGCTAGCCGGCGCTACCCATTCGGTACCGGGGAAAAGGCTGGCCAGATTCTTAAGTGTCGGCATCTGGC
>DAOULZ010000015.1:0-61283 GCA_034414575.1 Dehalococcoidales bacterium | reverse complement strand
ATTGGGGCCTTGACCAAGGTGTCCGATATTCTTGGTTCAGACGTCATAAAAAAGGACTACACCGCCCTGCACGAGGCGGCACTTTCCTTCGCTACCCCACAGGTCAGGAATATGGCTACCGTCGGTGATAATATCTGTAGAAGCGTCACCTCCGGGGATATGATTCCGCCGTTGTTGGTACTCGATGCCAGAGACAAGGTATTCAAAGCGATGGCAGTAAAGGAAGCCGAGGGCGACTAGGTGCTGTGGTATAACTAGGGAGCATCCTTTTTACACTAAGAACGCTTTGTCTGTTCTTTCGCCTAATCAGGAATTTAAGAACTTAGCTGAAGCATGCACTTTATGTCTTCAAATTCTGGAACAGGGATACATTAGCTATAATTCGCGTAAACCGCCTACCATCATTCTTTCAATCTGACTTCTTTGTGCTTTTGTTGCAGTAATAAGGTGTATTTCTCCTTCATAGATTACTCCAATGTGATCAGATAATCTCATAATCTCATCCAGATCGTAAGAAACTAGTAATACAGCTTTCCCTTTCTCTCTTTGCTCTAGTAAACGCTGGTGTACAAACTCAACGGCTTTGGCATCTAGACCCCTCGTGGGCTGGGGGCGATTATTGGATCTGGTTCCCCGGCTAGCTCCCTGGCTAGTATTAGCTTTTGCAGATTACCACCAGATAAATGTCTGGCTAAGTCATTTATGCTCTTCGCTCTAACATCATAGCTTGAGATTCTTTCTTTGGCAAAGCTCTGGATTTGTTTGTAACTTAGAACAGGGAAATACTTCTCCATAAAATCATGAATAAAAGGTACCTTATCTTCCCGGCCGAGGATCAGATTGTCCGACAACTCCAAGTCAGCAAATGAGCCCCTCCTCACTTGATCCTCCGGAATATGTGCCATGCCACTTTCTCTGCGTAATTTTGGTGGGAGGTTCGTTATATCTATACCTCTCAGCAGTATCTTCCCTTCTGTAGCTTTGCGTAATCCGGTAATAACCTCAACCAGCTCTCTCTGACCATTACCAGCGATGCCCGCAATTCCTAGAATCGAACTGTCTGAGATACGAAATGATATGCCTTTCAGTACCTTCAGTCCTCTGTCATCCTGAGCATGCAAATTGATTACCTCCAGAATTGGAGTCTTTTCTTGTCCAGTTGGCCTGATTGTATAACTATCCTCATGAAAAAGCACCCTTTCTTTAAACATTGCCTGGACTATTTCATCTTTAGTGGTCTCCTTTGCTACCTTCTGGGCAACAACCTTTCCTGCTCTTAATATGGTTATTCGATCACAAAGCAGGGCTTCCCTCAGTTTGTGGGTAATGAATACTACAGAGTGTCCGTGGGTAGACATAGACCTTAGCACCTTGAACAATTCGTCTGTTTCCTGAGATGTAAGTACAGCCGTTGGCTCGTCCAAGATAAGTATGTCAGCTCCTCCGTAGAGAGCCTTAAGAATCTCAACTCGTTGCTGCTCGCCTACCGAAAAGTCCTCAACCTTTGACCGAGCATTTATCCTAAAGCCGCAACGTTTTGCGAGAGCATCGACTCTCTCTTCAGCCTCCTTCATATCAACTAGGGTATTCTTGGATGGGATGTCTTCCAGTACGATATTTTCGGTTACCGTAAGTGGTGGCACCAGACTAAATTGTTGAGAAACCATCCCTATTTTATGATTTATCGCATCCTTGGGTGATTTGAATTTCGCTCTTGTCCCTCGAATGTAGAGAGTGCCTTCGTCCGGCTGCCACAGACCATAAAGGATATTCATTAGTGTTGTCTTGCCCGCGCCATTCTCGCCGAGGAGACAGTGTATCTCACCAGCCGCTACTTCGAAGTTGATATCGTCGTTGGCAACTACTTCGCCGAATCTCTTGACGATGTGCTCCATTCTTAATACAGGATATGCGACATTGACGGTCATCACATACTCTCCTGACAAGTGAATTTCCGGACAGTTTTGGAGCTTAGAGATGCCTCTAGGTTGCTACGACCCAAATATGCTAAATCCCTCAGGGCTATTTTTAATAGCATCAGCCTTCCCCCTTAATGTAAGGGATAGCAAGTTTTCTCGGCCCAACGAATCTTCTTCTAGCCCCAACACCAACTAAGATAACAATTGTCACAATGTAAGGCAACATGAGTAGTAATGGGAACGGTACTCCAGTACCAATAGCCTGCAACTGAATCTGTAGAGCATCAACTCCTGCAAAGATGAGCGAACCGCCGAGTATCCAGACTGGATTCCAGCCACCGAAGATTACTATGCAAAGGGCAATGAATCCTCGTCCAGCAGTGATTTCCTCAGTGAAGCGGTGTAACATGGCTAGCGGCAAATATGAGCCTCCAAAGCCTGCCACGGCACCACATATAAGAACACTGACATATCGGATGAGAGAGACGTTGTAACCCGCCATATCAACCGCAAGTGGATTTTCACCGGTAGCTCTTATCAGTAAGCCGAAACGGCTTCGATATATAAGGACATAAAATACAGCCACAAAACCCAAGCTAATATAGAACAAAACGTTCTGTTGAAAAAGAATTGGGCCAATGAAGGGTAGTCCGCTAAGCCTCGGTATATAGACGGGCGAGAAACCTTCTATTGGATCGGCAGTACCAACTGTTCTGAAAACGAAGGAGGTAAACCCTAGGCTAAACAGCCATATGGTTAGTCCGCTGATTATTTGGTTAGCCTTCAGCGTCACTGATATGAAAGCATGGACGAGGCTTAGAGCAGTCCCAGCCGCTACTCCAAGAGCAATCCCTATCCATAGATTACCCGTATTAATAGCTCCCAGATATGAAAACAATGCCCCGAAAAGCATATATGCTTCAAGGCTTACGTTATATACTCCGGAACGTTCCGAGACTGCTTCACCCAGTGAAGGAATTAGTAGGCTAAAGCTCATCCGCAGCATGGAGGCTAACACTGGAACTACCAAGGCTGAAGACATTACTAGTTCAGCCCTCCTCTTCCATATTTGACATATACTATTTCGATACTAGATTATACGTGCCAGACGGTTCTCGATAAACGGTTGAATCACCAAGCCAAACATAATCACAGCTATAAGCACATGTACGACAGTAATGTCAATGCCAAGTACCGCTTGGACAGAATAGCCCCCAGATAATAGTCCCCCTAGGAAGATGGCCACGATAACTACTCCAAGCGGATTTAACCTGCCAACAAAACTAACCAATATGGAAAGAAATCCGTATCCTGGCGAAATGTCCTGTCGCAGCAAATGCTGAACTCCAGCTACCTGGGCCATACCCGCCATACCTGCCAAGCTGCCACTAAGAAGCATAGAGATCATAATGACTCTTCCCACCGGTATGCCACCATACATTGCCGTGTCAGGATTCACCCCTATGGCCTTGATACGATAACCGAGTACACTCTTTTGCAGGATGAACCAGACCGCTACGGCCAAGCTGCCAGCTATAATAATACCAGCATGCAAAGCGGTTCCGGGCAATATTATCGGCAGCCAGGCCGTAGTCGCGATTTTATCACTGACTAAATGTGCATACAGCTCCGGTTTTAGCGGCCACCTCAGCATGTAAATTACAAACCAGGAAGCCACAAAGTTTAGTAGCAAAGAGGTGATTATCTCGTTTGTACGAAATCTAACTTTTAGGGCGGCCGGTATCGCTGCCCAACCGGCACCGAAAGTGATACTGGCCATGGTGACTAAAAAGATATGAGCCGGTTTTGGGACACCATTTATGAAAAGGCCTGCCAGAGTAGCGCCGACTGCCCCCATAAGTAGCTGCCCTTCAGCTCCTATATTCCATACTCCGCACTTAAATGCAAAAATGAGCCCCAAGGCAGTAAACATAAGTGGTGTCGCCTGGACAAGTGTCTGTCCTATTCTGACAAGGCTACCGAAGCCACCTTTGAAAAGACCGGCATATACTTCCACCGGGTCAATCCCGGAGACATAAATCATAATAGAAGTTATGCCAAAAGCTAGGGCAAACACTATTATAGTAGTTATTGTCCGCCGAATATAATGTCTGCCGACTGGAGATAAATACTGCTTAGCTACGATATTTCACCTCTAGCACTAATCATACTATTACACCCATACTTTCAGCTATCAACTAAACTGCATGGTAGTTTTTACACCGAAAAGTCTAGACTTAAAAGCTGGCAGCTCAAATATACCAGAAGGTTGGATAGCAGTCAGTGAGATCGCACGATAACCATCCTATCCAACCTTCTACTTTCACTAATTGACTATGTTACTTAACGAATAGATTACGGCTCCAACTCTACAGGGATTATTCAATGCCGAGTTCTTCGGGTGACGGTATACCTAAGTCAGCTAAATTGAGATTCCCTATCATGTCTGGATCGTTAATATAGGGAACTACTATTTCGCCAGCGGCTATAGCCACAGCAGCCTTATCTACCATCGTTTTAACCTCGTCTGAGACATTGGTTAGTGGGGCAATGAAGTCCCAGCCGTTCTCATCACCTAGATGGATTATCGTTACACCGTGTTCAATTGTACCGTTCATATATTCCTGGAGCGCACGGTCCGCTATTTTGGGATGATCGGTAAGAAAGCTGGTCATGATATTATCCGGGGCATACTCGAGTTGATCACGGCTCTGCCCAACGCATAGTATGCCAGCGTCTTGACAGGCTTTGATTACGCCGAAACTGCCATTGTCACAGTAGATACACATAGCGTCACAACCTGACTCAATTAGCGCCCGGGCCGATTCGTAGGCTATTTCCACATCGACCCAGCTAGCCGTATAGGTGGGGAAGAATTCTACCTCCGGGTTGATCCATTTCGCCCCCATCTCGAAGCCACAGCCAACTCTTATGATAGTAGGGAAGGGTAGTCCACCGACGTAGCCTATCTTGTTTGATTCCGTTACCATACCCATGGCTACCCCAGCTAGGAAACCGGCCTCCTGCTCCTGCTTATTATAGGATTTGACATTCTGCGGTAATGGAGCGTATTCCTCAGGCGAGAGATTAGCAATAATGAACCAGGTATCCGGATATCTTGGGGCATGCTCCATCATGGTATCAAACCAGGCAAAACTGCCATCAAGGTAGCACAGATTAGCCCCTGCTTCACCAGCTACTTCAATATATTGCGGCTCGTCGGCAAAAGGTATTAAATCCGTGAAGCTAGTTTCTACATTGGGATAATTCTGTGTAATAAACTCGTAGGCTTCGTAAATATTTTGACTCCACGTCCCATCGGTTCTGGTGCCATTAGTGAAGAAAAACATCTTTAGGGGTTCTTCAGGAGTAGGTGTCTCCGGTGTCTCAGGCGTCTCTGGTGTCTCTGGTGTCTCCGGTGTCTCTGGCGTCTCTGGCGTCTCTGGTGTCTCTGGTGTCTCCGGTGATGTGGGTGTTGTGGTACAGGAACTAACAAATGGCACTATTGCTAAGGATAGTATGAGTAATATACTACTTATTAATAATACTATCTTCTTCAATTAATCCCTCCTAAACCAAAGATTTATGTATTAGGTAGGCCAACTTGCTACATCATTACCTCCTTGCCTAAGCTATAGCTATTTCCCGGCTAATTATTAACGTCACATCGCCAATCAGAAGTATTTGAGAATGTTTAACTACCCTGCAGGTATTGTAGCACGTAAAATAGAAAAGTCAATATGCAAGAGGGACAGCGTCTATATATATCTCGATGAGCCAATACCTAAAGAGAGTTGAAAGAGTGTGGTGGGTAGGCTATCGTTTGATCATTTGCAAAGAACAGATAACATCTTAATATGGTATAACATGTACCCTGCCCCTGAAGACTAGTCAATGAGAAGTCTGCATTTTCATAGGCTTCTCTGTTTAGCCTAGACCAGCTTTATGCACTAACCCTGTAGTATAATTATATGGTTTGCTTCTGAATAGAAGTCTTTCAATTTCTGTGTAGTCTAAAAGCTACCACCGGCTATATCTACTGGCAACCATCTTACCGTAGAGTTCTAGTTATTGTCCACAGATCGAGTCCCTGTTTCCGGCAGCCTGAGTGCAATACCGAATACAGCTAGCGATATCCCAACGAGGACAAACAGAGACGATTTTAGGCTCCCGGTTATGTCAAAAATGCGCCCTCCTGCCACTGCACCAATTATGCTGCCAATATAGCCTATGGACAGCACCAATCCGCTTGCTGTACCCACTTCGTCTTCCGGTATCATTTCTACGGGTAGTGCCAGCAGTGTGGCATACCTGGTAGTTGTAGTGATACCTGTCACAATCATGATTAACCAACTCATGGATACGGATGCGTTTATGGCACTCCAGGTAACGAAGGACAAGATTAGGGAAGGTAACCAGAGGAACGGCTTCCTTCTTCCTATCCTATAGGAGAGTCGGGGAGCAATAAAAGCGGTTGGAATGCCAACCCAGACAGTTATCGAAGTAATAACCCCGGCGATTTCTGCGGTAGCCCCCTTCAATATCAATAATGCTGGTGCCCATCCTGCCCAGTTATAGAAGAAGAAGTTCTCCAGAAACAAGAGAATAGATACCAGCCATAGGTTGTTGTTTTGAAGTACCAGGCGAAAGCGAGTTTTGCTTCCAGTAGATGGTACACTGGGACTTCTAGTAATGCTGGGGTCTTTGACCACTATCCACCACAAGATGGCAGCGATGATGGGGATAATGCTCCATATGTAAAAGACGCCTTGGTAGGTATTAGTCAGGGGGTAGATCAAAGGCATAGTAATAGCTAGTCCCAGAGCGTCGCCAACGAGTATCCCGGCGGTGAATATTCCGGTAGCCACGCCAGCTTTTTCTTTGGGTACCCAAGCGCTTACCATTTTGGGTAGGTTGGGAAATGCCAAGCCGAAGCCAACACCATAGATGAACGTAAACGCAAGTAGGCTTGAAGCAGTCGTGGCGGTACCTCTTAATAGGGTTCCCACCGCTATTATAATGGCGCCAATGCCAGCGGTCTTCTTGAAGCCAATCTTATCGGCAATGATACCGGCAGGGATAGCCACCACTACAATCATGATGGTGGGAGCAGTGAATAGTAGGCCAGTTTGGGCATGAGATAGGTTAAGCTCCGCCTTCAGTATGTGCTCCATAGGAGGAACGCAGAGCATGGGGGCAAACATGGCGACGCCTAGCAGAAAAGCGGGACCTAGTATTGTCCAGGGAATGCGACCAGTTCCTAATTGTTGCATTACTTCTGGGTTCTCACATAAATAACCTGATATACGGGGAAATAGTAGTCTTATGATATTATGGAATGCAAAATCATGATATCAGTATAATAGAGTGGTTTCTTGATAGCAACACAGGTCAAATTGGACCGTAGTGAAACCATTGAGCTGGTCACAATATATTATCTTGTTCACTACCAAACGGTGTTAACTAGATCAGCGTGGATTTGACAAGATTTGGATATTGGGAACAGGTCCAAGCCTATGAAGCTAAGAAATTGAAAAAGAAAGTTCTAGGGACTATGTGGTAGTTCTGATGAATTTAGTAATATGGTGATTGCTTAACAAAGGCAATCCAAAGACACGGCTACTGACATAGTGAGACTGCTTGATAAGTTAGCTGACGCGAAATGGTTTGAATCTTTAAAAGAGCGCCGCCACACAATCACGCATAGGATCTCTAAGCCTGACGTTTTAGTAGGTCTGCTTTCGCGGGAAAACCAACCTCTACATGAATTGCTAAACCTGAACTCTATAGAAATATATGGTGAAGGCCTCTATAGGAAGGCTATAGAAAGTTCAAGCATGAACGGCTGGCAAAGTCTTGGATCACAATCGAGTTATTCAAGAAATAGCTAGAAACCATCTGGCCTATAATGAGCCGTGTCAGTGATTAACCTTAATTCTGAATGTTCTTTGCTTTGTCCTATGAATAATAAGCCGTCTTGTAATCCGCGGTTGACGCAACTATTAGCAGCGATGTAAATTCAATAGAGACAAGGATCTTAAGACCAATGGGAGGTGCTAGATTTTGTGTCCACACTTTTACTAAATAAAAATGTTGTTCACAGCTTGCTCAAGATGTCTGAAGTCATAAACGTAGTCGAAGAAGCCTTTAGGGCGTGGGCCGAAGGTAGGGCAAATATGCCACCAAAGGCATATTTGCCCGTCGAACATGGAGATTTCAGGGCAATGCCAGCCGCCTTGCCGGGGTGTGCTGGAGTGAAATGGGTGAATGCCCACCCTCTTAATCCGTCTCACAGTTTACCCACGGTTATGGCAGTATTAATCTATAGTGATCCGAAAACGGGATACCCATTGGCAATAATGGATGGTACGCGAATTACTGCTTATCGAACGGGAGCCACAACAGCCATAGCCTCCAAGTATCTGGCCCGACAAAATTCACATACTTTAGGAATAGTCGGCACCGGCCGTCAAGCTTATACCCAGATACTAGCTCATGCAGAATTGTTTAACCTAAGTTCGATAAATGCTTTTGATGTTTCCAAGTCAGCGACAGATAGATTAATCAGATCCTTGCCCGGATATCCAATAAGGAAGTGTTCATTGGAAGACGCAGTATCTTCGGATATCGCGTGTACCCTGACTCCGTCTCGGGCACCAATAATCAAGAAAGAATGGATTGTTGCTGGAACGCACATAAATGCTATCGGAGCAGACGCAGCAGGCAAAGAAGAGCTGGAGCCATCCATACTGAAAGACGCTCTTGTAGTCGTCGACGACGTAAAACAGGCAAGTGTTGGTGGGGAGATCAACGTGCCAGTGACTAAAGGTCTGTTTACAGTCAATGAAATCTATGCGACACTGGCTGAAGTGATTGCTGGCAAAAGGAAAGGGAGAATAGACGACAAAGTAATCACTGTTTTCGATTCTACCGGTGTGGCTATAGAGGATTTAGCTGTCGCGAAGTTGATCTTTGAGAAGGCACAAGACATAGGCAGTTATCCAGTTGTAGATCTGGTGGAAATATAAGGGTGCGGATCCTCAATTTTAGAAGTAGTTACATTCTATTGAGTTGTTGAATAAGAAGTCGGGAAGCCCGCTTACTCGTCAGTAACCAAGAAGACTATTGCCCATGCCTATCAGTGGTCCAGCTCAGTCCAAGCTTCGCAAGGCAAGACAGAAATAAGGGCTAGGCTGGGCTGTGTTGAGAAAAGCTGGATAGGCCGGGCAACTCATTATTGGAATAGTGCTGGATAACAAGACTACCAATTTTGGTGGCAATTGCATAATCCTGCAAACTGTGATTAAATGTGACCGCGTTCATATACCTTATTGCACAACCTAGCGTATTGTAACAGATCAACTATCGTGGTCTACGACCACAAGAATCGCCCAAACTCCCATATCGCTCTTGCTACTCTTTACTTACTTTGTGTAGTGATAAGAAATAAGAGTATTAGGCGATAAGAGTGTAGAGTATGGAGTAATTAGAGCGAGAGAGTAAGGATGATGATATGGCAGGGGAGACTGGTCAGACTTCTAGAAGGTGATTTCAATGGAAAAAACCTGGAAACCAGTAGCTGCGGGAGTATTGATGATAATTGCTGGGGCTTTTTGGGGTGTTGGTGGAGGCTCGGGAGCATTAAACGACCCATTCTCCGCACCTTTTTGGTGGTTCTTTGAGACTTGGCAGTTTAATCCCGGGCTGATTGTGGCTGGGGCAGTGGCAATTGTTGGTGGTGTCTTCGCCTTACAACGAAAGCTTTGGCCAATGGCTCTAGCAGGTTCCATTTTAGCTCTTCCATGTATGGGACTTTTTGGGTTATTATCCATAATATGGGTAGCGCAAAGCCGGAAGGAGTTTGCCGGATATCCATAGGGGATAAATCACTATAGGTGTATATTCTATAGTAATTAGTTTAGAGGCCTGAATCTGGCCGTCATAAGCCCTTGGTCGCTGGTTCAAATCCAGCCGCTGCCACTTTTATGTTACTACTATACAGTATCGGAATCTACCATTCATTGGATTACTGAACCGTTATCGTCATCCGGTATGTCCATTCTTTTTTAGTACCGCCTTCCCATGGCTGGCTATACTCCATGAGCACTTCCGTAGTACCCTTGGCAGTTCCTTCAAAAGTCCAGATCTCTATTCCGGATGCACCGACAACATCGCCATCTGGTTCTTCAAAGTCATGGTCTTCTTCCTTTAGTGCGTTATCTCCACTCATCTCATAATTCCATTGAAAACCAGTAGTTGGGTTTGAACACAGTTTAACAGTTATCTTGTCCCCTATTTCTATTTGAAAATCATTTATGATGCTGCTTGGATTTTCCTGAAATTCTTCACATGAGATATCTACGTTAATGAGTTGTGATGTAATAATACATGACGATAGCGAAAGAGATACCAATAGTAATGTTATTATGGCGATGACTTTCATTTTCATCAGTATTACCTCCAGATCAGCTAACTATGCTGTTTTTTACTTACTGTGGAACCACCGGATGTTCTGATGCTGCCCAAGGTTGGCTCTCCAATGTACTCGATATGTGAATAACCACTCAGGTTAGCATCCAATTTGCCCCCCACTGTAATGTAAGATGTAGAGTATGCACATTTTACTCCTATATACGGCGGGAAGCAATGACATGGTGTAGGGGTATTGACAACTAATTCTAGTAGCAGTAAACTGTAGCTCCAATATAGACAAGACATTCTTTAGTTGAGACCTCCTTGATTATCTAGTTATGTGCTGAATAGACCTATGTCAACAGGAAGAAAAAGGTGGCCATCTCCTCAGACTTTGTACTATTTCTCGATAAGGCACAATATCCTAGTACCAGTGATTCTTCTCCTCATCGCTTCAGGCTTCAAGATTCTAGATATTTTCGTTTTACATCTGGACGAGCTGCTAGGCGAGATTATTCTTTCCAAGTCAATCGGTTTCCTGATGATCATCCTTTATCTTAGGCTCGTTGGGAAATCTGTAACAGCTATCGGTTTACATAGAGATTCGGTCAAAAGAGCTCTGATAATCGGAGCTACTGGCGTGGCAATGGTCCTGGCCGTTAGCTACGGATTACGATACGGCACCCTGATGACGGCTGACAAGGAACCAATATTTGAAATACTTGCTATTGACCCCAGGACAGGAATGACCGGCGCCTTATCATTCGCGGTTTTTCTCACCTTCGGTAATTTTGTTAACTCTTTCATGGAAGAAGGGCTGTTCCGGGGAGTAATGCTCCGTCATTTCCGAGTATCTCTCTCGTTCTGGAAAGCTAATTTCTTACAGGCATTACTTTTTGCACTCTGGCATCTTACTGTCCCAGTAAAAGGTTTTCTCACTGGGCAGCTAGATTTTAGCGGTGCGGCATTACAGTCTGTTATGATGCTGGCTGGTACTGGCATCTTTGGGTTCGCTATGGGTTACCTCTACTTGAAAACTGATAATCTATGGGCTCCTTGGCTTGCGCATACCATTAACAACTCTGTGCTGAATATGACTCACATTCGGACAATCGATGGGCTCGATTCTGATATGATGCTATATCAGGTTACAATCGGTGTCGGTTTCATAGTTGTGATGCTGTGGTTCCGAAAACTGGCGGAACGGTTCCGGATGCCAGAAGTGAAGCCTTGGAGTCAAGAAGTAAGTTAATAATTGCAGTCAATCAGGCTAGTAACACTAGCAGATTCTATAGCATAGTAGTATTTGTCGTTAATGTCGTACAAACTATCTTGACATCAATGTAAGCCTATATACAATTGATTTACGGCCAAGGTTAAATAACCAATGAAAGGAGGAGTAGATGGATAGCTTGTGGTTAGCACTATATTGGGGTAGTCCTATTGGGCTTGGTGTTTTCCTTGCAGGGTTAGGTGTCCTTTTATTTTTGATCGAGAAAGCAAAGGAAGTAGAGAAGCGCAGGAAGGGAAAATAGATTAGAACAACAGTCCTAACAGAAGAAGCAGGTTGTTATGACTATGTTCTTAACAGAGCATACCCTTTATCGGCAGTGTAAATATACCTACAACGGAACAGTGATGCCGATGTTTGTTCAATGGTAATAAATTTTCGTAGCTAGAGCTAGGTATTATAAAAAGAGGCGTCTGGTGATATGAATCAGGCGCTTTTTATATTGTGGTGCTTCTGAATAAAATCTTAACATTTGTATGTTAACCTAAACCTGCCAAAGTAGAATAGCGGAATTGGGAATATCGTGATGAGTGCATGATGAATAGGCATCACAAGCGCTATGTAATGGCGATGGCTGGTGACTATTGCATTATGAGGGGCAGGAAGTGAAGATTAGCTTGCTAATAGCACTGAGTTTGGTCTTGATGGTCTTTGTGCCAAGTGGGTGTGCTCAGCAACCTGCTGAACCAACTGAACCACATAATTTCAGCTACGACAGGGGACCCCCACCAGCACCCTCTATAACAACAGAGATAATTCCTGATAAGAGTTACTATCTTCCTGGCGAAAATGCAGTAGTTGAAGTTGTATTCGAAAATGTGGGGTTATCAAAAACTACTATAAGACCATTCCCGCCAAATATTAGCATCGTATCATTGAATGAGTATTATATCATTCGGTCATTCGCAGAAGGCACTGGTGAACTCTCGTTAGCCCCAGGCGAGGAGAAGACTTATGAATTCACTTGGAACCAAGAAGATAACTCGGGGCGTAAAGTGCCTCCTGGGATGTCTTACAAAATTCGTGTTCAGTTTGCTGAAAAGTTCCCTTCACAACCAGAATATCCACAAGAGGTAACCATACATCACCGATTTTTCATTCTATATACCCAAGGAGCCATGGAGAAGACCATAGATGTCTACCAGACTCAAACCGTAGAAGACCTGCCCCTTACGTTGGGAAACGAGGAACTACTTGTTGATATTACTATTGCGCTAGAGCGAGCTGAGCTATCGGCTGAAGGAACAAACTTTACTATCTTTATGAGTTGGCAAGGACAGAGTGATTTGGATGATGAAGAAAGACTGGGGGATTTTCTTCGTACTAGAAACTGGGGCAATCCTGGGGCTAAATACCTAGCAGACGGGATTACCTATGCCTGTTATGAGTACAGAGTTAGCCATCTGCAAAATGGCAAGAGATTTTATTTAAAGGGCGAACCCATTCCGAGTGACACCGAAGAGCTAGTCTTTATTATACCATGCCTTAGTGAGTACTGGAGTTGGGAGGGACCCTGGGAGTTTCACGTGTCCCCAGACTGACTGATATATGGAAGGGGAGCCTATTAAAATGGCGTCTGGTTGTATAAATCAGGCGCCTTTTCCTTTACGGTTTGGCGCTATAAACCATTGACGGTTGGCGTGTTGAGGAAGGATAATGTATACAAAAACACTTGGAGGTTTGGATGTTGTTAGATCTTGACAAGATATGCCCGGTACAGTTCATAGAGGGACGTAATAAATATGCAGAGCCGGATAAACCATCAGATATAAGTCCCGAGGCATACCTTGAATATGTGCCCAAGGTAAGCTATAGCATAGCCAGAGTTGATATGTTTCTCGCCTGGACTTCAACGATTAAAGATAATCAAAATAACAGGCTGGTAATCTATGCCGACTATCTGGATCACCCCACCGATATAGTATTAACCGAAGGCAACCTGAGTTTTGAGCAGGGCGAATACCCTTTTGAAAATTGGCGAACCATAGAAATACCCCAGCCGGTGGTACTTATTGCTCATAAGAGATACTGGCTGCAATTTGCTGACCCAGAGACCGAATTTGTCTTTTATGCTGGGGCCAAGGGGGACCAGATCTTAACCAAGTCAAAATCAAATAACAAGTGGGAGACAAAGAGCGATGTCTTAATGCTCAGGTTTTACGGGAGAGTCCTTCCTTTAGCCTTGGTGCATTAAGCTATTAGTATGGGCAAAGGGATTTCATATAGCTGTAGATCTCTGCAAAAGATGTTTGTCCAGTGGCAATAAATTCTAGCTATTAATTTGACATAAAGAGAGATTAGAAAATGGCGGTAGGGATATTTGATACCAATTTGGATAATATTCTTGACTATGGAATCTGCGGCTATAAAAATCTTAAGCACGAAGGACTAAGGCGCAAAATTGAGTGGCTGAAAGACCGCTTTCCCGAAGGTATGAAAGTTAAGACCCTGTATTCCGATGAAGATGGGACTCAGGGAATGATTGAATACATTCCCGGTGAATATAGCTGGAGACCAGTTGAGGCAAGTGGATACATGTTCATTCACTGCATATTTGTTGGTTTTAAGCGTGATTATAAAGGAAAAGGTTACGGTTCGTGGCTAGTGGATGAATGCCTAAAAGACGCTGCGAAAGGTAATATGAGTGGGGTAGCCGTGGTTGCCCGTGAGGGCCCATTTATGGCGGGGAAAGAGTTATTTGTAAAGAACGGTTTTGAAGTGGTTGATAAAGCCCCCTCTGATTTTGAGTTGCTGGTAAGGAGATTCAATCAAAAGGCGCCGGTCCCTAAATTCAGGGGGGATTGGCAGAAGCGACTGAGTCAATACAGTGAGGGCCTGACCATATTTCAATCGGACCAGTGTCCTTACTTGGCAAAATGTGTCCCGGAAATAAGTGAGACGGCAGAGAAGGTATACGGTATCAAACCTAAAATAGTGGATTTAAGAAGCTGCCGGGATGCCCAAAACAGTCCCTGCCCGTTTGGAGTCTTCGGCATTATATATCAGGGTAAAATCATTGCCGAGCACATGATAAGCAGTAAGAAGTTCGCTAATATTATGCGTAAAGAGCTCAAGGTTTACCCCGGGCTTTTAGGTTGCTGATTTTCCCGGGGCGAGCCGTTCTGGAGCCATGCTTGCCCTCTTAAAGCAATCATTATTTCTTCGTAGTTTTTTTCCTTGTCCACACTTTGCCTCTGCTGCCGCGTTGACATCTTGGGGAAGAGTGCTATAATCATCTCACTATCGATGTGATAGCCAGCGCTTGAGAGTCGGGGAGGGGAGGTAGCGTAAGTGATGGTGAAAAGATTGGCCCCAAACAGGGTAGCCCTGGGACTAAAGAAGTCCGATATTTTACTTACCTTACTGATGGCGGCGGTTCTCTCAATATTCGCTATTTTCCTGGATGCTAGACCGGCCCTGGCGGCATCCCTGACTGTTTCCCCAGATAGTGACCAGGTGGGGGAAATAATCGTCGTTAGTGGCACCGGCTTTACCCCTGGTGCTGTTGCCAGGACCTATTTCGCTTATGATACCGCCCATGAAACGATAAGAACTGATGCCGTGGCTTCTGATGGTACCGTTTTTCAGTTTTTCACTGTCCCTGAAGTGCCCGTCGGCTTGTATGAGGTTCTGGTTGCCACTTCATACGAATATGCCAGTGATTTCTTCACGGTCGAACCGGGCATTGAGCTTAGCCAGACCTCCGCTTTGGTAGGCGAGGAAGTGGCTGTCTACGGAACGGGCTTCAGGGCGAGTCGTGAGATAAATGTCAGGTTTAACGGTGACCTGGTGGCCACGGCTGACACCAACTCAAAAGGAAGCTTTGGGGCAAGCTTTCTGGTGCCCCCTGGTGAACAGGGTAGCCATGAGGTAAGCGCTTCCGATAGAAGCTACAGTGCTACCGCCAGAATCTCTATAGAGCAATCAATCTCCGTTAGCCCTGCGTCCGGCTCTACCGGTACCGTGGTCACGGTTAAGGGAACCGGTTTCAGGGATGACCGCGACGTAACCATTACTTTTGGGGGCGACGAAATCGATACCACGCCTCCATCAATAGCGACGGATGGTGATGGGGGCTTCACGGCTTTGCTTACGGTGCCGGTTTGTGTTAACGAGACCTACGAAATCTCGGCCAGTGATGGCCGGTATGTCGCTAGTGCCGACTTCAACGTTCTAGCCAGCATCAGCCTTGATCCGACTGCCAGTGAGGTGGGGGGTAGCGTTATCGTTATTGGTAGTGGGTTTCGCTCCAGCCGTATCATTACCCTCACCTTTGATAATGTTGGCGTTACCACAGAGCCGCTCCCCGTTCGCTCTGATGATACCGGCTGCTTTGAGCTTGAGTTTGATATTCCGCCCAGTACCAGCGGTGCCCATAGTGTAAGAGCTAGCGACGGTTTTTACCATGCCAGTGCTACTTTCACCACCACACCATCCATTAGCCTGGTCCCCAGCGGTGGGCCGATTGGTGCTAAGGTAACGGTCACCGGCAGTGGCTTCGGTGCCAATAGGGTGGTAACCATAAGGTTCTCAGAGGAGCATGTCAGAACCAGTGCTGCTGATGCTGGGGGTAGCTTCACGGACAGTTTTGTTGTTCCCCAGAACCAGAGCGGTAATTACCAGGTAGTGGCCAGCGATGGGGTGGCTATCGCGAACGCCGTCTTTACCATCACTACCAGCGTTGAGCTCGAACTAACCACCGGGCACGTGGGTAGCCTGATTACGGTAAACGGAACCGGCTTTACCGGGGCGGTGACCATCCAGTATGACGCTGACATTATGGCCACCACCACGGCGGATGCTAACGGGGCATTTTCCATCTCATTTGCGGTGCCTAAAAGCGAGCATGGCCATCATATTGTTCTCGTTGGTGATGCGGTGAATGCAATTGAGGCTACCTTCACTATGGAATCACAGCCTCCGCCGGTGCCGGAGCTGATTTTTCCGGGAAACGGACTGAGGCAGAGCTCGAGGCCGTCGTTTGAATGGGGAGCCGTCACCGATCCCAGTGGCGTAACCTATACCCTGCAAATTGCTACCGACCATAGCTTCAGCACCCTGGTGCTGGAGAGAAAGGAACTAACCCAGCCGCAGTATACCCCTGCTCGAGAAGAAGGGCTCCAGGCGACTGATAGCCAGGCTCCCTATTACTGGCGGGTGCGGGCTGTTGACGGTGCGGCAAACATAAGCGACTGGTCATCACCGAGGTCGTTCTTCGTCCGCTTTCTTCCCCAGTGGGCAATCTATGTTTTGATTGTGGTGGGCAGCGTCCTCGCCAGCGTGTTGATAAGCAGGAGAATCTGGCGTAAGGGAGTTAGGGCGGGGAAAATTTAGGGCCTATGTCTACGGTCTTTAGGACAGTACTGAGTGTGATACGATGGCTGATACCCGTGGGGCTGTTTCTCCTGGTGGCGGTTATCTCCTGTGCCACTCCCGAAGCCATTCAACCGATGCCTCAAGCGGAGCCTCCGCAGCTACCCCCGGAGGCTGGCGAGTCATTATTACCACAAGAGGAACCTGAGAGACCACCCTCAGGTGAGGAAATATTTAGTGCCCTGGATACGGAGGCACTCCTTGACATTGGCTATGATACGCCCGATAGAATAGTGACCGTGGAAGGCACTGTGGTGAGAACCTTTTACGCCACAGAGTCGAAGGGAGGCCCAACCTTTCTCAATTTCCACGACCCGTACCAGGGTTGGTTTACATGTCTTATCTGGGAGGAGGATAGAGAGACCGGCGAGCCGATAAGGGATAAATTCGTCGCCGCCTTTCCCCCCAGTCCGGAAAGCTATTTTCTAGATAAGAAGGTAAGGGTAAGGGGGAGAATTAATATCTATGAGGGCACCCCGGAGATGGTGCTTACCGAGCCATCACAGATATGGGTTATTAGCGAGGTCGGCCAGCAAGAGGCTCTGGTCGTCCGGGTGATTGATGGCGATACCGTAGAGATAGAGGGCGAGCAGAGGGTGAGATATATTGGTATTGATGCTCCAGAGATAGCGCATCCCACAGGGCCTGCCGAGTATTTCGGGGAGGAGGCTGCTGAAGCGAATCGAGAGCTTGCTTTGGGGAAGATAGTTAGCTTGGAGAGGGATGTTGAGGATAGGGATGAGTACGGCCGCTGGCTCCGTTATGTGTGGCTGGACGATACCATGATAAACGCTGAGCTGGTGCGTCTGGGCTGTGCCTATGCTTACTCTTTGCCGCCTAATGTTAGATACCAGGAGCTCTTCCTTCGCCTGGAGAGGGAGGCTCGGGAGCAAAAACTGGGTTTGTGGGCAGGGTGAGATGGGACATAAAATAAGGCTGGATAATCTGCTCGTGGAAAGAGGGCTGGCGGAGAGTCGGGCTAAGGCGCAGGCTTTGATTATGGCTGGGGAGGTCTTGGTGGGGGAAAACACGGTCACCAAGGCGGGCATGTTGCTTGATGAGGGGGTGGAGGTTACGGTAGTTGAACCGCCGTCTTTTGTCGGCCGTGGTGGCATCAAGCTGGACTACGCTCTGGAACGGTTCCAGATTGACGTCTCAAATAGGGTAGCGGCTGATATCGGTGCCTCAACCGGGGGGTTTACCGATTGCCTGCTTAAGCGGGGTGCCAGCCGGGTTTATGCCGTTGATGTGGGCTATGGCCAGCTGGACTACCGTTTGCGGCGGGATAGGCGGGTGGTGGTCATGGAGAGGGTAAACGCCCGTTACCCCATCTCTCTTCCGGAAAAGGTGGATTTAGTTACGATTGATGTCTCCTTTATCTCGGCTGAGAAGGTGATACCATCGGTGTCTAGCTTGCTTAAGGACGATGGTTACCTGTTGGTGCTTCTCAAGCCGCAGTTTGAAGCTAAAAGGCGCGAGGTAGGCAAGGGGGGTGTTATTAAAGAGCCTCAGGTTCAGGCCCGGGTTCTGGGGCGCTTTATCACCTGGGTGGTTCGTCATGGCTTCCGGCTGGGTGGGCTGGTAGCCTCGCCTATCCTGGGTGCTTCCGGCAATAGGGAATTCTTTTTGTTATTATAACAGAGGTAAGTATAAAAGGTAGGGATGCCGTGATTAAACGAGAGGTCACCTTTGGGGTAGACGGCTTAGAGATTGTCGGGCAGCTATATTTACCGGACAGATCGGCGGCAGCACGCCCGGTGGTGTGTATCTGTCACGGTATCCCGAATAATGCCCCCGCGGCAAATACTAAAATCAAGGATAGGGGCTATGCCGGACTGGCGGGAGAAATCTGCCGCCAGGGGTTTACCGTGCTCATCTTTAACTTCCGGGGTACCGGTGGTAGCCAGGGTAATTTTGATATTCTGGGGTGGGCTGATGACCTCAAGGCAGCGCTTGACTATCTATGGACTGTGCCTGAGGTGAGTGGTGCTAGTCTCTCGCTGCTTGGCTTCAGCGGTGGGGCCGCGGTCGCAGTCTGTGTCGCCGCGCTTGACGAGCGGGTCTCAGCAGTGGCGGCCTGCGCCTGCCCGGCGGAGTTCGACTCTCTGGTGGTTGAGAGAGGGCAGTCGTCGGCTGTTATTGACCATTTTCGAGACGTCGGCATAATTAAGGATAAAGATTTTCCGGCTTCCCCCGAAGATTGGCTGGATGGGTTTCGGCAGGTGAGGCCGATTAACTATGTCTCCCGAATCAGCCCGCGCCCGCTGCTTCTGGTGCATGGCGATAGGGATGAGACCGTGGCTGTAGACCATGCCCAACGGCTGTACGCTCAGGCAAGGGAGCCCAAGCAGCTGGTTATCATTGATGGGCTGGGACATCGGTTGCGGCAGGATGAGCGGGTGGTGACTATCGTCGCTCGCTGGCTAAAATCCCAGGCCGGGGCTTAGTATATTGGCCTCGGGGATCTTGGTAGGTCGTTCCTCCTAGCGTACCAAGATGGCCCGTGCTGGGGCGCCTTCAGCCCCTTTAATTTTTAGGGGTAGGCAGAACAGGGTGTATCTCCCCGGCGGAACGTCTTTAAGATTGATGCCCTCTAGAATCAGTATCTCATTTTCCAGTAGCTTATGGTGTGCCGGGAAGCCTTTCGCTTTGTATTTATCGACCGAAGCGTAGTCAATGCCAACCAGGCTTAATTTGCGGGCAACACAGAAGTCGGCGGTCTCGGCTGACATGTGGACGAAGCTTTTCGAAAATACGCCGCTGGTGCATAGGCCGCTGGTAGAATTGAGAGTCTTGAGTAGCAGGGCGTCTCCCGGCCTTAAGTCTAGGTTCGCCAGGTCGGCGGGCTGAATTACTTCCCGGCTGTTAATGCTGGCCACATGTGCCGGGACAATCCATCTCTCAATGGGGTAGTCGTCGAGGGTCTTTCCCTGGGCGACAAAGTGAACCGGGGTATCAACGTGAGTACCGAGGTGGGCGCTCAGTGTTAGCTTCGACAGGTTGAAGGGTTTCCCCGCCTCTATTTTGAGTGTCAACTCTCTGGAGAAGGGTAGGTCACCCGGCCAGTTAGCGGCTTCGTCTCCCAGCGAGACGCTTATGTCATAGACCTCCTGGTAGCCTTCCATAATGCCCTTTTCCCAAGGTTTCGAAACTGGATTTACTTATTCCTGATAGAAGCTGAAGCCGACGCCTCCGGGACCGACAATTAGCGAAGCGACCGGGTTGTAGCGGCAGAGGAGGACCTCGGCGCAATTAAACTCGTTGGTGAAGGTTTCTCGGAGGCTTTCTGCCTCTTCTACCAGGCCGGTGTGATCGATCATGACGCGGAGTGGTTTTGTGCCGATAACTCTCTGCCTGACTATCTCCACCAGGTTTTGCAGGGCCTTCTTTTTGGTTCTCGGCCGCACCAGCACAGAAGGTCGGCCGGTAACGGTGGATATCTCGGTGAGCGGTTTCATGCTCAGCATGTTACCGGCCAGGGCGGCGGCCTTACTGATGCGACCGCTCCTGGCCAGATAGGAGAGGGTATCCATCATGAAGAGGTAGTTTATCTTGGTTCTGACATCCTCAGCCACCTTGACTACCGCCTTTAGATCCTTGCCGGCGGCGGCGGCCCGGGCGGCGGCCAGTACGATAAAGCCCATAGCGCCCACCGTGGTCCTCGAATCAAACACCTCGATATTGAGATCGGGGAGTTCGTTTCTGATCTCTTCCTTGGCTTGACTGGCTGACTTAAAGGTCATGCTCAGGTTTGCTGATATGGTAGCATTAAAGATGCCATCCGCCTTTTCGCTGAGCCGGCGGTAAAGTTCAGTATACTCGCCTGGCGCCGGTGCTGCCGTGGTCGGGAAGTTAGCTGATTTGTTCACCAGCTGAAATAGCTCGTCGGTGGTCTTGATATCTATGGTGTCTCGATAGGTCTTGTTGTCTAGATGAAAGACCAAGGGCACTAGATGGATGTCGTATTGGCGCACTAAATCTTCGGGGATGTTGACGGAGGTATCGGTAACAATAGCTACTTTACTCATGCTAGCCTCCTTTCATGGGTTGATCTCCTGGGCTATTCTGGTTAACTCTGATTTGATAGCGCTTATTAGGTCGGCTTCCACCGCTAGCTTAGCGTGGCCAATTTTTAAAGCTACATGAGGGGCTCGGCTGGCTCCATGGAGCTTGCGCACGATGCCATTAACTCCCCAGATGAGACCACCACCCAGGTCAGAATCCTTTTCCCGACCGGCTGAATCATGAAACATGCCAATCGATTCCAGAAACTTAAACAGGACGTTACCAACGAAAGCATCGCAGACAAGGACATTGGCTTTCCCGCTCATGATCTGGTGGCCCTCTATGTTACCGATGAAGTTCAGGCCGCTCTTTTTTAGGAGAGGATAGGTTTCCCGGGTCAGTTGATTGCCCTTGGTTTCCTCAGCCCCTATGTTCAGTAGGCCTACGGTAGGGTTGGCGATATTGAGCAGCTTTTTGCAGTAAACGGTGCCGATGACGGCAAAGGTCAGGAGATGATATGGCCGACAATCCATGTTGACCCCGCAGTCAAAGACCACTGTATTGGGCAGGACATCAAAGATGGTACCACCAATTACCGGACGTTCCATGCCTTCTATCATGCCCAGGTATTGGATGCCACTGGTGGCGATGGCGCCGGTGGGGCCGGCACTAATTAGGCCATCGGCTTCTCCATCCTTTAGCATTCTGGTGGCTACGGCCATAGAGGATTGGGGCTTACGGCGTACTGCGAGGGCGGGGTTTTCTGTTTCCTTGATAACCTCGCTGGCGGGGATGCGGCGAATAGGTAAGTGAGTGGTATTGTACTTGGCCAGTTCGGCTTCCAGAATGTCTGGTGGGCCTACCAAAGCTATCTCCACATCGCCTTTCTCTGCCGCCATAACTACCCCTTTGACTATCTCAGCGGGGGCATAGTCACCCCCCATAGCGTCTACGGCTATGGTGACCTTCCGCTTGGCTCTTGCCATAAAGACCTCCTTTTGCCAGCGATAGAGCATGGTGTCGTGTGCTAACATAATTAGTTTGATTAGAATCTGCTACAGAAGGCATAATCGACAAATCCCCTGCCATTGTGGACGGCAACACTAGCCGATTCTTCGGCGACGTAGAGCCAGTCGAACTCGAGTTCGGAGAGGAGCATCTCCTTCAGCTTCTCCGCTCGATCAGCTGCGCCTCGGGTATAACCGATAGCACCATACAGCCGGTTATTCTTACCTTTTTCTCTGGTTATCTCCACCAGCTTATCTAGTATCTGGGCAACAGTTTTGGCTCTGGCTACCGGCTTCACTGTTCCCCCGGTAGAGGTGTCAACCTCAACGATGGATCTGAAACTGCTGGTTGCCTCAGCTTCTGCCCAGGAACGGGCTTCAAATATTCGCCCTCCCTTATCGTAATAGAAAAGAGTGTCCCGGGCAGCTAACGATACTACCTGTGGTGTAATGCCAGTAACGAGTTCCATGACCTCATCCGTTGCCCTGCCTTGGGCGGCTGCCTTGGCGGCTGCCATGGCAATTAGGTGAACCCCCAGCCCGATTGAGAGCGAGTCAACCACCTCAATTCTAGTTCCGGTTAGAGATTTACTAGCCAGGTCCCTAGCCTGCAGGGCGTGCTTGTGTTGGGGGCTAAAAATTGAGGACATGCAGATATGCACCACATCATCAGTACCATGACTGGTTTCAGTAAAGAAGCTCAGGAAGTCCTCCACATTAGCCATCGAGGTTTTAGGTAGATTTTCCCTGGTGTCCAGTCGGTTGTAGAGCTCGTCAAGGTCTATCTCGGTATCCAGACAGGTTTTGCCATCCATGATAATGGGGCAGGGAATCAGGTTGAAACCGTACCCCTGTGCCGTCTCTTGGGGTAGGGAAACGGAATCAGCACTAATCGTGACTTGCTTCACTACCGCCTCCTTTTCATTCAAGGTTGGCTACCTGCTATTAACTACCCACAGCAGTCTGAACTTAGGCCTGAACACTAACTGCTCGTGACTTCTACTTTATCTTAGTTTTCACTCCACCAGCTGAATTGAATGGACTCTAGCCCGGTGTGATTGATGACCAAGGGGTAGAGTTGGGTAATAAAAATCTCGGCGCAGGCAAACCGCGACGAGGTTAGTTCTTTAAGTTCTTCGGCTTCAGCCAGATTGTCAACGTGATTGATGCTGACGTGCAGTTTACCGCCTTTGCTCCTCTCCTTCACGGTTTCAAACAGTTTTTCCAGTACCTGAGGTCTGGTTCTGCCGCGAGCTAGGGGTGTCATTTGTCCCCCGGTGGACATGCTTGCCTCTAAAAGCGTGGTGTTGGTAACTATAGAGCTTGCCCAGGGGCGAGCTCTGTGTATTCTGCCTCCCTTGGCTAAGAGAGAGAGGTCATCAAAGAGGGCAACCATGCTGACCTTTTTCACCAGCTTATTGGCTATTTCAACTACCTGAGGCAGTTTTTGACTGGTGGCGGCTCTAGCGGCTTCTATGGCAATGAGCATCTGAGCGCCACAAACGGTGTAGGAATCAACTACCTCAATGGTGACCTGAGGCAGTTCTTTCTCAGCCATCTTCTTTGCTTGCCGGGCATTATCAACCGATACGCCAAACTTTGAGCTGTGGCCGATATATACAATGGCTTTCGTCTTCTGGCTTAATTCCCGGTATGATTCTAGGAAATAGCCTACTGAGATAGCTGAGGAGGTGGGTATCTTATCCAGCCCCTTCCATTTCGGTATTTGCGCGCGATACCACTTCAGGTCTATCTCATTCTCGGGGTAGGATTTGCCATCGATAACGATATTTACTGGTGCTACTTTGGTACTGTATTCGTCGGCTAGTTCTTCGGGCATCTCAGTGACAGTATCTGTCAGGATAGCTACTTTATTCATGTTTAACCCCCACCGATGCTAATTTTGCAGGCGGTACTCCTGAGCCTTGCTTACCGGAATAGCTATATCCGGCGCACTGCTGGTTTAACTCGCTGTGCTTCAACCAGGACATTGGTGATAAAATCCAGGGGTACCTTACACATCTTGGCAATCTTCATTACGGCGTCTTGGAGAAGGCTGCTCATATATGAGGTGGCCCGGCAGCTGGCAAGAAGGGTAGCAAAAGCACTTTGCATCTCACCGAGTGAGGCATCTTCTTCGTGAAGTTCGAGGCATTTTTCACAGTCAGCAGCAACATGAATAAGGTCGCGCAGGCTGTGCTGAAGTAGCGTCCCCTGTCGGTCAAAGAACCTTTTGGCAAGGTTAAGTTGCCCTTTATTAACCTTAAAACTGTAAACGGTTAGCTCGTTCATAACTTCCCCCTTTAAACATGTCTTTGGTTTGGTTTGAAGTAATAGTGATTGATTTACCAAGATTATTACCGAAGGTATACTTTTTGTCAAGCTTGGTAAAGTTTCATAAGTTGGCCGTAGCCACTTTCATTTTACATAATGCTGCAGCAAGTTGACCTTTAGGGTAAAAAGTGACTATAATGAAAATGGAAGGTGGCTGTCTGGATTGAAATAAAAGGCAGGCGAAGTTGCGCGAGGCTTGCGGCGTTTTTGGTATCTATGCCCCTAATGAGGATGTAGCTCGGATTACCTTCTTCGCTTTATTTGCTCTTCAGCATCGTGGCCAGGAGAGTGCGGGTATTGCTACTACCGATGGTGAAAGGATCCGTCTCTGTGCTGATATGGGCTTGGTGTCTCAGGTGTTCAGTGAGGAGTCTTTAAGCCAGCTCACCGGGGATATCGCCATTGGCCATAATCGCTATTCTACTCGGGGTTCCAGTCGGATAAGTAATGTCCAGCCTATTATCGTTGGCGAAGGCCTGAATACTGTTGCCCTGGCCCACAACGGGAATATTGTCAACGCTGAGTACCTATATAAAGAGCTCTATGACCAGGGCTATATCTTCCGCTCGTCCACTGATAGTGAGGTTATTGCCAATCTTATCCTCTCTGCCTCGGGTAAAGATTGGGTGGCTAAGATAAGGTATGCCATGAACCGACTTCAGGGGGCATACTCACTTACCATCATGGCTAACCGTACTCTGTTTGGCGTTCGTGGTCCGCTTGGGGTGCGTCCGCTATGTCTGGGGGCTATTGATGGTGGCTGGGTCATCGCCTCAGAAAGTTGTGCCGTTGACCATATCGGAGCCAGTTTTGTCAGGGAAGTTGAACCGGGCGAGATAGTCTCGATTGGCAGTAACGGCGTTGAGAGTCACCATGTGGCTGAGAGTAGAAGAGCGCTTTGTATCTTTGAGTATATCTATTTTGCCCGTCCCGATAGCGTGATCAGTGGGCGGCTGCTTTATCAAGCCAGGCAGGAAATGGGTGCTGGGCTTGCCGATGAGCATCCAGTGGCTGCCGATTTGGTCATGGGTGTTCCTGACTCAGCGACTGCGGCTGGCGTTGGGTATGCCATTGGGTCGGGTATCCCGCTAGGTGAGGGGTTAATCAAGAACCGCTATGTAGGGCGTACCTTTATTGAGCCCCACCAGCGGATTAGGGACATTGGTGTTAAGCTGAAATTTAACCCCTTACCAGAGATATTATCCGATAAGCGGGTGGTGGTGGTTGATGATAGTATTGTCCGCGGTACCACTACTCCTAAGGTAGTAAATCTGCTACGGCGGGCGGGGGCTAGAGAGGTGCACATGCGTATCTGTGCGCCGCCGATCCGCTACCCCTGCTTCTTTGGCGTTGATATGGCTACCCGCCAGGAGCTGATTGCGGCTCATAAGACAGTACCTGAGATCAGGGATTTTATCGGTGCCGATTCACTGGGCTATCTCAGTATTGAGAGGCTGATTAAGGCGGTTGCCTTGCCTAAGGAGATCTTCTGTCTTGCCTGTTTCACCGGTGACTATCCGATACCGGTGCAGCTGGAAATGGATAAGGTGGCGCTGGAGTCTGTAGACGTCGGTAAAGCCGGTTCCCTTGATGTAAAGTAACCTAGGTGATGCCGTTACCTTATCCATAGGATTAAAACTGTCTACCGGAACCGCGGTGGGGTGGGCTCAAGGTGCATCTCTATCTGCAAAAAGTGGCAAAAGTTCTGGAATTAAACGGCTAATCTTATATTGTAGTCGCTGGTAATCTCTGGTAATCTGTGGAGAGTGGATTCTCACTGTGGTATTAGTTAGATGGAAGATTCATACACCAAAGCTGGCGTTAATATTGATGCTGCGGCCAGAGCTAAGAAGCTGATCGGCGAGTTGGCTCGGACTACCCTTCGTCCTGAGGTCCTGAGTGGCGTCGGCTTTTTTGGCGGGCTTTTTGAGTTTAAGGGATATCGGCATCCGGTGCTGGTCTCCAGCGTTGACGGAGTTGGTACCAAGCTCAAGATTGCTTCGGCTCTGGATAAGCACGACACGATTGGTATCGATCTCGTTAACCACTGTGTTAATGACATACTCAGCTGTGGCGCCGAGCCGCTTTTCTTTTTAGACTATATTGCCATGGGTAAGCTGGTGCCGGAAAAGGTGGCGGCAATTGCCCAGGGGCTGGCTCAGGCTTGCCGAGAGGTCGGCTGTGTCCTTATTGGTGGCGAGACTGCCGAGATGCCGGGGCTTTATGCCGGAGAGGATTATGACCTGGTGGGTTTTATTGTTGGTGTGGTGGAGAGGGGAGATATTATCAAGGGTGAGAAGATAGTGGCCGGTGATAGCATTATTGGCTTGGCAGCTAGCGGACTTCACACCAACGGTTACTCTTTAGCGCGCCGGGTTTTCGGTGAAACCAAAACTACATTAGATGTTTACTATCCTGAGCTGGATCGGACGCTGGGGGAGGAGTTGCTTGAGCCGCACCGTAGCTACTACCGTGAGCTTAAACCGCTTTTGCCCCTGGTTAGGGGTTTGGCGCATATTACCGGGGGCGGGTTGATGGATAATGTACCCCGGATTTTGCCCCCAGGCTTGGCGGCCCGGTTTAACTGCCAATCGTGGACGGTACTACCTATTTTCGAGCTTATTGAGGAACGGGGTAAAATTAGCCGCGCTGAAATGTATCGGGTGTTCAACATGGGCATCGGCATGACGGTCGTCTGCTCTCCCCATAATGTTTCCAAGATAACTCAGGCCCTGCCTGAGGCTAGGGTTATCGGTGAGGTGGTGAAGCAGCGGGAGGAGGCAAGGGTTCTTATCGAGTAGCATTAGTTTAGCTGGGGCAGTTTGATGGCTGGGATGGACTATGACGATATTATCCAGAGGCTGAAGTCGCTGTCTGACCCTGGGGCAGTGAAGGGCATGGCGCGCTTTGGTATTAACTCGAAGAATACTTATGGGGTGTCAGTTCCTAACCTGCGCCGGATAGCCAAGGAAGCTGGCAAAAATCATGCTCTGGCTCAAGAGCTCTGGGCATCCGGTATTCATGAGGCTCGGATACTGGCCAGCATGATTGACGATCCTAAGATGGTTAGCGAAGAGCAGATGGAGGCCTGGGTCAGGGATTTTGACTCCTGGGACGTATGCGACCAGGTATGTATGAACCTTTTTGACAGAGTCCCGTTTGTTTGGCAGAAGGTCAGCGATTGGTCGGTGCGGGATGAGGAGTTCGTCAAGCGGGCTGCCTACGCCCTGATTGCCTGCTTGGCCTGGCATGATAAGCAGGCGGAAGACGAAGAATTCGTCAAATTGTTACCGGTAATAGTTAGTGGCTCTACTGACGAGCGTAACTTCGTGAGGAAAGCGGTTAACTGGGCGCTCCGGCATATCGGCAAGCGGAACCTGAACCTGAATGAGGCGGCCATAAAAACGGCTGAGGAAATACGGGGCCTTGATTGCAAGGCGGCTCGATGGATTGCTGCTGATGCCCTTCGTGAGCTTAGCGGTGAGGCCGTCCAGCGGCGGCTTACTAAAGTGAAGTAATGAAATATCAGGAGGTATTTATGCGTGCCATCATCAGTGTTTCTGACAAGGCAGGGGTAGCCGATTTTGCTAAAGGCTTGAGCCAGCTCGGGTTTGAGTTGTTCTCTACCGGCGGCACCAAGAAGGCACTGGTAGAGTCGGGGGTATCAGTCAAAGGCGTCTCGGAGATTACCGGCTTTCCGGAGATTCTTAACGGGCGGGTGAAGACCCTGCACCCGAAGGTTCACGGTGGTATTCTGGCCCGGCGTGACCTTGATGCTCATATGGAGGAGTTGGCCAAGAATGAGATTGAGACCATCGATCTGGTGGCGGTTAATCTCTATCCCTTCGTGCAGACGGTGTCTAGGGAGGGGGTTACCCTTGAGGAGGCACTGGAGAATATTGATATCGGTGGCCCGACTATGATTCGAGCCGCCGCCAAGAACTTCCCCGGCGTTATCGTGGTGGTTGATCCAGCCGATTATTCCGTGGTCTTGGATAAGCTGAAGAATAAGAGTCTGGATCTGGCAGAGCGCCAGAGACTGGCTCAGAAGGCCTTTCAGCACGTGGCTGTCTATGATACCGCCATCTCGCAGTATCTGAGGCAGGATATGGAGGGCCTGCCTGAGGAGATGACTATCGCCTTAAAGAAACGCTACAGGCTTCGCTATGGTGAGAATCCTCACCAGTCGGCCGGCTTCTATGCCGAGGTGACCGTTGGTGAGAAAAAGTCGACCGGTATCACCTGGGCAGAGCAGCTGGGGGGAAAGGAGCTTTCCTTCAATAACATTCTGGATGCCGATGCTGCCTGGGGGGTGGTAACCGACTTTGCGGCGCCCACGGTAGCGGTTATCAAGCATACTAACCCCTGCGGTCTGGCCAGTCATGAGGATATTGCCGAGGCTTACCGACGAGCTTTCAGTGGCGATCCGGTGGCCGCTTTCGGTGGTATCGTGGCCTGTAACCGAACGGTCACCCTGGCGATGGCTGAGGCAATGAAATCTGTTTTCTATGAGATAGTTATTGCTCCTGAGTATGAACCGGCCGCAATTGAGCTATTAAAAAAGAAGAAGGATCTGCGTACTCTGGTTGCCGAGATGCCCCCGGCCTATGGTAAGGTGGAGCCGGGCTATCTTGATTTTCGCCGGGTAAAGGGTGGCTTTCTGGTTCAGACTTCGGATTCCCTGCCTGAAGGTAGCCTTAGTCTAAAGACGGTGACTAAGCGTGAGCCGACTCAGTCGGAGAGAGACGACCTGCTTTTCGCCTGGCGCGCCGTTAAGCACGTGAAATCTAATGCCATTTTGTTGGTTAAGGATAAGACGCTGCTGGGTATGGGAGCCGGTCAGCCCAGCCGGATTATCAGCGCCCAGATAGCTAAGGAGAAGGCGGGGGACAAGACCCCTGGTAGCGTGCTGGCTTCGGATGCCATGTTCCCCTTCCCGGATGTGGTTGAGGCGGCGGCGGAGGGTGGGGTAACCGCTATCATTCAGCCTGGCGGCTCAATCCGGGACGATGAGTCAATCAAGGCAGCGGACAAGCATAATATTACCATGGTGTTCACCGGGGTGAGGCATTTCCGCCATTAAGCTCTGTAAGGAGGAAGGCAGGTTGGAGTCAGGTGGCAGCTGAGTTAGGCATTACCAGTCTGGAGGAGATAGTAAATTCCTTGCCTAATGGTGAGAAGACTCTGTTTCGGCGCATCTACGAGGTTGACACAGCGGTGGGTGAGCTACGTATTCCCAAGAACCTGGAGCCCTGGGTGAGGAAGCTGTTTGGCTCGGTAGAAGCTGTGGTGAGGCAGAAGATTACTAGAGTAACCAACGTGTTTACTCTGGAGGAGGCGCTTTTCAATCGGTTGCGCTGCTCCCGTCCCATCGAGTTTGGGGAGAAAAACGGCCTTGAGACTCAGCTTACCGGTGGTGGTAAAGAGGATCTATTTAGTAATCCTAGGGAGAATACTCCGGAGGACCTCTTTGGCCGGGTTTCGGGCCGGTACTGTGTTACGGCTGGTAATATTACCAAGTATGATGGCTTACACGGCGTAGTCATTTATAATGACTTCCACCCCCTCAAATTTTCCCGGGAGCAGTTTATTGACTATGTTGATACTAGCTGGGAGTGGGCCAAGCGGGCCCATGTTAGCGAACCTCAAGCCAAGTACTTCTTCTTAATCTGGAACTGCCTGTGGCGGGCGGGAGCTTCCATCCACCACGGACATGCTCAGGTGATGTTGGCTCGGGGTAGACACTACGCTAAGATTGAGAGACTGAGGCGGGCAGCTCTGGACTACCGGCAGCAGTTTCGCTCCGACTACTTTAAGGACCTGTTTCAGGCACATTATGCTGTCGGCTGTGCTGTGGCTAGGGATGGGGTTAGGGTACTTGCCTATCTGACACCGTTTAAGGATAGTGAGGTTATTATTCTGGCAGACGAACTTAGTCTTTCTTTTAAAGAGAGGCTCTATGAAGTCTTAGCCTGCTATCGAGATCGGCTGGATATTACTAGCTTTAACCTTGGTCTGGTAACCCCGCCGCTGGCTGAGACTGAGGAGAGCTGGGAAGGCTTCCCGGTAGTGGCTTGGGTTGTGGACCGGGGGAGCCCTAGTAGCCGGGCCTCGGATGTCGGCGGCATGGAAATATTCGCCGCTAGTGTTATCGGGAGCGACCCATTTGAATTGGCCCGTGAGTTACAGAGGTGTCTAACCTAGGGAATTTCTAACCTTACTGCGAAGGGTTTGGCTTCAAATAAGCATAAATACCTCTGGTACCTAGTTTAGGAGGTGATGGGGCAATGGCTAAAGCAGTGCTCGTGGTAGACATGCTCCGCTGTTTTCTGGAGAGGGACTATCCTTTGTACGTTGGGGACAGGGGCCGTCGTATCATCCCCAGCATAAGGCGTCTCCTGGATCAGGAACTAAGTCAAGGGGCAAAGGTTTTCTTCCTCTGTGACCGTCACGACCCGGATGATCTGGAATTCAGGATGTTTCCTCCGCACTGCATTGAGGGTACTACTGAGGCAGAGGTGATTCCGGAACTGACTGAGTATGCTGAGGAAATAATCCCTAAGAAACGCTATAGTAGTTTCTTTAGTACCTCTCTTTGCGAGAAATTAGCCCAGCTCCAGCCGGATAAGTTAGTCGTGTGTGGAGTGCTCACTGATATCTGCGTGCTGCATACGGTGGCTGATGCCAGAAACCGTGACTACGAGGTGGAGATACCGGTTGACTGTGTGGCTTCGGCAGATGAGCGCTCACACCGCTTTGCCCTGGAGCATATGGAGAAGGTCTTGGGAGCAAAACTGACCGGTGTTAAAGCCAGCCGGATAAAGCCGGCTAAATTTGAACCGTCTGAGGCAGTTCTTTCTGGAGAAACGACTGACATTTATTTTGCGCGAACTATAGATATATTACGGCTTGAGCAGCTAAACCCGGTGGCTACCATGGAGGTTTTCTCTAGCCGGGCTGGCCTACTCTGTGGCATAGAGGAGGTCAAGGCTTTACTGGCTCGGGTTCTGCCTGAGGCAAGTCGTGAAGTGTGGGCTCTGGCTGAGGGTGAGAGTATGGAACGGAAGGAAGTGGTCTTGCGTATCATGGCCCCCTATCAGAGCTACGGGCTTTATGAGACGGCTATCTGCGGTCTTTTGGCTCAATCTAGTGGCTGGGCGACGGCGGCTAAGGAGTGTGTTGATGTTGCTCAGGGAATACCCATCACCAGCTTCGGTGCCCGTTACGTTCACCCTTCCGTAGCTGGGGTAATGGAGTATGCCGCTATCATTGGCGGTTGTAGCGGCTGCTCAAGCATCGCCGGTGCCAAGCTAGCTGGCGTTGACCCCACCGGTACTATGCCTCACGCCTTGATTATCGTTATCGGTGACACGGTTAAGGCCACCTTGACTTTTGATAAGCATATGCCGGCTGAGGTACCCCGGGTATCCCTGGTTGATACCTTTAAGGATGAGGCTGAGGAGAGCCTGCGAGTGGCCCAAGCGCTGGGGGGTCGGCTGAAGAGTGTGCGGCTGGATACTCCTGGTGAGCGGGGTCGGGTTACTCCTGATCTGGTCAAGGAGGTGAGAGCCCGGCTGGATCTGGCCGGTTTTAGCGAGGTGGGTGTCTTTGTCAGCGGCGGTCTTGACCCGGAGCGGATTACTTACTTTCTGGAGAGTGGTGCCCCGGTCGACGGCTTTGGCGTCGGCAGCTATATCAGCGGGGCTAAACCCATCGATTTTACCGCCGACCTGCATGAAGTCGAGGGTAAGCCGATTGCCAAACGGGGCCGTATTCCCGGGATTACTCCAAATCCCAGGCTCAAGCGAATAATGTAGTGAGCCATGTTGGAGCAAATAATTACCTTTTTTACTTCATTCTTTGCCACCCCCAGCGTTTGGGGGATTGGACTGGCTATCTATTTCGGCGCTATCTGGCTTATCCCGTACTATCCGCCCCTCTTTAAGGATGCCCGCCTCTGGGCGGTTATGGTAGTGAGTGCCTTTTTGGCTCTGGCAGCCGCTTCCTTTGTCCAGATTCCCCTGCAGCTTCTGGCGGGACAGGCTATCGGTAGTTTCTGGAGCCAGGAACTTATCATGAGCCGGATTTTGCTTTTTGGGATACCGCAAATACTCATCAGCGGGCTGGTCCAGGAGGGAGCGAAGATGGTGCCGCTGGTCTGGTACTGGCGGCGTGAAGACAGGCGCCTTGACCTTAGGCTGGGGCTGGGGGTAGGGGCCGCCGCCGGAGCCGCCTTCGGTATCTTTGAAGCGCAGTGGGTACATAATAGAATCTTTGCCTCGGGAATGCTGTGGGAGATGGTGAAAGCCGAGGGGGTTACGGCCTTGGCTGGTTTCTGGGAGAGGTTCTTCGTGATTGCGGCCCATACTGCCTTTTCGGCACTGGCCGGTTACGGGCTGGCTCGAGGTAGAGGGTGGCAGTTCTACCTTATCGCCTCTGGGTTACATGCTTTGCTGAATTACAGCGCTGTGCTTCTAACGGCGGGGGTTCTTACCTCCCTGCAACTGGAAGTCTATGTTGCCGTCTTGGCTATTGGGGTAACCGCCTGGGCACTCTGGCTTCGCTGGAGAAGGACAATGGCTGACTACGAATCTCAGATTAGTCCAGTATGAAGCGTAGCCACAGAACCTTTCTGGTTGCTTCGGTAACCTTTACCCGGTTGTCTATGCGCCCGCCGACTACCCAGACTATCTGCTCTGGGGAGCAGACAATAGGAATTCTTTTTCGCCAGAGACGGGGGATCTTAGCATCAATCATAAACTCGTTTAGCTTCTTGGGCTGGCTCATCCCCAGCGGGCAAAAGCGATCGCCGGGCTTGCGGCTTCTCACCGATAGCTTATCTCCGGTTCTATCAAGGTCGAAGCCGGCCGTAAAATGGTCACCCTTTTCTATCATATCTTCCCGGTTGGTGATCTTGGCTTCTATCTGCCAGCCGGGAAGTAGGGTTTTGCCGGGTATGGTTATGACTAACTCCTGCTCAAGGAGGGGGTAGGGGGATAAGGTTGATGGCCCCTCGTTTATCAGGTAGCGGTCGTATTCTATGGTAAAGGTTAGACCACCCGGTAGACTTAAACTTCTTCCCGCCGGCTTACTTAAGGCGTTCATTAGTTCTTCAATATGGCGGGCCTCAATATCCTTGAGATTACCGATAAGCTTCTCCAGAGACAGGCGCAGGACTTGTCGTTTCAGGGCTGCGGGTAGCTCGAGAAAGGGCTCTTTATCCAAGATGATGGTGCGCTCCTGCCTCCGGGCGATCTGATGCCATAGTCGGCTTCCCTCTTCCTCAAGGAAGGCGGTATCATCAGCGGCAATGCGTGCCGTTCGCAGCAGGGCTTCAGCGGCTCTGGGGTTGTAGCCCTTGAGCAGGGGCAGCAGCCTGAGGCGGATGCGGTTTCTTAGCGGTGACAGCGATAGGTTGGAGGAATCAAGCCGGGGCCCAAGATTGTACTCCTGGCAGTAGCTCTGGGTTTCCTCGCGGCTTACTTCGAGGAGCGGTCTAACTATGGTGATGACGGTATCGGCTGTTGGCCACTCGGTGTGAGGCTTCAGTCCCTGAAGCCCTCTGGTGCCGCTTCCCCGAATCAGGTGCATCAGTATCGTCTCAATATGGTCGTCTTTGGTGTGCCCGATAGCTACCTGGCTGGTTCCGATAGTCTTGGCGGTCTGGGCGAGGAAGTTGTAGCGTACCTCGCGGGCGGCTTCTTCCAGCGAGATGCGCTTCTGGGTTTGATAGGCGGCTACGTCTCGCTTTTCTATGATGGCCGGGACTCCGAGGCTCTGGGCTAGCTTGGCTACGTATCGGGCATCAGACTCGGACTCAGCTCCCCTTAGCTGGTGGTTAAGGTGGGCGGCGTATAGCTCGATACCTAGTTCTTCCTTGAGCTTGACCAAGATGTGGAGCAGGCAAACCGAATCAGCTCCGCCGGATACGGCTACCAGCAGGCGGGATTGGCTTGGTATTGGGCAGTGCTCTTGGATAAAGCCTAGAACTCGTGGCTCTAGTGGCTTCTTTCTTTCTTTCATAATGACATTTTCAAATATCTAGCTTGTTTTGAGAATGAGTTTGGCGCGGTGTATTGACTGGGGACGACTGGTAAGACCTAGGGCTAGGCTGACCTGTTCTGGCCTCCCCGAACCACCTGAGTCACAGCGTAACCTCATCCCGATGGTGCCATACGGGGGCTGGTAGTCTATTAGCCATAGGTCGCTGATTAGTGCTCTCAGGTCATAGTCTCGGGGGCCGGTATCTCGCCAGTGTTGCCACGGCAGGTGCTCGGTTGAGAGTAGATCAGTGATGGCCGCCTCTATCTCCGGTTTTTCACTCTCTATTCTTACGGTAACCCAGTATTCGGCAAAACGGATCTGTGACTGTAAAGAAGGCTGGTTTGAGGCTATGGGATAGGCCTGCAAGATTTCAATACCCGGTGGCAGTTGCTGACCTAGCGCATTAGTGAAGAAGTGGGGAGAGACCCATTTGCTAAGGTGGATATCCATTAGCTCAGCTTCACTGGTTACGCCGATGGGCAGTGGGGCCGCCAGGGATATTCGGGGGTGGGGACTAAAGCCCTCCGAGTAGGCTATGGGTATTCTTGCCCGCTGGGAGGCCCTTTGCCACAGGCGTATTAAATCCAGGTGGGAGATAAACTTTACTTCATCTCCCCGTGTGAACCTAACCCTCAGGCGGTGCATGCTCCTGCTTCTTTTCCTTGATTATTAGCACCTCTTCTATCTTTAGACCCCGCATCTTGGTGATCACTATCTTCAGGCTCTTATACCTTAGCTGTCTGCCTTGCTTAGGGATGTGTCCTAAGAGGTTGAGGATGAAGCCAGCCACGGTTTCATAGTCTTCACCCTCGGGTAGTTCCAGCTCCATCTCTTCATTAGCCTCTTCAATCCGCATACTGCCGTCAACGTGAAAGGTATACTCGTTGATAGCTTCGTAGTCCCTATCGGCTTCGGCAAACTCGTCCCCGACGGGACCAATAATCTCCTCAACCAGACGGCTCAAGCTGACGATACCGGCAGTACCACCGTACTCATCGACGACCACGGCCATACGATAGTTCTGGTTCTGCATCTCAGTAAAGAGTTCGCCGATACGTTTTGTCTCCGGGGCAAAATAGGCTGGCCGGATCAGGTCGTCGATGATACCTTCACTGGTAATGGTGCCCTTAGCCAGCCCCATGAGGACGTCCTTTACCGAAAGGATGCCGACCACGTTGTCCAGGCTCTCTTCAAATACCGGGAAGCGGGAAACTGGTGACTCGGCATATATAGTGAGGAAATCAGACAGTTTGGCCCCTTTCTCAACCCAGACCACCTCGGTGCGGGGCACGGTTGCCTCTCTCACCGCTCGGTCGCCAAAATCAAAGACCTTGTGCAGCATCTCGGCCTCGGCTTCCTCTACCGTTCCCTCCTTGTGTCCCACCGATATCATGGTGCGGATTTCCTCCTCACTGACCAGTGATTTGGCTACCGGGTGCCCCCCGGCTAGTTTGCTGAATCTAGAGGCTATGGCACTCAGCGCCAGCACTGCCGGGGTAAATACCCAGGAGGCAACCTCGACAAATCGTGCCAGTTTCAGGGATAGCTTTTCTGCATTACGGGCGGCGATGATCTTGGGGGTGGTTTCACAGAATACCAGCAGCAGGATGGCGACACCAATAGTGGCGTAGATAATACCCCGCTCCCCCCAGATGGAGATGGCCAGAACTGTGCCCAAGGCGGCCGCCGCGGTATTGACGAGATTGTTACCGGTCAGGATGGTAGAGAGTAGCTTCTCTGGATGTTGCATCATTCTGGATATCCGCTTGGCTCCGGGCACGTTAGTACTGACCATGTGCTCAACCTTTACCCTCTGCAGGGCGGTAAAGGCTGTTTCTGAGCTGGAGAAGAAGGCGGATAGTACCAGGCAAACAATGAAAATTGCCAAATATAGTGATTCTATGCCGGTCATATGATATCACCCCACTTTGGAGAACAGATTTACAGACCTCCTAACTAGCTTAATTACCATAAATTCATCATAGCATTGGCTATTAGGGGTGTCAAAGGTGTAGTAGGCGGTGATGGTATCTATTCTGGCCGTGCCCCGTTATCTGGCTGGTTTTCATCTATGCTATAATTTCAGGAGTATGAAAGTCCTGGGTATTGAGACCTCGTGTGATGAGACGGCCGCTGCGGTGGTGGCGGATGGCAAGAAAGTCCTTTCTAACCAGATTGCTTCTCAGGTGGCTATCCATGCCCGCTACGGCGGCATTGTTCCTGAAGTAGCCTCAAGACAGCACGTCCTGACCATCATTCCCGTTGTTGAGCAGGCTCTTAAGGAAGCTCGGGTCGGCTGGGGCGATTTAGGTGGCCTTGCGGTCACCATAGGCCCGGGTCTGGCTGGTTCACTATTGGTGGGCGTAAACGTGGCTAAGGCTGTTTCTCTGACTTGTGGGTTACTCCTTACCGGGGTCAATCACCTCGAGGGTCATATCTATGCTAACTGGCTCGGCGGCTCAAGTGTCGACTTCCCCGTGGTCTGTCTGATTGTCTCTGGTGGCCATAGTGATCTGGTATTGATGCGGGGACATGGGGATTACATCGTCGTTGGTCGGACGCGTGACGATGCAGCTGGTGAGGCTTTTGACAAGGCAGCTCGGATACTCGGCTTAGGTTATCCCGGTGGTCCGGCGGTTGAGAGGGCGGCTAGGGGTGGGACTGACTGTCTTAATCTACCCCGTGCTTGGCTGGCGGGGACCTATGATTTCAGCTTTAGCGGGGTGAAGACGGCGCTGCTTCGCCGGGTGGAGGCGGGTGATATTTCGTCTCTAGCTGACGCGGCCGCCTCATTTCAGGCGGCGGTGGTCGAGGTTTTGGTTAATAAAACCGTGGCCGTAGCTAAGGAGTACCGGGCAAAGCATATCCTACTGGCCGGTGGTGTGGCTGCGAACGGCCTACTGAGGCAGCGACTGGCTCAGGGTTCCCCGGTCTCAGTTCTGGTTCCTGAGCCGATCCTGTGTACTGATAATGCGGCTATGATTGCCGCCTGCGGATACTTTCGTTTTCAGGCTGGTGAGATAAATGGCTTGGACTTGGACGTGGTTCCCAACCTTAAGCTGGCTTAGAGCGCTAGCTTACCTCAATTGATAGGTAATTTGGTATATCTCGAAAATCGGTGTATAATATAGCCAGAGACGCTTTTTGAATATTACGAGTTTGATTTCAGTGTTTGAATGCCCTTTAATTACCTAAATTGGCTGTAAATGGTTATTTCTTTAGTTGATACTTATGACTTTTTGCAGTATGATATAGAAGTTAGCAGTCTCAAGTTGAGAGTGCTAATAAATTTATGTTAAAATGGGTTAATCTAAAATTAACAGGGAGGACTTTGATGGCAGAGAAGCTTAGACCGCTGGCTGACCGGGTGGTAGTCAGGCCTATTGAGCGGGAGACGGTAAGTAAAGGTGGTATTGTCTTACCTGATACCGCTAAGGAAAAACCACAGGAGGGGAAGGTTATTGCCGTTGGTGAGGGCAGGATGTCCGATGATGGCAAGAGGATACCGATGACTGTTAAGGTCGGGGATATCGTGATTTATGCTAAGTATGGGGGTACGGAGATTAAGTTTGACAATGAGGAATTAGTCATCTTGCGAGAAGGCGATATTCTGGCCAAAAAGACTAAATAGTAAATTCGGCATTATATAAGGAGGAGAAAATTGGCTAAACAGATTATATTCGACGAGGAAGTTAGACGCTCGTTAAAGAAGGGTATCGATACCCTAGCTGACGCCGTTAAGGTGACCCTGGGTCCCAAGGGGCATGCCGTGGCACTGGATAAGAAGTGGGGGGCTCCATCAGTAATTGATGACGGGGTTACTATTGCCAAGGATATTGAGCTTCCGGACCCCTTTGAGAATATGGGGGTACAGCTGGTCAAGGAGGCGGCGACTAAGACTAACGATGCCTGTGGTGATGGCACTACCACCTCGACTGTTTTGGCGCACGCTATGGTCACTGAGGGCTTTAAGAATGTGGCTGCCGGGGCGGAAGCGATGGCGCTGAAGAAGGGCATTGAAAAGGCAACCGAGGCTATTGTCGAGGCGCTTAAGAAAGCATCCACCGAGGTCAAGGGTAAGGAGCAGATTGCTCAGGTGGCCACGATAACCGCGGTTGATAAGAAGATTGGCGACCTGATTGCTGAGGTTATGGAAAAGGTAGGTAAGGATGGGGTTATCACCGTTGAGGAGTCCAAGGGGATTGCCTATGAGACTGAGTATGTTGAGGGGATGCAGTTTGACCGGGGTTATATCAGCCCCTATTTTATTACTAATGCCGAGAAGATGGAGACGGTGCTGGAAGATCCCTACATTCTTATCACCGATAAGAAAATCTCAGCGGTGGCTGACCTTTTGCCGGCTCTAGAGAAGATACTCCAGATATCGAAGAACCTGCTTCTTGTGGCCGAGGATGTGGAGGGTGAGGCCCTGGCTACCCTGGTAGTCAACAAGTTACGGGGAACCCTCAACGTTCTGGCGGTAAAGGCTCCGGGCTTTGGTGACCGGCGTAAGGCGATGCTAGAGGATATGGCGATTCTTACCGGTGGTAAGGTGATTTCTGAGGAGGTGGGGCGTAAGCTAGAATCAGTTACGGTTGAAGACCTGGGTAGGGCTCGCCGAGTAGTGGCCGATAAGGATAAGACCACGGTTATTGAAGGTAAGGGTTCGGAAGAGGCGATCAAGGGTAGAATAAAGCAGATTAAGGCTCAGATAGAGGAGACCACCTCCGATTTTGACCGCGAGAAGCTTCAGGAGAGGCAGGCTAAGCTGGTTGGTGGGGTGGCGGTGATTAAGGTGGGTGCCGCTACTGAAGTCGAGCTTAAGGAAAAGAAGCATCGGGTTGAGGATGCCCTGTCGGCGACCCGGGCGGCGGTAGAGGAAGGTATCCTGCCGGGCGGTGGCGTTGCCTTAATCAATGCTTTGCCGGTTCTGGATAAACTAGAGGTCACTGGTGACGAGGCTACCGGGGTCAGTATCGTCAGGAAATCAGTTGAGGAGCCGATCCGCTATATTGCTGATAATGCTGGTTTTGATGGCTCGGTGATTGTGGATGCGGTCAAGAAGAGCCCGAAGGGCGTCGGCTTTGATGCTGAGGTCGGTGACTTTGGTAGTATGGTAGAGAAGGGAATTATTGACCCCACCAAGGTGGTACGTTCGGCACTGCAGAATGCGGCCAGTATTGCTTCTATGGTTTTGATTACTGATTCGTTAGTTACCGATATTCCAGAAAAGGAGAAGACGCCACCCATGCCTCCTGGTGGTATGGAGGGTATGTATTAGTCTTTAAACCCTACACGATGACGGGAGTAGCCGTAGCTCTTGGGCTACGGCTACTTTTATTGGAGTTAGCTAATCCTATAGTACGAGCAGTTCCTCTAGGGGTTCGCCACCGGCGACGGGACCAACTACGGCGAGGCGGAGCTCGGTAGTGAGTATCAGCTTCCGGGCTAGTTCCTCAAGCTCCTCCGTAGTGATAGCCTCGATGGTGGAGACTAACTGGTCAGGGCTAAAGATGCGTTCGGTGAGAATCTCCTGTCCGCCCAGCCAGCCGGCAACATTGCGGCTGTCTTCCAGGCGCAGAAGCAGGCGTCCTTTGGCAAATTCTTTGGCTTTGGTCAGTTCCGGTGCGGGGACAGGTGTCTTAAGCTGCTGAAATTGTTCCAGGATAGCCCTGACCGCCGTTTTCAGGTTCTTCGGTTCTACCCCGGCATAGACAGTAACCGCACCCGAGTCAAGGTAGTGCTCGACGTAGCTGTGAATACTGTAGGCGAGACCGAGTCGCTCGCGAATCTCGGTGAACAGGCGACTGCTCATGCCCTCGCCAAGAATGGCATTAAGCAGGTCGAGGGTAAAGCGCTGGGGGTGCAGGAGAGGTAAGCCGGGTAGTGCCAAGCAGAGGTGAGCCTGCTCGGTCTTTCTCTTTTCGGTGATTAGACGCGGGGCCTGTTTTGGCTTGTAAGCAGGGTAGTCAGATTTTGGCTGCTTGCTGTTCCAGTTACCTAGCATCTGGCTGACGGCGGTTATTATCTCAGGCTGCTGGATGTTACCGGCAATGCTGACTACGGTGTTATCAGGCTGGTACTGGCGCTGGCGATAGTTGAGCATAGTGTCTCGGCTAATGGCGGTTACTGATTCCCGGCTGCCGGCAATCTCGCGTCCCAGGGGGTGGTCGGGCCAGATAAGCTCATCAATGAGCATGTTAACCCGCTGTGATGGTACGTCATTACTCATATTGATCTCTTCGGTAATAACTTGGCGTTCCCTTTCTATAGCCTGAGGGTCAAACTTAGGGTGCAGTATTATGTCGCTGAGCACGTCTAGGGCGAGAGAGAAGTGATGTTGTGGTACCTTAGCCCAGTAGATGGTTAGCTCTTTATCGGTGCCGCCGTTGAGGATACCGCCGACACTTTCTACCGCCTCGGAAATCTCGCGGGCAGTGGGCCGCTTCTCGGTACCTTTGAAGAGCAGGTGCTCAATGAAGTGAGAGACGCCGGCTTCATCACTAGACTCGTATCGTGAGCCAGTGCCAATAAAGATGCTGATGCATACTGAGCGGGTGTGGGGCATAGCCGAGGTAATTAGCCGTAGTCCATTATCAAGGGTAATCTTTTGATACAACAGCTTGTCCTTTAGCATAGGTTTTAATCTATGCTGACTATTCTAATGGTTTGCTGTTTAGGCGTCAATTTTAAGGGTGAGTTTGGTGCTAAAGACGGGAGAAAGCGGGTCAGGATAACGGCAGTTCCAAGGCATTTTGGCGGACGAAACACGAAAAGGTTATTCACTTTTCCGTAGCCATTAGCTCCCGGAAAAGGTCGGAACATAAGCTGTCGCTTAGCAGGGATGCCGGCTGATTAAGAAGTTCAGTGTGCAGGGGGGTAATTGAGATATATCCCTGCTCTATTGCCCAGATATCGGTGTTCTCAGCGACGTTCTTGTTCAGCTTTTGCCGTACCAGCCAGTAGTATGCCTTCCGGCCGTCATGCCCCTCCTCAACGGTATCAATATGGCTTTTGCTGGCGAGCTTGGTAATCCTTATCCCCTTGATTTCCTCCAAGGGTAGACTAGGGAGGTTGACATTGAGTAAAATGTTGCTCTCTAGGGAGTGGTCGGCTAGCCACTTGGCCAGCCGTACCGCCAGTGTGGTGGCGTTATCAAGATATTGACTGTCTAGTGAGGCTATTGAAATAGCTAGGGCAGGAAAGCCGTGCAGGTAGCCCATTAAGGCAGCCCCTACCGTTCCTGAGATAAGCACGTCATCGCCCAAATTTGGCCCTGAGTTTATGCCAGAAATGACCAAATCTACCTTGTTCTTAAGTAGTTTACCCAGGGCGAGGATGACGCTATCAATGGGTGTGCCCTCTACTGAGTGGGTCTCCACTTCGGGCAATAGGGGTTTTACTTTTTGTACCCGGAGCGGATGGCGCAGGGTAACGGCGGTGCCTGAGCCGCTCTGCTCTCTATCCGGCGCCACGACCGTTATCTTGGCGACCTGCTTTAGCTCTCTAGCCAGCCTCCATAGCCCGGGGGCAAAGATACCGTCATCATTGGTTATCAGTATTTCCACCCTTTATGCCTCTATGCTTATCTAATGTCTTTTGATGTAAAGTGTAGCATGCTGGATTAGCTACAGCAAACAGCCAGTTTAACACGCTTTCCTTGCGATTGAGAAGACAGGTTGATGTTTTGCTGGCTTACAGCGGCCAGTACTGGCTGGACAGGAGGTGAGATAAAGCCTATAATCTCAGGTAGTCATGGACCTAGAGCCTAAACCCCAGATTCTTTTTGCCAGTGATGAGATAGCCGTTGTGGTCAGGAGGCTGGCGGCTGAAATCAGACGGGATTACCAAGGTAAGTATCCACTTTTGATAGGTATTCTTAAAGGGTCATTTGTATTTCTGGCCGACCTTATTCGTTTCCTTGATTTCCCGCTGGAGGTAGAGTTTATCAAGCTGTCCAGCTACGGTCGGGGTCGGCAGAGTTCGGGAAAGGTCAGGGTGGTCAAGGGACTGAGTTTGCCTATTAAAGGCCGGGAGGTATTGGTTATTGAGGACATAGTGGATACCGGTCTCACCATCACCTTTCTCCTGAATTACCTGCGGAGGAAGAAGCCAGCGTCCCTGCGGCTTTGCTCTCTGACGGATAAGCCGTCCCAACGGCAGATTCCGGTTACTATTGATTATCTGGGCTTCACGGTTCCTAATAAATTTATCGTGGGTTATGGTATCGACTGGGATGAGAGGTTTCGTTATCTACCGGATATATGTTACCTGGTGGAGGGGGAGTAGTAGGTGGAGCTAGATCGGCTAGTTTCAGTAGCTAAGGGGGAGCTAGCGGCTGACCTTATCCTGGCTAATGCCCGGGTGATAAACGTCTTTAATGGCGAAATTGAGTCGGCTAATGTGGCTATCTGTGGCGGCACGATTGCTGGGCTAGGGGACTATGGTGAGGCAGGGCAGGTTCTGGATTTGGGAGGTAAATACCTTGCCCCCGGACTCATCAACGGTCACACCCATCTGGAAAGCTCAATGCTCAGTATCGGTCAGTATGCCCGGGCGGTGGTGCCACGGGGCACTTTGGCGATAGTAACCGACCTCCACGAAATAGCCAATGTCTGCGGGCTTCCGGGTATGAGGTATGTGCTGAAATGGGCACGCCGTTTGCCCCTGGAGCTTTTTCTAATGGCTCCTTCCTGTGTGCCGGCTACCCATCTTGAAACCTCAGGGGCTAATCTTGAGGCTGAAGAGATCCGAAAGGTCTTGCGTTGGCGGGAGGGTATTGGCTTGGGAGAGGTAATGAACTTTCCCGGGGTGCTTAGTGGCGATAGGGGTGTGCTGAGTAAAATTAAGCTGGCCGAGGGAAAGATTATCGATGGTCATGCCCCGGGCGTCACCGGTCGGAGCCTTAATGCCTACATTGCGGCGGGCATTCTTTCTGACCATGAGTCGGTTTCCCTGGAGGAGGCGAGGGAAAAGCTGAGTCGGGGGATGTACGTTATGATCAGGGAGGGCTCTTCGGAGAAGAACCTGGAAGCTTTACTCCCCCTGGTTACCGATGAGACCTATAAACGCTGTTTCTTTGTGGTTGATGACCGTAGCTGTGTTGATTTGTTTAGCGATGGGGACATTGATGCTGTGGTGCGTAGGGCGATAAAGCTGGGGCTTAGTCCGGTGCGGGCAATTCAGATGGCGACCATCAATACTGCCGAGTATTTCCGACTTGGTAGGTTGGGTGCGATAGCCCCTGGCTTTCTGGCGAATCTGATTGTCGTCGAAGGATTATCCGACTTAACGGTGGATATGGTGTTCTATCGGGGTTCGTTGGTGGCCAGAGGCGGAAAGCCACTGTTCTCTCCGCAGAAACCAGCTGGCGATGAGCTAACTCATGCGGTAAATGTTAGGCCTTTTGGTATGGAGGCGCTCCAGCTTTCTGCGGTAGGGGAAATGGAACCGGTTATTGAGCTTGTCCCGGGTCAGATAATCACCAGAAAGAGGATGGAACGGGTTAGAGTTAGGGACGGTGTTATTGTCCCCGATGTTGAACGGGATATCCTGAAGCTAGTGGTGGTGGAGAGACATCGAGCCACGGGTAATATTGGCTTAGGGCTGGTTAAGGGATTTGGTCTAAAGAAGGGGGCACTAGCCTCCTCAATCGCCCACGATGCTCATAATATTATCGCGCTGGGCGCGAGTGATGAAGATATATTTACCGCTGTTAAGGAAATCGAAAGGCTGGGGGGTGGTTTGGCGGTGGCTGCTGGTGGTAAGGTATTGGCTAGCCTGGCCCTGCCTATTGCCGGGTTGCTCTCAGATGAGCCGTTAGACGTGGTGGTAGATAGGCTTAAGCATTTGGAGCAACTGGCCAGGGACTTGGGTGCTACCTTGCCTTTGTCCTTTGCCCCTCTTTCCTTCCTGGCGCTGCCGGTGATTCCGGAAATCAGGCTAACCGACCTAGGGCTGGTGGATGTTAATGAGTTTAGATTGATTGAGAGGGACTAATATGCGTTACCCGAGGGGGACTCCTGTATTTGAGAATCGCTATGATGCCGGGAGACAGTTAGCGGAGAAGCTTAGTGAGTATCAGGGGCGGCCGGTGGTGGTGCTGGCGATTCCCAATGGTGGTTTACCGGTGGCATTGCAGGTCGCCCTGGCACTTGAGGTTGACCTTGATGTGGTTATTTCAAGAAAGCTGCCGATACCACTGAGGCCAGAGGGTGGCTTTGGAGCCATTGCTGATGACGGAGCGGTAATTCTCAATGAGGCAGTGGTGAAGGAGGTCGGCTTGACGCAGGAGCAGATAAATTATGAAGTTAATAAGGTGAGGCTTGATATCCGGCAGCGCAGTTTGCTATATCGGGGGAATAGACCGCTTACGGTGGTCAGTGGTAAGGCAGTAATAATTATTGATGACGGGCTGGCTTCTGGTTATACCATGATGGCGGCGGTGGAGTCGGTGCATCGCCGTCATCCCCGAGAGATAGTAGTTGCGGTGCCGGCTGCCTCAGCCATGGCTGTGAAGCAATTAGAAAAGGTGGCTGATAGAGTGATAACCGGTGTCACTGGCTTTATGCCCAACTTCTACGTATCCGATTTCTATCGTTACTGGCATGTCCTCAGCGATGACGAGGGCCTTAAATGCCTTAAGGAGTGGCGCCTGCGGCGCTTCGGACCCAACATTGAAGCACTGCGAGACAGATGAGGTTAGGCTGGCCCATCAAATAGTAGCGCACTGACGTTTAGTATTGCAATCAATGCGTCGCTGTTGAAGCTAAGGTAGTTTACTGACTACGGCGGCGAACTCTTCTCTGGTAAATGCCCTTAGTGTAGTTGTCCTCACATTGCCAAGAGAGCCGAGTGATAGCAGGAGGCCCATAGCGATCTCCTCATTGGGAGCTTCAGTAATGGCTACATAGTCGTACTCTCCCTGCACAATGTAGAAATCAATAACCTTGCCTCCCATGGCTTCAAAACCTTTGATGCCCTTTTCAATCCGTGGGGGGGGCGTCCTTGATATTCTTAATACCTTGGTCGGTCAGTTTCATCAGGCAAACACTTCTTGGCATCGGCTTGTCCTCCTCAAAGAATTTGCCAGTGCGCTACCTGGCGGGGCTGTAATGTTAACACCGGGTGGTGGCGTTGTCAATAGATGTGTGGAGGAGCTCTATTTGGTGCTTAAGCTCTTAGCTTTCCCTGTCGATGGTAATCTCGGTGCCTGAGGCTACCTGCTTAAAAGCGGTGGCATCGCCAATAACCTTGCCGAAGATATTAACCGGGCTGGCCGGTCGTATTTCCTCCCCTTGGCTCATCGGTGTCGGGCCGAAGAAGATGCAGAAGGCAGTACCCGGCGGCCAGTAGCCTAGGTCGCCTATATCAACCACTTCCCGGGCATTTTCCGGTTCCAGTTTAGGCGCGATGGAGAAGTATATCTCCTCTCCCCAGCGGTTTCCCCGGCTTTTGATGGGCAGGGCTTCCCAGATTGCCTGGGCTGTCTTAGTATCATTTAGCTCAGCGGTTAACTCAACCTGGTCGGCTTTGATGCTGATTCTTTTCCCCATGTTCGTATCATTACCTCCTTGGTAATTACTCAAGCCGCCAGGAGCGTCGGGCATAAAGGTTTATCACCGAAGTGCTTGGATAAGTTCTCGACATGTATCGCGTTCATTTTGTGATTTCACTCAACCGGGTAAACTAGATAGCATTCTAGCTTCAGTCTTACGGGGTGTCAAGTATGCGTCTTTACCAGCCGTAGTCCATAGCTATCTTGCCGGCTTTATAGACCGTCCATAGCTTTTTAAATTTTAGTAGTAAAGCCGGGTGTTTCACTATCCTAGTAATGTAAGGGGCATGTCCCTCCCCTTCTTTAAGACTCGAGAAGAGCTTGCCTATGTTGGCTAGGTCCTGGTTAGTGAAGCTTTTCATAATGAGCGCCCCTTTTTGCAGGATAGGGCTGGCCATGGGGTGGTTTTTTACCTCTCGCTCGTAGCCTTCGAGGTGGCTGATGTTTCTCTTGAGTATCTGGCTAGCCTGAATAATTGGGGCTAGTCCGCTTGCCCCCGAGGGGTTAGGCATCGCGGCCGCATCACCGATGAGGGCGATGTTTCCCCTTACCAGCTGCCCGATAATCCCTGAGTCAGGGATTATCCCCGCTTCCTTCCTGAGTATCTGGTGGCGGTCTAGCCCCTTGTCTTTCAGAAAGGCATCTAGATGGGTAAAGTCTCCGCCCAGGCCGACATTGATAACCCTGTCTTTGGGGAATATCCAGGCATAACCGAAGGAGAATCGCTTGTCAAAGTAAAACTCGAGGTAATCCATACCTGAGGTGTCACCGGCGATTTTGTATTGGCAGGCAGTGAAAGTGCTGTATTTCATGCCTAAGCACCGGGCGAGACTGGATTTGGGACCATCGGCGCCAATCAGGGTGTCGTAGCCGATAGCCTCTCCGCTTTTCAGTTTGATGCGGTCGCTATCTACGGCAACTGCTTCTGAGTTTAATCTGATTTTCCCGCCCCGCAGCCCAACCTCCTTAGCCATTCCCTGGAGCCACTCGGTTCTATTCAGGACCGCGCACTCCTTATCTACATGGTTAACCCTGTCGCCGGGAAAGATTAATCTAGCCCCCTTGACCCGTTTAGCTATGTAGGGGCTGGAATCAAAAGGTATCTCTTTTAGCCACTGTAGACCTATGGCCTCCCCGCAGGCGGTTGACCTGATTTCAGGCTGCTTTTCCAGGATTAGGGGTTTTATCCCTATCTCAAGCAGATTCAGGGCGGTGATCAGGCCAGCCGGGCCGGCCCCGACAATGACTGCTTTCATGCTTTTTTCTTGACTTCGTATCTGATGAGTGTCTTTACGACCTTGGCATCGGGCTGGGTTAGGTATTCCTCTTCGTGAGGGCCGGCTATTTCATAGCCGCTTTCCTCAATAAATCGGTGCAGGCGCTCGATGGTGGGGCCTTCCTGGTCGTAGGGCCCAAGATGCAGAATCTGGGCTACGGTGCCGTATTCCCAGGTCTCCAGCCTTACCTCAACAGCGGGGACTTTCTGGGGTAGGGAGGTAGTATCATTCGGGACGGGCAGGCCCATAATTATCGTCCACTCGGCCATGGGGACAAGGTGAGCGTCCGGGTAGCGGCCGCGGAGCCCGCTCACCTTAAAGGTAGGCAGGCCCTTTTTCTTCAAGTCAAACTTTAGGGTGTAGGCGGAACCGTAGAGAGCCGGCATGACCTCGGGGAAAACCTTATCTGGAGTGCCCTTACCCTGGACTACCGCCATTTTCTGTGGGTGCATTTCTAGAATCTGGGGGTCTAGTTTAGATTTCCGTGGTGACATATCGATAACCTCCCCGTTAATAGATTATTCAGCCTAGTATAACGCTTAGCCGACTACGTTAATATAATGCCCTGCTTACTGGCATTATAGACCTGCTTTAGGGCCCTATCAAGCCTTCCCTTTAACTCTCTTGTGTGGTATGCTCTTGAATCAGCCTTTCACCGTAAGTAAGCAGGGTTTTAGCTCGCTCTGGAGATACCTTTTGTGAGTCAAGATAGGTTTTCAGGGCATCAAGCGGGGTTAGTTCTTCGGCGGTCGCATTGCCTAGTCTGAGGCGGGCCTCTCGTCTAATGTCCCGGGCTACCGTAAAGTAATGAGCTTCTTTCAGGGCACTGCGGAAGTCACTGTCTCTCAGTTGACCCTCAATTTCGGCCGGCAGGCTGATATTCAAGCGTACTATGCTGTCCCTGATGTTGCTGGCTTGTTCGGTGATGGTCTTAATTACTGTTTCGGTGGAGTCAGCCTCTTGGGGTGTAATATCGACATTAATGGTGAGAAAGCGGCGTCCCGCTATGGGGTGGAAATCAAAGGAGACCTGTCTTCCACCATTCTCCTCGTCCGGCTCAATATCTATCGCGTAGAATCCCTTATCATCTGCCTCTTCGCCGAAGTTCAGCCGTTCCAGGCTACCGGCATAAACTACCGGGGGACTGTGTTGCAGGACCTGATGTCGGTGAATATGCCCCAGGGCGATATAATCAAAGGCTGGATGGGCGATATTGCTGGTCAGCAGGGTGTGCTCCTGCCCGATAGTCATTGATGCCTCTGAGCCTATCTTGGCACCAACCACCCAGACATGGGCGGCGAGTATAGCCGGTAGTTTAGGGTCGAGTTTTTGAACGTTGGCGGTGACGATGTTGGTCAGCACCTGCTGCATGCGCGCGTTAATCTGGCTGAAGTCGAGGTTTTTCGTCTCCTCCTTGCTGAGAAGCGCACTGCGTCTCAGCCAGGGCAGTGAGGCTATCTGGAGAAGGCCGCTGCGGGTCGGGATGCGGTAAACATCAGGTCGGCTGGCAACATAAACCTTATCAATTGCTAGGGTGTCAAAGATCTCAGTAGCCGTAGCCCGACCAAAGGCGTTGGGGAGGTCATGATTACCGGTAAGGAGGAAGACTGGGATGCCCATAGTGGCAAGGCGGTTAATGCGTCGGGCAAATTCCCGCTGCTGGGTCGGGGTTGGCTCCCGACTTTTGTAGGCGTCACCACAGAAAAGGACTAGGTCAACCTGGTTCTCAATCGCATAATCTACCAGTTGGTCGAAGGCGGCCAGAAAATCAAGGAGGCGGGAGGAGAGCCCGGTGGCCGGGTCGGTGCGCCCGTAGGTCTCCACACCGAGGTGGAGGTCGGCAAAGTGGATGATTTTCAAAACCTCACCTCTTATATTGAGCTTTCCTTAAAAGAATGATAAAAAGGGAGTGAAGCCCCTATTACGCACTTTAGTTATCTTTTTGTAGATAGAAGAGAGCTAAGAAGCGAAACTTTTGATAAATCTGTCAATTCCCCAGAGGGTTGAGCCATCAAATCAAATCCCTTTTTGGCGCCTTCTATTCGTGGAAGTAAATGCCAGTGCACATGACGAGATTCATCTAAATATGCTAAATAAACCTTCGTTGTCTTATATGCCTTGAGAAGAGCATTACGTGCCATATTCACTATATTCATTAAATGTTGATAATCTTCTATAGGGAGATGACTAAGGTCTTCCACCTTGTTCTTCCAAGCTACGATAGTATGACCTTCGACTTTTGGCTCAAACGCAAGACAGGCATATACTTTTCCATCGTCATAAAAAACTGTTCCCTCTTTAGGTTCAGGAAATTCACACATTTTTCTCTTCCTTCCATATCTTACCGCCCGGCGGCAGAGTGAAGAGCGGTTCGCCAGCCAGCTTGGCGGCCAGGGTTACCCTCAGCGTCTCCATAGGGACGCGTATCTGGTTCATGGTGTCGCGCTCCCTGATGGTGACCGCCTTATCCTCCAGCGATTCAAAGTCGACAGTAACACAGAAGGGGGTGCCAATCTCGTCCTGGCGCCGGTAGCGCCGCCCGATGCTCTGGGCATCATCGTAGCTCACCATCCAGCACTGGCGCAGTTCGTCATATAGCTCTCTGGCGACTTGAGCCAGCTTCTCCTTTCTGCTTAGGGGTAAAACGGCTGCCTTGATGGGGGCTAATTCCGGGTGGAGGTGAAGCAGTACCCTTATCTCCTCGTTGTCTAGTTCCTCATCGTAGGCATCACAGAGTAGCGCCAGGAAGGTGCGGTCAACACCGGCTGATGGCTCAATGACGTAGGGGACAATCTGCTCTTTGGCGTCTTCGTCGAAGTAGGCGAGGCTCTTACCGCTATATTTGGCATGTTGGGTGAGGTCGAAGTCACCGCGGTTGGCGATACCTTCCAGTTCCGCCCAGCCCATGGGGAAGAGGTAATCAATATCGTAGCAGTCTTTGGCGTAGTGAGCCAGTTCGTGTTTCATGTGCTGGCGCAGTCTAAGGTTTTCCTTTTTGATACCCAGTTTCAGGTACCAGTTGAGGCGTTCCTCGAGCCAGTAATTGAACCATTCCTCGTCAGTACCCGGCTTGACGAAGTATTCAATCTCCATCTGCTCAAACTCCCGGCTGCGGAAGATGAAATTGCCGGTAGTGATCTCATTGCGGAAGGATTTACCCATCTGAGCGATACCCAGGGGTAATTTTCTTCTGGTGGTGTCAAGCACGTTGCTGAAATTGACGAAGATACCCTGGGCAGTCTCCGGACGCAGGTAAACTGTGTTGGCGGCCTCCTCAATCGGCCCCATGAAGGTCTTGAACATTAGATTAAACATGTGAGGCTCGGTTAGTTCACCGCCGCAGGTGGGGCAGCTGTTATCCGCTAGGTCATCAGTGCGCCACCGCTGATGGCAGCTCTTGCATTCAGCCAGGGGGTCGCTAAACCCTTGGAGGTGTCCGCTGGCTTCCCAGGTCTGGGGATGCATTAGGATACTGGTATCAAGACCGACAATATCGTCGCGCTCCCGGACCACGGCTTGCCACCAGGCCTGCTTAATATTGCGTTTTAGCTCTACCCCGAGCGGGCCGTAGTCCCAGCAGCTGGACAGGCCGCCGTAGATCTCACTTGAGGGGAAGATGAAACCACGCCGCCGGGAGAGCGAGACAATCTTCTCCATGTTAACCTTACTTGGGGTCTTTTTCGTCACGGCTGTTGCTCCTTGCTACTTTGGGGATTATTCTTGTAAGCATTGTAGCTAAAAATGGGGCATATTGCAAAGCCACTTGACGGATTGATGTCCTAGGCCCTCTCATTTCTTGCCGTTAAGCTACGCTTATTGGTAGAATGTAGCGATATCTTAAGCATATTTCAGGGCTTACTTTACCCGGGTGTTTATTGAATTGCGAGGTGCCTAGTGATTATTGATAGGGTAGTCGTTAGTCCGTTTGCCACTAACTGCTATATCGTGGGTTCCGAATCTAGCCGGGAGGGCATTATCATCGACCCCGGTGATGAGGCAAAGGTAATTTTAAAGAGGGTCGCCGATTTGGGGCTTGACATAAAATTAATCGTTCTGACCCACGGTCATATCGACCATGTCGGCGCTCTCAAGGAAGTTGAGGAAGCGACCGGGGCTGAGGTGGCGATTCATAGTGCTGATGCCCAGTCTCTGCGCGGCAAGGGTAGCTTGCTCATTAGCATGTTAGTCTCGGGTCTCTCTTGTCCGAAACCCCCGCCCCCTGATCGGCTGCTTAAGGATGGAGACAGTCTTGACGTTGCCGACCTGCATTTTAGAGTCCTTCATACCCCGGGGCATACCCCGGGTGGCCTCTGTCTGGTGGGGGAGGGGGTAGTCTTCAGTGGCGATACCCTGTTTAATTATAGCATTGGCCGAACTGATCTGCCCGGTGGTAGTTACCGCCAACTAGTAGAGGGCATTCACACCAAGCTTATGGTGCTGCCCGACGATACTGTCGTCTATCCCGGTCACGGTCAGGAGACGACCATCGGTGCCGAGCGAACCGGTAATCCCTTCTTAAGCGGTTAGCCCGGCTTCTATACCAGTCCACCAAAATGCACCAGCACCGGAGCCAGAACCAGAGCCACGATTGACATTAGCTTTATCATGATGTTGAGGGATGGCCCGGCGGTGTCCTTCATCGGGTCGCCTACGGTGTCACCGACCACGGCGGCTTTATGGGCGTCAGAACCCTTGCCGCCGAAGGCACCGGTCTCTATCCATTTCTTGGCGTTGTCCCAGGAGCCGCCAGCATTAGCAAAGGTGACTGCCAGTATGAACCCGCAGGCCACGGCGCCAATTAAGAACCCGCCAAGAGCTACCGCTCCCAAGATAAGGCCGACAATGATTGGGACGACGATAGTTAGCACGCCGGGGAGAATCATCTGTTTGATGGCGGATCGGGTGCAGATATCAACGCATTTCCCGTATTCTGGTTTGGCGGTTCCTTCCATTAACCCCTTTATCTCGCGGAATTGTCGGCGCACCTCATTGACTATGGAGAAGCTGGTCTTGCCGACTGCGTTCAGGGTCAGGGCACAGAAGATAGCCGGCATCATCACGCCGAGCAGGATGCCGCCAATGACCCGCGGGTCGAGCAGGCTTATGTCAGCGAACTTAATACCCACTGCCTGGGTATAGGCGAGCAGCAGGGCCAGGGCGGTGAGTCCGGCAGCACCGATGGCGAAGCCTTTACCGGTGGCGGCGGTAGTGTTCCCCAGTGAATCCAGGGCGTCGGTTCGTTCCCTGATTTCCGGGGGCAGGTCTGACATCTCGACTATGCCACCGGCATTATCGGCCACCGGGCCGTAGGCATCAGTGGCGTCCTGGATACCCAGGGTGGCCAGCATACCGACCCCAGCAATGGCGATGCCGTAGATATCGGCGAAGCGATAGGCAATCAGCATAGCGACGACAACCAGAATAATCGGGGGCAGGGTGCTCATTAACCCGTTGGCAAAGCCCCTGGTGAGGAGGGTGCCAGCTCCCGTTTGTGATGAGTCGGCGATGCCGAGGGTCGGTTTGTAGGAGTAGGAGGTGAAGTAATTGGTGCTCTCGCCAATCAGCACCCCGGCAATGAGACCAGCTAGGATTGCCCAGAAGACACCGATATTTACATTCAGAAAGTGGACGGCGAGAAAGGCAAAGACGGCGGTAAGAACGGAGGCGAGAATAGTGCCTCGACGCAGAGCGTTAAGTAGCGCTCCCATCTTAGCGGTTACCTTGCCGCTGATTCTGACGGCGAAGATGCCGATGATTGAGGCAACAATGCCCCCGGCGGCCACCAGCATCGGCAGAAACCAGGCGGTGGCGGTATTGTCGGTTAGCTTGGCGGAAAAGACGGCGATTGCTGCCAGGGCCATGGTGGCGATAATTGAGTCAACGTAGGACTCAAAGAGGTCGGCTCCCATACCGGCTACGTCACCAACATTATCACCGACGAAGTCAGCGATGACGGCAGCATTTCTGGGGTCATCCTCAGGAATTCCCTTCTCCACTTTACCTACGATGTCAGCCCCGGTGTCGGCGGCCTTGGTATATATGCCGCCGCCAACTCGGGCAAAGATAGCTACTGAAGAGGCGCCAAAACCGAAGGCGGGGATAACCTTTAAGAAGAGATCGGGGTTTTGGCCGAAGGCGAAATAGAGGACGCTCAAACCGATAATACCGATACCAACCACGCACATCCCCATGACTGCCCCGCCCCGGAAGGAAACCCTGAGCCCGTCATTCAGGCTCTTCTGGGCGGCGGCAGCGGTTCTAGAGTTGGCTCTGATGGCAATGTTCATACCAATGAAGCCGGCCATGGCTGAGGCAATGGCGCCGAGAGCGAAAACCAGGGATACCCACCAGCCGAGCTGAGGGACCACACCAAGGACAACGGCAACCACCGCCACGAATATAGTTAAGACCCGGTATTCCCTACCGAGGAAGGCTAGGGCACCCTCCTTAATGGCGGCGGATATCTCTTTTATTCTGTCGGAACCCTGGTCTTGCTTCAGGACATAGCGGGCCATGAGTCCGGCAATGCCGAGCCCTATGGCACCACAGATTACAGCAACTATCACTGGCATCATTATTTGCTCTCCTCTCTAGATTGAGAATTTTAAGTCATTAGCTGCGCTTGATTCAGAAGCATTAGGGTGACTGAAACCTATTTCTGTACGGAAATATCTTTGGGATTATTAAAGCTTGTCTTCAAATAGCCTCAATTTATGCTCGAGCTTACTCTGCTGCATGACTAGCGTTAGGTCACTGCGTGTCCTTTCTAGGATACCACGAACCATGTCAGTGGTGCGGCGCAAGCCGCCGGTGACGGCATCCGGGAAGTCCATAGTAATTAAAACATTGTAAATATCATCCATGGCCATAAGTAGCTCTTCGATTCGCGATAGGTCATCTCTTCTGATGCTGTCCAGTAGATAGCGTCTGAGCTCACCAGCGGCTTCGCCCAGCCCGTGCAGGTAGGCGGTGAATTCAACTTCGAGTTCGTCTGGGGTAGGCGTCTGGTTTCCAGTGACCAGAGCCAGGGTGATGCTGGCTTCAGCGAACTCCTTTTGGGCATCCCGAAAAAACCCAGTGTGTCTGAGTTCGCCGCAACTAGCTACTGCCTGCTCAGTCTCTTGGAGCAGGCTGCGGGCTGACTCAAGGAGTTTGGTTGCTGGTTCAAACTCCTGGCGGTGTATTGCCCGGATGGCGGTCGAGGCATAGCGGATTACTTCACGGCACAGGGGCAGCACCCTTTCCCTGGTCTCGTCTTTGGTGGCAAAGCTCTCTCGTATCTGCTTGGCAATTGAGTCTAGATTATCAGTCAGTCTATTCATGGCAGGTATCAATGCTGGCAATAATTTTTCGGGTGGCTTCCCCCAGGGACTCGGCCCCAAGAATGGCACTGATTACGGCTACTGAGTCAGCACCGCAGGCGATCACTTCGGCGGCATTGTCTTTAGTAATACCCCCAATGGCAACTAGCGGTAAATCGACTGCCTGCCTGACCTCTCGTAGTCTCTCTGGACCGACCAAGACCGCTTGTTCTTTGGACGGGGTTGGGTATATGGAACCGATGGCGATGTAGTCGGCTCCCTGCGATTGAGCGGCCACAGCCTGGTCTACCGTAGTTACCGAGCAACCTAGAATTCTATCTATCGGCAGTATTTTGCGGGCTATCTCGATAGGCAGGTCATTCTGTCCCAGATGCAGGCCGTCAGCGTCGGCAGCTAAGGCGAGGTCAAGGTAGTCGTTAACAATGAAGAGCACGTCGTTCTTGGCGCACAGTAATTTAAGCTGGGTGGCAATGGTCATTAACTCCCTTTTACTGGTGAGCTTGTCCCTTAGTTGGATTGTTTTAGCGCCACCGCGGATTATCTGGCTGGCGACTTCGATATGGTTTCGTCCCTTCAGGGCTTGAGTGTCGATAATGGCATGGAGTCCCCTCAGGTGCTTTGCCTTGTCCCGGCGGAGCAGCTTGGACAGGAGCTCCCGTTCTATGGTGTAAAGGCTAAATCGGGCCTGTTTAAACCTCTCCGGGTCTAATCCGGGCTTAATATCTGGGGTTTTGGTAATTTCCTCTAGGGTGCGTAGGGCCTGCTGAGTCCTTCTGGCGTTAGCCACCACCACCAGCGTTGTCTCCTTTTCTTTTTCCTGTCCTGGAGCCACGGTGTTTATCCCGACATCACCCTGTGAGTCTCGAGCTTCAATGAGCTGTTTATTAAAGGTCAGATCCCCCCTAACCAGTTCGTGGCGCATGGTTTTTAACTGCTGGCTTAAAACGGCGTCACCAAGCACTAGACGAGCTATGTCTTCAAGAACACGTAGCCCTTCACCGGTGCGGTTCAGATTAGCGTCGATAACGCGCCATATTTTTTGCGGTAGAGCATCTGGTGAAGCCATATTTCTAGCTCCCAGTGGCTAATTCTAGCACAGTCAAAGTTGGCTGGTAAAGAGGCGGCTTAGGGGGTTCTAATACGATGTGTCAGCGGTCTGCCAAGCTTAGTCCTCGGTTATGGCATTCTCAGTGAGCTCGATTCGTGATGGCTTACCCTTTTGATTCAATTCAATGGCTACGGTGTCAATGCGCCATAGCGAAGCTGGGTTGTCAAGGGACTGCTGATAATGCCAGGCAGTAGCTATCATCCGCTTTTTCTTAGCCGGGGTGATTGACTCTTCGGGGCTTCCAAACTTCCGGCTCCTTTTGGTTCTCACCTCAATAAAAACAAGGTAGTCTTGGTGTTCGGCGATGATATCAATCTCTCCATAGGGGCAGCGGTAGTTGGTTTTCAGGATACGGTAACCGCGCCTAGTAAGAAAATCGCGGGCTATGTGCTCACCCAGAATCCCGGTATCTCGGCGCTTCATTTTTTGATTACTTCCTTAACCGGGGTAAACGACCGGCGGTGGATCGGGCAGGGCCCTCTTTGACACAGGCAGAAAAGGTGTTCCTTGGTGCCGTAGCCTTTGTGTTTGGCGAGCCGATAGCCCGGGTAGACCCTATCAAGCTGAGTCATAAAGCGGTCTCGGGCCACTTTAGCCACGATGGAGGCACAGGCTATGGAGAAGCATAACCGGTCACCATTGGTTATCCCTTTTTGGGGCAGGGAAATGTCGGGAAGGCGTAGATGGTCAATGAGCAGGTACTCGGGCGGTGGTGAAAGCTGGGCTATGGCCTGCTTCATAGCTGAGACCGTGGCCTTGAGTATATTCTGGGAGTCTATTATCCCGGCGGCGGTCATACCGATGCCTACCGAGATGGCAGTTTGCTTAATGTGATAGTAAAGGTGCTCGCGTTTGGCGGGGCTTAATTGCTTGCAGTCGCGTATCTGGTCTCGCCAGGGGGTGTCTATCGGGTAGGGCATAATGACCGCCGCCGCCACCACCGGGCCCGCCAGAGCCCCCCTCCCGGCTTCATCAACCCCGGCAACAAGCTGATAACCCCGGGCAGTAAGATTCCTTTCTTCGGTCAGGGACGGCGTGATGCTTGTCGATAGCTTGCTGATTGCCAAACCTATCCTTCTTTCCTTGGGCTTCTTTAATCTAGCCTCTTCTCTATGATACCCCCACCCAGGACCGTATCACCCTGATAAAAGACGATAGCCTGTCCAGGAGCAATAGCACTCTGCGGCTCGTAGAACTCAACCTCGGTGGTATCCGTATTGAGAGACAGTTTTGCCGGAGTTTCAGGCGACTGAGAGCGAATCTTGGCGGTTAGCTGGCTCAGGTCTGGCGGGGGTTTTCCCGATACCCAGCTTAGCTTGCCGGCGATAAGCCGCCTGCCTAGGAGCTGGTACCGGCTACCGACCACCAACCTGTTATTCTCGGCATCAAGCTTGAGTACATAACTTCGCTGGCTTGAGCTTAGCCCCAGCCCTTGCCTCTGGCCTACGGTATAGTGGGCTAGACCCCCGTGTTTACCCAGTATTCTGCCGCTGGTGTTAACGATGTCACCGGGTCTGGTGGGGATATGCCTGGCTAAGAATGACCGATAGTTGCTATCCTGGATGAAGCAGATATCGCGGCTCTCACCTCGGCGGCTACTGTTTAGGCCTCTTTGCTCAGCCAGTTTCCTGACCGCTACCTTGTTTAGGTTGCCTAGGGGTAATAGAAGGTGCGACAGCTCGCTTTGCCCTAGGGTGTAGAGAAAATAGGACTGGTCTTTAGCGGGATCGGTTGCCTTAAGAAGACGGTAGCCCTCCGCTAGGCCTTCGACTATGGCGTAATGGCCGGTGGCCAGATAGTCGGCTCCCATTTCCCGTACTCTATGGAGAAGATGCCTAAATTTGATTTCCTTATTACAGATGGGGCACGGATTTGGGGTTCGCCCCCGACTGTATTCCTGGCAGAAGTAGTCAATAACTAGGCTTTGAAACTCGGTTTCGAGGTTAAGTTCATGGAGGGGTATCTTGAGTGACCTGCAAGTTTGCTCTAAGATAGTGATATTGTCTTCGTAGTTAGGGTCGGCCCATAGCTTCAGATGGATGCCACTGACCCCGTAACCAGCTTCAACTAACAGGACGGCGGCTAGTGACGAGTCCACTCCGCCGCTCATGGCCACGACGACCTGTTTTCTAGTCATGTTTCTCGCCGATTCCCTTCGGGAGCAGTGGGCTCACTTTCTGCCAGATTATCTCCGCCATTTTCTCTGTGCTCTGGGTGGCGTTAACTACCAGCCAGCGCGACGGCTCTTCGGCCGCGAGTTTCAGGTAGCCGTCTCTTACTCTACGGTGGAAAGCGAGCTCTGCCTGCTCAAAGCGGTCTGGTTTTTTCTTGCGGGCAAGTCCCACTTCTATCGGGATGTCCAGAAGAACTGTCAGGTGGGGTTTCAGACCCTGGGTCGCCGCTTGGTTAATACTCTTTACCATTTCTAAATCTAGGCCCCGACCGTAGCCCTGGTAAACAGTGGTCGAGTCGGCGTAGCGGTCGCTGATAATGACCTTGCCCAGCTTCAGATTTGGTGTGATTATCCTGGTTACTGACTCGGCGCGGGCAGCATTAAACAGGAGTAGCTCGGTCAGGGATGTTACCTCTTTGTCATCGTGCCACTTAAGCCAGCGTCCCAGCTTTTTCCCCAGCGGTGTCCCCCCAGGTTCGTAGGTGAGTACTGCCGGGATAGCTAATTTTAGTAGCCTCCGGTAGAGCAATCTGGCCTGGGTGCTCTTGCCGCAACCCTCGCCACCCTCGAAGGTGATAAATAGGGACATAATGTTTCCTACCTAAAAATCCTTACCCGTCTATTGGGGTCTTTACCGGTGCTCTGGGAGAGCAGGTCGTTTCGCTCGGCGATGAGGTGCTGCAGCCGGCGAATGTAGGCGCTCTGGGGACTGAGCTCTACCGATTCCTCGCCACCCTTAACCTGTGCTACAGCCTCCTCAGCCTCGGTGAGGGCAGCCTTAGTGGAGTGTGCCTTGGGTGCACCCTTGATAGGATAGAGTTCATTTATTAACTGCCTGACCTGGTGTGGCGTGTTGCTCCTGAGCACGTAGATGGGCAGGTGAGTTGCTTCCGCCTCCCTTACCTTTTGTGGCTTACGGCGGTAGTAGTTTTTGGAGGTGATAAACAGGTTGGCCTCAGAAAGGTTCTTGACTATATCCAGCGGTAGCTGCATCTCCTGGGCCATTTGCTCAAATCGCCCCCGGTTTACCCCGAAGAGGTAAAGCCTGAGCGGCTCGTTTTTCCTGACTAGCTGCTTGGCTCTCCGGGTTCTGGCGGCAGTCTCCGGCGGCCTTTTTTCAATTCTAACCTCTCCATCTTTGTTCAGCCAGCGGATCTCGGAATCTAGCAGTTGACCTCTTAGGATGGCGTCAACCGCCTGGCCAACATCAGGGTGAATGGCTACCTTGTCCCAGCCCAAAATTTCAACCACGATATCAAATGTCGGCTGTGAAGTGCGCTCCAGTATGGATTTCTGGGTACCTCGCCTTTTGGCCTCTTCGTCGCCGAGGGTTACCGTCTGAATGCCACCAATAAGGTCGGCGAGGGTGGGGTTCATCATTAGGTTTTCCAGGGTGTTGCCGTGGGCGGTGCCGATTAGCTGAACACCGCGCTCGGCGATAGTCCGGGCAGCCTGCGCCTCAAGCTCGGTGCCGATCTCATCAATGACAATTACCTCGGGCATATGGTTCTCCACGGCTTCAATCATTACCGCATGCTGTTTGGTCGGGGTGGTAACCTGCATTCGACGGGCGTGCCCGATGGCAGGGTGGGGAATATCACCGTCGCCGGCAATCTCATTTGAGGTGTCGACGATAATAACCCGTTTACTGAAGTCATCAGCCAGCACCCGGGCTGCCTCACGGAGCATGGTTGTCTTGCCGACTCCAGGCCCGCCTAAAAGCAGTATGCTCTTACCCGACTGGACGAGTTCCACAATAACCTTTATCGTGCCGAAGACAGCCCGCCCTACGCGACAGGTGAGCCCGACAATGCGCCCCTGGCGGTTACGGATGGCTGAAATGCGGTGCAGGGTGCGCTCAATTCCGGCCCGGTTGTCATCGCCGAAGCTGCCGATGCGGGAGACCACATAGTTTATATCCTGTTCGTCAACCTCCTTGGGGTTAAGGATTTCTTCCCGTTGCGGAAAACGGGCTTCAGCGGGACGCCCCAGGTCGAGAACCACCTCCAGCAGCTGGCGATTGTCACTTCGCTCGTCTAACGGCTGGCGGATGTGGGGTGGTAGGATGTCAAGCAGAGCCTCAAGGTCGTCAGTGATTACCTTCTGCAAGATTACTCTCCTGGCGGTGATTTACTAGAGGCGACTATGTCCACAAAGTGCTTGTGAAATCTCGGGTCGTCTGTTAGCTCAGGATGAAAAGCAGCTGCCAGTAGCGTTTCTTGTCTGGCAGCGACGATAGTACCTTTATTCAATCGGGCGAGCACTTCCACTTTACCATTTACTTGCTCAATTAGGGGGGCGCGAATAAATACTCCGGGGAAGGGCTTTTCTCCCAGGGCTGGTATGGTGAGTTCGGCTTCGAAGCTCTCTCTTTGCCGGCCGAAGGCGTTACGTCTAACGGTGATATCCATCAGCCCGAGTGGTTTTGCTTTGGAATTCGAGATCTCCTTAGCCAGGAGTATCAGGCCAGCGCAGGTTCCCAGTATGGGCAAGCCACTTTCAGCCAGATTTTTTATCTTTTCGGCAAGGTCATAGTCAATTATGAGCCGGCTGATAGCGGTGCTTTCTCCTCCGGGAATAATTAGCCCGTCCAGGCCGACGAGTTCTGAAGGCAGGCGGACGGGACGAGCGTCTACTTTTAGCTTGCGTAGCGTGGCTATGTGCTCGGCAAAGGCTCCTTGCGCAGCAAGGACACCTATTCTCATGTTACCACCCTCTAGATGCCATCAGTTCTTCACTGGGGATTTGTTTTATATCCAACCCAGGCATGGCCTCTCCCAGGTTTTTGGAGACCTCAGCAATTATTTTGGGGTCTTGATAGTGGGTGGTGGCTTTGACAATGGCCTTGGCTCTTACCTCTGGATTGGTGGATTTAAAGATACCGGAACCAACGAAGACCCCGTCAGCACCGAGCTGCATCATCAGGGCGGCATCGGCAGGGGTAGCCACCCCGCCAGCAGCAAAGTTGACTACGGGTAACTTCCCGGTCTGATGGAGCCCCTCTACAAGGGCAAAGGGAGCACCCATTTCCTTAGCCCGGCTCATTAGCTCGTCCTGCGGGGTAGCGACCAGTTTACGGATGCCGTCCATCACAGCGCGCATGTGCCTTACAGCTTCGACGATATTACCGGTGCCCGCCTCACCCTTAGTTCTGATCATAGCAGCGCCTTCACCGATGCGCCTCAGTGCCTCACCTAGGTCACGGCAGCCGCAGACGAAGGGCACCTTGAAGTCGTGCTTCCAGATGTGGTGGGCTTCGTCGGCGGGGGTGAGCACTTCGGACTCATCTATATAATCAACTCCCAGGGCTTCCAGCGCTTGGGCCTCAACAAAGTGACCGATACGGCACTTGGCCATCACCGGTATCGAGACCGCCTTCATAATGGCTTCAATAACGGTCGGGTCAGCCATTCTGGCTACCCCACCCGCCGCCCGAATATCGGCCGGGACTCGCTCCAGGG